>NZ_SGUC01000020.1 GCF_005435165.1 Halorubrum sp. GN11_10-6_MGM | reverse complement strand
GGTCGGCCGCGCCGCCCGCCTCGCGAGCGCGACGGGCGGCGCGGCCGACCCGTGCGACGGTCCCCGCCCGAGTAGTAAGACAGTTACCACGCGGCGCGCTGGTGAGCGTATGGACGTACTCGACGTCGCGGCGCGCGCGACCGACACCGGCCCGGTGTGCGACGCCTGTCTCGGCCGGCTCGTCGCCGACCGGAGCTTCGGGCTGTCGAACGCCGACCGCGGCTCGGCGCTCCGGGTGTCGCTCGCGCTGCGCGACGACGAGGACCACGAGCCGGTCGAAACGGCGGAGTGTTGGGTCTGCGAGGGGCGCTGCGCCGAGTTCGACGAGTGGGCCGAGCGCGCCGCCGAGGCGGTCGAGGGCGTCGAGTTCGCCACGTACAACGTCGGCACCCGCCCCCCGCCGCTGATCGAGGAGAACGAGGCCCTCCTCCGTGCCGACGCCGGCCTCGACGAGGACGCGGGCGAGCCGTTCAAGTCGGAGTTCAACCGCGAGGTCGGCAAGCGGTTCGGGCGGGCGACGGGCGCGGAGGTCTCCTTCGACCGTCCCGACGTCCAGTTCACGATCGATCTGGCCGACGACGAGATCGACGCCAAGGTGAACTCCACGTTCGTCTACGGCCGGTACCGGAAACTGGAGCGCGACATCCCGCAGACCGAGTGGCCCTGCCGCGAGTGTAAGGGGTCCGGGCGACAGGGGGCGGACCCCTGCGACCACTGCGGCGGCTCCGGCTACCTCTACGACGACAGCGTCGAGGAGTACACGGCACCGATCGTCGAGGACGTGATGGACGGGACGGAGGCGACGTTCCACGGCGCGGGCCGCGAGGACGTCGACGCCCTCATGCTCGGCACCGGGCGCCCGTTCGTGGTCGAGGTCGAGGAGCCGCGCCGGCGCCGGGTCGACACCGAGCGGCTCCAGTCCGACATCAACGCGTTCGCCGACGGCGCGGTCGAGGTCGAGGGGCTGCGGCTCGCGACCTACGAGATGGTCGAGCGCGTGAAGGAACACGACGCCGGGAAGCGCTACCGGGCGCAGGTGACCTTCGACGCCGACGTCGACGCCGACGCGCTCGCCGCGGCGGTCGAGGAACTGGTGGGCGCCACGATCGAGCAGTACACGCCGAACCGGGTGGACCACCGCCGCGCGAGCCTCACCCGCGAGCGCGAGGTGTACGAGGCCACCGCCGAACCGGAGGCCGGCGACCCGCGCCGCGCGACCGTCGAGATCCGCGGCGAGGGCGGGCTCTACATCAAGGAGCTGATCTCCGGCGACGAGGGGCGCACGGAGCCGAGCCTTGCCGGCCTGCTCGGGGTCGCCGCCGAGGTGACCGCGCTTGACGTCCTCGCGGTCGAGGGCGAGGACGAACCGTTCGAGCGCGACGAGTTCTTCCGAGAGTAGCGCGCTCCGCCCTCCCGGACCACTCTTCCCGGACCACTCTTCCCGGACCATCGTCTCGGAGCCGTCAGGACGCGAGAACGCGAGTAGGGACGCGGAACCAACGGGATTTATCTGACGAGCGTCAGACGATCACGTATGAACGGGAGCGACGTCGACGGTGGAAGCGCCCGAAACGGTGGCGCCCGGGGCGGGTCGGGCGAGTCGGCCGAGTCGGCCGGAACCGGAGGCGCCGGCCACGCGGGTTCGCCCGCGGTCGGCGACGCCGTGATCGGCCCCGCGGTCGCCGACGCGAGCGACGTCCCGACCGCCGCCGACGTGTCGCTCAACGGCGCCGACCGCGCGGAGCGGCCCGACCGCGTCTCCTCGGTGCTCGTCGCCGTCGGCCCCGGCCCCCACTCGGGGGCGACCGTCGACGTCGCGCGGGAGATCGCGGCGGCGACCGACGCGTGGCTCGAACTGTTCCACGTCGTCCCCTCGGACGCGGCGCTCGCCGACGCCGGCCCCGACGAGGACGCCTCCGGCACCGCCGTCGAGGCGGGCGATCCGGAGGGGGCCGACTACGCCGCGGCGGGCGAGCGGCTCCTCGACGCAGCCGAGGAGCGACTCGGCGAGTTCGACCGCGTCGACCGGTGGCTGGTCGAGGACCGGACCGCGGCGGGCGCCATCGTCGAGCAGTCGGCGTACTACGACCTGGCGGTCGTGGGCGCGCCGACGACGGGGACCGTCGGCCGGTTCGTCTTCGGCTCCACGACGGACACGGT
Organism: Halorubrum sp. GN11_10-6_MGM; assembly: GCF_005435165.1. Lineage (GTDB taxonomy): Archaea > Halobacteriota > Halobacteria > Halobacteriales > Haloferacaceae > Halorubrum. The sequence continues at coordinate 49,114 of NZ_SGUC01000020.1, read as the reverse complement.
CGTCGGCGACGCCGAGGTCCCCGTCGTCGTCGTCGAGGCGGACGGGTCGAGGGAACTCGACGCGGCGTAGGCGTTCCGTCTGCCACGTCTGCCGTCCGTGGTATCGCTGATCTTTCTCCCTCCCCGTTTCTCCGACGCGTCCCCCTCTGTCCCTCTCTGTCTCTCCGCCGCGCCCATCTCTATCCCTCCCCGCCGCGCCAGCTTCCGATCCTGTCGCGTGCTGCCGTTCCTCCTCTTCTCCCTGTCACCGTCTCACGTCGCGGCGACAGCGTTAAATTAGTGTACATACTTGTACATCACAACGCGGAATACTACATCGGTGAACACAATGAATCTCAACGACACGGTCGAGCGCGTGACGGACGGGGAGGATCTGACCGTAGCGGAGGCGCGCGAGGCCGCGCGGCTCGTCTTCGAGGAGGCGACGGAGGCCCAGATCGGGGCGCTGCTCGCCGCGCTCCGGACGAAGGGCGAGACCGAGGCCGAGATCGCCGGGTTCGCGCAGGGGATGCGCGACGCGGCGCGCACGATCGAGCCCGACCGCGAGCCGCTCGTCGACACCTGCGGCACCGGCGGCGACGACCACGACACGATCAACGTGTCGACGACCGCCGCCATCGTCGCCGCGGGGGCGGGCGTCCCCATCGCCAAGCACGGCAACTACTCGGTCTCCTCCTCGTCGGGGAGCGCCGACGTGCTGGAGGTCGCGGGCGCCGACGTCGAGGCCGAGCCGCCGGCCGTCGAGGCCGCGATCGAGGAAGACGGGATCGGCTTCATGCTCGCGCCCGTCTTCCACCCGGCGATGAAGGCGGTCATCGGCCCGCGGAAGGAACTCGGGATGCGGACGATCTTCAACGTCCTCGGGCCGCTGACCAACCCCGCGGGCGCCGACGCGCAGGTGCTCGGCGTCTACGACCCCGACCTCGTCCCCGTCATCGCGCGGTCGCTGGCGCATATGCCCGTCGAGCGCGCGCTCGTCGTCCACGGCGCGGGGATGGACGAGATCGGGATCCATGACGACACCGTCGCCGCCGAGGTCGACGGCGACGAGGTGACCGAGTTCACGATCACGCCCGAGGACCTCGGACTCGACCGCGCCCCGATCGATGCGGTCGCCGGCGGCTCGCCCGAGGAGAACGCGGCGGACCTCCGGGGGATCGTCGACGGCTCGGTGACGGGCGCGAAGCGCGACCTGATCTTGGCGAACGCGGGCGCCGCGATCTACGTCGCCGGCGAGGCCGACACGCTCGCTGCGGGCGTCGAGCGCGCCGCCGAGGCGATCGACTCCGGCGCGGCCGCCGAGAAGTTCGCCGCGCTGTGCGGCGACGGAGCGACCGCCCGGACCGAGACGGTCTCCGGCTCGGAGGACGACGACTGATGGCGCGCGTGAAGATCTGCGGGATCACCCGGGAGGCCGACCGGCGCGCCGCGGTCGACGCGGGCGCCGACGCGGTCGGGGTCATCACGGAGGTCCCCGTCGACTCGCCCCGCGAGGTCGACCCCGCGACGGCGGCGGAGCTGCTCGCCGACGTGCCCCCGTTCGTCACCGCGACGCTCGTGACGATGCCCGACACCGCCGAGCGCGCGGTCGAGCTCGCCCGGACGGTCGCCCCGGACGCGATCCAGCTCCACGGGGAGTGGACCGCCGACGAGCTGCGGTACGTCCGCGCGGAGACGGAGCGAACGGTGCTGCTCACGGTCGACGCCGACGACCCGGCCCGCGCGGAGCAGCTGGACGGCGCGGTCGACGCCTTCGTCGTCGACTCGACCGACGAGTCGGGCGCCGGCGGCACCGGCGAGACGCACGACTGGAAGGCGACCGGCGAGCTCGCCGCGCGGCTCACCACGCCGGTCGTGCTGGCGGGCGGGCTCACGGCCGACACGGTCGCCGAGGCGGTCCGCGTCGCCGACCCCTTCGCGGTCGACGTCGCCTCCGGCGTCGAGATCGAGGGCGGGCGGAAGGACCACAACGCGGTCGCCCGCTTCGTCGCGAACGCGGGGCGGGAGATGGAGCTGGCATGAGCGACCCCGCCCCCTCGCTCGATCGCTCGAAGGCCGAGTTCGTCGAGCTCGCCGCGGACGCGGATCGGCCGGTCGTCGTCCGCGCGTCGGCCTCGCTCGACGCCGACGTCACGCCGCTCGGCGCGTACGCGACCCTCGTCGGCGAGGGGCCGTACGGCTTCCTCCTCGAATCCGGCGAGAAGGTCGCCTCCAGCGACCCCGACGGCGCGTTCACCTCCGGCGGGAAGGCCGACAGGCACGCCCGCTACTCGTTCGTCGGCTACGACCCGGAGGCGGTCGTCTCCGTCCACCCGGACCGCACCGAAGTCACCGAGCTCGGCCCCGCGGCGGAGTTCGTCGGCGGCGGGCTCGACGACGCCTCGGGCACGGACCCGAGCGTCGACGGCGACCTCGGCCCCGACGCGGGCGACGCGATAGACCGCGTTCGCGCCGCGTTCCCGGACGTGAGCCTCCGCGGCTTCCCCGACACCGACCGCCAGATCCTCTCCGGCGGGTTCGTCGGCTTCCTCGCGTACGAGGCCGTCTACGACCTCTGGCTGGAGGAGGTCGGCGTCGACCGTCCCGAGACCGAGTTTCCGGACGCCGAGTTCGCGCTCACGACGCGGACCGTGGTCTTCGACGAGCGGGAGGGCAGCGCCGAACTCGTGTTCACGCCCGTCATCGGCGTCGACGACGACCCCGGCGAGGTGTACGACGACCTCGTCGCCGAGGCGGAGCGCGTCGCGACCGAACTGCGCGAGGCCGCGCCGCCGGACCCGGACGGCGTCCGCGTGCGCGAGGAGTCCGCTGACCCGCGCGAGGAGTACGAGGAGGCGGTCAGGACCGCCAAGCGGCACGTCCTCGACGGCGACATCTATCAGGGCGTGATATCGCGCAGCCGCGAACTGCGGGGCGAGGTCGACTCGCTCGGCCTCTACGCCGCGCTCCGCGACGTCAACCCCTCCCCGTACATGTACGTGCTGCGCCACGACGACCGGAGCGTCGTCGGGGCCAGCCCCGAGACGCTCGTCTCGGTGAAGGGCGACCGCGTCGTCTCGAACCCGATCGCGGGCACCTGCCCGCGAGGAACGAGCCCGGTCGAGGACCGCCGGCTCGCGGGCGAGATGCTGGCGGACGGGAAGGAGCGCGCCGAGCACACGATGTTGGTCGACCTCGCGCGCAACGACGTGCGGCGCGTCTCGGAGCCGGGCTCCGTCCGCGTCGAGGAGTTCATGAACGTGCTGAAGTACAGCCACGTCCAGCACATCGAGTCGACCGTGACGGGGACGCTGGCGGCCGACGCCGACGCCTTCGACGCGACGCGGGCGACGTTCCCCGCCGGGACGCTCACCGGCGCGCCGAAGGTGCGCGCGATGGAGATCATCGACGCCCTCGAAACGACCCCGCGGGAGGCGTACGGCGGCGGCGTCGGCTACTACTCGTGGACCGGCGACGCCGACTTCGCGATCGTGATCCGGACCGCGACGCTCGACGAGTCGGGCGAGGAGTCGGTCGTCGGCGTGCGGGCGGGCGCCGGCCTCGTGGCCGACTCCGACCCGACGGCCGAGTACGAGGAGACCGAACAGAAGATGGACGGCGTGTTGACCGCGATCGACCGCATCCGCGAGGACGGTGACGGCGCGGACGGCGAGTCGGACGCCGAGACCGACGAGCCGCTCGCCACCGGAACGGAGGCCGAACGATGAGGGTCGTCGTCGTCGACAACTTCGACTCGTTCACGTACAACCTCGTCGAGTACGTCTCCGACCAGACGATAGACGGGGAAAGCGTCGCCGTCGAGGTGTTCAAGAACACCGCGTCGCTCGCCGACATCGAGGCCGCGGAGCCGGACGCGGTGATCGTCAGTCCGGGACCCGGCCATCCGAAGAACGAGCGCGACGTGGGCGTGACGATGCCGGTGTTGCGCGAGCTCTCACCGACGGTCCCCACGCTCGGGGTCTGTCTCGGGCTGGAGGCCGCGGTGTACGAGTACGGCGGAACGGTCGGTCACGCCCCTGAACCGGTCCACGGCAAGGCGTTCCCCGTCGACCACGACGGAGAGGGGGTGTTCCGCGGACTCGACCAGGGGTTCCGCGCCGGGCGTTACCACTCGCTGGCGGCGACCACGGTCCCCGACGAGTTCGCGGTGACGGCCACTACGGACCACGACGGCGAGTCGATCGTGATGGGGATCCGGCACCGCGAACACCCGATCGAGGCGGTCCAGTTCCATCCGGAGAGCGTGTTGACCGGGTCGGGTCACGACCTCATCCGGAACTTCCTCACCGCCGTCTGAGCCGCCGCCGCGTCAGGCCTCTTCGCTCGCCGATCCGTCGCTGTCGGTCGTTCCGTCGTCGGTCGCTTCGTCGCCGTTTTCCGCCTCGTCGTCGAGCCCGCGCGCGGCGAGTCCGGAGAGATGCCCGACCTCGGGGAGGATCACGTCGTCGACGCCGAGCCGTACCGCGTTCTCGGAGCCCGGGAGGCAAAACACCGGCGTGGCGGAGACGACCCCGGCGGTCGCGCGCGATCCGATGGTCCGCGTGCCGACCTCGTCGTAGGAGAGCCGCCGGAACAGCTCGCCGAATCCGGGGAGCCGCTTCGCGAACAGCCCGCGAACGGCCTCCGGCGTGACGTCGTCGGGCGTGACGCCCGTCCCGCCTGTCGTCACCACCGCGTCCGTGTCTTTCCGCCGGGCCAGCCGGTCGACGGTCCCTTGGACGCTGTCGTAGTCGTCACCGATTAGCTCGCGGACGGCGACCTCGTGGCCCGCCTCCTCGAACGCGGCCGCGACGTAGTCGCCGGCCGGGTCCTCGTCCGCGCTGCGCGACGACGACACCGTGACGACCGCGACCGCGACCGAGTCGGCGTCGTGGTGATGGTGCCCGTGGCCGTCGTGGTCGCCGTGCTCGTGGTCGCCGTGATCACCGTGCCCGTGACCGTCGTGGTCGCCGTGCTCGTGACCGTGACCGCCCTCGTGGTCGTGGTGATCGTCCGCCTCGGAGCCGTCACGCTGGTCAGTCATGACTCAGCGTTGGTCGCCCGCGACAAAACACCTCCCGGTCTCAGGGCCAGTCGTCGCGCGTCTGCTCCTCGGAGGCCTCGTCGGTTTCGTCGCCGGTTGCGAGGGTCCATCCGGCCGCCTCGGCGGCGTCCTCGACGTGGAGGAACTCCCAGCCGGTCGCCTCGGCGACCGCCTCGTCCTCGTCGTCGACGCCGACGAAGACGTGGCGGTCCGTGTCGAACTGCCCGCTGATGTTCTCTAAGCTCTCCTCGACGCCGCGCGGGCCGGAGAAGAAGTCCTGTCGCACGCGGTGTTTCCGCGTGAAGTTCGTGACCACGTAGGTCGGCTTCTCGCTGACGACGCCGACGTACTCCGTCCACTGTCGGGCGTTGTTGAACACCCCGTTGGGATCGGCGAGCGCTTTCAGCGCTTCCAGCTCGAACGCCAGCGTCATGTCCGTGGATCCGCCGCTGTCCATGCGCCCGGTTACCTCCGCCCGGCGAAAACAACTTCGCTTCCGCGCCGGTCCGGCGCCGGCCGCCTACCGACTGGGCCAGCGCCCCCGCGGCGCCCCCGTCGGGGTCGCCGATTCTCGGCCGAACGGCTCACCGCGCCCGAATCCGGTAGTAGTCGGTGAACTTCACGACGTCGCCGTCGTCGAGGTCGCCGGTCTCCGGCGCGGTCCGCGGGTCGCCGGCCAGCTCCCGCACGACGTCCTGCTCGTCGTCGTCAAGCTCGTCGTAATGACGGACCCGCGCGTCGGCCGGGACACGGCCGGTACGACGGAGCCGCAGTCGTCTCCCGGTGTCTCTAAGTGGCATGTGCTATCGTATAGCACGATTAATCATAAACGTTTCGCGGCGGCGACCGAGTCGAACGGTGTCGGTCCGCGCCCCGGCCCGGGAGGACGTTCAGTCGGCGGCGTCGGGAGCCGCCGCCCGAGAGAGCGTCACCGCAACTTCGGTGCCGCGCGGGTCGGCGTCGGAGACCGCGGTGGACCCGCCCGACTGCTGAACGACCCAGTAGACGAGCCACAGACCGAGCCCGCTGCCGTGGTACAGCGCGTCGACCGCCGTGCCGTCGACCAGCACGTCTCGGTTCATGTCGCTCAGCCCCGGGCCGTCGTCGACGACCCGCACGTCGATCCCCTCGGGACTCGACTCGACCGACACCGAGACGGTCGGCTCGTCGCGGTCGTGGTGAACGACAGCGTTCCGGAGTAGCTCGTCTATCGCGCGCGAGAGCCACGTCGTCGCCGACGCCATCGCGACCCCGTCGTCGGGCGTCGAGGCGTCGATCGTCGCGTCCGGGAACGCCTCTGCCGCCGCGGCGGCCACCTGCCTGACGACGCGACCGACGTCGACGGGCTCCGGGTCCGGCGCGTCGCTCAGTATCTCGGTGATGTGGTGGGCCTTCTCGCTCGTCTCCAAGAGGTCGTCGGCCCGGGACACGACGTACTCGGCCGCGGCGGCGGGGTCCGCGTCGCCCGCCGCGATCTGTTCCGCCCGGCCGCGGACGACGGTCAGCGCGTTCCGGAGATTGTGCTGGAGAACGCGGTCGACGACGCGGAGCTGTCGGGCGCGGTTCTCGCTGTCGGTCACGTCCCGAAGGACGCCGACGACCCCGTCCGGCGTCTCCCCGTCGGGACTGTCGAGCGGGTAGTACCGGACGTCGAACGTCCGCCTGCCGCGGGTCGGATGGGTCCGCGTCGTCCGGTACTCCACCGTCTCGCCCCGGAGCGCTCGATCCACCTGTCGCCGGACGTCCGCGTACCCCTCGTCGGGGACGACGTCGGCGAGCGTTAGCTCCGTCACGTCCCCGTCCCCGAGCCCGTGATACGCCCGGTACTGGGGGTTCGCGAACAGGAGCCGTCCCTCTCGGTCGACCGCGGCGATGAGGTCGGTCGCCCCGTTGACGGCGTGCTCGTACTGCTCCAGCTCTCGTTCGCGCCGCTTGCGGTCGGTGGCGTCCCGACAGATGGCGAAGGTACCGGTCAGTTCCCCATCGGCGTCGTAGTACGGGTACCGCCGCGTGCTGAACGTCGCCTCGCGGTCGCTCGCCGGGAACTCGGGAGAGACCTCGTACTCGACCGTCTCCTCGGCCTCGATGACCTCGCGTCGACGCTCGTCGACCTCGGCCGCGGTCTCCGGGTCCATGAACGCGAACTCGTCGGTGCCGTACAGTTCCTCCCGAGGGACGTCGGCGAATTCGCCCACCGCCTCGTTAAGCAGTTCGAACTCACCGTCGCGGTTCTGAAGGAGAACCGGGTCGTCGAGCCGTTCGACGATGTCCCGGTACTGCTTCAACCGTCCCATGGCGGCCTTCCGCTCCGTGATGTCCGTCTGGATGGCGACGAACCGGGATATCTCGCCGTCGTCGTCGACCACCGGTGCGATCGTCTGGTGGGCGTGATACGACTCGCCGTCGCGCCGTCGGTCGACAATCTCCTCTTCCCACACCTCGCCGGCCGAGAGCGTCGACCACAGCGCGTCGAAGTACCCGTCGGGCATCTCGCCGGAGTTGAGTATCGCCGGCGTCTCGCCGAGCGCCTCCGCGGGCTCGTAGCCGGTGTTGTCCGTGAACGCCGGATTGACGTACTCGATAGTCCCGTCGGTGTCGGTGACGTAGATCGCGTGGCCGGCGTGTTCGACGAGGTTTCGGAACGTCTCGGCCCGCTGTCCGCCCGCCTCCTCGACGGGGTCGCGGAAGATCCCCGTGTACACCTCGTCGCGGTCGTCCGCCTCCGTCCCCTCGTCGCGGTCGTCCGCCTCCGTCCCCTCGCCGCCGCCCGGCGCGTGTCCGTGAAAACGCACGGAGAACGTCACGGCGTGACCGTCGGCGTGCCGGATCGGCACCGAGAGGCTTCCGACCTCGTCGAGTCCGACGGCCCGGGCGATCCGGGCCCGGACCGATTCGGTACCCGCGTCGTCGTCCGACGCGACGACGGAGGCGAGGTCGCGGCCCACCAGCTCGTCCAGTTCGTAGCCGAACGCCGCCTCGGTCGCGGGGTTCGCGTAGACGACGACGCCCTCGCCGTCGACGGAGACGACCGGGTCGGAACACTCCGCGACGAAGGAAGCGAAGAAGTCACCGTCGGGAGCCCGTCCGGAGTTCATCGGAACAGGACGTACGCGCTCGCGGCCCAAAAGACACCGGAAGATATCTCGACCGCCCGCGGGACCGACTTACTGCTCGGTCGTCGCGGCCAGGTCGTCGACGGAGAAGTCGGGCTCCATCAGGAGGTCCGTCTGGCCGCTCACGTCGCGGCCCTCGCGCATCAGCTGTTTGAACGCCGACTGCGGCGAGAGGTCGCCGATGAGCACGCCGCCGACGACCTTCCCGTCTTTCAGCGCGACGCGGCGCCACTCGTTTTCGCCGGTGGTCGCCTCCACCGAGTCGTCGCCGATGGTCGGGTGGCCAAAGGAGAGGAACGGGAAGTCGAAGTGAGTGATCGAGTACGAGGAGACCCACTCGAACGCCTCGCTGCCGTACTCGACCATGTTGCGGGCCGCGATGGTCCCCTGCTCCTTGGCCGACCCCCACGAGCCGTTCTTGCCGCGCTCGCCGAGGATGAGGTCGTTGAACGTCGTGATGTCGCCCGCGGCGTACACGTTGTCGACGTTGGTGCGCATGAACTCGTCGACGACGATGCCGTCGTCGAGCTCCAGCGGCGTGTCCTCGACGAGCTCGGTGTTGAAGTTCAGCCCGATGGCGACGCCCGCGAAGTCGCACTCGTAGCGCTCGCCGTTCGGGTCGACCGCGGCCTCGACGTGGCCGTCGTCGTCGACCTCGAAGTGGTCGACGCCAGAGTCGAAGACGGGCTCGACCCCGCGCTCGCGCATCGCCTCGTGCATGATCTCCGCGCCCTCCTCCGAGAGCGCGTATCGCCACCAGTTGTCGCCACGCATCAGGTACTTCGCCTCGACGTCCTGCGCGCCGCAGATCGCCGCGAAGTCGATCCCGAGCAGGCCGGCGCCGACGATGACGCCGTTCTCGGCGCCCTCCACGCTCTCTTTGATGTTGCGGGCGTCTTGGAACGTCCAGAAGTGGTGGATACCGTCGGCGTCGGCGTTCTCGACCGGGAGCTGCTGGGGCGTGCCGCCGACCGCGAGGAGGAGGGAGTCGTACTCGAACGTCTCGCCCTCGTGGGTGCGGACCGCGTCCGCGTCGACGTCGATGTCGACGACGACCGTGTTGAGCCGGAGGTCCACGTCGTGGTCGTCGTACCAGTCCTCTTGGTGGATCGAGATCGGCGCCTCGGGGAGTTTCCCCTTCGCGTACTCTTTGATCAGAATCCGGTTGTAGAGGGACTCACCCTCGTCCGTGAGAACCGTGATCTCGGCGTCGGGCGCTTCCTCGCGGAGCGTCTCGGCCGCGGACGCGCCCGCGATACCGTCACCGATGATCACGTACGAATCGCTCATATCCGGCCGTTCGGATTCATGGTTAATGTGGGTTGTCATCCGCGTTCGGGCCGTGATAACCCCCGACACGTCTCGGAGAACCGAGCGGCGAGGCGCCCGCGAGTCGCCGCTCGCGGGGGATCAGAGAGCCGTCAGCGGTCCGCGCCGATCGATCCGGGCGAGAGTGTCAGCGGTCCGCGCCGATCGACCCGGAGAAAGGTGTCAGCGGTCCGGCTCGGCCGGCTCCGCGGGGAAGTCCCTCTCGCCCGCCTCGATCGCGACGTCGAGCCAGTTCTCGCCCGGCACGAGCGGACACTCGTAGGCGTGGTTGTACGCGCACGTCGGGTTGTACGCGAGGTTGAAGTCCACGATCCACTCGCCGTCGACGCGGTCGCGGTCGGGTTCCAAGTCGAGGTACCGCCCCGCGCCGTACGTCTCGTCGCCGCTGGTAGCGTCGCGGAACGGGACCCAGAACCGGTCCGCGCCGTCGGCCGGCCGGTACGCCTGAAGCGTCACCGACTCGCCGTCGACCTCGAACCGGAACTCGCCCCAGCGCCGGTACGTCTGCTCGCCGTCCGCGGTCGTCTCGACGGTCACCGTCTCCTTCTCGTCGTGTTCGTGGAGCGGGAGTCGGAATCGGTACGCCGGGTCGGGCTCGAAGTAGTCGAGACCCGGGAACGCGTCGCCGCGCATCGAGACCGGCAGCGGCGACCGCCCCGAATCGCGGAACTGCTCGACCTTCGCCTCGCGCTGCGCCTCCACCTGCGCCGTCCAGTCGTCGACTTCGTCCGGTTCCATATCCACCCCGATATTGTGTTTTGTACACAATAATACTTCCGCGGTGGGATCGAACTCGTACACGGTCGAACTCGCACACTGATCGTCTCACGCGGACCCAGCGTACACACGCGGTCGGCGACGTCGCTGCGTCGCCCGCTCGCGGCGGGAGCGGCGCGGTCGCCGCGGTCGCGACGCCACACATTCAAGAGCGTCGCGGCCCAATCGAGGGTATGAAAATCCGGCAGAACATCCGCCACTGGGCCGCGAAGAAGGCGCTGACCACGCCGGTCGTCGGCGACGTCGCCAACGACAAGCTCGTCGACCTCCACACGAGCATCTTCCTCAACAAGGCGGACGAGGACCGTCGCGAGGAGCGCCGCGACCACCTCGACAGCTTCTTCGACGCGACGATGGACACCTACGTCGCCGCACTGGAGGCCGGCTTCCCCGAGGCGGAGGCGCGCGAGATCACCCACGTCCAGGCGAACTTCGACTTCTTCAACCACGGCTGGACGGAGATGATGGAGATCCCGGGCGACGAGCTGGAGGAACACTACCGCCGCTACGAGTCCTTCTTCACCCGGTACTCGATCACGATCGACGACCCGCTCGGCGAGTTCCGCCCGGCCGAGGGGATCGCCGAGGCGCCGGAGACCCCGGCGAAGCTCGACACGCCGGAGTACGAGAACGCGCTGGCCGGCTTCGCCGACGACGTGTACGTCGAGACCGACGAGGGCGAGACGGTCGTCGGCGGCGACACGGAGGAGCCGGAGGAGGTCGACCCGTCGGTCGCGCCCGGGCTCGACGAGGACGAGGCGAGCGCCTGAGCGCACTCAGTTTTTTTTTAGTGTCTCTCCGTCGGCACTCGGCAGCCGCGTCGACGACTACGGTAGCCCGCCGGCCACGTTTATAATCCACCGGAGAGACGGTGTCCCATGAACCGCGGGCAATCGTTCCTCCTGCTTCTCATGGGGTCGGTCGCGCTTTTAACGCTCTTCGTCATCCTCCCGTTCGTCGAGTACGTGATCGCCGCCGCTATCCTCGCGTTCGTCCTCTATCCGTTCCACCGGCGGCTCTCTCGGTGGCTCCGGGCCCGCGTCTCGAAGCGGTTCGGACACATGCTCTCGGCGCTGACGCTCATCTTCTCCGCCATCGTCGCCGTAATCATCCCGCTCGCGTACATCTCGTGGGTGTTCGTGCGCGACCTCACGGCCATCGCCGCGGGCGAGACCGGGATCAACGTCGCGGCGATCGAAGCCGAGATCGCGGCGCTCACCGGGCAGGACCCGGAGGTCGCCGACCTGCTCCAGACCGCCGGCGAGCTCCTCGTCGAGGTCCTCTTCGGCGGGTTCAGCGGCGTGGTCACCACGGGGCTCAGGGCCTCCGTCGGCCTGTCGCTCGCGCTGTTCCTCCTCTATTACACGCTCATCGACGGGCCGGCGTTCGTCGGGTGGATCCGGGACACGAGTCCCCTCCCGCCCGACGTCACCGCGGACCTCGTCGACCGGGTCGACGCGATGACGCGCGGCGTCGTGATCGGTCACATCTCTGTCTCGCTCCTTCAGGCCGTCGTCGCCGGGTTCGGGCTCTGGGTCGCCGGAATCCCGAACGTGGTGTTCTGGACGTTCGTGATGGCCGTGCTGGCGCTGTTGCCGCTCATCGGCGCGTTCTTCGTGTGGGGGCCCGCCGCCGCCTACCTCGTGATCGTCGATCAGGTCACGGCCGGGATATTCCTCGCGGTGTACGGCGTCGCGGTGATCGCGATGGTCGACAACTACGCCCGGCCGCTCGTCATCGACCAGCGCGCCCACCTCAATCCCGCGATCATCCTCCTCGGCGTCTTCGGCGGCATCTACTCGGTCGGGTTCACCGGGCTGTTCGTCGGTCCCATCGTGATCGGCGTGCTCGCGGCCACGCTGGAGACGTTCCGCGAGGACTACGACGTGATCTGAGCAGGGCTTAAGCCCGAGCGCGGTCGAGAACGTCCATGGCAACGACGACGACCTCCCGACTCCCGGACCGGCGCGACGCCCTCCTGATCGCCGCCGCGGCGGTCGCCGTCAACCTGATCGGCGCGGTGGGCGTCCCCTTCACGACCACCGAGAGCGCGTGGTTCGTGTCGCTGGAGCTGCCCGGCTTCTACCCGCCGGGATGGGCGTTCGGCGTGGTCTGGCCGATCCTGTACGCGCTGTGCGGCGCCGCGGCCGCGCTCGTCTACCTCGCCGGCCGCGACGGCGCGGCGTCGGGACGGGCGGCATCGGCGGCGCACGTCCGGACCGCGCTCGCGCTGTTCGGCGTCCAGCTCGCCGTCAACGTCGCGTGGTCGCCGGTCTTCTGGGGGCTCGAACGCGCCGACCTCGGACTCGTCGTCCTCGCCGTTCTCCTCCCGCTCGTCGCCGCCACAATCCGGGCCTTCGACCGCGTCGACCGCCGCGCCGCGGTGCTTTTGCTCCCCTACCTCGCGTGGGTCTGCTTCGCGACCGCGCTCAACTACGCAATCTGGGCGCTCAACTAGCGCCCTCCCGCCCGACTCCTCCGCTCGGCTAACGCTCTCCCGCGGAATCCATCGCGTCGTCCACCGACGGCGGCCCCCGCTCCAGTCGCTCGGCGACGAAGCGGCGCTCGGCCCGGCTCAGCTCCCCGTCCGTCTCGCGGAACGCCCGCAGCCCCTCGCGGTATCGCTCGGCGTCGACGGCGGCGGGCTCCGCGGTCGGCCGCGCCAGCTCCAGCTCGGCGATCCCCGTGCGCTCGCCGGTGTACGCGAAGCCGCACTTGTGGCACGCCTCGTACGCGAACGGGTTGTTGACGGCGATCTTCACTCGGTCGAAGCCGGCAGCGGCGAGGTCGGCGACCGTCTCGCCGATCAGTCGCGGACCGATCCCTTCCCCTCGCCGCGCGGCGTGGACCGTGACGTACCGCAGCCGGCAGGTGGCGGGGTCGGTCCGGTCGGGCGAGAAGGAGACGGCCGCGACGACGTCCTCGTCGAACGCCTCGGGGTCGACGGTGTCGGGCAGCGGTTCGTCGGGCTCCCAGTCGGGGGCGGCCGGGCTCCCGTCCGGCGTTCGGATCACCGCTTTCCCCGGCGCGCCGACGACGAACTTCCCGGCGTACGCGAACGCCCGGTAGTCGAGCCGCAGGGTCGTCCCCTCGTCCGGGGGACACACGAGCGCGTACTCCATGCGGCGTCGTACGACGGGGAACGGATAAATACGGTCGGTGGCCCTTTATCCGTCGAACCGCTGGCCACGCTCATGTACGGGCTCGGCGACGTGGACTTCTTCGACCGGGTGGCGCCGCTGTACGACCTCGCGATGCCGCCGGCGGACGGCGAGGCGCTGGCGGTGGGGCTCGACCACGCCGCGCGGCCGATCGAGCGCCTCCTCGACGTCGGCGGCGGGTCGGGGCGCGCGGCGGCCGCGCTGACCGGCCCCGAGATCACGGTCGTCGACGCCTCCGTCGAGATGCTCTCGCGGGCGCGGCGCGGCCGCGGGCTCTCTGGACTCGCCGGCGACGCGGGACGGCTCCCGTTCCGCGACGGGAGCGTCGACGCGGTGACGATCGTGGACGCGTTCCACCACCTCCCCGAGCAGGACGCCGCGCTCGCGGAGGCGGCGCGCGTCCTCGCGCCCGGCGGCGCGCTCGTCGTCCGCGAGTTCGACCCGGAGCACCCCCTCGGCCGACTGCTCGTCGCCGGCGAGCACGCGATCGGGATGGAGTCGCGGTTCCGGACGCCGAGCGACCTCGCGAGCGCGATGGACGACGCGGGTCTCGACCCGCGGATCGTCGACCGCGGGTTCGGCTACACGATCGTCGGGGTCCGACAGTGATCGGTCAGTACAGGGAGAGAAGCGACCGATCTGCGGAGCGGTGGCGCGCGCCTCCGAGCGCCCATCGGGCGCGAGGAGCGCGTGCGAGGGAGTCGCGAGCGAAGCGAGCGACGAGGCTGGGGAGGCGTGAGGTGCGGTTGCGGTGCGGGGCGGGACTCGAAGGGGCAGCCGCGAGGCGGGCGCAGGTGACGCAAGCACCGCAGGGAGCGAACGGAGTGAGCGACCGAGTGAGGAGCGCAGCGAGCGTGCGCCCGCCTCGCGGCTGGGGCTTCGGGAGTGTTCACCGCACAAGCATCGATCCTGTTCGTACTACTAACAGTAGCCACAACATAACCGTCTTATAAGCGATTCCCACCAACCGGCTGTTTCAGGCGAGAACATACTTGAAGAACGGGATTTCAACAGAGCACAGTGTCCTATTTTTCTTTCACTGCTGGAGATTGGCTCGGAGCATATCGACGTACCACAGACGCGATAGTGGATGAGATAACCCCAATCGGCGTACCATACATAATCGCTGTTCCCACACCGGTTAACAGTCCATAGTCGGGTTGGGGGTGATTGAGCGAGATGACGCCGTACAGCGTATAGCCGTTCACGATGACGACGGCGACGGCAATACTCACTAGCATTCCGTCGTTTCGATACGTGTGTATTCCCGCCAAGGCACTCGCTACTGCTGTGACTCCGAGTGGACTCCCGAGTAAATCGGATAGCGTTCCCACGTCGAAATTCCCAGCGAGATAGAGTTGACCGAGGAACGAGGCCATGAGAATGACCGAGCCCCCGAGATACCGAAGCGATCGTTTCGACGACTTCCCGAGAAGAAACGATTCTACCCGTCGCTCCATCTGTACCAGTTGGTTCACCGGTTACCTAACTGTTATCCAGCGACTCCGTGTGAACGCAGACGGATACATACGCGCACACCCGGCCGGTTCGCCCGCTCTCGTGTCTGAACGTGGAACCCAACGGCGTCTCCTCACACGAAACCGCCGTCGGTAAACGCGAACGCTCCCGTCAGTCCTGCGTCCGCCCCTGCGGCTCGGCGCCGCGGGTCGGGTCGGCGGAGCTCTCGCCGTCCTCTCCGCCGTGGTCGTGGCCGTGATCGCTGTGGTCGTGGTCGCTGTGGTCGTGGGCGTCGTTCGATCCCGTCTCGCCGAGCACCTCGGCGCCCTCCCCGTCGATCATATCCATATTCTTGAGATTGTCGCGCTCCTCGAAGTCCTCGACCGCTTCCATCACGTCGTCCTGCGTGATCGTCATCCGGTCTTCGGTGAGCGCGCCGAGGACGGCCTCCCGGAGGACCATCCGGAGGTCGGACCCGGTGAGGCCGGTGGTCCGGTCGGCGACCTCCTCCGGGTCGAAGTCGGCGATCTTCATCTCCTTGGTCACCACGCGGAGGATGTCCGCGCGCATGTCTCGGTCCGGCTTGGGGAAGTTGACGATCTCGTCGAACCGGCGCCACGCGGCGGCGTCGAGCTGGTCCGGGTGGTTCGTCGCGCCGATCAGGAGGACCTCGTCGCGCACGAGCGACACCTCGTCGATCGACTTGAGGAGGGTGTTGACCGCGCGCTTCAGCGCGGCGTGCTCGTCCGAGCGGCGGGTCTTCGCCACCGAGTCGAACTCGTCGATGAAGAGGATACACGGCGAGAGCCGCTTGGCGACCTCGAAGCTCTTCTCGACGTTCTTCGACGTCTCGCCGAGGTACTGGCTCGTGATCATCGAGAGCTTCACCTCGACGAACGGGAGGCCGAGCTCGTGGGCGAGCGCGCGCGACACGGTCGTCTTCCCGGTGCCGGGCGGGCCGACGAACAGCAGCTTCCCGATCTCGCGGAGGCCGATCTCCGCGAGGTACTCGCGGTGTTCGATCGCCTTCACGATCTTCTGGATCTCGCCCTCCTGGTCGCCGGTCAACACGAGGTCGGCCAGCGTCGTCTCGATCTCCTCGGGCGCGCGGACGTTGACGAGGTCGAGCATCTCGCCGTCCTCGTCCTCGTCGAAGTACTCGGAGAGCAGCGCGTCGATCCAGACCCGGTCGGCCTGAACTGGTCGCACGTCGTCGCGGGCCTCCTCGCGCGTCACCGGGGCGTCGAGGTCCTCGGCGGCCTCCACGGCGGCGACGAGCGTCGGGTTCCCGGCGAGCCGGTCGTCGTCCGCGCGGTCGCGGTACCACTCCAGTCCCATGGCGGGCTGGGTCAGCGATATCTCGCCGGAGAACTCCGTCCGCTGGGTGAAGAGGAGCTCCGAGACCGCGTCCCACGGCCGCTCGACGCCGGTGGCGGTACGGGTCGTCTCGTCTGTCGCCTTCAGCGGTCGCTCCACGCCGCCGGGGGCGTCCTCGGCGGCGTCGGCCGACCAGAACACCTGCCGGAATCGGGGCGGCAGGTCGTTCTCGTCGAGGTCGCGGTCCTGCGTGTAGAAGTGCGTCGTCAACACGAACTCGACGACGTCGAGCGCCGGGTCACTCATCCGCGGCTAGTAGCGCCGGGACGCGGTTAAGAGCGTCGAACCGCCCGTGGTGGCGGGCGGTCGTGGTCGGTAGGTGGCGGACGGACACGGAACACGGGGCGCGGTGAAGCGGCCGCCGTATCGAATCCTTATTAGCGCTGGTCCGTGACGTACCGCGCATGAGTTCCGAAGACGCGGCAGAGCCGGGAGATTCCGCCGGCACGGGCGCGAGCGACACCGGCGGCGAGAGCGAGGCGGACCACGAGAACGCGCTTCAGGACGTCATCGCCGTCGACCCCGACGACGTCGCGCAGGGCACGGTGAACCGGCTCGACGCACACACGGGCGACGGGATCCGGCACCGCGCGTTCACCTGCCTCGTCTTCGACGGCGACGGCCGGATCCTCTTGGCCCAGCGCGCGCCGAACAAGCGCCTGTGGGACGGCCACTGGGACGGGACGGTCGCCTCGCACCCGGTCGAGGGGCAGTCGCAGGAGGACGCCACGGAGCAGCGCCTCGAAGAGGAGCTCGGCATCTCGCCCGACCAGTACGACGACCTCCGGGTGACGGACAAGTTCGAGTACAAGCGCTACTACCCCAACGAGGGCGTCGAGTGGGAGGTCTGCGCGGTGCTGAAGGTCACCCTCGACGACACGACGCTCGACCCCGACGACGACGAGATCGGCGGGATGCTGTGGGCCGACTACGACCACCTCCACGAGAACCCCGCGCTGTACCGGCAGCTCCGCCTCTGCCCGTGGTTCGAGATCGCGATGCGGCGCGACTTCTCCTGATCGTCGGCGACCGTCGCTCCCGGTTCTGGCTGGGTTCCACCGCGGACGCCGCTCCCCGAGCCGAAGCGGCGACTTGAAGGCGCTCCCGCGCCGCGGTCCCGTATGACCGTCGTCGCCCTGCTGGCGAACCCGCCCCGCGAGGGGCTCGTCGGAACCGCGATCGCCGAGTCGACGCCGCTGTCGCCCGCCGAGGCGGCCGACCTCTACGAGGCGGGGTTCCGTGACGCCGTCCTCGCGGTCGACCGCTCCGGCGGCGAGCTCCTCGTCAACTACCCCGACGAGGACGACCTCCCCGCCGAGCATCGGACCGACACCAGCCCGGAGGCCGAGCTCCGGACGCTCGTCGCGGACACCCTCGGCGGCACCGACGAGGTCCGCTTCGAGCCGCAGGTCGGCTCCTCGTTCGGCGCGCGCGCCGGCAACACCGTCACGCACCTGCTGCGCGAAGAGGGGGCCGACTCCGTCGCGGTCGTCACGCCCACCGCGCCGCTGCTGTCGCGGACGATCGTCGACTCCGCGGCGATGAAGCTCCGGACGACCGAGGTCGTGCTCGGCCCCTCGTCGAACGGCCGGGCGTACTACGCCGGGTTCACCGAACCGATCGACTTCGACGGCGCGTTCGAGGCGCCGGCGTTACCGACGCTCGCGGAGCGCGGCCGCGACGCGGACCGCTCGGTGGACTTCGTGCAGCCGTCGCCCTCGCTGGAGACCGGCGACGACCTGCTCGACGTGGTGCCGATGCTGCGCGCGCGGTTCGCGGCCGAGCGCGTCGTGCCGGACTACACGGCGGCGTTCGTCCACGAGAAGGGACTAGACGTCGTCGTCGAAGACGGCGAAGGGCGGCTGGTCCGGGACTGAGCGGACGGCCGGAACGGAGCGGTCGAGTTCGTCGGATCCGACACCACTTAGTCGGCCGACGCCGAGCGGTCACGTGTGGTGGGATGGCAGAGTGGCCCATTGCGCCTGCCTTGAAAGCAGGTAGCCTCACGGCTTCCTGGGTTCGAATCCCAGTCCCACCGTAAGCGCGCGGCGCACTCCGCGCGGCGCGCGCCTCGTGCGGGATTCGAAGCCTGTGAGTCGCAGCGCCCGAGCGGAGCGAGGGCGAACGTCTCGCATCGGTTCGAATCCCAGTCCCACCGCTTCTCTGCGAACACAGTGAGCAGAGAGCGGTTGCTGTGATTCGAATCAGAGAGCGACCGTGGTTCGAATCCCAGTCCCACCGTAAGCGCGCCGCGCGCGTCTCCTACATAGAGTTTCGCCGTAGTCATGTCGTCCCCCGGTGCCGTCCTACGGTCCGGCCTTCCACGCCGTCGATTGCGGGCGACGGGGATAGCTGATCCGGCTGCGTCGGCGCGTGCCAGACAGCCGAAACGTCGCCGCCGGTCGCGGCTCGGAACCGCAACACCACCGGTAACGGTCGTGTACACCCGATAACGCTCACGTCCGGTGACGCGTGGTAGCGCGTGCCGCATCATCTTTAACAGCGTTCCGACACATGTTGGTAGTAGGTGATACAAGCATGAGCTACGAACTCGATCCGCTGCCGTACGAGTACGACGCGCTGGAGCCGCACATTTCCGAGCAGGTGCTCGAATGGCATCACGACACGCACCATCAGGGGTACGTCAACGGCTGGAACTCCGCCGAGGAAACGCTCGAAGCGAACCGCGAGGAGGGCGACTTCTCCTCGTCGGCGGGCGCCATCCGGAACGTGACCCACAACTCTTCGGGCCACATCCTCCACGACCTGTTCTGGCAGAACATGTCGCCGGAGGGCGGCGACGAGCCCGAGGGCGCGCTCGCTGACCGCATCGAAGAGGACTTCGGCTCCTACGACGCTTGGAAGGCCGAGTTCGAAGCCGCTGCGGGCAACGCGAGCGGCTGGGCGCTGCTGGTGTACGACACGTTCTCGAATCAGCTCCGCAACGTCGTGGTCGACAAGCACGACCAGGGCGCGGTCTGGGGCGGCCACCCGATTCTGGCCCTGGACGTCTGGGAACACTCCTACTACCACGACTACGGCCCGGCTCGCGGCGAGTTCGTCGACAACTTCTTCGAGGTCGTCGACTGGGAGGAGCCGTCGGGCCGCTACGAGCAGGCCGTCGAGCTCTTCGAGTAAGCGCGTTCGAGAGGACGCGTTACGCGCGTCGAGATCCGCATTTTTTCGCAGTGTCTCGCCCGGTGAGTGACGGATTCGTTCGGGGCGGTTTATTTATAAGTAAATTCGTGTTCGAGCGGGTTTTAAATACCCAGTCGCTCATTTATAAATGATTTCTGACGAATTGAAGACGAACGCCACCAAACTTCAGCCGCTCGGTCAGACGCTGAGGTGGTTGCTAATAAATAGCTGATCGGCACGGACACTTCCGAAGCCCCAGCCGCGAGGCGGGCAGACACTCGTTGCGGTCCTCGCTCGTTCGCTCCGCTCACTCGCTGCGGTCCTTACTTCGCCTCTGCCCGCCTCGCGACTGCCCCTTCGAGTCCCGCCCCGCACAGCACCGCCGCGCGCCTCACGCCTCCCCAGCCTCGTCGGCGGCTCCCGTCGGTCGCCGCCGACTCCCTCGCGCGCGCTCCTCGGCCGCGATACGGCCTCGGAGGCACGCGCCACCGCATCGGATCGGGCGGTGTCTCGATCGGTTCGAACCGTATCGGCAGCGTTTACGGACGCGGTCGCGTACCGCCGCACATGCCCGAACCGAAGTCGGCGTTCGACGCCACCTACCCGTGCGACTTCTACGAGCCAGCGGAGCTATTCGAGCCGGAGCAGATGTACACGATCCCGGAGATCGGTCGCTTGCTTCAGGGGTTGGAACCGGACGCCGACGTCGACCCCGACACCGAGGCCGTGCTGGTCGACTGGGCGGTGCCGTGGGTGATGGTCCACGCCGACGAGATGGTCGTCGCCGAGCCGCTGACCGAGGACGGCCCCGGCTACTACGGGGTCGCGGAGCACGCCGTGCCCGACGACGAGGCGGACGCCGCGACCGACGAGTCGGCGTGACCGGGGAGCCGTCCGACGCGCCGACCTACCTCGTCGCCGGCGGGTCGCGCGTCGACGCCGGCAAGACCACCTTCTCGGCGGGGCTGGTCGCCCACCTCGACGAGCGCGCGGGCGACGCGGTCGGCGTCAAACCCCGCGCGGGCAACGACTACTGGTTCGACCACGACGACTACCGGGTCGCGACCGACGCGGGCCGGCTCTACGGGAAGGACGCGCGGACGCTCGCGGCCGCGAACACCCGCGCGCTGCCGACCGTCGACGAGTCCGCCTCGACGTCGCCGTCGGCGGTCACCCCTGAGTCTGTCAACCCCGTCCACCGGCTCTGGAAGCCGACGCCGGGGCGGACCGGCATGCTCGGCGACGCCGACCGCACGTTCCTCTGTGACCGCGTGACGACCGAGTCCGGGACGCGCTTCGTCGTCAACGGCGCGGCCGAGGAGGCGGGGCTGCTCCCGGACGGGCTCGCCGAGCGCCTCCCGCTCGCGGACGCGACCCGCGTCTCCGACGTGCGGGGGTTCAACGAGGTGATGGCCGCGGCGCACCTCCCCGCGACCGAGCGACTCGCCGAGCGCGTCGCGCGGACGCCCGTCCCGGTCGTCGTCGAGTCGTACGCCGACGTCGCCGGGACGCTCCCCCGCGACGGCCCGGTCGCGCCCGACGCGGTCGCCGTCGTCGACCCCGGCCGCGCCCGGATCTACGCGGGCGACCGGTACGCGAAGGCGCGCGCGGTCGCCGCCGGCGGCCCGCGCGAGGGGTCCCGCGAGGAGCACCTCGACGCGGTGACGGAGATGATCGAACCGCTCGCGACCGAACCCCTCCCGGCGCTGTCCGGCGACGTCCGCGGGGCTCCCGAGCGCGTCGCGGCGGCGTACGAACCGGCGTACGCGGCGCTAGTCGGTGCGGTCGAGAACTGAGGAAGTTCCGCGTGCGGCCCGCGCTCAGGCGTTCCGCTTGGTGTAGTGTTCCAGCGCGGACTCGATGGAGGAGAGGTCGGCGGTCACCCGCCCGTCGGCGACGCGCATGAAGCCGGGCGTGTACGACGACGAGTAGTCGAAGATGCGGTTGACGGCGCGCTTGGGCGCGGAGACGGCGTTGAACTCCGTGACCGTGTACACCCGCGTCGTCGGGAAGGCCGTCCAGAACGTGCCGCTCGCCCAGCGGTCGTCGTCCGCGAACGTCTCGCCGACCCGGCCGGTCGCGACGTACTCGTCGTCCGCGTAGAACAGCAGGAGGTCTCCCTCGCTCATCTTCTCGAACGTCGACCCGTTGCCGCTGTCGTCGTCGACGGCCCACAGCCGGACCTCGTCGAGGTCCGCGAGGGGTTCGGGGCGATCGGGGTAGTCGGTGAGATCGACCGGAGACCGGACCGTTCGGTCGAAGTTCTCCGGGTCGATCGGGACCAGGAAGACGTTCTCGCTCATGGCCCGTCGTTTCGCCGGGAGGGGTTTAAACCCGTTCGTTGCCGCGTCGGATCGCGCTCGGTCCGGGCGACCGGGTCACTCCGCCGCGTCGGCGTCGGCGTAGAGGCGGTCCATCTTGGCCGCCATCACGAAGTCGGCGCGGGTGAGCCCGCCGACCTCGTGGCTCCACAGCTCGATCCCGACCTCGCCCCACGAGAGCGAGATGTCCGGGTGGTGCCAC
This sequence comes from Halorubrum sp. GN11_10-6_MGM, assembly GCF_005435165.1. Taxonomy (GTDB): domain Archaea; phylum Halobacteriota; class Halobacteria; order Halobacteriales; family Haloferacaceae; genus Halorubrum. The sequence continues at coordinate 27,215 of NZ_SGUC01000020.1, read as the reverse complement.
TCAGCCTCGGCGAGCTCGCCCACGTCGTTCGTGAACGCCAGCGCCGTCTCGAAGTCGGGGAACTCGTAGCCCGCCTCTAGGTGGTGGTCGTCGACGACCTCCCACGCGTCGCCGAGTTCGTCGAGGAACTCGGCGTACTCGTCTGCGTCGAGCGGTTCCGCGTCGTCGCCGGCCGGCTCGACCGGCTCGTCCGCGAGCGGTGAGGACATACCCCACGTTGGACGACGAGCGGTTTGTACCTTCCGCGGGCGAGCGGCGGACCGGCGGCGAGCGGCGGACCGGCGGCAAGCGCGGACCGAGTGTCACCGGAACCGCGAGAGCGCGTCGCGGACCGCGCGGCGGAGTCGGGCGAGGCGCCCGGTGCCTCCGGTTTCGGAGGCATCCGACGCCCCCGGATCGGAGAGATCCCAACCGGCCTTTTCGGCGGCCTCGACGATCGAGCGGTACTCGTAGCCGGTCTCGGTGGCGACGCGCTCGTCGGCCCGAGTGGTGCCGACGAACACGCAGCGGGGAGCGGAACTCTCCTCGCGGACGTCCGCGAGGGTGCCCCACTTGTCCCAGCTCGCGAGTTCGTAGTCGTTGTCGATCCCGTGGTCGCGGGCGAACGCCGCGACCCGGTCGGCCTCGTTCGCGACGATCCCGACGTGGCGGCTCCAGCGCCGCGCGTCGGCGAACGCCGCGGCCGGGTCCGCGAGCGACCGCGCGGCGCCGAGCGAGAAGACGAGCGTCACGTCGCCGTCGCCGGGTTCCGTCGCGCCGATTCCCATGTCGATCGTCGCAAGGGGACGGGGGCGCCTAAACGCTGTGGAGAGGCTTATCACCGGCCGGGACGTCGCCCCGACGATGGAGTTCGAATCCACCTTCGGCACGTCGACGCCCCTTTTCGGTATGGTCCACCTCCCGCCCCTTCCCGGTTCCCCCCGAGCGCCGGACGACGGGCGCGAGGCGATGCGCGCGGCGGTCGACCGGGCCGCGAGCGACGCGCGGGCGCTCGACCGCGGCGGCGTCGACGGCATCGTGATCGAGAACTTCGGCGACGCGCCGTTCTACCCCGACGAGGTCCCGCCGCACGTCGTCGCGGCCGTGACGCGCGCAGCGACCGCGGTCGCGGCCGAGACGGACCTCCCGATCGGGATCAACGTCCTCCGGAACGACGCCGAGGCCGCGCTCTCGGTCGCCGCCGCGGTCGACGCCGACTTCGTTCGCGTGAACGTCCACACCGGCGCTCGCGTGACGGATCAGGGAATCGTTCAGGGGCGCGCCCACGAGACGCTCCGCCTGCGCGACCGCCTCGGCGTCGACGTCGGCGTCTTCGCTGACACCGACGTGAAACACTCCGCGCCGCTGACGCCGGCGGGCTACACCGCCGAGTCGTTCGCGGACACCGCCGAGCGCGGTCTCGCCGACGCCGTCATCGCCTCCGGCTCCGGGACGGGCGAGGCGGTCGACGCCGACGCGCTGGAGTCGGTCGTCGACGAGCGCGACCGCCACGGGCTCGACACGCCCGTCCTCGTCGGCAGCGGCGTCACGCCCGAGACCGTCGCCGACCTGCTCTCCGTCGCCGACGGCGCCATCGTGGGCACCGCGCTCAAGCGGGACGGCGAGACGACCGCGCCGGTCGACGCCGACCGGGTCGCGGACCTCGTCGCGGCCGCCGACGCGGTGCGGTGAGTCGGCCGGCCGGGGACCCCGCTACCGGCTCCCGTTGGGTCCGAACCCGCGCTCCGCGAGGAACGCTTCCACCTCGTCCCGGCTCGGAAGCCCCGGCTGCGTGAACCGGCTCGTACAGTTGATCGCGGCGACCGCGGCCGCGAACCTGACGCCGGAGGCGACGGCGTCGCGCCCGGCCCGGTCCGTCCAGGGCGTCGACGGCGATTCTCCCGCGATCCACCGGTCGATCAGCCCCGCGGTGAACGCGTCGCCGGCGCCGGTCGCGTCGACCGTCTCGACGTCGAACGCGTCGAGCCGAGAGACCTCGCCGCCGGCGATCGCCGTCATCCCGTCCGCGCCGTGCGTGAGGACGGCGCGCGGCCACGTCGGACCGCGTCGAGACCGGGGCTCGGCCCCCGACTCGCTGCCGGCGTCGGCCGCTGCGGTCTGCGCGGCCGCGATCCGCTCGACCGCGTCGGCCGCCGAGCCGAAGAACGCGGGGGCGGCGACCCCGTCCGCGACGAACAGGTCGGCCCGGTGAAGGAACCGGAACACCGTCGACGGCTCGGTCCCGCGCCCGACCAGCTCCTCGACGGCTCCGGAGAGGTCGAAGACGAGCGCCGGCGGGGTGTCACCCGAGTCGGTCGTCTCCTCCCGCAGCGACTCGACCCGGTCGAGAACCCGCCGCGAAGCGCGGTCCGGCGTGTAGGCGGTGAGGAAGACCGCGTCGGCCTCGGCCATCGCGGCGAGCGCGTCGTCGTCGAGTCGGAGGCCGCGGTAGCTCTCGCCGGCGGTGACGATCGCGCGCTCCCCGTCCGGGTCCCGGAGGATGAGCGACCGGATGTTGGGGTCGTCGCCGACCGCGACGTGGGTCCCGTCCACGCCGGTCTTGTCGAGGTACGCCAGCGCGCGCCGCCCGTACTCGTCGTCGCCGACGCGACTGACGAGCCCCGCGTCGCGGCCGAGGCGGTCGAGCGCGACCGCGACGTTCGCTCCCACGCCGCCGAACGCGGACGTGACCTCGCTCGCGAACGCGCCGCCGTCCGGCTCCGGGAGGTTGCTGACCGCGTACCACTCGTCTATCGCCGCGGCGCCGACCGAGAGGATCGCGGCGGTCCCGTCGTCGCCGGCGTCTACGTCTCCCGCGTCGATTTTCGCCTCGTCGCCCCCGCCGCCAGATCCGGCCGTCACGGCTCGCGGAAGAAGTCGTCGTGGACCGCCATCGCGGCCTCGACGGCGATCGGCCCCTCGACGCTCGTCTCGCCGTCGGCGCGCCGGATCACCTCCTCGCAGGGGATCGGCACCACGTCCGCGGAGAGCTCGCCGAGCGTCTCGCCGTCGACGCCGAAGACGACGCGCCCGATCCCCGCGTAGTGGATCGCGGTCGAGCACATCGGGCACGGCTCCGTGCTGGCGTACATCGTACAGTCCGCCAGCTCGTCGCCGTCGAGCTCGCGCGCGGCCCACCGCGCGAGCGTCAGCTCCGGGTGCGCCGCCACGTCGGCCTCGGTCCGCGTCTCGTTTTGCGCCTCGCCGACGACCTCGCCGTCGACGACGAGCAGCGCGCCGAACGGGGTGTTGCCGGCCTCGACCGCCTGTTCGGCGAGGCGGATAGTCCGCTCGACGTACTCCCGGTCGGTCGGGTCGTCGGGGAGGTCGTCGAGGTCGTGGAACTCGCCTGCGTCGCCGGACGCGTCCGCGTCGGTCATACGCCCCTGTTCGCCTCAGGGTACCTAACGGTTGGTACCATCGTCGTCCGCCAGGTTCGTGCGGTCGTCGTCCGGCAGCCTCGGGACCGCGGACTCCGACCGACTCTCGCGCTCGGCGGTCGCGTCGGACGCTCCGCCACGCTCTTGACCGCTACGGGTGAAACGGGGGTAATGCTCGATAGGGTGCGAGCGAAACTCGTCGCCGCCCGCCGGCGGGCGCGTCGGATCGAACGCCGCGAGCTGGTGGAGCTCCGGCAGTGGGCCGAGGACACGACCAACCTCCTCCACCTGACGACGCTGCTGCTCGTGCCGGTGCTCATCGCGCTCGTCACCCAGATAACGAACCTGACCGACGTCTCGTTTCTCCTCTTCCCGCCGCTGGCGTCCGGGACGTACACGCTCTTCGCCGACCCGCAGGGGAAGTACTCCTCGCCGCGGACGTTCGTCGGCGGCCTCGTGGCGGGGGCGCTCGCGGGGTGGGTCGCGCTGGAGCTCTCGCTGCTCGGCGTCGGCGGCGTCTCGGCCGGCGCGATCAGTCCGCTCAGCGCCGGGCTGTCGGTCATGCTCTGCGGCGGTCTGACGTGGCTGGCGGACGTCGAGGAGCCGGCCGCCTTCTCGACGGCGCTTCTGGTCCTCGTGAGCGCGCGCGGCGACGCGGTTCTCGTGTTCGGCACTGCCGTCGACCCCGCGGCGGCCTACGTCGTCGGCGTCGCGGTCTCGGGCGGTCTCGTCGCGGGCGCGTTCACCGTCTGGCGCACGCGGTTCTACGAGGAGCGCGCCCGCTATCTCTACGGGACGACGCAGGCCGACGACCACGTGCTGGTGCCGATGCGCGGGGAGACGAGCGAGGCGACCGCGTTCTTCGGAGCGGGGCTCGCGGCGGCGCACGACGCCGGGAAGGTCGTGCTCCTCGACGTCGTCGACGACGCGGAGATGGCGGCCGCGGAGCGGGCGGTGCTCGCCGACCACGACGCCGCGACGCCGGAGGATCTCCCGGACTCGGTGCGAGAGTCGTTCGACGGCGACTTCGAGGACGCGGTCACGGACCGAGCGGCGTCGACGGCGGCTGAGCGACTCGAACGCCGCGCCACGGAGATCCGAGCGCGGTTCGACGTGCCGTGCGAGGTGGTCGTCGCGGCCGACGGCGATCCGACGCGGGTCGCCGTCGAGACCGCCCGCGCGACGAACTCGGACCTGCTCGTGACGCCGTACGAGACCGAAGACGGCCTCCTCTCGTCGTTCACTCGGGGCGTCTTCGCCGGTCCCCTCGACGCCGTCGCGTTCCGGTCGACGACCGGGATCGACAGCTGGCGGCGCGTCCTCGTCTTGGTCGCCCGCCCCGGCGACTCGGCCCACGCGATGATCGACTTCGCCGAGCGGCTGGCCGGCGGAAACGGCGGGGTGAGCGTCTGTACCTGTATCGACTCCGAGTCGGACCGCAGACGGGCCGAGACGAAGCTGGCGAACCTCGTCGAGACCGCGGCGGGGCCGGTCGAGACGCGGGTCGCGCGGTCGGAGGTGACGGCGTTCCTCGGCGCGAACGCGGACGCCTACGACCTCGTCCTCATGGGATCGAGCGGGGACCGCTCCGTGGCCTCGCGGCTCGTCTCGCCGCCGACCTTCGAGCGCATTCAGGACATCGAGTGCGACGTGGCGATCGTCGACCGCGGGGACGCGGACCGCGACGTGTGGGTGTCGCGGGAGGGGTGAGACCATCGGCGACGCGCGCGGCGAACCCGAACCTCGGCCGCCGACGATTGTTCTGCCATTTATATACTCCACGCCGCGTAGTCCGGGCGTGTCCCGCGTCACCGTCAGCGTCGACCCGCACGTCCACTCCGAGGGGAGCTACGACGGGCACGAGCCGGTCGAACTGATCTTAGAACACGCGGCCGAGATCGGGCTCGACGCGGTCGTCATCACCGACCACGACGTGATCCGAGAGTCGAAGCGCGCCGCCGAGATCGCCCCCGAGTACGGACTGATCGGCATCCCCGGCGTGGAGGTGTCGACCGCGCACGGGCACCTGCTGGCGATCGGCGTCGAGCGGATGCCCCCGCGCGGCCGCCCCTACGCAGAGACCGTCCGGTGGGTCCGCGAGCGCGGCGGCGTCGCGATCGTTCCCCACCCGTTCCAGCGCTCGCGCCACGGCGTCCGCCAGCGCAACATCCCGGTTCCCGAACCGCCCGGAGACGCGGCCGAGGACGCGGAGGCGAACGGTGCCCCCGAGAGCGAGGGCGCGGGAGCGGACCCCGCCGCGCCGGTCGCCGAGGTCGACGCGATCGAGGTGTTCAACGCGTGGCTGTTCACGGGGTACCGCAACCGCCGCGCGCGGCGGTTCGCGGCCGAGCACGGCTACCCGGGCGTCGCCGCGAGCGACGCGCACCACCTCCAGTACGTCGGCCGGGCGTTCACGGAGCTGACGGTAGAGGGCGTTGAATCGGTCCACGAGGTCACGGCCGACGACGTGCTGGCGGCGATCCGCCGCGGCACGACGACCGTCGAGGGGCGCCGCGCGCCGATCCGGATGGCGGCGAAACACTACGTCGGCGCGGCCGGCCGCCGGTCGGCGTACTACGCCCGGACCGGCGCGACCCGAGGCGCCCGGGCCACCAAGCGGACCGCCGTCGACGGGGCGGTGGCGGCGAAGGTCGCCGCGCTCCAGTCGGTCCACCGCACCCGGCGGTTCCTCTCCTGGTTCGCCTGAGCCCGCCGCCGGTGCGGGGCGTCGCCCCGGACCGATCGCCCCCGCGACGGGACGGGGAGAACGGGGTTTTTGGCCGCGGCCGCGAATGGGATCGCATGAGCCACGACAGACGCGAGTCCGGGTTCAAGCGACGGACCCGGGTCGCGGACGCGAGGGCGACGCTACTCGACGCCGTCACGCCCCACGACCGGACGGAGTCGGTCCCGGTCGCGGCGGCGGACGGCCGCGTCGTCGCCGAACCGATCGACGCGCCGGCGCCGGTCCCGGGGTACGACCGGGCCGCGATGGACGGGTACGCCGTCCGCGCGAGTGACACCTTCGGCGCCGGCGACCGCTCGCCCGCGGTCCTCGCCGCCAAGCCCGTCGAGGCCGACGCGGTCGCGCCCGGCGAGGCCGCCCGCGTCCACACCGGCAGCGCGGTGCCCGAGGGCGCGGACGCGGTCGCGATGATCGAGCACGTCGAGGCGGTCGGCGACGAGATCGAGGTGTTCGACGCGGTCGCGACCGGCGAGAACGTCGGCGAGGCCGGCGAGGACGTCGCCGACGGGCAGCGGCTCTTCGAGCCGGGGCACGTCCTGCGACCGTCCGATCTCGGACTCCTGCGGTCGGTCGGTCTCGACCGCGTTCCGGTTCGAGAGCCCCCGGAGGTCGCGGTGATCCCCACGGGCGAGGAGCTGGTCGAGGCCGACCCCGGTCCGGGCGAGGTGATCGAGACGAACGGGCTCACCGTCTCGCGGCTCGTCGAGCGCTGGGGCGGCGAGGCCCGGTACCGGGACGTCGTCACCGACGACCCGGACGCGCTGCGGGAGGTGATCGCGGCCGACCTCGACGCCGACGTGGTCGTCACCACCGGCGGCTCCTCCGTCGGCGAGCGGGACCTCCTTCCGGAGGTCGTCGACGACCTCGGCGAGGTACTGGTCCACGGCGTCGCGCTGAAGCCCGGCCACCCCGTCTGTCTCGGCCGCGCCGAGGGGACGCCGGTCGTCTCGCTGCCCGGCTACCCGGTCGCGTGCATCGTCAACGCGGCGCAGTTCCTCCGCCCGGCGACGAAGCGGGCGGGCGGAACCGAGGCCGAGCCGTTCCCCACCCGGCGCGCGACGCTCGGCCGGAAGGTGGCGAGCGAGCCCGGCGTGCGGACGTTCGCGCGGGTGACGCTCTCCGGGCAGGAGGGGAGCGACGGCTCGGCCGACGAGGGGGACGCCGACGCGCTCCCGACCGCGACCCCGACGCGCGCCAGCGGCTCCGGCATCCTCTCCAGCGTCGCGCTCGCGGACGGCTGGGTCGTCGTGCCCGAGCCGCGGGAGGGGCTCGACGCGGGCGAGGCCGTCGACGTCGAGCTCTGGGAGGTGACCGAATGAGCGACCGCAAGGAGTTCCGCGACCTCGCGACCCCCGAGGCCGCCCGCGACGCGATCGCGTCGCTCGACCTCTCACCCGCCCCGGAGACGGTGCCGCTGCGGGAGGCCCGCGGCCGCGTCCTCGCCGAGCGCGTCGACGCCGCGATCGACGTGCCGGGCTTCGACCGCGCGTCGATGGACGGGTACGCGGTGCGGGCGCGCGACACCTTCGGCGCGGACGAGGCCGACCCGGCGGAACTCGACCTCGTCGGCGCGGTCCACGCGGGCGCCGCGCCCGACGTGACCGTCGAGCCGGGGACCTGCGCGGAGATATCCACCGGTGCGGTGATGCCCGACGGCGCGGACGCGGTCGTGATGGTCGAGCGGACGGACGAGATCGACGGAGGAAACGATGATGCCGCCGCCGACGGCGAGCCCTCCCGAATCGCGGTCCGCACGTCGGTCGCGCCGGGCGACCACGTGATGACCGCCGGGACCGACATCGCGGCCGGCGCCCGCGCGCTCGGCCCCGGCACGCGACTGACGCCCCGCGAGATCGGGCTGCTGTCGGCGCTCGGTGTCGACGAGGTCCCGGTCGAGGGGCGGCCGCGCGTCGGGATCGTCTCGACCGGCGACGAGCTGGTTCGCCCCGGCGAGGCGATCGAGCCGGACCGCGGCGAGATCTACGACGTGAACTCGACGACGATCGCGGCGGGCGTCGAGGAGGCGGGCGGCGAGCCCGTTCTCTACCCGCACGCCGGCGACGACTACGACGAGATGGAGCGACTGCTCCGCCGGGCGGCCGACGAGTGCGACCTCGTGCTGTCGTCTGGATCGACCTCTGCGAGCGCGGTCGACGTGATCTACCGCGTGATCGAGGCGCGCGGCGACCTCCTCCTCCACGGCGTCGCCGTCAAGCCCGGAAAGCCGATGCTGGTCGGGCGGCTGGACCGGACCGACGAGGCGGACGCCTCCCGGGGAAGCGAGTCCGCCTACATCGGGCTCCCCGGCTACCCGGTGTCCGCGCTCACCATCTTCCGGACGTTCGTCGCGCCCGCGATCCGCGAGGCGGCCGGCCAGCCCGAGCCCGCGACGGCGACGGTCGAGGGCCGAATGGGCGTCGGCGAGCGCTACGGCGAGGGCCGAATGCGGCTGATGCCGGTCGGTCTGCTCGACCTCGACGGGGGCGCGACGGGGGCGGGCGACGACCGCCCGCTCGTCTACCCGGTCGACAAGGGCTCGGGGGCGACGACGAGCCTCGTCGAGGCCGACGGCGTCGTCGCGGTCGACCCGGACACGGAGTACCTCGACGCCGGCGAGACGGTCGCCGTCGACCTGTTCTCGCCCGACGTGCGGCCGCCGACGCTGCTCGGCGTCGGCGAGGACGACCCCGCGCTAAATCGCTTACTCGACCGTCTCGACAACCCCCGATACCTCGCGGTCGGCTCGCGCGAAGGGCTCCGGCGCCTCCGCGACGGCGTCCCCGACGTGGCGGTGACCGCGGGGCCGACCGACCGCGACGTCGACGCCGAGGAACTGGGCGGCTGGAGCCGCGAGTGGGGGCTCGTCGTCCCGGACGGAAACCCGGAGAGCGTGACCGGGCTCGCGGACCTCGTCGACCGCGACCTCCGCTTCCGGAACCGCCCGACTGTTTCGGGACTCCGGCGCGGCCTCGACGCGGCGCTCGACGACCTCGCGGGCGAGCGGGACACCGACCGCCGCGCGCTCGCCGAGCGGATCGACGGCTACGGGCGCACGGCGAAGGCGTTCGAGAGCCCCGTCCGCGCGGTCGTCGCCGGCGACGCCGACGCCGGCCTCGGCCTCCGCGAGACCGCCGACCGGCTCGGCTGCGACTTCGTCCCGCTCGGCGAGCAGTCGGTCGTCGTCAGGGCGGCCGCCGAGCGCGTCGACCGCGAGCCGGTCGCAGCGCTCTCCTCGGCGCTCGGCGGTGACGGCGGTGACGACGGGGCGGAATCCCCCCTCGACGCGATCCTGCGCGACCTCCCGGGCTACTCGCGGAACAGCCGGAACGACCCCTGACCGACGACGACCTCCGAGCGGCTCCCGTCGCTCCCGCGGTCCCCTCCGCGAGCCGCTCCCCCGTTCCCGGCGGTGGTGACCGTCATCTCGCTGACACCGATAGAGCCGCCCGCCCGCACCACCTCGGCCTCCGCGCGGAGGTCGCCGTTCGCGGGCCGGAGGTAGTTCGCGTTGAGGTTCACCGTCGCGACGCCGCCGTCGAGCGGGTCCTCGAAGGTCGTCCGCTGGGCGACGCCGCCGGCGGTGTCGATCAGCGTTGCCGCGACGCCGCCGTGGATCGTCTGTCCGTCGGCGTTGGTGAGCTTCTCGTCGAACGGGATAGAGAGGACGACGCGGCCGCGCTCGATCGTCTCGACCGACGTGTTCAGCCACGAGAGGTAGCCGTGATCGTCTTCGAGCTTTCGCCTGACGAACTCCGTCGCCCCCTCCGGGAGGGGCTCCATCTCTGCGATCTCCGTGCGGTCCATGTTCCGGGGAATACGCCCGGACCGCTTGTACCCCCCGGAAACGCGCGACAACCGGCGACCGATTGACGACCGCGCTCAGCCGACGCCGAGCCGGATCGGGTCGTCGCTCCGGACGATCTCGACCGTCACCGACTCGCCGATCGGGAACTCGCGGTCCGGACAGACCACCTTGACGCCGAACCGGTCGGCGCGCGACGCGAACAGCGAGAGGCCGGTCACGCGCTCGCCGTTCGCGAGGACGTCGACCGGCGCCCACTCGACTCGGGGCGCCCCGGCGCCGGCGTCGTCGGTTCGAACCGTCCCGACTTCGGTCCCGCAGAGCGACAGCGCCGCGTCCTCCGTCACGCGCGCCGCGGGCGTCGCGGGGGCCGCGTCGCTCGCAACGGGGGCCGCGTCGGCGCTTCGGAACGTCCCGCCGCCCGCGTAGTGCGTCAGCCCGCCGTCGAGCGGAACCCCCTCGTCGCTCGCGAGCGCGGCGAACGAGCCGCGTGCGCTCCGGCGACGCGGCCCGCGCAACACGACGTGCGTCGGTCCGCGCTCGACGACGGTCCCTCTCCCGTCCCACGCGACCGGTTCGACGGGGACGTCCACCGCGACCGGGAGCGACCCGCTCGCTCGGAGGGGGTTCGCGTCGGGCGGTCGGAAGCCGAGGTGGACGTGGTCGTCGACCCACTGCCCGAAGAACCCGGAGCGGGTCGTCGGCCCGAGCGCGTCGCCGACGGCGACCCGATCGCCGGGAGCCACCTCGGGGATCACGTGGAGCATCCGGGCGACGGTGCCGGCCGGCACGCCGGCGCGGGCGCACCACTCGTCGGCGAGGTCGACGACGATCAGGTGGTCCTCGTCGGCCGCGTACGCGCGGTCCGGGCAGCCGACGGTCCGGACCGCGCTGACGGTCCCGGCGACCGGAGAACGGCCGACCCCGTCGCCCGGGTAGAGGTCGACGGCGCGGCCGCGGTCGTGAGCGGGGTACGGAGAGTTGAACCGCGAGAACTTCTCGTACCGGTCGACGACGCCGGCCGGGAGCGTCACCGTCGGGTCCGACCGACCGCCGGGAGCGTCCGAGTCGTCGGCCGCGTCGGACGGCGCCTCGGTCGGCCCGCCCGTCACGCGTCGGCCGCCTCCATCCCGCCGATCACGAACCGCGCGCCGCCGGCGTCGGACTCGGCGACCGAGAGCGTCCACCCGTGCGCCTCGGCGATGTCGCCGACGATCGCCAGCCCGAGCCCGGTGCCGCCGCCGAGCGACACCCCGCGTTCGGTGACGCGCTCGCGCTCGTCGGCCGGGACTCCGGGACCGTTGTCGCCGACCGCGAGCGCGATTCCGTCGCCGTCGCGCTCGACGGAGACCGTGACGGTGACGTCCTCGCCGGCGTGGTCGATCGCGTTGCGAAAGAGGTTCGAGACGAGCTGTTCGAGGCGGTCGCGGTCGGCCAGCACGGTCGCGTCTCCGCCCCAGACGGTCAGCGTCGCGTCTCCGGTCTCCAGCCGGGACCAGACGCGCCTGACGGTTCCGTCGAGGGAGACGCGGTCGAGGTCGTCGACCGTCTCCCCCGCGGTCGCCAGCGCGAGCAGGCCCTCGATCATGTCGTCCATCCGCTCGTGGGCGTTCGCGGCCCGCTGTAGGGGTCCGTCCGGGTCGTCCGCGCGCTGGCGGGCCAGTTCGACGGCCGCGGACGCGGCGGCGAGCGGGTTCCGGAGGTCGTGCGAGACGACGCCGGCGAACTCCGCGAGGCGCTCGTTCTGGCGTTCGAGCTCGGCCTCCCGGCGTTCGAGCTCTGCCTGTCGCCGCTCCCGCGCGGTGACGTCGCGGAGCAGGAAGACGTGGCCGCGGTCGGTGCCGCGCGGGTCGGTGATCGGGTTCTCCTGGATGTCGAACTGGCGGTCGCCGATGGTGATCGGGTGTTCGACGCCGGTCTCGAGCCGCGGGAACACCGCCGACAGCGACGATCCGACCGCGTCAGGCGGGAGGAGCGCCTCGGCGGCGGGGTTCAGGTCGCGGATGCGCCCGTCGGAGCCCGAGACGATGACGGGGTCTTGCATCACCTCGACCGCGGTGTCTCGCGCGACGACCGCGGCGTCGAGGGTCCCGAGCCAGAAGACGGTGCCGTAGAGGAACACGCCGTGGATCACGAACGCCGTCGGCAGCCACGAGAGGTGCGGGTAGCTCCCCACGTCGACGACGGTCGTGATCCCCGCCAGAAACGGGAACAGCGTGCCGAGCAGCACGACGAACGTCTGGAGTCGGTACCGGTTCCCCGTCCGTTCGTAGAGGTCGACGACGAGGACCGCGCCGGCGACGCACAGCCCGTACGCGAGGAGGACGAACGCGCCCCCGACGGGGCCCAGCCCGTACCCGAGCAGCGTGAACGACCCGTCCGTGACCGGCGTCACCGAGCGGCGGGCGAGCCCGTGGGTGCCGCTCGACCACGCCAGCAGGACCCAGACGAACGCCGGCGCCGCGAGCGCGACGATCCGGTTCTCCGTGCGCCAGCGGTCGTGCCCGGTGAACGCGAAGGCGAAGAGGATCCAGAGGACCGGCAGCGCGCCCAACAGCGGCGTCGCCATGTTGAGCGCGACCGTCATCGCGACCTCGCCGGTCGCGGCGACGCGGAGCGCGTACAGGAGGGAGACGCCGCCGCCGCACAGCAGGTAGAGTGCGACCTCGATCCCTCCGGGCTCGTCGCGCTCGCGCCACGCGACCCGGCCGAGCCAGAGCCCGATGACCCCCGCCAACAGGCAGGCGGTCAGGTACGCTTGGACCGGCAGCGCGCCGAGGTCGCTCATCGATACCTGAACCACTTCCAGAGCCGACAAAACTGTTGTGTCACGCGCCGGCGAACGGGCCGCCTCGTCTCCGGCGCTCGTAGCGCGCCGACGGGCAATCCTCCCCGGCGCAAAGGGCTTGTGCGCTCCGGTCGTCGGATTCGGTATGCGCGTGTACAGGGGCGAGTTCGAGACGCCCGCCGCGGACCGCGAGCCGACGGCGGACCTGCTCGCGTCCGCCGCGGACGGTGTCCCGGCCGTGCGCGTCACCGCGCCGCCGCGGCAGGTCGCGTTCGGCCGGCGGGACGTCCGCGAGCCGGGATTCGAGCGAGCGAAGCGCGCGGCGCGCGACGCGGGGTTCCCGACCGTCGAGCGCGACGTGGGCGGGCGCGCGGTCGCGTACACTGGGTCGACGCTGTCGTTCGGCGTCGCGGTGCCGACCGGCGAGGGCCGCGGGTCGATCGACTCGCGGTACGAGACCGCGACCGAGACGCTCCGCGACGCGCTCCGCGACCTCGGCGTCGACGTGGTCCGGGGAGAGCCGCCGGACGCGTTCTGTCCCGGCGACTACTCGCTGCGGGTCGCGAGCGGCGGTAAAATCGCCGGCCTCGCTCAGCGCGTCCGCGCCGACGCCGCGCTCGTCGCGGGCGTCCTCGTCGCCTCGGCGGCGGACCCCGAGCCGATCGCCCGGGTCACCGACCGCGTCTACGGCGCGCTCGACGTGCCGTTCGATCCGGATTCGGTCGGGAGCGTCGCGGACGCCGGCGGCCCGGACGACCCCGACGCCGTCGCCCGGGCGGTCGAGGCCGCGTTCGTCGAGGGACCGTGGGGCGACGGCGAACGCCGTATCGTGCGCGTCGACGGGGCAGACGCCTGAGCGCGCCGCGGCGAGCGGTTCCGACGTTTCGACGTGCTTTTTATGCGCGGGGGACTGGGTTCGCGCATGGCCGAATTCAAAGTCGTCGTCGCCGACCCCGAGACCGGCGAGACGTTCCAGCGAGAGGTCGACGGACAGGACGCAAACCGATTCCTCGGTCGCGAGCTCGGCGACGAGATCGGCGGCGACGCCGTCGGACTGTCGGAGTTCACGATCGAACTCACCGGCGGCTCGGACGAGACCGGCCGCCCCATGCGCGAGGACGTCTCCGGCACGCGCCTGAAGGAGCTCCTCCTCGAAGGCGGCGTCGGCTTCGAGCCGTCCCGCGAGGGCGAGCGCAAGCGGATCACCGTCCGCGGCCGCGAGATCGACGACGACATCGCGCAGATCAACGCGAGCGTCGTCGACGGCGACGGCGACGTGGCGGCCGCGCTCGGCGAGGGCGACGCGGACGACGAAGCCGACGAGTAACGACGCCGCGATGCCTCGCGTCCCCTCCGACGGCGAGGACGTTTCTTCGGTCCGCGTCTCGCTCGCCCGGAGCGGCGGCACTCGCCGCCCCTGCGTCAGGCTCCCCGACGACGACGCGCTCGACGGGCGCGTCGAGTCCGGGACCTGCGACGCGCTCGGCGTCGACGCGGGCGACCTGATCCGAGTCGCGTTCGACGGGACCGAGTACCACGCCCGCGTCGCGAGCGACTCCCGCGGACGGCTCCTCCGCGGCGCCTACGACAACCGCCGACTCGCGCGGGAGGGCGGTGAGGGGACGAACCGACTGGTCGAGTGGCTCGACGCGAACGGGCGGGAGCCGGGCGAGGGCGTCGTCCTCGACGTCGTGGTGTCCGGCGAGCAGTACGGGCTCCGAATCCCGGGCGAACGGACCGTGTACGACGCCGCCCGGGGGCCGCCCTCCTCGCTCGCGGACATCGCCCGCGACGTGAACGAGTAGCGTCGCCGCCGCGACGTGGACGAGTAGCGCGCGCCGAACCCCCGCCCGCGCCGGGTCGGATCGCTTATTCTCGCTCGGTCCCGATATTGCTCTATGCAAGAGGTCGACGCGGACCTGACGGCGCTCGACCGCGCGATCATCAACGCGTTCCAAGGGGGCTTCCCCGTGACGGAGCGCCCCTTCGACGCGGCGGCGGCCGCGCTCCGCGAGCGCGGCGTCGACGTGACGGGGCCGGAGCTGTGCGAGCGCGTCCGCGAGCTCGACGAGGAGGGAATCCTCTCGCGGTTCGGCGCCTTGGTCAACGCCGAGGAGATCGGCGGCGCCGCCTCGCTCGTGGCGATGCACGCGCCCGAGGAGCGCTACGAGGAGATCGCGGAGGCCGTCAACGAGTTCACCGCGGTCGCGCACAACTACGAGCGCGAACACCCCCACCTCAACATGTGGTTCGTGGTGAGCGTCGCGGACCACCCGGACCCAGACAAGGACGGGAGCGACCGGGTCGAGGAGGTGCTCGCCGAGATCGAGGACGCCACGGGCCAGGAGACGTACAACCTCCCGAAGCTCCGGGAGTTCCACGTCGGCGCGAAGTTCCTCGTCGACGGCCCCGTCCCCGACGGCGACGTCGACCGCTCCGATCTCGGCCCCGAGGTCGCGCCGAGCGACCGGGGGACGCTCACGCCCGAGGAGCGCGACCTCGTCGTGGAGATTCAGGGCGGCCTGCCGGTGACGGAGACGCCGTACGCCGACGTGGCGGCCGCGCTCGACGCCGACGTCGACTGGGTGATCGAGACGATCAAGCGGTTCAACGAGGAGGGGAAGGTGCGCCGCGTGGGCGTCATCCCGAACCACTACGCGCTCGGCTACACCGAGAACGGGATGACGGTCTGGAACGTCCCGGAGGACGTCCTCGACGAGGTCGGCCCCGCGGTCGCGGAGCTGGACTTCGTCACGCACTGCTACGAGCGGCCGCGCCACGCCGGCGTCTGGGAGTACAACTTCTTCGCCATGACGCACGGCCGCACGGAGGCCGAAAGCGAGCGTCGGATCGCGGAGGTCAGAGAGCTGATGGCGGAGTACTGGGACGTGGGCGCCGACGACTGGGACACCCTGTTCTCGACGCGCATCCTCAAGAAGACCGGCATCCGCATCGCGGACCGGGCGGACAGCAACACGGCGTGACCCGCCGAATCACCGCCTTCGGAGGGCGACGGTGACGCCGCTGTACCACGACCTCTCGGGCGAGACGGTGGTCGTCTTCGGCGGCGGTTCGGTCGGCTCGCGGAAGGCGCGCGGCTTCGACGAGGCCGCGCGCGTCGTCGTCGTCAGCCCGGCGTTCGACGAGCGGCTGCGATCGCTGGCGGGAGCCGACGGCGAGTCCGAGGCCGACAGCGAGGCGGCCGGCAACGGCGAATCCGAGGCCGACGGCGTGTCTGGGACCGAGGCCGGCCCGTCGATCGAACTGGTCCGCGCCGCCCCGGACGCCGACGCCGTCGCCGACTGGATCGACCGGCTTGCCCCGGCGCTGGCGGTCGCCGCGACCGACGACGCCGCGGTCAACGCCGCCGTGGAGTCCGCCGCGCTCGACCGCGGACTCCTCGTCAACCGGACGGACGTCTCCGGCGGCCGCGACCCCGGGAGCGTCGTGGTCCCGGCGACGGTCGAGGACGATCCGGTGACCGTGGCGCTCTCGACGGGCGGGACCAGCCCCGCCTTGGCGAAGGCGTTGCGCGAGCGGATCGAGGCCGAGATCGACGGCGCGGGCGAGATGGCGGCGCTCTCGGGGGAGATCCGCGAGGAGCTGAAAGCGGCCGGTGTCGCGCCCGAAAAGCGCCGGGAAGCGGTCCGGCGCGTCGTCAGATCGCGGGGGGTTTGGAAGGCTTTACAAAAGGGGAGATCTTACGGACGGCAAGAGGCCGACACCGTGATAGAGGGGGTACTCAATTGATGAGAGAGACGGGTGCGATCGCCGGCGTGAGCGTCGCCCACGCCGACGCGACCGTCGACGAGATCGAGGCCGCCGGCGGCGACGGCGTCCGCGCGACCGTCTCGGACCTGCTCGCGCGCGAAGGGGTCGAGGAGGCGTTCGCGGTCCAGACGTGTAACCGCTCGGAGGCGTACGTCGTCACGGACCGCACGATCGACGGCGCGACGGCGCTGTCGACGTTCGCGCCGGACGTGCGCGGCGGCGCGGTCCGCCGGCTCGACCACGAGGAGAGCTTAGAGCACCTGATGCGCGTCGCGTCCGGGCTGGAGTCGCTCGTACTCGGTGAAGACCAGATCATCGGCCAGCTGCGCGAGGCGTACGAGGAGTCGAAGTCCGCGGGCGGCATCGGGCCGGTGCTCAAAGACGCCGTGACGAAGGCGCTCCACGTCGGCGAGCGCGCGCGGACGGAGACCGAGATCAACGAGGGGGTCGTCTCGCTCGGCTCCGCGGCGGTCCGGCTGGCGGCGAGCGAGATCGACCTCACCGACGGGTCGGCGGTCGTCGTCGGCGCCGGCGAGATGGGGACGCTCGCCGCCCGCACGCTCGACGACACCGCCGTCTCGGAGATCGTCGTCGCGAACCGCACCGTCCCGCACGCGGAGTTCGTCGCCGAGGAGGTCGACACGCCGGCGGAGGCGGTGCCGCTCGCGGACCTCCCCGCGATCATCCCCGAGGCCGACCTCGTCGTCACCGCGACCGGGAGCCCGGATCTCGTCGTCCACCCGTCGCACGTCGACGGCGCGGGCCGAGTCATCTGTATCGACATCGCGCAGCCCCGGGACGTCGACCCGGCCGCCGGCGCCCGCGAAGGCGTCACCGTCTACGACATCGACGATCTCGAAGACGTCACGCGTCGGACTAGGGAGAGCCGCGCCGAGGAGGCCCGGAAGGTCGAAGCGATCATCGACGAGGAGCTCGACCGCATCCTCGAAGCGTACAAGCGCAAGCGCGCCGACGACGCCATCTCGGCGATGTACGCCGGCGCGGACCAGGTGAAGGCCCGCGAACTCGACCGCGCGATGTCGAAGCTGGAGGCGCAGGGCGACCTGACCGACGAGCAGCGCGAGACGGTCGCGGACCTCGCGGACGCGCTGGTCGGCCAGCTGCTCGCGGCCCCGACCCGGTCGCTCCGGGACGCCGCCGGCGAGGACGACTGGGAGACGATCCGGACCGCCCTCCGGCTGTTCGACCCCGAGTTCACGTCGCAGGCCGACGGGCCGGAGGAGGCGGACATCGCCGACGCCGCGGCCGGGGGTCCCGACGCGGTCCCGGACTCCGTGGCCGAGGAGCTCGACGATTAGGTCGGCCCCGTACGGACGCCACCGGGGTCGCCCGCTGATCCTGTCGCGAGCGAGTTAGCGTCGAGCGTCGACCAGCGGCGAGACCACCTCCGAGGGCCTCGCGCCCGCCGGACCGCCGCGCTTTATTCCCCGCCGGATCCACGGACCGGTATGGAACTCTCCGAGTACGTCGACCGACTCGACGACGAGCTCGACACGGCCGCGTACGCCGACGTCGACGCGAGCGCGAACGGGCTACAGGTGGGTCCGGACGACGGCGACGTGGAGCGCGTCGCGTTCGCGGTCGACGCCGCGCGAGCGACGATCGAGGCCGCCGCCGAGGCGGGCGCGGACGTGCTCGTCGTCCACCACGGGCTCTCGTGGGGCGGCATCGAGCGCGTCACCGGTCGCGTCCACGACCGGATCGCGGCGCTCGTCGAGCACGACATCGCGCTGTACGTCTCGCACCTCCCGCTCGACGGCCACCGGGACCTCGGCAACGCGGCGGGCGTCGCCGACGCGGTCGGGCTGCGCGATCGGGAGCCGTTCGGCGAGATCGGTCCGGTGACGATCGGAACGATCGGCGAGACGGACGAGCCGCGGTCGACGGCGGCGGTCAGCGAGACCCTCGACGGCTTCGAGGGACAACCCGACGGCGAGTCGGCGCCGACGCGCGTCCTCGATTTCGGCCCCGACGAGATCGAGCGCGTTGGGGTCGTCACCGGCTCCGGCGTCGACTGGCTCGACGAGGCGGTCGCGGCCGACGCGGACGCGCTGATCACCGGCGAGGGGAAACAGCAGGTGTACCACGACGCGCGGGAGGCCGGCCTCACGGTGTTCCTCGCCGGCCACTACGCCACGGAGACGTTCGGCGTGCGAGCGCTGGAGTCGCTGACCACCGAGTGGGGCCCAGAGACGACCTACCTCCCGCACCCGACGGGGCTCTGAGGGCGGCCGACCAGCCCGGCTGCGGACCCGCGTCGCCGCCGAACGCAACCCTTACCGCTCGCGTCCGCGCAGTCGGGGTATGCGCGATCACTTCGAGATCCGGGACCACGACGCCGCCGGACGGATCGGCCGGTTGGAGGTCCCGCGCGCCGACGTCACGGTCGAGACGCCGGCGCTTCTGCCCGTGGTCAACCCCAACGTGCTCACGATCGAGCCCGAGCGGCTCGAATCGGAGTTCGGCGCGGAGATGCTGATCACGAACTCCTACATCATCCGGAGCACCGACCGCATCCGCGACCGCGTGGTCGATCAGGGACTCCACGAGTTCCTCGGGTTCGACGGCGCGATCATGACCGACTCCGGCTCCTTCCAGCTGGCCGAGTACGGCGACATCGACGTGACGACCGCGGAGATCATCGAGTTCCAGCGGGAGATCGGCAGCGACGTCGCGACCCCCGTCGACGTGCCGACGCCGCCCGACGCCGACCGCGAGCGGGCGGAGCGCGAGCTCGCGACGACGAAGGAGGCGCTCGCGGACGCCGAGGCGGCCGACACCGGTGAGATGCTCGTCAACGCGCCGGTTCAGGGGTCGACGTACGCCGACCTGCGCGAGGAGGCGGGGCGGCACGCGGCCGCGACCGACCTCGACGTGTTCCCGGTCGGTGCGATGGTTCCCCTCCTGAACTCCTACCGCTACGCCGAGGTGGTCGAGGCGGTGCGCGCGGCCAAGCGCGGTCTCGGCCCGGGCGCGCCGGTCCACCTGTTCGGCGCCGGTCACCCGATGATGCTCGCGTTGGCGGTCGCGGCCGGCTGCGACCTGTTCGACTCGGCCGCGTACGCGCTGATGGCGCGCGACGGGCGCTACCTCACCGTCTCGGGGACGGAACACCTCGAAGAGCTCGACTACTTTCCCTGTTCGTGTCCCGTGTGCGCCGACCACACTCCGGCCGACCTCCGCGGCTTCGACGACGGCGAGACGGAGCGGCTGCTCGCCGAGCACAACCTCCACGTCACTTTCGAGGAGCTGCGCCGCGTGAAGGAGGCGATCCGATCGGGAACCCTCCTCGAACTCGTCGACCGCCGCGCCCGCGGCCACCCGGCGATGCTCGACGGCTACCGCGCGCTGCTCGACCACGCCGAGGAGTTAGAGCGGACCGACTCCACCTCGAAGGATGCGTTCTTCTACACCTCACACGAGGCGGCCCGACGGCCGGAGGTGCGGCGCCACCGGGAACGCCTCGGCCGGTTGGCGGTGCCCGACGACCTCCTGCTCACCGAGTCGAAGGCGCCCTCGAACCACGAGTACGACGCGGTGTGGCGGGTGAAAGCACCGTTCGGGCCGTACCCGCCCGCGCTCTCGGAGACGTATCCCCTCACCGCCGAGGTCCCCGAGCGGACCGACGGCGCGGCGCAGGTCGCCGCGGCGGCGGGCGTGGCCGCGCTGGCGGACGCCAATCCCGAGACGGCGATCACGCTCGGTCACGACGCCTGGTGCGAGCGGGCGCTGGAGCGCCTCCCGGACGAGATTGAGACCGAGAACCTCCGGACGCTCGGCTGACGAGCCGCGGGCTCGCGAACAGACTCCGTCGAGGAATAGACTCCGTCGGAGCGAAAATCGCAGCCGTGACCGCGTCGACCGTGGATTCGAGGGCGGGTCGGTCAGTCCCGCCGGTGGCCGAGCGGCTTCTTCTGGTCGACCTCGACCTCGACGTGGATCGAGTCGGGGAAGTCGCGGCCGACGACGTCGCGCGCGATGTCGTCGGCGCCGTGTATCTCCATCGAGCGGCGGTAGACGTCGTAGCGCCAGGGCGAGAACTCGTCGCCGGGCGCGAGATCCTTGTACAGCGGGACGGTGACGCGCTCCGAGGGGCTCGCGTGCGGGCCCTTGCACTCGGCACCCTTGCGTTCGAGCGTCTCTTTGAGCTCTTGGACGGTCTCGACGAGTACGTCGCGGTCGCCGGACGCGAAGTCGAGTTTCGTGACGAAGGTCATGGCTGGGGGTCGTGCGTCAATGGCCTCCCGAGCGGTAAAAGCGCATCTACCCGCGCTCGGCGCGTGCGACCGCACCGCGAATCCCGGCGGGAGACCGGTCGACGCCGCCGAGCCGTTCCGATCCGTTCGAGACTCCGACACGCTCTTTAGGGGTGATCGCTTACCTGCGGCTAATGACGGTCGAAGCGACCAGCGCTGGAGCCATCCTCTTCCGCGACACCCGCGGCGAACGGGAGTACTTGCTCCTGAAGAGCCGACCGGGGGACTGGGAGTTCCCCAAAGGCGGGGTCGAGGGGGACGAGGAGCTCCAGCAGACGGCGATACGAGAAGTCGGCGAGGAGGCCGGGATAGAGGATTTCCGGCTGATCGACGGGTTCCGCAGGGAGTACGACTACGTGTTCGAGGCGAACGGGAAGACCATCCACAAGACGGTCCACCTGTTCATCGCCCGCTCGTTCGAGGCGAGCGCCGAGCTCTCGAAGGAACACCGCGACCTCCAGTGGCGCGACTACGACCAAGCGCTCAACACGATCACCCAAGACGGCCCGCGCGACATCTTGGAGGAGGCCCACGACTACCTCGACGAACGGAAAGACGAGGAGAACGGAAACTACGTCTGACCGGAACGCGAGTCGGAGCCCGATCGACGGTGGCTCCGCCTCCGAGCGGTCCGCTTTTGTCCGCTCCGCCCGACGAGTCGACCAGTGACGCCCGACGCCGAGTTCGGCTACGAGCTTCTGGTCTGCCGGTACGCCGAGTTGACGTGGCACCCGAGCGCGGGGCCGCGACCGGCGCTCATCGCCCGCCAGCTCGGCACCAAGGAGCGCCGGTGGGACACGGTCGTGATCGAGGTCGATCCCGCGGCGTTCGCGGCACGGCGCGCGTTCGGCGACCGGACCATCGACTCCGACCTCCTCCACGTCGTCCGAGGCGCGCCGGCCGAGTGGGCGTGGTACCGCGACGCGCTGCCCGACCCCGGCTACCCGTGGCGCTACGTCCGGCGGGCCGTTCACCGCGCCGCCGGCCGGGACCTGATCGAGAAACGACGCGACGGCAACCGGATCGAGATTCGCCGGCTGCGGCCGTACCCGGACTGGGTCCGGCGGATCGTCGCGGTCGAGAACAAGCCGGACTTGGACGCCAGCGCGGCCGACAGGCTCGCCGACCAGCTCGAACACGACGTCGAGACCGCGCTCGCCGACGAGGCGTGGCTCGCGACGGAGACGACCGGCGAGCGCGTCGAGCCCGCGCTCCTCCGCGAGATGCCCGTCGAGGTCGGGATCCTCGCGACCGACTTCTCCGGGGGCGTCGACGCCGACGCGGCCGACGTGGCGTGGCACCCGAGCGATCTGCGCCCCGCCGAGGGCGAGCGCCGCGACGCCGAGACCGAGACGCTGCGGCTGGAGATCGCCGAGCGCGCATACGGGAAAGGCTGGCGCTCGTTCCACGACACCATGCGACCCGACTGTCGGCACTTCGAACTCCGCCGGGAGGGGAAGGCGCTCGTCCCGCACTGCGCGGCGAAGGGGAAGATTCCGACAGCGCGGGAGTGTTCCGGGTCGTGCGCCGAGTTCTCGCCGGAGCCTCCCCAGTGGCGCACGAAGGGGTGGCCCATCGAGGGCGGGCCGGGAAAGGGGTTCAAGCGGGTGTTGGGGCGGCGGCGGGAACGCGAGCGCGACCGGGTCGAAAAGGTTGAGTGAGCCGCGGCACCACCCGACCGTATGCGGTTCCCGAACCCGTCGCTCTCCGAGTACGCGATCAACACGGTCGTCGTGGTCCTCACGCTGGCCGTCCTCCAGTACACCGGCTGGCTCTCCGACGACCCTAGCGGACTCGACCCGGCGCTCCTCGTCGTGGTCGCGGTGACGTTCCCGGTCTTCACGTACCTGCTGGCCGTCCTCGCCGCGAACGTCAGCTGGATCCCCGAGTGACGGACCGCCGGCGATCCGCCGACCCCGTCGCGGCCGCCTACGACAGCGCGGCCGCCAGCTTCTCGATCGGATGCGACGGCTCCGGCACCTCGCCCGGTCCCTCCTCCAGCTGCGTCCGACAGGAGGTGCCGGGCGCGACGAGGCCGTCGCCGTCGCTCGCGTCGACCTGCTCGAACAGGTTCTCGCCGATCGCTTTGCTCATCGAGTAGTGCTCCGCCTCGTAGCCGAACGAGCCGGCCATCCCGCAACAGGAGGAGTCGAGCGGGTCGACGCCGTAGCCGGCGCGTCGCAGCACGCCGACCGCGTGGTGGTCCTTCTTCGTGGCCTTCTGGTGGCAGTGGCCGTGGTAAGTGAGCGACTCCGTCGGGGCGTCGAGCGGGAGCTCCTCGTCGAGGCGATGCGCGTCGACGTACTCCATGACCCCGTACGCGTTCTCGGAGACGGCAGCCACGTCGGCGTCGGGTACGTCGCTCGCGTCGCCGTCGAGCAGGTCGTGGTAGTCCGACTGGAGCATCACGGCGTCGGAGGGCTCGACGACGACAACCTCCCAGCCGTCATGGACGTCGGGCGCGAGCGTCTCCACGGCGGATTTGGCGGTCGCGCGCGACACGTCGATCATCCCCTTCGAGTGGGGCGGGCGCCCGCTTCCGTCCACGTCCGGGATCTCGACGTGGCAGTTCGCGGCCTCTAACACGCGCACCGCGGCCTTCCCCGCGCCGGGGTTCGTGTAGGTGGTGTACACGTCGGGGAAAAGCAGCACGTCGCGGTCGGCCTCGTCGCGTGGGACGCCCGCGCCGCCGCGCGCCTCGAACCAGTCGACGAGCGTCTCCGAGCGGAACGTCGGGAGGTCGCGCTCGCCCGCGATCCCGAGCGCCTTCTCCGCGATGAGGCCGCTCCCGGGGATCTTGTTCGGAAGGTTCGAGAGCGGCGCGAACTTCGAGGCGAGCGGCGCGAGCGACTCGAAATGACCGAGCAGCCGCGTCCGGAGGTCGATCCCGTGTTCCTCGTGGTGCGCGTGCTCGACTTCCGCCTTCAGTTTCGCCATGTCGACGCCGCTCGGACAGTCCACCTTACAGCCCTTACAGCCGACACAGAGGTCCATCACCTCGGTGACGAACTCGTCGTCCGTCGGGTCGTCCGGGAGTTCGCCGGTCATGGCCCCGCGGAGCATGTTCGCCCGGCCGCGGGTCGCTTGGATCTCCTCGTCGGCGGCGCGGTAGGTCGGGCACATCACGCCGCCGGTGGTGTCCTGCGGGCCGCGACAGCCGCCGCAGCCGTGACAGAGCTCGACCATCCCCTGCATCCCGTTGTCGACCGCCCACTCCATCGCGGGGTCGAAGCCGGCGTCGTACTCGTACTCCGCGTCGAACCGGAGGTTCTCGCGCATGTCGACGTCGCCGCAGACGTTGCCCGGGTTGAGCAGCCAGTCGGGGTCGAACGCGGTCTTGAGGTCGCGGAACGTCCCCCAGAGCTCGTCGCCGTACAGCTTCCGGTTCCACTGCGTGCGCGCACGACCGTCGCCGTGTTCGCCCGAGACGGAGCCGCCCAGTCGGACCACCGCGTCGGTGACGCGGTCCGCGATGTCGACCATCGCGTCGACGTCGTCGACGTCCTTCGTGTTGATCAGCGGGCGGACGTGGAGCACGCCCGGCCCGGCGTGTGCGTAGAAGGTGGCGAACGTGTCGTTGTCCTCGAGGATCTGCTGAAACTCGCGGGTGTACTCCGGGAGGTGTTCCGGCGGGATGGCGCAGTCCTCGATGAAGGAGATGTGCTTCTCGTCGGTGGTCCGCGAGAGGAGGATCGGGAGCCCGGCCTTGCGCATCTTCCAGAAGCGGTCGCGCTTCTCGGGGTCGTGCGCCTCCATGGCGTGGCTCGCGCGGCGGGGGTGGCTCGTGGTCTCCGCGGCGCCGGCGCTCGGGTCGACCGCGGTGTCGACGGCGCCGTCTCCGTCGCCGGCCCCTCCGTTCGCGGCGGCGCCGACCCGGTCCGCGATGAGGTCCGCGACCTTCCGTTTGCCATCGGCGTCGCTGTCGGCGTAGAACTCGACGAGGAGCGCGGAGTCGGTGCCGTCCGGGAGCATGCCGACCACGTCCTCGAACTCCGGCGTGTCGGCCGCCAGCCCGAGCAGCACGTCGTCCATCACCTCGACGGCGGCGGGGTCGTGTTCGATACACGCCGCCACGTCCTCCATCGCTTCGAGGAGGTCGTCGTAGGTGAGCAGCGCGACCGCCTTCGTCTCGGGGATCTCGACGAGCGAGAGCGTCGCCTCGGTCACGGTCGCGAGCGTCCCCTCGCTGCCCGCGAGGAGGCGGCCGAGGTTGACGACGCCCTCCTCGCCGTGTTCGCCGCGGTACTCGGCGAGCAGGCGGTCGAGGTTGTAGCCGGAGACGTTCCGCTTCAGCTCCGGGAACCGCTCGTCGATCGCGTCCGCCTCCTCGTCGAGTATCCGGACGACCTCGGCGTGAATTCGCGGGAGGAGGCCGTCGGCGTCGGGGTCGGCGGACTCGCGGAGCTCCTCGACCGCGACCTCGCCGAACGTCGCCACGGTGCCGTCCGCGAGGACGACCTCCAGCTCCTCGACGTAGTGATCGGTCTTGCCGTACTTCAGCGAGTGCGAGCCGGTGGAGTTGTTGCCGATGGCGCCGCCGACGGCGGACTTGTCGCGCCACGCCGGGTCGGGCGCGAACTTCAGGCCGTCGGGCTCGACCGCGGCGTTGAGGTCGCCGACGTACGCGCCCGCCTGAACGCGGGCCCGCTTCGCGTCCGCGTCCGTCGATATCACGTCGTCCATCTCGCCGGTGAGGTCGAGGACGACCGCCTCGTTGACGGTCTGTCCGGCGAGGGAGGTGCCGCCGCCGCGCGGAAGGACCGGGACCCCTTCCTCGAAGCAGTACTCGTGGACGGCCGCCACGTCCGCGGTCGACTCCGGTATCACGACGCCGATCGGGGTGACCTCGTACGCCGAGGCGTCGGTCGCGTACAGCCGCTTCGAGTAGTCGTCGAAGCGCACGTCGCCGTCTACCCGCCGGTCGAGCGCGTCGACGAGATCCGGCCGCTCCACGTCCCCTCCCGTGTAGTCGAAGTCCCCGCCGTCCGTCGGATCCGGCTCCGAGGTGTTCGTTGCCATACGACTCCCTCACAGTCGACTCATGAAAAACCTCTTGCCGTCGGCGCGCCGCGGGAACGAGACTCGCCACCGACGCCCCCGTTCTGTCACCACCCCCGCCACCCACGTTCTACCACCGCCTGTCCGACGCGCGTCGTTCGACAACGAACGCTTATTAGGCGCGCTCGTGACCGTATCGTGTATGAACGCAGCCCCCGAAGAGATCACGTCGCTCGTCGGCCGCGAGGTGTACTCCAGCAACGGCGTTTTCGTCGGCGAAATCGAAGACATCCAGCTCGATCTGGACGCCCGCGCCGTGACCGGCCTCGCCCTCGCCGAACTCAACCACGAGCTGTTCGCCGGACAGGTGAGCGGCTCGACCGGCGTCATCGTCCCGTACCGCTGGGTCCGCGCCGTCGGCGACGTCGTCCTGATCAACGACGTCATCGAGCGGTACGACGCCGGCGACTCCGACGAGGAGGCGGCCGAAATCGCCTCAGAAGGGTAACGCGTCGCGGAGGCTGGCGATCACGCCGCGCTCCTCCCGCCGTGCCTCGTCGAACACCGGGTAGAGCGCGTCGAGGAACGCCGTCTCGTTTTCGAACTCCCGCTGGGGTACGCGGTCGAGCGCGTCCGCGAGCGAGAGCGAACGCCCCTGCGCGTCGTACGGGACCTCCTGATCGCCGAGCGCGTCCCGTAGCTCCGCGGCCGTCGCGGGAAACGACACGTCAGCCTCGTCGAGCCGGGCGTCGAGCGCGGCGATGCCGAACTCGATCGCCTCGGGCTCCTTCGTATCGCCGCCGCCGGGTGGCCGTGCTGCCATCGAGGTCGTCTACTCCCTCCGGCGGCTTGAAACCCCTGTTCTCGGCGCGTCCGGCTACTCCGGAATCGATTCGCTCGGCGGCGCGGCGTCGACGACGGCGAGTTCGACCCCCTCGCCGGACCGGTCGAACGCGGCGAGCGAGTCGGCGTCGTACGGCGGAACGGCGACGATCACCACGCCCGCGAGGTCGTCGGTCCGCGAGACGCCGAGGAACCCGTCCGGGTGCGAGAGGAACCGCGCGCCGCCCCCGCCGGCCGGCGTGCCGAGGTCGACGCCGAACACCGAACTGACGGAGCCGCCGACCGAGGGGAGCGTGAAATGCGTCACCACCGGCGTCGCCGGGTCGAGCCCGAGGTCTGCCTCGAACTCGCCGGCGGGCGTCGCCGAGAGCCGGACGTTCACCTCGTCGGGGTCCTCGCTCGCGGCGCGCTCGCGCAGCACGGTCAACAGGTCGCGGGTGACGTAGATCACTGCTCGGCCGGCGTTACGAGACGGGACGACAAAAGGACACGCACGGTTCGGGTGGTAGTGTTCAGATAAGCTGATTCCATGCGAAGGCGAACGATCTCAGCCACTCGTCAGCAGTTTCTGCTTCGGCGTTGCTGAAACAGTTTGAGAAACTGATAGTTCTGCGTTTTACCTCACGAAAAA
>NZ_SGUC01000195.1 GCF_005435165.1 Halorubrum sp. GN11_10-6_MGM | reverse complement strand
AGGTCACCGACCCGTTGGTTGTCGTCTGTAAGCAGTATTGATACCATTGCGACGAGATTGAACGTCGGGAGTGCATCAACGATCCATAACAAGTTCCGTAGTATTGACGCGCCGATCGTACAGTTTGCGCCGTCGGACTTGATAACGACCAGTCCAAGTAGGTATTTACCTGGTGTGTACCCATCCGTTGTAGTTTAGCGGCGCGTCGAGGCGGTGTTTGTGCGGATAGTTGAGCAAGACGGTGTTGAGTCAAATCGCTGATGAAGCGTGATCGGAGAACTGAACAGAGGCTCTTCCGTCTCGGATG
>NZ_SGUC01000194.1 GCF_005435165.1 Halorubrum sp. GN11_10-6_MGM | reverse complement strand
TTATATGCTTACCGACGGCTCACGGCTTGTAAACTGGCTCCTCGACAATTTTGATGAATCAGGTGTTGTCGGGTCATACGCAGTAGCTGTTGATGATGAACTGTCTTCCATTCTCTTCGGTAATATTTTAACGCTCTTGGGTAGAGGATTGTTGCTCAGTTCTCAGCTGGAGCCAGAAGTCACAACAGGCCAGGGTGGCACGACCGCGTCACCCGACGAACGATGTTCCCTATCAAGACGCTCGTCTCGGAGCGTCGCGCCGTGAACCTGTTACAGCAGGTTCGCTGGCGCGACGGCATCTATTGCCCGCCTGCCGTGGCGAATCTGTGATTCGGTACGGCAGCT
>NZ_SGUC01000193.1 GCF_005435165.1 Halorubrum sp. GN11_10-6_MGM | reverse complement strand
ACCGCCGTCAGTACGAGGTTCTTCGTCGTCGTCCTCGTCCGGCGAGGACGACGACTTATCATCGGTCGATTGCTCTTTGCTCGGTGGCGTATGCGGTCCTTCGTGCCACCGGAGCTTCGCCCTGAACCGTTTGTTCTCTTCGCGGAGCCGTTCGTTTTCCTCACGGAGCTGTTCGTTTTCTTCTCGAAGCCGCTGATTTTCTTCCTCAAGCGCAGTGAGTCGTTCGAGGATTTCTTTCTTCGTAGGCTCTGAAGAAGTCATAAACAGGCGAAACGGGATGGTCTCCTGATCGGAGACCATCCCTCAGGAATCCACTTGCTCGCCTGTTGCATCGATCTACGATACCTCTCAAACGGCTCCTACG
>NZ_SGUC01000192.1 GCF_005435165.1 Halorubrum sp. GN11_10-6_MGM | reverse complement strand
CAGCGGTATCTGTGTAAGGATTACGACCGCACATTCAACGATCAGACCGGCACGATCTTCGAACATTCTGCGGTGGTACTCAGAAAATAGTTTCTCGCAGTCTACATCTACATCCGCTTCAACACGAGTCTCAGGCAGCTATACGTAGAAGTGGTAGACTCCAAACCCTAATATCCCAACCCAGCGGCGCGTTGCCGTGGGATTCCCGTGTCTTCAGACGCGGGAGGATGTCAAGAGCGTACTCGAAACAGGATAGTCAGCGCTATCCCGTAACTGGCGAAGGAGTCCAACACTCAGATACCATATCTATTAAGTACATCTCCGCAAAGTAACAGAAAATGGCCAAACAACATATTTTCACACAGATGATCCCCGACCGAGACGAGCCAGCACTCTATATCAATCCCCG
>NZ_SGUC01000191.1 GCF_005435165.1 Halorubrum sp. GN11_10-6_MGM | reverse complement strand
AGGTAGACCGCGAGGATGCCGATCGCGCTCCAGACCCCCAGCATGTGGCCGAAGAGCACGTTCAGGCGGCCGATGGGCTTTGACAGCAGCAGCTCCACGCGCCCGTCGGATTGGAGGTCGGGGAAGAGCGAAGCCGAGGCGAAGAGCGCCAGCAGGATGCCAATCCAGTACGCCACGCCGGCCACGACGGACTCCACCGCGACAACCACGCGCGAGAGCGTGAGCGGCGGGGCGTCCTCCCCGCCCATGTCCTCGGGGGCGGCCTCCTGGCCAAACAGGCGGATGCCCGCGAGCGACCCCTCCACCACGTCTAGGTTCAGGGCGAACGTGACCGCCAGCAGCACCAGGGAGCTGACGATGAACAGCCCCAGCACGATCTTCCGGGCCCAGAGCTCCCGGAACGTAATCAGGACGAGACCAAGTAGGGGG
>NZ_SGUC01000190.1 GCF_005435165.1 Halorubrum sp. GN11_10-6_MGM | reverse complement strand
CACCAGAGGTTCTCGCGCCGAAACATGCGGTAGCCGATGTACGCCGCCGGCAGGCCGATTAGGACGAGGGCCCCCATCAGGGCCGAGGTCTGCGAAAGCGCAAACGGCCCAAAGTCGCGGGCCGTGAGGTCCCGGGCGAACAGGTTGAGCGAAGAGCCCGCCTGCTCAAAGCCGGACCAGAAGAGGGCCGACAGGAGAAACAGCCAGTAGATGACGAGGTACCGCCGCCGCTTCAGCGACACGTCGTATTGCGGGGCTGCAAGGCGGGCAATGCTCACCAGCACGAAAAACAGGACCGTCGCGCCGACCCCAATCTGGGACGCCAGCGCCGCCCCGTCCACGAACTGATTCGTGACGAGGCTGGCCACGACGAAGAAGGCGGCCATTGTCCCCACGCCCGCCCACTCGAGCGTGAGGTAGGCAAAGAAG
>NZ_SGUC01000189.1 GCF_005435165.1 Halorubrum sp. GN11_10-6_MGM | reverse complement strand
CCGCGACGAGCTGGCGTCGATCGCGGAGAAGGAGGAGGCGCGCCGCGAGCAGCGCCGCGACTCCGGCTTCGACCTCGTCGCGCTCGCGGGGTACACCAACGCCGGGAAGTCGACGCTGATGCGCCGGCTCGCGGACGAGCTGGCGGTCGACGAGAACGCCGAGCGTCACCGCGACCTCGACACCACCGCGGAGTCGCAGGACATGCTGTTCACGACGCTCGGGACCACGACGCGCCGGGCCGAGATGGAGAAGCGCGACGTGCTGCTGACGGACACGGTGGGGTTCATCGCGGACCTCCCCCACTGGCTCGTGGAGTCGTTCGAGTCGACGCTCGACTCGGTGTACCGCGCCGACCTCGTCCTCCTCGTCGTCGACGCGAGCGAGCCGGTCGAGGCCATGCGCGAGAAGCTCGTCACGAGCCACGACAC
>NZ_SGUC01000188.1 GCF_005435165.1 Halorubrum sp. GN11_10-6_MGM | reverse complement strand
CCGGGGCGCGACATGGCCCGGCGGTAGCGGCGCCCTCGTTCGCGAAGAAACGAGTCGAGGGTGCGGTGGGCCTCCGCCTCTCCAATCTGCTGAAGGGCGGCGGTCGACGGCCGGAGCCCCAGGTCGGCGTGGGACGGCATCGGCCCCGGATCGATGTCCTCGACCGGCACCAGCGACTCGGGCGGGTGCACGAGCGGCCGGTCCATGGACGCCTCCCACTGGTCGGCCCACTCGTCCCGGTCGTGCGGCCCGCGCACCACGCCTCGGCTTGGCACCTCCGTACACGGGACCTCGTGGGCGTGGGCCCAGTCACGGACGCGCTGGTCCCGCTCGTGGGTGCGCTGGTTGCCGGTTTCTTCGTGAGCCCAGAGACGAAGGGGGCCGGCGGTCGCCCGCAGCGACTCGAGGACCTCCGGCATTTCGCCGCAGC
>NZ_SGUC01000187.1 GCF_005435165.1 Halorubrum sp. GN11_10-6_MGM | reverse complement strand
GAATAAACCGGCGGGCCTCGTCAAGATCGTCAGGCGGGGCCGTCGATGCGCGCCGTACGACATCCTGATGGGGCGTCGCCGACGGTGTACATATGCACCCATCGACGTGAGTACTTTCTCCATTCCCCTCGCGACACACCCGCCACGTTGTGCCTTCGGCATCCCGGAATGCTCTTTGCAGCGATTTAAAGAGCCAAACGCTACAGCTCTTGTTCCTCGTCGTTGCCCCAAAGTGCCATGTACACCATTGCCGTCATCAACCAGAAGGGCGGGGTTGGGAAAACCGTCACGAGCGTCAACCTGGCCACGGCCCTCAAACACAAGGGCCACGATCCCTTGGTCATTGACTACGACCCCCAAATGAACGCCACCGACTGGCTCATGGGGCGGGAGGCGACCGACGATGACGCAACCATTTTCGATTCCCTCGCC
>NZ_SGUC01000001.1 GCF_005435165.1 Halorubrum sp. GN11_10-6_MGM | reverse complement strand
AGATTGACACACCATTGCATTGGTCTGTGTGGTGTCCGGTCCATCCAACGGCTTGGATGACACCGAACGACCACGGCTCACATCAGATCGCCGCTTACGCCGGAGCGCAGGGGGCGCGATCCTCATCCTTCGCGGACCTGAACGTACCGGACGACGGGTCATAAACCCATCGGAACGGTACGGGTCCAGCGAAACCGGGCCGAGTTGAACGGCCTGAGTCCGCGTTGCGTTCTTCGCATTTCTTCGAATGCCCGGGTTGTACTTAACCCCGTCGAACCAACTCCGCCACGTCATGCGGTTTCATGCCGAGAGCGGCGAGAGAACTAACCGGATCGGAGCGAAGCAGAGACGAGGCTGCCCGGGATAGTTGCTCTGTGCCAGCAGGGTGATCAAGCCCGCAGTGTTCTGGTCGGATAACAGCGAAAACGAGAGATCTGGATCGGAGCGCCCGAGGAGCTACTCGTCGTCGAGGTACTCGATACCCAACTTCGAGACGTTGGCCTTAG
Organism: Halorubrum sp. GN11_10-6_MGM; assembly: GCF_005435165.1. Classification (GTDB taxonomy): domain Archaea; phylum Halobacteriota; class Halobacteria; order Halobacteriales; family Haloferacaceae; genus Halorubrum. The sequence goes on along the minus strand of NZ_SGUC01000001.1, from coordinate 244,200 downwards.
TGATGTCGTCGAGGTCGTTGAGCCAGAAATCGTCGTCCGCCTCGTCGACTTCGGGAGCGCTGTCTTTCCAAGCCCACCCCTCGTACTCGTGGACTTTCTGAGTCCCTTTCTCACGGAGGCGGAGGGTCGTTCGCTCCGCCTCTGCTTCCGAAGGTGCCGGCTCGAGCGTTCGGGCCGCCTTGAGGGCCGCCTGGCGCGGCATGTTGCCCGAGAACTCACTCGGTTCCGATCCGTCTGCTTCCCGAAGGGCAAAGTTTCGCTTACCGTCTTCACGTACCATGGTTTTGCCTCCGTGTGACACCAGCACATAGTGTGTAATAAATATATCGGGGAAATGAAAGCTGTGCGCCACAATTTTTATATACCACCTCGGTGTCGGCTAGCGATTTTCGGTCAGACGCGGGAGCGAGACACTCGAATCCCGGCGATTCACAGGACGTTGGGCGCGCGCGACACGTCGATCCGGGGGCAGAAGACGAGTACCGCTGACCGCTCACCCGCGCACCGTCCCGCTTGTTGTACATTCGATGTAGCCGTTTCTCGCGTGCGCACACGATGGTCAGTTCTCGACGGAGAGTGCGCGTAAACAACACTTATGTGTCTGCTATGGCGAAATGCGACAACACACCCGCGATGGTCCGTAAAAAGAAGCTCAGCCCCAGTGGCGCCAAAGACGACGAGGGGGAGTACCACAACGTCCACGTGAACCTCCACGAAGACGAGCTCGCCGTCGCCGGCATGGAGATCGGCGACGAGGTGTTCGTCCGGGTCCGAGACGGGAAGATTATCATTCAGAAGGCGGACGCCAACCCGGAGCAGCTCGAACACGACTTCTGAAACGGACCGTGGGGTTCGATCGAAGCGATTCCCGCGATCGCGATGCGGGCCGCGGTCGGCGGATTGATTGTCGCTCGTGACGAGGTCAAGACGATGGGCGCGTACGACCTGTTGAAGCCGGCGCTGTTCCGACTGCCGCCGGAGACGGCGCACGGACTGATTCACCGACTGCTCGGCGGCGTCCAAGGAACGGCGGTCGCGAGCGCGCTCGCCGATCGCTACGCCGTCGACGACGAGCGGCTCGCGGTCGATCTGTTCGGTTCGGAGTTCCCGAATCCCGTCGGCGTCGCCGCCGGATTCGACAAGAACGCGCACGTGCCGCGAGCGCTGGCGTCGCTCGGGTTCGGTCACGTCGAGGTCGGGGGTGTCACCGCCGAGCGGCAGCCCGGAAATCCGCGCCCTCGACTGTTCCGCCTGCGAGAGGACGAGGCCCTCATCAACCGGATGGGGTTCAACAACGAGGGCGCAGACAGGGTCGGCGAACGGCTCGACCGCGACCCCCTACCCAACGTCCCGATCGGGATCAACATCGGGAAGTCGAAGTCGACGGCGCTGGAGGACGCCCCGGACGACTACCTGTACACGTACGAGCGCGTCGCGGATGCGGGCGATTACTTCGTCGTCAACGTCTCCAGCCCGAACACGCCCGGCCTCCGCGAGCTCCAGAACCGCGACGCCCTGGAACGCATCCTCGGAACGCTCGACGACGCCGGCGCGGATCCCCTCCTCGTGAAGCTCTCTCCCGACCTCCCCGAACCGGCCGTCGAGGACGCGCTCGCCGTCGTCGACGACCTTGAACTCGACGGCGTCATCGCGACCAACACGACGACGTCCCGGCCGGAGTCGCTGCGGAGCCACAACAGAGCCGAGCGCGGCGGCCTCTCCGGAAAGCCGATCGAGTCGCTCGCGACGGAGCGGGTGCGGTTCGTCGCGGAGCGCACGGACGTTCCCGTGATCGGCGTGGGCGGGGTCTCCGACGCCGCGGGCGCCTACGAGAAGATCCGAGCCGGGGCCTCGCTGGTCCAACTGTACACGGGGCTCGTCTACGAGGGGCCGGCGCTCGCGCACGACGTCAACGAAGGGCTGCTCGAACTGCTCGAACGGGACGGGTTCGACTCGGTCGCGGACGCAGTCGGCGCCGACCTGTGACGAGGGGGGTTGGAGGATACGCCGCGAGGGGGGACGGGTTACGCGTCGTTGCGGACGATGACGACGACGTCGTCGGCCTGAAGCAGTTCGCCGTCACCCTGATACTGCCGCTCTTCTTCGACCGCGAACTCCTCGTCGACGAGCGTGACGCCCGCGACGTGGAGCTCGTCGCCGTCGATCTCGTGCTCCCCTTGCGCCAGCGCGGCCTCGATGTCGCCGACCTGGTCGCCGTACTTCGGTCCGACAGTGGCGTAATCGAGGTCGATACCGGTGATCACCGTCTCGACGGGCGCGTCGCCGTCGGGGTGGACCGTCAGGTCGCCGACGTGCATCACGCCGGTGATGTCGTCCTCGAAGCCGCGCACGTCGGCGTACACCTCGACCGCGTCGAGCGCGGCGGTGAGCGGGAGCTGGTTCTCGCTCTTGTACTTCCGGAGGGCGCCGACGACGGCGGTCGCGGCGGTCCCGGCGGCGCGGTCGGCCTCGATCCCGAGCGGATCGGGCCAGTCGGTGAGGTGGATCGAGTCGCTCGCGCCGTCCGCAAGCCCGGCCCCCTCGGCGTCGCCGGCGTACATGTCGTGCCACAGCTCCTCGGTGACGTGAGCGAGCAGCGGGGCGAACAGCTTCAGGAACCGGCGGTGCGCGGTCCGGAGCGTGTACGCCGCGGCGTCGTCCTCGCGCTGTTTCGCGATTTCGAGGTAGTCGTCGCAGAACGTGTTCCAGAAGAAGCTCCGGAGCTCGTCGCGCGCCTTCGAGAACGCGCGGTCGTCGAGGAGGTCGGTGATCCGATCGACCTCGGCGTCGAGCTCGGCGAGGAGCCAGCGGTCGAGCTCGCGGAGCCCGCCGTCGGGCTCGGCCGGGAACGGCTCCGGCGCGAGCGACTCGACGAGCTTCGAGGCGTTCCACAGCTTCCGGATCAGCTTCTCGCCCGCGCGGAGGTCCTTCTCTTTGAACGGGAAGTCGTCGCCGACGGCGGTGCCGGCGGCCCAGTAGCGCGTGGCGTCGACCGGGAACTCCTCCAGCACGGCCTCGGGCTCGACGACGTTGCCGACCGACTTCGACATCTTCTCGCGGTTCTCGTCGAGGACGTGCCCGTTGATCATCGTCTCCTCGAACGGGACCTCGCCGGTGTGTTCGTAACACTTGACCAGCGTGTGGAACAGCCAGAAGCTGATGATGTCGTGGCCCTGTGGGCGGAGGTCGAACTGATACAGCTCGGGCCGTTCCATGGTGAACTCCTCGGCCTCCTCGTCCCAGTCCCAGCCGGCGTTGATGAGGGGGGTCAGACTGGAGGTGGCCCACGTGTCGAGCACGTCGTTCTCCGGTTCGAACTCGCCGTGCCCGCACTCGGGACAGGCGTCGACCGGCGGGTCGTCGGAGAGCGGGTCGACCGGCAGGTCGGCCTTCTCGGCGATGACCTCCTCGCCGCAGTCCTGACAGTACCACACGGGGAACGGGATGCCCGAGGAGCGCTGGCGGGAGATGAGCCAGTCCCACTGGAGCCCCTCGACCCAGTGTTCGTACCGGCTGAACATCTTCTCGGGCGACCACTCCATCTCGCGGCCGGCCGCGAGGTACTCGTCGGTCTTGTCGAGCATCTCGATGTACCACTGCTCGGTGACGAGGAACTCGACGCTCGTCCCGCAGCGCTCGTGGACGTTGACCGTGTGGGTGATGTCGCGGCGGTCGAGGAGGGCGCCCGCGTCGTCGAGGTCCTCGACGATGGCCTCGCCGGCCTCCGAGGAGTACATCCCCTCGTACCCCTCCGCGACCTCGGTCATGTGGCCGGACTCGTCGATGGCGACCCGGAGGTCCAGGTCGTGGACCTGGTACCACTCGATGTCGTTCTGGTCGCCGAACGTACAGCACATCACGATGCCGGAGCCGGTCTCCATGTCGACGCGCTCGTCGGCGATGATCGGGACCTCGTGGCCGAACAGCGGGACCTCGGCGGACTCGCCGACGAGGTCCTGATTCTCGTCGTCGTCGGGGTGGACGAAGACGGCGACGCACGCGGGGAGGAGCTCCGGGCGCGTCGTCGAGATGGTGAACGTCTCGGCGGCGCCGTCGGGGTCGTCGCCGTCGCTCCCGGCGACGGTGAAGGCGATGTCGTTGAAGTGGCTGGCCTGCTCGTCGTCCTCGGTCTCGACCTGCGAGATGGCGGTCTCGCACTCCGGACACCAGATCGCGGGTGCCTTCTCGCGGTACTCGCGGCCCTGGTCGTAGAGGTCGACGAACGACAGCTGCGAGACGCGCTGGACGCGCGGCTCGATCGTCTGGTACGTGTGGTTCCAGTCGACGGAGACGCCGAGCGACTGGACGTTCTCGGTGAACTGCGACTCGTAGTCGGCACAGACCTCGCGACACTTCGCCTGGAACTCGCGGCGCTCGAACTCCTGGTGGCGGATGTCGAGCTCGTCTTCCGTCAGACGCTCTGAAGCGATCCCGTTGTCGTCGTAGCCGAACGGGAAGAACGTCTCCCCGCCGTTCATGCGCTCGAAGCGCGCGACGAAGTCCTGGAGGGTGAACCCGTACAGGTGACCCATGTGGAGGCTCCCCGATACCGTCGGCGGGGGCGTGTCGATGGAGAAGACGGTGTTCGGATCGACCGGGTCGTCGTCGTAGGCGTACGTCTCCTCGTCGACCCAGCGCCGCTGCCACCGCGGCTCGACGGCGTCGGGGTCGTACTCACCACTGGGCATTTCACCCGCACGTTCCGCCGGTTCCCCCTTAACGGACTCGGTTGTGTGGGGCAGGACAGCGCGAGCGTACCGGTCGTGCGGGGCGAGGCGACAGCGCGGTCGAGGCCTTCAGACCCGGTCGTCGAGGTCGTGTTCGGCCGCCATCTTCGACGCCTCCGACGCGAACCGCTCGACCTCGTCGTCGGGGCTCTCGCCGAGCGCGCTCTCCTCGACCTCGCGGCCGGCGGTGATCCCGTCGCCCGTGACGAGGCGCTGTTCGGCCAGCTCCTTCGTGTGCATCCGCTCGCCGTCCTCGGTGGCGTAGGTGAGTCGGACGAGCCCCTTCGAGTCGAACTGCCGGTCGACGAGCCAGACCGTGGTCATGCTCGTGAGTCGATCCCTGCGGTGGTTAAAAAGGACGGTCGGGCGCGGTGAAATGCGTGGCACGTTCGGCGAACGACTGACCCGTCAAATGCGGTCGGCGCGTGCCTGCGAGGCCGCCTCGCGGCCGAGCGGCGCCGCGCGAGGGAGTCAGTCGCCCGAAGCGAGGGCGGCTGACGAGGCTGGGGAGGCGTGAGGCCGTGCGGCGCGGGGGCGGGACTCGAAGGGGCAGCCGTGAGGGCGAAGCACGCCGAAGTAAGCACCGGAACGAAGGAGCGAGTGGAACGAGCGACTGAGCGAGGGGCGCAACGAGGCGCGCGAGCCCTCACGGCTGGGGCTTCGGCGGTCTCCGCATCGATCGGAAATTTACAAATGGCAATCACACACGGCCGAGCGGCTGGGGCTTCGGCGGCCCCGGTCTGGGGGCATTTCGTCCGTACAGCGTCGCCAGCGCTTTGTACGGGCTCGTCGAACCGACGGCCATGCGCGTGAAGTTCGACCGCGACACCTGCGTCGGGATGTACCAGTGCGTCGCCGAGTGGGACGCCTTCGAGAAGAACCTGAACGACGGGAAGGCCGATTTACGGGGGGGCGAAGAGGAGGACGATGAAGACGACGAGGTCTTCGTCCTCGCTGTCCCGGACGGGGAGGAGCTCGACGCGAAGTTCGCGGCGCGTTCGTGCCCCGTTGACGCCATCGAGGTGTACGAGGACGGCGAGAGAATCATACCCTGACGCCCTCCTCACCGTCTAACGGAGCGAGTGAGCGTAAACACGAAGAGGGCGATACAGAACGCACCGAAGAACGCTTCCGAAGCGAGCAGCAGCTCGTTGGATGTTCCGTTCCCGGTCGCGGGGGACCCGATCAGGAGGCTTACGAACGCCTGGAAGCTCACGTTGAGTGAGTTCGCGTACGTCTCGCTGATCCCCGTGAAAAAGAAGAGGTTCGCGTATGCGAGAACGACGAAGAGCGAGAATCCGACGGTGCGTAACGGTCGCTCCCCGTACCCCATCGTGAGCGCGTACGTCCAACTCGCACCAAAGCCGACGAGAGCGCTCGCCGTGGACCCGGTCGAGGAATAGAGATTGTCGCGGTGCTCGCGGCGTCGATACCGCATCTCCTGTAAGAAGAACATAGACGCCACGCGGTCCGCCCCGACCTGTTTGGCGCCGTTTTTCGCCTTCAGATAGGTGGATATCAGGTCGGGTATCGAGTCGGCACCGTCGCGGTGGCGATCAGAGTACTCGTGGAGTCGGACGTGTCCGTCGGTCTGTCCAGCGTGTCGATCGAAGGGGAACCCGTCAAAGGTCGTGTTGTAAAATCGACAACATCCAAGGCTGCCAGTGTCACGGTCCGGAGCGGTAATAGTAAGCGTCCCGAGCGTCGCGTCGGTGAAATCGTACTTCGTCGCTCCGTCCGGCGGCTGGATCAGCGTTCCGTCGCTGATGGTCGCGTCTGTACAGTCGACCGGACCGTCGGCCTCGGTCTTCACCCACATCACCTCGTCGAGATCGGCGGCGTGAAAGCGAGGCCCTGTGGAGAAAGCCGCCGATCCGAAGTTCGCCGTTCCGTCGATGACCGTCTCGGCAAAGAGGGACCGTCGCCCGGTGAAGGTGACCTTCGAGAAGTTCGCGTCGCCGTCGATCTCGGCCCCGGAACAGTCGAACGACCCCTCAACTCGCACCCGTCTCCAAGACGCGTTTCCGGCGACGGAGATGCTTTCGAAATCAGAGTTCCCACCGAACGCCGCGCGTTGGAACGACACGGACTCACCGCGGAAGTCGGCGCGGCGGACCGTCGCCCGTTCGTCGACAGTCATCCGGTCGAAGACGGCGCGGCCGCCGACGCGGAGCTGTCTCCAGTCTCCGACCCCGCAGTGGCACGCGGTCATGTCGCACTCTCCCGCGATCACCGCCTTCTCGAACACGACGTCGTCGGCCGTTAACCAACGCAGGTCGACACGTCTACCGTTGGCGCGGAGGTCCGCGGCGTCGAGCGTATCCTCGACCGTGAATCCCGGGGCACGGAGCGTCGCGTCGATGGTCGCGTCCGCAAGTCTGACCGAGGTCGCGTTTCCACCGTCCAGATGTACGGCGTTTTCGAACTCCGCGTGGGTCGCGTCCAGCCGATCGAACTCGGCGTGTCGGAGGTCAATCGGCCGGGCGTCGGATCGGTCGACGGTGGCGTACGCGAGCGAGAGTTCGCCGAACCGGGCGCCAACGAGGTCGTGGCCAGCTTCGAGCGACTGGTGAAGGAGCCGTTCGTCGGAGCGGTTCCGGTCCTCGTGATCCGGAGGGAGGTGGAGCGCGCAGCGACCGTCGGCGACGGGCGTTCGCTCACAGCGCTCCGGATACCCCTCACTCGTTCCGTGGCGCCGCCAGACGCCGAACCAGTCGTCCGCATCGGCGGTCGGAAGACATTCGCTCGCCTCGTCAGCGATCTCGGGGAGAGTGAGATCGGCGATCCGGTCGGCGTATTCGAACCCCAACTCCTCCGCGATCGCCGTCCGGGTACCGCTCGGATCCTCCACTTCAGGGTGTAGTTCGAGCAGTTCGGAGACGGGTATCCGCCTGACAAACGAACGCTTCCGCCGGTTCCAACGCTCGGAATCGAAGTAATCACACGCCTCTGTCACAGACACTCACCGATGTCCTCGGCGAAGTACGTGATTATCAGGTCGGCGCCCGCGCGCTTGAGCGCGGTGAGCGACTCCAGCGCGGTCGCCTCGAGGTCGAGCCACCCCTTCTCCGCGGCGGCGTGGAGCATCGCGTACTCGCCGGAGACGTTGTACGCGGCGATCGGGCGGTCGAACTCCCGCCGGAGGTCGCCGACGATGTCGAGGTACGGCAGGCCGGGCTTCACCATCAACACGTCGGCGCCTTCCTCGACGTCGAGGCGCGCCTCGCGCAGCGCCTCGCGGCGGTTCGCGGGGTCCATCTGGTAGTGGCGGCGGTCGCCGAACGCGGGCGCGCCGTCGGCCGCGTCGCGGAACGGACCGTAGAAGGCGGACTGGTACTTCGCGGCGTAGCTCAAGATGGCGACGTCCTCGTGGCCGGCCTCGTCGAGCGCCTCGCGGATCGCACCCACCTGTCCGTCGGTCATCGCGGAGGGCGCGACGACGTCTGCGCCCGCGTCGGCCTGCGACACCGCGGTGCGCGCGAGCAGGTCGAGCGTCTCGTCGTTCCTGACGGTGAGCGTCGGGTCCGACTCGGCGCTCTCCTCGATGACGCCGCAGTGGCCGTGGTCGGTGTACTCGCAGAGGCAGACGTCGCCGATCACGGTGACGTCGGTCTCGGCGGAGATCCGCCGGATCGCGCGCTGGACGACGCCGTCGTCGGCGTACGCCCGGCTGCCGGAGGCGTCCTTCGACTCGGGGACGCCGAAGAGGATCACGGCCTCGACGCCCGTCTCGCGGATCTCGGCGACGCGGGCGGCCGCCTCGTCGACCGGGACGCGCTCGTGGCCGGGCATCGTCTCGATGGGGACGCGCTCGTCGGTCGTCGCGTCGACGAAGACGGGCGCGACCAGGTCGGACGCCGAGAGGTCGGTCTCGGCGACGAGCGGGCGAACGCCGTCGGTCCGGAGGCGGCGGGGCCGGTCCGTGAGGTCCATGCCGGGCGGTTGGCCCCGCGCGACCTTTTACCGTTCGTCTCCGGTCGGAGGCCGCACGCGGGGGTCGGGGCCGCGGCGCGGCTACTCCGAGGACTCGATGTCGATCCGGTCGCGGAGCTCCGCGAGCTCGTCCGACTCGGCGAGCTCCTCGACGCGCTGTTTGAAGTGAGACTCGCAGAGCCCGACGACCACGCCGCGCTGCTCCGCCTCGTACGTGGCCTCCCGGTCGCAGTAGTGACACCGCATACGCGCCACTCGGTTGGGCGCGGGCTTAATCCTGTTCGTCGGTCGCCCCGGCGGGGGAGTCCCCCGCCGGCAGGTCCGCGACCGCGACCGGGTCGGGCAGCCGCGCGCGGACCGGCTCGAACGCCGATTCCGTCAGCCCCGCGACCCCGAGCGTCCGCTCGTGTGCGTCCGTCCCGCCCGTTCTGAGCAGGTCGGCCTCGGCGGCGACGCGGTCGATCCGCGCGTCGTCGGCGTCGAAGCCGTACGGGTAGAACCGCTCGATCGCGTCGATCGCGGCCGACTCGCGGGCGACGTCGAGCGCCTCGTCGACGCGCTCGTACCGGAACGGGTGCGCGAGCCCGACGAGCGCGCAGGCGTCCGCGAGGAGGTCGAGCCCCTCGTCGAGCGGCGTCACCTCGCGCGCGACGTAGCAGGGACCGTCGTCTCCGATCAGCTCGTCGAACGCCCCGGCGTAGTCGTAGGGCGCGTCCGACTCGTCGATCGCCCGGGCGATGTGCGGTCGCCCCAGTCCCGCTCGGGGCTCCACGTCGAGGTCGACGCCGAGCCGCTTCTCGACCGCGTCGAGGATCGCGGCGCCGCGCTCGCGGCGGTCGCGCTGGAGGCGCTCGATCTCCGCGTCGAGCGCGTCGGTGTGTTCGACGCCGTATCCGAGGAGGTCGAGGCGCTCGAAGCCGGCGTCGACCCGGAGTTCGATCCCGCGAACGATCCGGACGCCGTCGCGCTCGACGACCGGCGCGTCGAGCCCGGGATGGACCCGGTCGTGATCGGTGACCGCGACCCAGTCGACGCCCGCCTCTCGGGCGACGTCCGGGACCTCGTCGAGCGTCAGGGTTCCGTCCGAGACGGTGGTGTGGGCGTGGAGGTCGGCGACGACGGGACCGGCGGCGTCGGGCGAGTCGCCGGGCTCGGAAGCATCGCGGGAGCCGGACGAGCCGGCGGAATCGGCGGTCATGAGGACGGGTAGCTGCGCGCGACACTAAGCGACGGCGGTCGGAGATCCGGTCGCAGCATTGGTGTATAATGTCGTATAAGGTATCCCCTCCGACTAAGGTCGTACATGGACAATCATTAAGAACCATCGGCGGTTTCCACCTGTTGATGCGCTTGAACGGCGTCGACGACCGACTCGAACGGCACCAGTACCCGACCACCTCTGAGGAGATCATCGCGGCTCACGGCAACGCGACGGTAGAGCTCGCGAACGGGTCCGAGCGGCTCGGCGACGTCTTGGAGCGGTTCGGCGACCAGACGTTCGAGGACGCGGAGGACGTGTTCACCACGCTCCGGGCCGGCGTCTGCCACCGCGGCGTCGGTCGCCGGTTCTACTCGGACCGCGACCCCACGACCGACGCGGAGGACGGCCCCTCGCCGGTCTCGTTCTGACACGGCGAACCGCACGGAATCTCCCCGTTTTTCGCGTTCTATCGAACCCCGACCGCGGAGCGTCGCGGCTACGAAACGCCGTCGACGACGCCCGAGAGATCGAGCGGGACGGAGCCCTTGCGGTACCCCTCTACCGACCCGTCCGGCTCGGCGCGGTAGACGACGGCGGGCTTGTGTCGGACCGCGGGCTCGGCCGCGCGCACCGCGGCCCACTCGTCGGCGGGGAACGACGAGCAGTCGACGAACAGTGTGACGCCGCCCGCGTGGGCCGCGAGCTGCCCGCTCGTCTTCGTCTCGGCGGTGTCGCGGACGGCGGCGACCGGGTCGTTCGCGGAGCGGCCGGCGGTCGGCTGCGGGCGCGTCACTTCCACGAGATTCCCGGCACCGGTCCCGGGGTCCGTCGCACGGAAGTCGAGGAAGTGACCCGTCGTCACCTCGATCTCTGGAGTGATCTCGTACCCCGCGTCGGTGAGTATCCGGGCCGCGGTGAATTCGGCGATCGCCGCGCTCATCCGCACGAGGTCCCGCGAGGCGGAGGTGCCGAGCTTCCCGGCCATGACCTCGCGGTAGTCGTCTAAGATTCCCGGGCGGAGCGTCTCCTCAACGAATCCGGTGCCCGCCTCCCGGGTCGCGTCCGGGAATCCGGCCGCGTGGTCGCGGAAGAAGGCGCGGCTCGTCTCCGCGCCGTCCTTCGAACAGAACACGGGAAGAAAGTACCACGAGACGTGCGGGTACTCCGCCAGCCACGGCTCTTCGTCGTGGAGCCCGGCGAGCAGCTCCCGCTGGGCCCACCGCGAGACCGGGTACGGCGCCTCGTCGAAGCCGTACTTGTCCGTTCGCCAGAGCTCGCTCGGCGTCTCGGTGTTGCCGAGCCAGTACCCGACCGGGCCGCCGTCGGCGCCGACGGGCGGGTCCGCGTCGTCGTCGGTCCAACAGAACAGCGCGAACGACCCGTCGTCCATGTCGAACCGGCGTGCCTCGTAGCCGGGTGGCGGCGCGAACCACGGGCTGCCGGCGGTCGCTCCGAGGTTCTCGTCGAGCGGGCGAGCGATCTGCGACCGGACGCGGTCCGCGGTCCACCGGCCGGGCGAGCGCCTGAAGCGGAGCGGTTGTGCCACGCCCGTTCGGTATCACGCCGCGCGGTTAAGCGATTCCGGTGGATTGGGAGAAACGTTCACGGTCTTTGATACGTTTACCGACAGGTATATTACAGGAAACGGCCAAGTGTAGGTGTACCATGTCAATGGGTGCCTATGACGAGGCCGAGCACGAGCGTCGGGAGAAGAAGACCAGCGAAGTCGACGCCGACTTCGACGCGGAGCGCCCCGAGTACTCCGGTTCGCTGACCTACGATTCGGGCGACTCCACGGAGGCACTCCTCGACAAGTTCGAAGAGCTTCAGGGCAAGTGACGCGGCCGCGGCGACGCCGCGTCTTTTAACTCCGTTCTCGACCGCCTGTAGTGGCGAGGCGCAGCGACGCGCCGCGAGCCGCGGGATCACGTGAGCCAGATCGCCAGCGAGCAGACGATCGCGACCGCGATCACGTGGCCGACCACCGCGCCGAGCAGGACGGGTTCTGTCAGGAGGAACGGCGCGAGCGCGAGCTGAACGACGGAAAAGCCGATGTTCTCGGCGTCGAGCCGGCGGACGGTCGCCCGCTCGTCGGGCGGGAGGTCGACGTGGACGGCGCGCCACAGCGCGACGACGGCGCTCCACCACGAGGTGCCGATGCGGTAGGTGAGGTCCCAGAGGACGAGCAGCGTGAGGTAGACGACGGGGAGCGGCGGATCCGGTCCGAAGAGCCGGTCGAGGAGGGTCGGTCCCGTCGCCCCGTCCCACGCGAACAGGTACGTTATCAGCGCGATGAACGCCAACACGCCCAACACGATCTCGATGCTCGACCCGAACAGCAGCCGCTTGTGTTCCGGCGGGGTGCCGAGGAGCCGGTTCTTGGCGCCCAACCGGTGCATCTCGACGCTGCCGACGGCGGCGACGACGACGGCGATCGTCCCGGCGACCACGGCGTTCCAGACCCCGTAGAACCAGCCGAGCGCCACCACGCCCACCTCGAAGATCGCGAACTGGAGCGCGACCGCCAGCGTCCGGGAGATTTTGAGTCCGGGAATACCGCCGACGAGGCTCTCGTACACCCACGTCTCGCCGTACTCGCGACTCACGCCCGGAGCCCCCGGAGCGTCGTCAGCCACGAGCGCTGCGCGTTCAGCGAGTCAGTGAGCGCGCGCGCGACCGCGAGCTCGAACGGCGTGCGTTCGATCGGAACGAGCTCGCGGATGCGCTCGTCCTCGACGATCACGGTGTTGCGGAGCCCCTCGACCAGCGATCGGGCGAGATAGGGGTTCACGTCGGTGACGAGCCGGAGCCAGCGGGCCGACAGGCCCGGGCTCAACACGGGGACCCTGACGATCCGGAGTCGGCCGCCGAGCTGTCGTCTCGTCCGCCGGAGGATCTCGGCGTAGGTCAGCACCTCGGGCCCGCCGATCTCGAAGGTCTCGCCCGCGGTCTCGGGAGCGTCGAGCGCGCCCGCGAGGTACGCGACCACGTCGGCGACCGCGATCGGCTGGCACAGCGTGTCGACCCACTTCGGGGTGACCATCACCGGGAGCCGCCGCGCGAGCCCGGCTATCACCTCGAAGCTCGCGCTGCCGGCGCCGATGATGATCGCGGCCCGGAGCGTCGTGAGCGCCGGGTCGCCGTCGGCGAGGATCCGTTCGACCTCGCGGCGCGACCGGAGGTGTTCGGAGAGCTCCTCGCGGTCCTCGCCGAGCCCCCCGAGGTAGATCACGCGGCCGGTCCCCGCTTCCGAGGCCGCCTCGGCGAAGTTCCGCGCGCAGTTCCGGTCCCGCTCCTCGTACCCCGGGCCGCCGTCCATCGAGTGGACGAGGTAGTAGGCGGCGTCGACCGCCTCGCCGTCGAGCTCGAACGCGGGCGGGAGCGTCTCCGGTTCCAAGAGGTCGCCCTCGACGACCGCGACGCCCTCGGGCGCGTCGTAGGCGTCGGCGTCGCGGACGAGCGCGACCACGTCGTGGCCGCGCGAGAGGAGCGTCGGAACGAGCCGGCTCCCGACGAATCCGGTCGCGCCGGTGACGAGCACTCGCATACCGTCCTCACGGGCGGCGCGACCATAAGCCTCGGCCCGCGGACCGATCGCTAGAAGTGCCCCCGGGTTCCTCGTTCGGTATGCGCGCTTGCGAGTTCGAACCGGTCCGCGGCGTCGAGGACCTGTACGTCCACGACACCGGGATGTTCGACACCGACGAGTACGGCGCCGTCTACGTGTACGACGCCGAGCGACCGATCGTGATAGACACCGGGACGGGGGCGAACCGAGAGGCGCTCTTCGAGAGCATCGAGGAGATCGGGATCGGCCGCGAGGAGCTCGCGTGGATCCTCCCGACGCACGCCCACCTCGACCACGCGGGCGGGGCGGGGTATCTCGCAGAGCGCTACCCGAACGCGGAGGTCCGCGTGCCCGAGAAGGGGGTCCGCCACCTCGTCGACCCCGGGGCGCTCGTCGCGGGAACCAAGTCGGCGGTCGAAGCGCAGTGGGCGTACTACGCCGAGCCGAAGCCGGTCCCGGACGACCGGATCGAGGGCGTCGCGGAGGGCGACCGGATCGACCTCGGGGACCGCGAGCTGGTCGTCCACGACGCACCCGGGCACGCGCCCCACCACGCGGTCTACCACGAGCCCGACGCGGACGTCGCGTTCGTCGCCGACGCCGCCGGCATCTACGTCCCCGAGATCGACGCCGTCACCCCGACGACGCCGCCGCCGCAGTTCGACTTCGAACAGTGTCTCGACGACATCCGGCTGATCGAGGAGCTCGACCCCGAAACGCTCTGTTTCGGCCACTTCGGGCCGCGGAGCTGTGACGCGGACCTGATCGGCGAGGCGAAGCGGGCGTACGTCGAGTGGGTCGAGCGGGTCCGGCAGAAACGCGCCGAACTCGGCGACGACGAGGCGGTCGTCGACCACTTCGAGGCGGCGAGCCGCGACATCGACTACTGGAACGCCGAGCGCGCCCGCGCGAACGCGAGCCTGAACGCGCGGGGCGTGTTGACGTACCTCGATTACGTCGACGACGAGGAGTGACGGGACCGGGGGGCCGACGGAAACGCCCTAAACCCCGCCGCACGTAGACCCGAGCAGATGGGCATCTTCGACACGATCCGGGCCGTGCTCGGGACGAGCGCCGAGACCGACGCGACCCGCGAGGCGGACCCCGAGGACCTCTTCGGGATGTCGACCGCGTATCTGACGATGGAGGCGGACCTCCGCTACGACCACTGCGGCGAGGCCGCGCTGTGTTTCTCCGGGATGGACAGCACTCGCTTCGACGAGGCGGTCGAGACCGTCGAGGCGATACTGGAAGCCGGCGAGATCGACACCGGTACCGGCTTCCACCGTCACGAGGACGACCACGGCTACCAGTGGTTCGTCCTCGAAGACGACGACCCCGAGGACCTCGTGACCAGCGTCCACTTCGCGGCCGACCAGTTCATCGAGGAGGGGTTCGGGTCGCGGCTGCTCGCGGCCGTGTTCGGCTTCGAGAACGACGACGGGCCGGCCTACTGGATCTACTCGTTCCGGCGCGGCGCCTACTACCCGTTCGCGCCGCGGGGGACGAGCGACCGGAACCAGCGGGTCGAGTTCAAGCTCCAGTCGGTCCTCGACGGCGAGCTCGGCTTGGAGGACGACGAGTCGTACTGGTACCCGCTGTGGCCCGACGCGCCCGGGAACCACCCGTGGGAGTGAGCCCCGACGTGAGAGCGAGTCCGGACGTGCGAGCGAGCCCCGAGCCGACGGTGATCCGATGAGCGGCGAGCGCGACCCGGCCCGGGGGGCGGACCTCGGCCACGGACCGGACGCAGAAGGCCGGAACACCCCGAAAAAGCGCCTGCTTCGCGGCGTCGCCGTCCAGACCACGACCGTCGCGGCCGCGGTCCATCTGCTGTGGGCGTGGCCGCGGCTCGGCTCGCCCCCGGACGCGCGCCCGTACTTCTTCCTCGCCGGGAGCGCGCTCGCGGTAGCGGTCGCCGTCGCGACGCTCCGAGCCGGGGAGTACCGCCGGCTGTACGCGCTCGGCGCGGGGACACTCGGGGCGTTCCTCGGCGGGTTCCTCGCGTGGCACGGGACCGACGCGGCCGCGGCGCTCGCGGCGGAGCCGCTGGCGATGGTGGCGGCGATAGTCGAGGTCGTCGGAGTCGGCGCCTTCCTCGCGCTGTACCGCCTCGCGCCGCCGACGAGCGTCGTCGTCGAACGCCGGCGGGGAGGAGAGTCGGACGGAGACGAGGACGCGGACGTGGAGGAGGACGCGGACGGGGACGGAGACGAAGACGCGGAGGAGGGGCGAACGCCGTGAGCGACGCGTATCGGACGGTGGCCGAGCGCGCGACCGCGCGGTTCGAGGTCCAGGGGTCGGAGTTCCTCGGCCACGTCGCCCCCGTCGACACGGTCGAGGCGGCGGAGGCGTTCGTCGCGGCGGTCCGCGAGGAGTACGGCGACGCGACCCACAACGTGCCCGCGTACCGGGTCCCGGCCGGCGAGCCCTCCGAGCGCGCCCCGGGATCGGAGCCGATGCTCAGGGAGTACTCGTCGGACGACGGCGAGCCGACCGGCTCGGCGGGAAAGCCCGCACTCAACGTCCTCCAGCAGCGCGAGGTCCGGAACGTCGTCGCGGTGGTGACCCGGTACTACGGCGGGACGAACCTCGGGGTCGGGGGGCTCTCGCGCGCCTACTCGCGCGCGGTGAAGGAAGCCGTCAACGCGGCCGGCGTGATCGAGGAGCGGCCGCACCGGAGCCTCGTCGTCGAGACCGAGTACGACGACTCGGGGACGGTCCGAGGCGTGATCGAGTCGACGGGCGTCGAGTTCGACGCCGACTACGGCGAGCGGGTCCGGTTCGACATCCGGGTCCCGGTGGCGGAGGTCGACGCCCTCCGAGAGCGGCTCAACGACGCGACGAGCGGCCGGGTGAGGATCGACCGCTAGCGACCGACCGCGAAGCGACCACGGGGGTCCGGTCGCTCGGCGGGGAGTCGAGCTACGAGAACTTCCGGACGGTCATGTCGAGCGTGTCGAGGTCGAGTATGGGGGCGTAGCCGGCGTCGGGGTCGATGTTGACGGACTTCTGGAAGTCGGTCTGGGCCTGCCAGCAGCCGGAGTTGACCGCGAGCACGTTGTGGTACTTTCCCCACCCGAGCTTGTGGACGTGGCCGGTGTGGAACACGTCGGGCACGTCCTCGATGACGAGGTAGTCCCGGTCCTCGGGCGCGACGCGGGTGTGGCCGCCGAACTGTGGCGCGACGTGGCGCTTCTTCAGCAGCTGGTACATCGCCTTGTGGGGTTCGTCGTAGCTCGCCTTCTCCTCGGGCAGCTCCGCGATCACCTCGTCGAGCGAGACGCCGTGGTACATCAGCACCTCGACGCCCTCGACGGAGACCGTGGCCGGGTTCGAGACGATCCGGGCGTCGTGGACGTCCATGATGGAGCGGATCTCGTCGTCGAACCCGGGCTGCGGCTCGGCGAGCCGGACGGCGTCGTGGTTGCCCGGGATCATCACGACCTCGGTGTCGGCCGGCACCTCCTTCAGGTGTTCCGCGAACGCCTCGTACTGCTCGTAGATGTCGACGATGTCGAGCTCCTCGTCCTGATTCGGATAGACGCCCACCCCCTCGACCATGTCGCCCGCGAGCAGCAGGTACTCCACGGGGTCGGCCTCGGGCGTGTGGAGCCAGTCCGTGAAGCTGTGCCACGCGTCGGCCATGAACTCGTCGCTGCCGACGTGGACGTCGGAGATCAGCGCGGCTTGGACGTGGCGGTCGGCCCCGCCGGGGCGGTGCGTGCGGGGGACGTCCGGGAAGTGGAGCGAGTCCGCGAAGAGGATGCCGGCGTCGTCCGCGAGCGTCCCCTCGACGGCGACGCACTCGTCTAAGAGGATCTCGTCGACCACGTCGGCGAGGCCCTTGTCCTTCATCACGAGCGCGGGGAACGTTCCGGTGGTGTCCTCCAGTTCGATCAGCCAGTGGCCCGACTTCGTGGAGCGGACGTCGTTGACTAAGCCGATCATCGCGGCGTCGCTGCCGCCCGGCATGTTTGCGATCGCCTCGGCGGGCCGGTGGTTGACGCGGCCGCGGAGGATCTTCGAGAGTCGCTCGTAGCGGTCGCGGAACGTCGTGACGAAGTCCGCGTACTCGCCGGTTCCGGTGCTGCGACCGGTCATGTCGTTACCGACCTCTAGCTCGCGCAGGTCGGGATCGCGAGAGCGGTCGGCGTCGGGAGAGCGGTCGGCGTCGGGCGGCGAGGTGTCAGTCGACGGGGCGTCGGGCGGCGAGGTGTCAGTCGATGAGACGTTGGTCGCCCCGGAGGCGATCGGGTCGGCCGTCGCGGTATCGGGGACTGGTTCGGACCCTCCGACTTCGCCGGGTAGAGACCCCTCCGTTTCGACTGGAGATTGTCCGGGCTCGTCGGGGGAAGCGGCCGCTCCGTCGGCGTCGGCGATCGCCTCGCGGACGTGGTCGGCAGTGATACGGAGGGCGTCGTCGGGGGCGCGGTCGACGGCGGCCGCGACGGCGGCGGCCGGGTCCGTCGAGCTCGCGAGCAGCGTGACCGCCTCGCGTTCGGCGTTGTAGCCGCGCTCCGCGAGGGCTTTCGCGATCCGTGCGTTCGACTCCAGCGGCACGATACCCGAAAGGGAGGTCTCGGGCAAAACCGTTCCGGAGCGGTCGACCGGGATCTCGTCGACCGGAGCCGACGCACCGGGTCGAAGGCCGCGTCGACGCGCGCGCGACCCGGAAGCTTATGAACGGAACCTCCCAAGGGCGACGTAATGGACGAAGGGGATCGGCCGACGGAGACCGACGAGTCGGCCGGTCGAGACGATACCGAAGACGGGTCTGCGACGGCTCCGGACGAGACTGACGACCGGATTCCCGACGAGACCGACGACCGGATCCCCAACGAGACCGACGACCGGGTTCCCGATGAGGCCGACGACCGGATTCCCAACGAACCCGACGAGCGGGATCTGTCCGATCGAGGCGGAGACAGATCGGGTAGCGGACCCCCTGAGAGCGAGAGTGAAGGTGACGCTGGGGGCGAGCCCGAGTCGTCCAGGGTCTCGTCGACCGACGGCGCCTCCCGCCTCGACGGAGACGCCGACTGGGAGAGCCGATCCGCGTCGACGGACCCGTCTGCTACCGGAGCGGACGAATCGCTGTTGTATCGGTTCCGGCACGACCGCGACGGCGTGTTGATGTGGATCCGGGAGATGCTGTCGAGCGTCGCCGTCGTGCTGCTGGTCGGACTCCTGCTGTTCGGCGTCAGCGGCGTGTGGCCGCCCATGGTCGCCGTCGAGTCGGGGAGCATGGAGCCGAACATGCGAGTCGGCGATCTCGTGTTCGTCACCGAACCCGGCCGGCTCGCACCGGACGCGGCGGAGAACGGCGTGGGCGTCGTCACCCACGAGGTGGGCCAAGAGGTCGACTACCGGACGTTCGGCTCGTACGGATCGGTGATGATCTACAGCCCGCCGGATCGGGCGGGGTCACCGATCATCCACCGGGCGATGTTCCACGTGAACGAGGGGGAGAACTGGTACGACCGCGCCGACGCGGAGTATCACAACGCCGTCGACTGCGGGTCGCTCGCCAACTGCCCGGCGCCGCACGACGGGTACATCACGCTGGGCGACAACAACGGCGCCTACGACCAGGCCAGCGGGCTTTCACCCCCGGTCAGGGCCGAGTGGGTGAACGGGGTGGCGCGGGCTCGGGTTCCGTTCCTCGGATACATCCGCCTGATCGCGACGGGACAGGTGGAGCTGAACGAGGCCATAACGCGGACGATCGGAGCCACCCTCCCGCCGGTGTCGGCGAGCTCCTTCGGCGCGAACGCTGCGGCATAACGGGGACCTCCTTCGGCGCGAACGCCGCGGCGTAACGGCGTCAGTTGTCGAACCGCGCCTGAACGAACGGCTGGGCGTTCTCGATGTCGCCGAGCCGAGAGTCCGACAGGAGGACCGCTTCCGTCTCCTCGACCGGGACGGAGAGGCCCATCTCCTTCGTCCGGCCGTAGCGGCCCTTCGAGACGACGACGGCGTTGACGATCCCGAGCATGTCGAGTTCGCTGATGAGGTCGGTGACGCGCCGCTGGGTCAGGACGTCCGCGTCGATCTCCTCGCAGAGGCGCTTGTAGATGTTGAACACCTCGCCGGTGTTGATGTTGTGGACGCCGTTCTTCTCAAGGAGGATGACGGCGAACAGGACGATCTTGCTCTGAGTCGGGAGGGTGCGGACGACCTCGACGACGCGGTCAAGCTCGATCTTGTCTTGGGCCTGTCGGACGTGCTTCTCCGCGACGATTTCGGCCTGCGAGCGCTCGGCGAGCTCGCCCGCGGTGCGGAGGAGGTCGAGCGCGCGTCGCGCGTCGCCGTGTTCCTGCGCGGCGAACGCGGCGCAAAGGGGGATCACGTCGTCGGTGAGCGCGTCGGGTTTGAACGCGGTGTCGGCGCGGTGCTGGAGGATGTCGCGGAGCTGGTTGGCGTCGTACGGCGGGAAGACGATCTCCTCCTCGCCGAGGCTCGACTTGACGCGGGGGTCGAGGAAGTCGGTGAACTTCAGGTCGTTCGAGATACCCATGATCGAGATGCGCGAGCGGTCGAGCTCGGAGTTCATCCGCGAGAGGTTATACAGCGTGTCGTCGCCGCTCTTCTCGACGAGCTTGTCGATCTCGTCGAGCATGATCACGACCACCCGCTCGTGGTAGTCGACCGCCTCGAAGAACGTCGAGTAGACGCGGTCGGTGGGCCACCCCGTCATCGGCACCTCCTCCATCTCTTCGGCGTCGGATTCGAGGGTCTCGATCCGGTCGTCGAGGGCGTCGACCGAGTCGAACTCGGTGTCGGCGAGGGCGGCGCCCGCGTCGCGGCCCGCGGTTTCCGCGGCGTCCGTCGCGTCCGCGCGGAGGCCTTCGAGTCGTTCCAGCCGGTCGGCGATCACCGCCTGGTTCTCCTCGATGAAGGTGTTCGCGAGCTGCGCGAGGACGCGGTACTGGGTGTCCGTCACCTCGCAGTTGATGTACTCGACCTCGCAGGGAACGTCGTACTTCTGGGAGGTGGACTCGAGCTCCTGTGAGACGAACTTCGCCGAGGCGGTCTTCCCGGTCCCCGTCTTCCCGTAGATGAGGATGTTCGAAGGGGTCTCGCCGCGGAGCGCGGAGACGAGGATGGTCGCCATCCGGTTGATCTGGTCGTTGCGGTGCGGGAGTTCGTGGGGCGTGTACGAGGGGCGGAGGACCTCCTTGTTCTCGAATATCGGCTCGCCCGAGAGGAGGTCGTCGAACAGCCCCTGGTTGTCCTCGTCGTCGTCGAGGACGACGCCGTCGAAGTCGACGTCGGGCGACGATCGGTCGCGGCCGCCGTTGTCGAGCCCCGCCGTTTCGGGTCGAGCGCCGGTCGAAAGCGAGGCCGCGTCGGAATCGGATTCGGTGGGGCCAGGATTCGATTCGGTGGGGTCGGAGTCTAGTTCGGTGGGGTCGGTCTCGGTTGGAGCGTCGGGATTGAACGCGTCGGTGTCGGCCTCGTCGGTGTCGGCCTCGTCGGTGTCGGCCTCGTCGGCATCAGCACTCTCGACCGCGAATTTTCCGGCTCCAGGATCGTCGGCCTCGAGGTCTTCGCTATCAGAGCCGTCATCGTCGAGGTCGTCAGGGCTGTCGGAGTCGTCGAAGTCGTCGGGGTCGTCAGCGGTTGGAGTCCGAGACCGACCCCGTGGAGTCCCGTCGGAGTCGCTGCTATGGTCCGGTTCGTCGCCGTCGTCCAGGTCGTCGCTATCGTTCGGGTCGTCGCCGTTGTCCGGGCCGATACCGCCGTCGGCCCGCGATGTGTGATCGCATTCGTCCATGTGAACCCCCCTGTTTCAAGTGGAGACGGTCGCGCAAGTCGATTCAGACGCCGTCTCCGGTCCGAAATACGGATCCGTGGTCAGATCTGCGAGCGACCACGTCCAGTTGATACAGTCGAACCAGATGAAGAGATGGTACAAAAGTGTTCCTCTCTGGAGTTGAAACGCTCCCCCTCGCGTTATGTGAGGGTTATCACGGTAGTGAGATACGCCGATCGATGCGTCAGTCGGATCTGTCGAGAGGTCGAGTCGATCGCAGCGATGCTCGCTAGAACTCCGTGACGGCTTCCCCACGTCTCGCCGACGTATCCGAGTTAGTCCACGTGTCGGAGGACAAGCATCGTGACGGGGCACAGTCTTGGTGTACCCGACCCGGGAGCTTCGTCAGCGTGCCTGTGGGGCTCGTAATCCCACTGGTAGCCACACTGGCCACCGGTAACTACACGGGCAGTTCAGCTCCCGTTTCCGTCTCGTCAGTCTCGTCGGTCTTGTCAGTCTTGTCTGTCTCATCGATCTCGTCCCGTTCCTCTTCATGGCATTTGATTTTCACGACAGATGTCACCCCCACACCCCTTCGTTTCGGGTGGAACGGCAGATAGGGGGAGGGGGAGGTGAGGCGGGTTTATTATACCGGTGGATTTATATTAGAGACTGTAGAACAGTACCCTCGACAATCTGTCCTAGATTATATTTGTTGTGTTGTAGTTGTTTTATGATATATCTACAGTGAAATCATCTAGTCGCATCCAAACCGAGCCCGGACATCCACCAACCACCCCGAACCGTCGGGTAGTTCCACCCGAAACGAAGGGGTGGGGGGCACGGTCCTTCCCGTCGTTTCGGGTAGACACCGTCGTCGATGCCGACGAGCTGCGGCGTTCTACTGACGACCCATCAACGAACATCACGGTCGTCGCCGGTAGTTTTACCACCCGGTAAACACACCGTACGTGTACCATGAGACGGCTCCCCACGTCAGACGAGGTGGTCCGATGACCGATGCCAGCGGTACCGAAAGTCACGCCCCTACGAGCGGCGGGAAGATCCTAGAAGGCGTCACGGTCCTCGACCTCTCGACGTTCGTCACCGGCGGCTTCTGCTCGGCGATGCTGGCGAACCAGGGCGCGGAGGTCGTCAAGATCGAACAACCCGGATACGGCGACGCCGTCCGCCACTCCGGTCCGCCGTTTATCAAGGGCGAGTCGCCGTACTACTGGACCCTGAGCTACGGGAAGAAGAGCCTCGAACTCGACCTGAAGAACGACGACGCCAAGGAGGCCCTGTACGAGCTCGTCGAAGAGGCGGACATCTTCATCCAGAACTTCCGACCGGGCACCGCCGAGCGGCTCGACGTCGACTACGACACCCTGACCGAGCACAACGAGGACCTGATCTACCTCGCGATCTCCGCGTTCGGCCAGACCGGCCCGTGGCGCGAGCGCTCCGGGTACGACCTCCTCATTCAGGGGATGAGCGGGATCATGAGCGTCACCGGCGAAGCCGATCGCCAACCCGTCAAAGTCGGCCTGCCGATAACGGACCTGATCACGGCGATGTGGGCCGCCTTCGGCGCGACGACCGCCCTCTACCGCAGAGAGCAAACGGGCGATGGCGAGTATATCGACCTCGGGATGCTCGAAGCCACCCTGCCGTGGCTCACCAAGCAGGCCGGGATGGTGTTCGCGGGCGAGGAGACGAAGCGCATGGGGACGAAGGACCCGGTTCTCGCCCCGTACCAGACGTTCGAGACGAAAGACGGGTTCATCAACATCTGTATCCTCAACGAGAAGCTCTGGGGCGAGCTCTGCGAGGCGCTCGACCGGCCCGACCTCCCCGAGGACGACCGCTTCGAGATGAACGCGGACCGCGTGGAGCACCTCGACGAACTGGAGGCCGAAATCGAGGCCACTCTCGCCGACAAGACGACCGACGAGTGGATCGAGGTCATCGCCGAGGACGCCGGCGTCCCCGCCGGTCCGGTGTACAGCGTCGAGGAGGCGCTCGACAGCCCGCAGATCGAGGCCCGCGGGACCGTCACCGAGATCGAGCATCCCGAACTCGGCGAGGTACCCGTCATCGAACACCCGCTCAAGTTCCGCAACGCGGAGAGCGGCTTCGAGCTTCCGCCGCCGCTCTTAGGCGAACACAACCGCGAGGTGTTCCGGGAACACGGCTACTCCGAGGCCGAGATCGACCGCCTCGCGGAACTGGGCGTGTTCGGCGACGACGCGGACGCCGACGACGCGGATGCTGACGACGCGGACGCTGACGACGCAGACGTCGACGACGGGGACACCGACGACTGATGGGGTCGAACGCGACGGACTCCACCGGCGTCCGCGTCGCGGGCGTCGGCATGACTCCGTTCGAGAGCGATTCGGGGCGCTCCCTCAGCGATCTGGCCGCCGCGGCCGCCGAGCGCGCCCTAGACGACGCCGCGGTCGACCCCGCGGCCGTCGACGCGCTCCACGTCGGCAACGCCCTCGCCGAAGCGCTCGACGAGAGTGCGGGCCTCGCGAACGCGCTCGCGGCCGCGCTCGGTCTCGACGGCGCGTCCGCCGACCGGATCGAGAACACGAGCGCGACCGGCGCCAGCGCCTTTCACCGCGGCGTCGAGACCCTTCGCAGCGGCGTCGAGAGCAGCGAAGCCGACACCGTTCTCGTCGTCGGCGCCGAGAAGATGTCCGCGGGCGACACGCGGGACGTCACCGAGGCGATCAGCCGCCTCGTCCACCGTCGCGAGTACGCGCAGGGGATCACGCTCCCTTCGTTCGGCGGCCTCGCCGCGGGCGCCTACCTCGACCGCTACGACGCTCCCCGGGAGGCGCTCGCCGCGGTCGCGGCGAAGAACCACGGCAACGCGGTCGACAACCCCGTCGCGCAGTTCCGGAAGCCGATCGACGTCGAGGACGCGCTCGACTCTCCGGTCGTCGCCGCACCGCTCCGGCTGTACGACTGCTGTCCGATGTCCGACGGCGCCGCCGCGGTCGTCCTGACCCGCGCCGGTCGCGACGACTCCGAGGACCGGACCGGCCCGCGCGTCGCGGGTATCGCGAGCGCGACGGGCACCCACGCCGTCGCCGAGCGTCCCGACCCGCTCTCGATCGACTCGGTCCGGACCGCGGGCGAGCGCGTCTTCGACCGCGCCGGAGTCCGCCCGGACGACGTCGACGTCGCCTGTATCCACGACGCGTTCACCGTCCTCGAACTGATCGAACTCGAAGAGCTCGGGTTCTACGAGACCGGCACCGCGTGGGAGGCGACGCTCGACGGCGACACCGCGCTCGACGGCGAACTCCCGGTCAACCCCGGCGGCGGGCTCAAGGCCCGCGGGCATCCCCTCGGCGCGACCGGCCTCTCGCAGATCGTCGAACTCGTGTGGCAGCTCCGGGGGGACCTCCCCGAAAACCGCCGCGTCGACGGCGCGGAGACGGCCTTCGCGATCAACGTCGCCGGGTTCGGGAACAACAGCGTCTGTACGGTGTTGCGCGCATGACGGGTTCCGACCGCGCCCACTCCGACCGCTCCCTTGAGGAGACGATTGCCGAGGGCTCCGGCGCTCCGGGTTTCGACCGCGACATCCCCGCGGACCGCGCGTTCGCCTGTGACGACTGCGGCCGACGCTGGTACTACGACCGGCGCCGGTGCCCGGACTGCGGCCGCTCGTCGGCGGACGCATCGACGGTTCCACTCGAAACGGGGGAGGTCGTCGCGACGACCACCGTCGAGACTACGCCGCCGGACGTCCGCGCACCGAATCACCTCGCGCTGGCCCGGTTCGACGAGGTCCAGCTGATCGCGCAGGCCGCCGCCGGCGACCTCTCGCCCGGCGACGCCGTGCGGTTCGAGGGCTCTCACCGACTTCGAGAGAGCCGCGACCGGACCGATCCACGGCTCGTCGCGGTCGACGACGCCTGATCGCGGACCTCGGCCTCACCGGACTTCGTCCTCGACGAAAAGAACAAACAGCGGGGCCGGTGCCGGCCTCGACGGGAAACGGTGACCTCGACGGGAAACGCGCCGCCGACTACTCCGTCCGTTCGAGCGACTCCAGGATGAACTCGTCTATCGCCTTCCGCGCCTCCTCGGGCGCGTCCTCGTGACCGAGCGAGATGCGGCGCCCGCGCGCGGCGTGGATCACGTCGGTCACCAGCTGCCCCATCCGCTCGGCGTCGACGTCGCGGAAGACGCCCTGCTCTATCCCCTCCTCGACGACCTCGACGATGCTGCCGCGGATGCGCTCGTAATGCTCGTTGAACACCTCGCGGTGGTCGCCGTCGTTTTGCGCCTGCGTGTACAGCTCGTGGTACACCTTCATCCGGTCCCAGTGGCTGAACTCCTCGAACTCGGGGCCGAACAGACACTGGTCGACCCGAGCGCGGAGTTCGGTCCGCGGGTCGTCGTCGCCGTCGACGACCACGCTGCCCTCGTACTGGTCGATGATGTGTTCGAGGAACGAGGACATGAGGTCGTACTTCCCGTCGAAGTGGTAGTGGATGACCTGCCGGGTGAGGTCCATCTCCTCGCCGATGTCGCGCATCCGGAGGTCCTTGTACCCGTGTTTGCTCAGCGCGCGGAAGGTGGCCTCCATGATCACCTCCTTCGTGTCCTTCGAGGAGACCGTCTCGCCGCCGTCGGCGTCGTCGGTCGGCGACTCGACCGATTCGCTCGCCGATCCGTCTTGTGATTCGCTCATACCCACACTCTACGTGTGAGGTACATAATACGATTGCTCCGCCAACGCCGCTCCCAAGTTTACTGCCCGGTAAATTTTTAACCTCTTGGTCAAACCCTATTATCGAACATGACACAGACGATCGTGCGAAACGGAACCGTGGTCTCGCTCGACCCGGACGTCGGGGAGTTCGACGAGGCCGACGTCCTGATCGAGGACGGGGAAATCGTCGAGGTCGGAACCGGACTGTCGGCGTCGAACGCGGAGGAGATCGACGCCTCCGGGAAGATCGTCGTCCCCGGCTTCGTCGACTCGCACATCCACCTCGCGCAGACGCAGGTACGCGGCATCGCCGGCGACTGGTCGCTGATGAACGAGTACTTCGACCACATGCTCGGCAACATCACCGGGCTCTACCGGCCGGAGGACATGTATCTCGGCGGTCTCTTCGGCGCCTTCGAGAAGCTCCACACCGGCACGACCACCGCCCTCGACTGGTCGTACCCGAACACGCTCGAACACGGCGAACGCGCCGTCGACGCCCTCAAGGACGCCGGAATCCGTGCCGTGTACACCTACGGTCCGCCGGGCGACGACTCGGCGAAGTGGTGGTACGAGAGCGACGTCGGCCTCCCCGAGGAGAACATCCGCGAGCTCCGCGAGGAGAAGCTCCGCGACGACGACCGGCTCAGCCTCGCGCTCGGGCTCCGCGGTCCCGACTTCTGTACCGAGGAGACCGCCCGCGCCGACCTCGAACTCGCCCGCGATCTGGGCGTCCTCTCGACGATCCACATGGGCGCCGCGCTGTGGCCCTCGTCCGAGTACGGCGGCGACTACCAGGGATTCGGCTGCCTCGAAGACGAGCTCGGCCCCGACGTCAACGTCGCTCACGGGAACCACTTCTCGCAGGAGGACATCGACCACGCCGTCGAGCAGGGGGTCTCCTTCTCGTCGACGCCCGAAGTCGAGATGCAGATGGGCCACGGCATCCCCGTCACCGGGAAGGTGCTCGAAGCCGGCGGGCGCCCGACGTGGGGCGTCGACGTCTGCTCGAACGTCAGCGGCGACATGGGGAGTCAGATGCGGATCGGGATGCAGCTCCAGCGCATGTTCGACAACCAGAAGATCCTCGAAGGCGACGAGGAGGTCACCGAAGTCAGTATCTCGGCGCGCGACACCCTCGAAATGGCCACGGTCGAGGGCGCGAAGGCGCTCGGACTCGACGACGAGATCGGCACCATCACGCCCGGCAAGCGCGCCGACCTCGTGCTGTTCGACGCGACCGACTTCATGACCGCGCCCTCGCACTCGCCGATCCAGACCGTCGTGTTCCAGGCCGACCCCTCGCACATCGACACCGTCCTCGTCGACGGCGAGGTCGTCAAGCGCGACGGCGAACTGACGAACCCGAAGGTCGACGAGGAGTTCGACCGGTTCGTCGCCTCCGGCGAGCGCCTCCTCGACGAGGCCGGGATCGACCTGTAACGCCCGCCGCGCAGTTTCTCTAACCGAACTCACCCCTTAACGTACTCCACTCAGTTCACATGCGAATCGGACAATACCGAACGACGGACGCACAGACACCGTGGGCCGGCGTCGCGACCGACGCCGGCGTCGTCGACCTCGCCGAGGCCGGCGCCGCCGCCGGGGTCCACGTCCCCGAACGAACGAGCGACCTCCTCGCCGACTGGGAGTGGCGCCGGAAGGTCGACCTCGCGGTCGAGTACGCCGAATCGACCGGCGTCGGCGTCCGCGACCCAGCCGACCTCGACCGCGCCGCCCCCGTCGACGACCCGCAGAAGGTCGTCTGCGTCGGGCTGAACTACCGCGACCACGCCGAGGAGGGCGACAACGAGATCCCGGACGAGCCGGTCCTCTTCTCGAAGTTCCCGACCTCGGTCGTCGGCCCGGACGACCCGGTCCGCTGGGACCCCGAGTACACCGAGAAGGTCGACTACGAGGCCGAGCTCGTCGCCGTGATCGGCGAGGAGGCTCGCCGCGTCGACCCCGACGAGGCCATGGACCACGTCGCCGGCTTCACCGTCGGCAACGACGTCTCCGCGCGCGACCTCCAGCACGGCGACGGCCAGTGGGTCCGCGGGAAGAGCCTCGACACCTTCGCCCCCACCGGCCCCGACCTCGTCACGACCGACGAGGTGGGCGACCCGCACGATCTGGACATCTTCGCCGAGATCAACGGCGAGCGCCTTCAAGAGTCGTCGACCGAGAACCTGATCTTCGGCATCGACGAGCTGATCTCGTTCTGTAGTCGGGCGTTCACCCTGAAGCCGGGGGATCTGGTGTTCACCGGCACGCCGCCCGGCGTCGGCGTCTACCGCGAGCCCCCGGTCCTGCTCGGCGACGGCGATTCGGTTACTATCGGCGTCGAGGGCGTCGGCGAGATGACGAACGAGTTCGTTACTGAGTAATCGGATCGCTGTCCGGTACTTCCGTGTGGTCTCTCGGGAACCGGACCGAGACGAACACTTCCGAAGCCCCAGTCGCGAGGACGCCGTACGCTCGCTGCGCTCCTCGCTCAGTCGCTACCGCTCCTTCGCTGTGGTGCTTGCGTCGCCTACGGCGTCCTCGCGACTGCCCCTTCGAGTCCCACCCCGTACCGCACAGTAACCGCACCTCACGCCTCCCCAGCCTCGTCGGTCGCCTCCGCTTCGCTCCGGCGACCGACTCCCTCGCGCGGTGCTGTTCGCGGTCGCCGATGGCGACCGCTCACAGGCACGCGCCACCGCACCGCAAACTCATTTAAATAGGCTATTCGGCCAGCCCGAACACGTCCCGCGGGTTCTCGTAGACGACGGTCCGGATGTCGTCGACGTCGATCCCGTAGCGGTACAGCTCGAAGATCGCCCGTTTCACCGCGTACGGGTCGGTCCGGAGCACGTTCGCGCAGTCCGTGTCGATCATGATCCGGTCGGCGCCGTACTCGTCGATAGCGTTCGCCACGTCGGCGGCGTCGACGCCCACGAGCCACGAGTGGCCGATGGTGTAGCTTAGGTAGCAGTCCGTTTCCGTCATGAGGTACTCGGTGTTGTTCGCGTCCGCGTGCGACGCGACGACCCGTTCCTCGTCGAGGCCGGCGTCCGCGGCCGCCTCCACGTCGCGTTTCACCGCCTCCAGCGCGGGGTTGTCGCCGTCGAGGACCGGCTCCGTCCCGAGCCCCGCGTTCTTCTCGTAACCCGGCGTGACGCCGAGGTCGTCGCGGTACTCGCGCTTCGCGTCCGGCGTCGTGTTCGGCGTGTGGAGGAGGACCGGGAGGTCGTGGTCGTCGGCCAGCGCCATCTGCGCCTCGACGACCGCCTGCTGTTCGTCGACGTCCCAGCGCTCGACGTGCTGGCTCGGGACCACGCCGGTCTCGCCGACGGCGACCACCTCGTCGAGCGCGCAGTAGTCGTCCATCGCGGTCAGCAGCTCGTCGGGGTTCTCGATCCGGACCCCGGTGTGAACGCCGAGCCCCAGCTTCGCCTCGAAGAAGTGGTTGCGCTCGATCGCCCGCCGGCGGTTGATCGCGTCGTCCCACAAAAAGCGGATGTCGCTCGCCTCGACCGGCTTGTAGGGCGTCCAGTGGTACCCCGACGACACCATCATCATCGAGCGACAGCCGGAGAGCGCGTACCGCTCGCGGTCCTCCCACGAGAGGGTGTGGGCGTGGTTGTGGGGGTCGATCCACGGGAGGTTCAGCAGCTCGGTCGGGAGCTCGGGGTCCGACTCGTCGAGGTGCGCGGCGTCGGTCGGGCGGACGGTGGCGTTCGGCGCTGTCATGCCACCACGGTTCGGCCCCCGGCCACTTAGCGTTTTACAGGTTGGTAAAACTTTATTACGCGCCCCGCTCACTCACGGATATGACACTGTTGATCGGGACAGACTCCGGGCTGTACCGAGCCGACGACGTCCCCTTCGAGCGCGGCGACCTCGACCACGTCCTCGACTGCGGGGTCGTCACCGCCGTGAAGTCGTGGGACCACACCGAAGGCGTCTTCGTCGCCTCTTCCGAGGGCGCGTACCGCTCCGTCGACGGTGGCGAGACGTGGACCGACCTCGAAGTCCCGCTCGGCGACCGATTCTGGCACGCCGGGCAGAGCGAGGTGTGGTCGATCCTCGCGACCGCGGACGGCGCGCTGTACGCCGGCACCAACGACCCCTACATCTTCCGCTCGGTCGACGGGGGCGAGACGTGGACCGAGCAGAAGGGGTTCCGCGAGCTCCCCTCCCGGGGTCACTGGGAGTCGCCGATCGACCCGCACTACGCACGCCTCCGCGCGCTGGAAACGGTCCCCGGACGCCCCGAGACCCTGATCGCGGGCGTCGAGGCCGGCGGCATCCACGTCAGCCGCGACGGTGGCCGCACGTGGTCCGACCACCGCGACGCCATCGTCGACGACGTCCATCAGATCCTGCCGATCTCGGAGGACGTCTGGCTGGCGGCGACCGGCTACCTCGACCACGACCTGGAGAACCTCGGGCTCGGCCACGCGGTCGGCGAGGGCGGCCTGTGGCGGACCACCGACGCCGGCGAGTCGTTCGAGCGGCTCGACGTCGGCAGCGACTTCTCGTACGTCCGGCGGGTGTTCGTCCACGACGGGCGGGTGTTCTACTGCGGCGGCGAGGAGGCGCCGCCCGCGTGGGTGAACGACGACCACGGGGTCGCCTTATTCGAGTCGACCAACTTTGGCCGCGACTTCGAGCGCGTCGCCTTCCCCGGCGAACCCCACGAGGTCATCGAGACGTGGGACGTGCTCGACGGCGACGTGATCTGCGGCTCCGGCCTCTTCGACGTGCCGGACCAGCGCGACGACGTGGAGGGACGGATCATGCGGCGGCTCGACGGGAGCGACGGCGATGGAACGGGCGACGGCCCGACCTACGAGACGGTCGGTCGCGTCGACGCGAACGTCAGCCGGATCGAGGTGGTCTGAATGGCGGACGAATCCGACTCCCCGTCCGAGCCGGCGTCCGCGTCCGACGACGGCGGCCGTAACGCCCCCTCGCTGCTCGGCCGATCGCTGTACGGCGGCGTCCTCGCGTACATGGCCCTCGACGGGTTCAAGAACAACGACAAGCGCGTCGCCGTCGCCGAGGAGAAGGGCGTCCCGATGCCGGACGTCCTCGTCCCGTTCGTCACGGGGATGCTGTTCGTCGCCAACCTCGGGATCGTCCTCTGGCGGCTCCCGCGGGCGGCCGCGGGCGCGCTCGTCGTCTTCTTCCTCGGGACGACGCCCGCCATCCACGACTTCTGGACGATGGAGGGGAAAGAGCGCCACGGCAACAAGATCAACTTCCTGAAGAACCTCGCACTGCTCGGCGGCGCGCTCGTCTTCCTCGACGCCGCCAACGAGAGCGACGGCGAACGCGGGCCCGACGAGGAGTAGCTCGGTTCCGCACCCGCTCTCGCCTCGACGCTTCCGGTTCCGCACCCGCTCTCGCCTCGACGCTTCCGGTTCCGCACCCGCTCTCGCCTCGGCGCGTTCGGTGCCGCATCCGACCTCGCCGCAGCGCTCTCGATCCGAATTTCGCGGTCGTCCGGCGCCGACGCTCCGGATCGGCGATGTCTGACGCAGTTCTTAAGTGAGAGCGGTGAGGATCGTACCGTAATCCCCCGAACAGGCGTCGAGCGCGCGGATCGAACGGCGGCGCGGAACGACCGCGGTGTTCGGGTCAACCACACACGGACTGGAGGTCAGGATGGGACTGCTCACGAATCTCAGAGACAGCATATCGCGGGTCACAGACGGCCTGTTCGCGGACGACGAGCCCAAACGAATTGGGATCTACGGACCGCCGAACGCCGGTAAAACGACCCTCGCAAACCGGATCGCACGCGACTGGACGGGTGACGCCGTCGGGCCCGAGAGCCACATCCCCCACGAGACTCGCCGGGCCCGCCGGAAAGAGAACGTGGAGATCGAGCGCAACGGGCGCAAGGTCACTATCGACATCGTCGACACCCCCGGGGTGACGACGAAGGTCGACTACAAGGAGTTCTTGGACCACGACATGGAGAAGGACGACGCAGTCCGCCGATCGCGCGAGGCGACCGAGGGCGTCGCGGAGGCGATGCACTGGCTCCGCGAGGACGTCGACGGCGTCATCTACGTGCTCGACTCCACCACGGACCCGTTCACGCAGGTGAACACGATGCTGATCGGGATCATCGAGTCGCAGGACCTCCCCGCGCTCATCCTCGCGAACAAGACGGACCTTGAGGGGTCGGACGTCCAGCAGATCGCGAACGCCTTCCCGCAACACGAGACGATTCCGCTGTCCGCGCTGGAGGGCGACAACATGGACGAAGTGTACACCAAAATCGCGGAGTACTTCGGCTAATGCCCGGCCCGGAAGCCAACGTCGACGCCGCGGACGACCCCGACGACTCCGGCGACGGCGTTCGGATCGACATGATAAGCGGCGCGCGGATGGAGGGGCTCACGAGCATGGAGAAGATCCGGCTCATCCTCGACGGGGTCCGCGAGGGAAACATCGTCATCCTCGAAGAGGGGCTCTCCCCCGACGAGGAGTCGAAGCTCATCGAGGTGACGATGACCGAGATCAGTCCCGACGACTTCACCGGCATCGAGATCGAGACGTACCCGAAGGCCGAGGCGGGCAATCAGAGCTTCCTCGACAAGCTGATGGGCCGGGAGTCGACCCAGAAGCTCACGGTGATCGGCCCGGCGAACCGCATCGAGACCCTCCACAAGGACGAGAACCTCATCAGCACGCTCGTCTCCCGCAAGTAGATGCCCCACCAGTGTACCTCCTGCGGGCGGACGTTCCCCGACGGCTCCAAGGAGATGCTGTCGGGCTGTCCCGACTGCGGCGGCAACAAGTTCCAGTTCAAGCCCGCCGGCGCGACCGATGACGTCCCCGCCGACGACGCCGGTCGAGCGTCCGGATCGTCCCCCGCGGACGACGCGACCGATCGTCGTCCGAGCGCTCCCGCGGACGCGACGCCGAGCGATCAGGCCGAGTCGACACCGAACGATCAGGCCGAGCCGACGCCGAGCGAGCAAGTCGGGTCGACGCCGAGCGACGCCGACGCCCCGACCGAATCCGACGGCACGGAGCAGATCGCGGACCGGAGCGACGAGGACACCGCGCAGGCGAGCGCGCGCTCCGAGGTGGTGTCGCCCGACGAGCTCGACCGTGCGAGCCGAGAGGTCGACGCCGCCGAGCCCTCGCAGCTGGCCGACGAGGAGACCCAACCCGGAATCGACGCGCTCCGCGACGAGCTCAACGACCAGTTCGAGAGCATCCGCATCGTCAGTCCCGGGCAGTACGAGCTCAACCTGATGGAGCTGTACGACAGACAGGAGTACATCATCTCCCTCCAGGAGGACGGCCGGTACGTCATCGAGATGCCCGACGCGTGGGGCATTCAAGACGAGTAGCGGCCGTCCACCTGATCCGCCTTCCTCCGTGACGCCGCGCGCGCAGCCGCTCTCTTCTGTCGCACCCGCAGCCGCTTTCTTCCATCGCACCCCCGCCGTTTTCTTCCACCCCCCGACCGCCGACTTCGGTGATCGTCCGTTCCGTTCCTTCCGCCGCGGAGTCGCCGATTCGTACGGTTCTCCGATTCGCGCGACCCTTGTCGAAGAAGATACTGTTATCCGGCTTCCTGCGCTACGGAGTCGCATGTTTACCGATCGCTTCCGCCGCCCGGGCCGGGATTCCGGCGCCGGTTCGTCACCCGCCGTCCCGCTCGCTCGACGCCGACCGTCAGCCCGAGACCGATCGTCTCGGTCGCGAAACGGGGTAGCCGCATGCGCGTAGTCGCCAAGTTCGGGGGCACGAGCCTCGGCAGCGGCGACCGGATCGAGCGCGCGGCCGACTCGGTGGCGAGCGCGGTCGCGGCCGGCCACGAGATCGCGGTCGTCGCGAGCGCGATGGGGTCGACCACGGACGACCTCCTCGACGACATCACCTTCGAGACGGACGACGCCGACCGCGCGGAGATCGTCTCGATGGGCGAGCGAACCAGCGTCCGAATGTTGAAGGCCGCGCTGTCGGTCCGCGACGTCGACGCCGTCTTCCTCGAACCCGGGCACCCGGACTGGCCCGTCATCACGGACGAGCGCGGCGAGGTCGACGTCGCGGAGACGAAGAAGCGCGCGAGAGAGATCGCCGCCGACATGGACGGCGTCGTCCCGATCATCACCGGCTTCCTCGCCGAGGACCACGACGGGAACGTCACCACGCTCGGTCGCGGCGGCTCGGACACGACCGCGGTGATGCTCGGCAACTACATGGACGCCGACGAGGTCGTCATCGTCACCGACGTGGAAGGCGTGATGACCGGCGACCCGCGGGTGGTCGAGGGCGCGCGCAACGTCGGCCAGATCACCGTCGACGAGCTGCGGAACCTCTCCTTCCGCGGCGCCGAGGTGGTCGCCCCGTCCGCGCTCTCGTACAAGGACGAGGACCTCGCGGTTCGGGTCGTCCACTACCAGCACGGCGACCTGCTCCGCGGGGGGACCCGGATCGAGGGAGAGTTCGAGAGCCTGATCGACATGCGCGAGGAGCCGCTGGCGTGTCTCACCATCGCGGGCCGCGCGATCCGCAACCGCCCCGGGATCCTCTCCGAGCTGGCGAACGCGCTCCGCGCCGAGGAGATCAACATCGACGCGGTCGCCTCCGGGATGGACTCGGTCACCTTCTACGTCGACGTCGACGTCGCCGAGACCGCGGAGGCGCTGCTCCACGAGGCGGTCGTCGCCGACGATGCGCTCTCATCCGTCACCGTCGCCGACCCCATCGCCGCGATCCGCGTCACGGGCGGCGAGCTCCCCAACCAGTCGGGCGTCATTCAGGACATCATCGCCCCCATCGCGGACGCCGGCATCAACATCATCGACCTGATCACGAGCGCCACCTCGGTCGCGGTGTTCGTCGACTGGGACGACCGCGAGGAGGCGCTCGAGATCGTTCAGGACCGCTTCGACTGAGCGGCGACGGACTTTCTTCTCAACCGCTTTCTTCCGGGTCGAACCGGTACCGCGTCGTCGGCGCGCCGTCGATCCGCGGCCCCGAGCCGACGGCCTCGAATCCGACCGACTCGGCCGCGTCGCCCGCGGTCCCGTCGGCCGGGAGGACGGCCTCGACCGACATCGCCTCCCGGGTCGCGAACCCCACCGGCTCCTCGAACAGCCGCCACATCGCGTCGACGTCGCCCTCGACGTTCGTCACGTGGACGACGCCGTCGCGCGCGTCGAACGCGACGAACCCCGCGACCGCGTCGGCCGGGGTGTCCGAGCCGTCGTCCGCCTCGCCGGTCGCCGCGGCGTCGTCCGCCACCGCGACGCGCACCGACCGGTCGTGGATCATGTCGCGGACGACACCTCGGGGGCGGCCCGTCATCGATCCCAAGGCCGCGGCGTCGGCCTCGACCGCGTCGCGAACTCGCATACCTCCGCACTCTCGCCCGAGGGGATAAAATCGCCGCCGGTCGGACGATCCACCTCTCGCCGCCGACCGGATGATTTTAACGACCGGCGGACGCAGGATCGCGTATGAACAAACCAACCAAGATCGTTGCCGGGACTGTCGGCGTCTCGGCCGTCCTCTCGGTGCTCATCATCCTCTCGTACGTCCTCGGCTGATGTTCTCGTCCCGGGTGCTCGACGACGATCTCGCGGCGGTCCGCGACCGGCACGCCCCGGGGTCGCCCGTCCTCGACGTCGGCTCCGACTTCGAGACGCTCCCGCCGGCCGCCGCGGAGGATCTCGGCCTCTTCGTCGACGCGCTCGACCCCGCGTCGTACCCGGCCGAGTGGCTCCCGGAGGCGGTCCCGGATCTGCTCCGCAAGCACGCGGGACCGGCGTTCACCGTCGGACTGCCGGGCGACGGGACGGTCGTTCGCACCACGCAGACCGACCCGCCGGCGGTCCTCGTCAAGCGACGCGCGGAGGGGACGCCGGACGACTTCCTCGCGTTCCTCGTCGCCGAGCGGCTCGTTCAGATCGGCTGCGAGCCCGCGCCGGACGCCGTCGGCGGCGCCGACACCGCCGCGAACGACGGCGACGCCGACACCGCCGCGAACGACGGCGACGCGCCCGGCCTCCCCGAGTCGTTCCTCCCCTTCTTCGGCGCGCGCTACCGCGACCTCGACGCGGCGATCCGACGCCCGGGCCCGGAGACGGGGGAGTCGACGACCGGGTTCGGTCCGACGGACGTCTTCCAGGTCGCGAACGCGCTGTTCGACGCGTGGGTCGGCCTCCACACTCGCGACGCGTTCGCCTCGTGGGACGGCGAGCACCCTCGGCTGTTCGACGCGTGGGTCGATGCGGGCGATCGGCTCTCCGGTCGGCTCGGGGGGCTCTCCGCCGAGGTCGCGCGCGGCGACACCGACTTCCCGAGCGCGACGGAGTACGCGTGCTCGGCGGTCAAACACGACCTCGACCTCCCGGCGCCGTACGGCGCGCTCGACACGGCCGCGTATCGGGACCGCGGCGCGGCCTACGCGGTCGCGTGGGCGGAGAAGACGTTCGCGGCGCTCGTCGACGACGAGGCGTAGCGGCGCCGTCGCGGTCGGACCCGCTCTTTCAGACGTCGACGGTGACGTTGCCCTCGCCGTCGAGGTCGATGATGCCGTCGAACAGCTCGCGGAACCGGTCGAGCGTCGCGACCTCGTGGACCTCTTCGGAGAGGTGGAAGATGCCGACCGCGTCGTGCTCGTCGAGGAGGTCGAGGATCTCGGCGGCCGCCTCGTACACCGCGTCGTCGTCGGCGTAGTAGGCCATCTCGGTGAGCGAGTCGACCGAGACGCGGCGCTTCCCCTCGTTCTCGGTGAGGAACCGCTCGACGCGGTCGACGACGCCGTCGAGGTCGTCCGGCGCGGAGACGTAGTAGACGTCGTCGGACGTGCGGCGCGAGTAGCCGCGCTCGACGGAGAGCGTGTCGAGGATCGTCGCCTTCGTCTCGTCGACGTCGTAGTACTCCAGCTTCTGTTCGACCTCTCGGGCGGTCGTCCGAGTCGAGACGACGAGGAACGCGTCGGTGTCGGTCTTCAAGAAGTCGGTGTCGATCCGGTCCGTCTCGCCGATGCTCGGGTGGACGAGCAAGAGCCCGGTCCCGCCCGGTATCGTTTCCGGCCCGTTCTCGACGGCGAGGGTGTAGTCCATGGGATCGGCAATCACCGGACCGACTTAACGGTGCGGTCGACGGCCGAATAATTAAGTCAGATCGAGTACAGGTATGGTTGAGCGAATGAGCGACACGTCTCACGGCACATACGACGCCGTCGTCGTCGGTGGGGGGCCCGCGGGCGCGACCGCCGCACACGCGCTCGGGTCGCGCGGACACGACGTACTGATACTCGATAAATCATCATTTCCACGAAAGAAGCTCTGCGGGGGACTCGTGACGTGGAAAACGACGCAGCTGCTCGAACGCGAGTTCGGATGGAACCACGAATCGCTCGGCCCCGAAGACGGATTCGAGTACTCCACCCCCGAGTACGAGGTCCACTTCGACGGTAGCACCGTTAAAAACGGTCGAAGCGAACGACCGTACTATTTCGCGGATCGCCGTGGGTACGACGCGAAGTTGTTCGAAGCGGCCGTCAGCCACGAGACGGTCGATGCCTTGGAAGGTGCCGCTGTAACCGACGTCGACGCGTCGACCGGCGTCGTTTCGCTCGCGGACAGTTCGGTTGTCGAAGGCCGGTACGTCGTCGGCGCCGACGGAGCCCACAGCGTCGTTCGAAACTCGTTGCCCGGATTCGACCGAGAGGCGTGGGGTGACAACCTCGCTATCGCGACCGAGACGTTCGTTCCGCGCGAGGCCGTCGACATCGATCCCGACTCTCTCCTCGTCCACCTCGGTTTCGTCAACTGGGGATACGGATGGGTGTTTCCGAACCGGGACCGCCTCGTCGTCGGAGTCGGGGGACTCAACCGCAAAAACACCGACTCGTTCCGGACGCTTTTGGATCGATACTTCGACAGACTGGGTATCGACGCGGACGCATCGTCAGCCGAGAGTCGACCGATCCCCTTCGGGAACTATCTGACCGAGCCGACGGCGGATCGGGCGATGCTGGTCGGCGACGCGGCAGGTTTCGTCGACGCGATGTCGGGCGAGGGCATCTTTTACGCCCAACGGAGCGGAGAGCTCTGTGCCCACGCGATCGACCGCGCACTCGGGACCGGGAAGTCTGCTCCCCGCCTCTACACTTCGTATCTCGACGAATCCGTGATCCCGGAACTCCGGCTCTCGAAGCTCCTCCGACCACTTCTCTGGGGCGGTCCCTCGGCACTTAGGCGTCCGATCATTCACACTTGGGGGGCGGCGCTCCACCGACAGTGGGAGGAACTCGTCCACGGCACCCGACTGTATCGGTTTCTGCGAAAACGGGGCGACCCTTACCACACCACCTTGCCATGACGGAGCTCCACTCGCAACACTGGGTGACCTCTCGCATCGTTACCGACGCCGACGGTTTCTGGGGACACCCTCTCGTCCGGAGCATTCTGGTGTACGGCACCCCGGCGAACCTGTTCCTCGCGACCGTCGTCCTCCTTCGGGGGGCCGTCATCTCAACGAATTTCCTCGCCGCGATCGCGAGCGGGATCATTTGGCTCAACGCCAGCGGATACCTCATCTGGTACTACGACGAACGGGTGTTGCCTCGGTTCTTTTCGCAGGCGACGTCGCTGTTCACCGACACCGACCGAGTGAAACAGCTCCAAGCGAAGTACGACGCGTTCTTCTCGGAGTATCACCTCATCCCGGTCGTCGTCTGGATCGCGCTGCTCGTGGCCCTGTTCTTCGGTAGCGAACCGTACCTCGTCTCCAACGGCCTGTTCGAAGCGGGGTCGCCGCTCCGGTACCTGTACCTCGGCTCTGTATTTTATCTCGGATACATGTCGGGCGTCGGATTCTCCGGAGTCGTGACGACGATACTCGCCGTCCGCGAACTCCAGGACATCGACCTCAAGGTCGACCCGCTCGATCCGGACGGGCTGGGGGGGCTCAGCACCATCGGGTACTTTTCGATCCGCACCACGCTAACGTTCTCGACCGGATCCCTCCTTCTCCCCCTCGCGTTCATCTTCGTCCGGGGTAACGCACCGCCTTGGCTGGTCTTCGTGATCGTCGCCGGATTCACCGGAACCATTCTCGTCTCGTTCCTGTACCCGACCCGACTGATCAACAAAAAAGCGCAACAACACCGCGACTCCAGATTGGAGGAGCTCCGGAAGGAGTACCGAGAAGCAAAGGCTGATGCGCTGAACTACTCCGAAATACGGTCTGCGGACGAAAACACTGAACTGATAAAACGGATGGAACTGGACAGGGTACGGCAGGAGTACCAAGACTACCAGAATCTACGGCTCTACCCGTTTCAAATAAACATCCTGCTAAAACTGGTTTCTTCGCTCATCCTTCCGATCTTCTTCCTCGTGATCGACTCGTACGTCCTCTGAGTCCACGCCCCCCCTCGTTTCATCTGGAGACGGGCGCCCGCGCCGACCTGCTGTGGTCTTTTTTCAGGCCGGTGCTCAGACCGTCGGTCGGTTTTTTTGCCCCGCCCGTCGTCGGTCCGTTCGATGCCCGGCCACGACTCCGCGCGCGAGGTCTACCGGCAGGCGCTCCCGGTGATCGCGGTGAGTCTGCTCGCCGGGCTGTTCGCGGGGACGATACTCGCCTCCGAGACGATGCGCGCGAACATCGCGGAGGTCCCCGGCCTCCTGCTGTTGCTGCCGGCGTTCCTCGCCACCCGCGGCGGGGTGTACGGCTCGCTCGGCGCCCGCCTCTCGACGGGGCTCCACCAGGGGGTGATCGAGCCCCGGTTCCGGCTGGACCGCCGGCTCACGAACGCCGTCGTCGCCTCCTTCCTCAACGGGATGGCCGTCTCCGTGTTCATCGCGGTCGTCACCTACCTCGCCTTGGTCCTGTTCGGGGACGGCGGGAGCCTCTTCCAGCTGGTCGGCGTGATGGTCGTCGCGGGCTTCCTCTCCGCGGTGCTGATGATCACCGTGCTGATCGCGGTCATCTTCGTCGGCTACCGGCGCGGCCTCGACCCGGACAACGTGATCGGCCCGGTGGTCACGACGCTCGGGGACGTGTTCGGCGTGTTCTTCCTCCTCGTCGGGGTGGCCGCGGTGGGGGCCGTCTCGTGACCGACCCCGAGCCGACCGTGACCGACGAGTGGGCGGTCCGCCGCATCGTCCGGACGATGATCCCGCTTCTGGCCGCGCTGTCGGTGCTTCAGCTCGTCTCCGGGTCGGTGTTACAGACCTACGAGGCGGTCCTCCTCCGGTACCCCGCTCTGCTCGTTCTCGTCCCCGTCCAGATCGGGACGGCCGGCAACCTCGCGTCGATCACCTGCTCGCGGCTCACGACCCAGCTGTACCTCGGGACCTACGAGCTCAGCCCGACCAACCCCGCCCTCCGGGCGAACGCGGGCGCCGTCTTCGCGCTCGCGGCGACCGTCTTCGGTGCGGTCGGGGTCGCCGCGTGGGCCATCGGGCTCGCGCTCGGCGGGTCGCTCGCGCTCGGTCGGGTGCTGCTGATCTCGCTGGTCTCCGGGATGGCGCTCGCCGCGCTCGTCGTCGTCGCCAGCGTCGCCGCCGTCGAAGTCTCCTACCGCGCCGGCCTCAACCCCGACGACACGACGATCCCCGTGGTGACGAACCTCTGTGACATCGCCGGCGTGTTGATCCTCTTCGCGGTCGTCTCGGTCGTGTTGTGAGAGCGTTCGCGGGCCGCGGCGGCGCGACCCCGGCCGCCTCCGCCCGGATCAGAACACGCTGTCGGCGGTCGCCGCGCCGACGACGCTGAAGATCGCTCCGACCGAGACGGCCTTCGCGGTCGTCGCGGCCACCGCGCCGTCCCCGATACCGCCCTCGACGAGGAAGGTGTGCGGCGCGTCGAAGATAAGCGCGAGCAG
The DNA here is from genome assembly GCF_005435165.1 of Halorubrum sp. GN11_10-6_MGM. Taxonomy (GTDB): domain Archaea; phylum Halobacteriota; class Halobacteria; order Halobacteriales; family Haloferacaceae; genus Halorubrum. Next base: position 203,411 of record NZ_SGUC01000001.1, on the reverse strand, counting down.
GAGGACGGAGCCGAACGCCACCGTCATCAGCGAGACGAACCGGGTCGGGATCCCGACGACGTCCGGCTCCTCGTCGGCGTCGCGGCCGGTGTCGGCGCGGTACAGCGCGGCGTACCCGATCAGCCCGACGAGCACGGCCGTCACGGAGGCTTGGATCCAGTGCATCCCCGCGGCGAGCACCCACACCTCCTCGGTGACGACGAACGGCCCCGCGAGCAGGAAGCCGCCGACCGACTGCTGGGCGATGTCGGCCACCCGGAAGCGCGGTCGGCGGAGCGCCCGCGGTCGCTTCATACCCACGCACGGGCGGGGAGCCGGTAAAACACCGCCGCTTTTCACCGCTCTCCTCGTTCGGCCGGTATGAGCGTTCGCGAGGAGTTCGACGAGTGGGCGGCTTCGGGGAAGGACCGCGGCATGGAAGACAGACACTGGCACACTGCGAAACACGTCTTGGCGCGCATGCCGGTCGAAGACGGGGACGCGGTGCTGGATCTGGGCACCGGCTCCGGCTACGCGCTCCGCGCGCTCCGCGAGCGGGGGATCGGGCGCGGCTACGGCCTCGACGGCGCCCCGGAAATGGCGCGCAACGCCCGCGAGTACACCGACGACGACGCGATCGGGTTCCTCGTCGGCGACTTCGACGAACTCCCGTTCGCCGACGACTCGCTCGACGGCGTCTTCTCGATGGAGGCGTTCTACTACGCGAGCGACCCGGTCCACACCCTCGAAGAGGTCCGGCGAGTGCTGAAGCCCGGCGGGACGTTCTACTGCGCCGTCAACTACTTCGAAGAGAGCGAGACGACCCACGCGTGGCAGGAGAACATCTCGGTTGAGATGACGCTGTGGTCTCGTGAGGAGTACCGCGAGGCGTTCCGCGAGGCCGGGCTGTACGTCGCCGAACAGGACGCGATCCCGGACCGAGAGGTGGAGATCCCGGACGCCGACGAGTTCCCGACCGACGGCTACGAGACGCGCGAGGCGATGGTGGATCGGTACCGCACGTGGGGAACGCTGTTGACGGTCGGCGTCGCGCCCTGATTCGGACCGCTACGCCGTTTGAATCCTCGACGGGGGACGAGCCCCGATCCGGTTGCTGTCGGTGGAGCGACCGCGATCTCGGGCTACTGATTCCGTCCCCGGGACCTTCTTCGTGTTGTGGTTCCGGCGACGAACGCGGGTGTGCCGAGGACGACGGCACCGAGGGACCCGCCCGTCAGTGCGAGAGCGACCAGTTCGAGTATGCCCATCGGTTGTCCGATCATTCCGATGCCACCGTAGTTCAGCATGGCACCGAGAATCCCCGCGAGCGCCAGTGCCCAACTGAGGAGCAACCCGCCGTTCGCATAGGCCTGGATAGTGATGAGTACACCGAGGAGGAGGGCATATCCTTCCCACCAGAGGAACAGATGGAACGGCCATTCGAAGCCAGTCAACCCCTTCAATGCGGCAAAGTATCCGAACGAGAGTACGGCCACCGCCACCGCAGCGGCAGCCCACCGTTTGGACGCCGCCGAATCTTTTCCGAGCAGGAGGGCACGGATCCGCGCGGACAACATATCCGCTCCGTGTCCGGCGCACCACAAATAACCCTGCCCGGAAACGAAGCGTTCGCGACTCCTACCGCCCGGTCGTTTCGCACTTCTGTGTCTGAAACCGCCGTTTCGACGGACTCGATAGACGGACACGACCGCCGAAGCCCCAGTCGCTCGTTACGACGCAGATACCGCTGCGGACACGACCGCCGAAGCCCCAGTCGCGAGGGCGGCAGACGCTCGCTGTGCGCCTCGGTCGCTCGTTCCACTCGCTCCCTGCGGTGCTTGCGTCGCCTCTGCCGCCCTCGCGACAGCGAGAATCGAAGATTCTCTGGCAGCCGGCGCTACGCGCCGGCGACTGCCCCTTCGAGTCCCGCCCCGCACCGCACAGCCTCGCGCCTCCCCAGCCTCGTCGGTCGCCGTCGCTTCGCTCCGGCGACCGACTCCCTCGCGCGACGCTCCTCGGCCGCGGTGCGGCCTCGGAGGCGCGCGCCGACTGCGGATATCTGGGTGATGTAGCCCGTTTAAAAACGCCGATCGACGCCTTCCGACGGTTTAAATCGCGTCGGGGACCAGACTCCGGTAATGGAACCGAGTTCGCTCTCCGGGCTCCCCGCGGGCGTCGGCGAGGCGCTCGAAGCGGAGGGCGTCGCGGAGCTGTACCCGCCGCAGGAGGCGGCGGTCGACGCGGGCGTCGCCGACGGCGAGAGCCTCGTCGCGGCCGTCCCGACCGCGTCCGGCAAGACGCTGATCGCGGAGCTGGCGATGCTCTCCTCGATCGAGCGCGGCGGGAAGGCCCTGTACATCGTCCCGCTGCGCGCGCTCGCCAGCGAGAAGAAGGCCGAGTTCGAGCGCTGGGAGGAGTTCGACGTGACGGTCGGCGTCTCGACGGGCAACTACGACTCCGACGGCGAGTGGCTCGCGAGCCGCGACATCATCGTCGCCACCTCGGAGAAGGTCGACTCGCTGATCCGCAACGGCGCCCCGTGGATCGACGACCTGACCTGCGTCGTGAGCGACGAGGTCCACCTCGTCGACGACTCGCACCGCGGCCCCACCCTCGAAGTCACCCTCGCGAAGCTCCGCAAGGTGAACCCCGGCCTCCAGACCGTCGCGCTCTCCGCGACCGTCGGCAACGCCGACGTCATCGCCGACTGGCTCGACGCCGAGCTGGTCGAGTCCGACTGGCGCCCCATCGAACTCCGGACGGGCGTCCACTTCGGCAACGCGATCAACTTCGACGACGGGAGCCAGCGCGAGGTGTCCGTCGAGCGCGGCGAGGACCAGACCGCGCGGCTCGTCGCCGACGCGTTAGACACCGAGGAGGACGGACAGGGCGGCTCCTCGCTCGTCTTCGTCAACTCCCGGCGCAACGCGGAGTCGTCCGCGCGCAAGCTCGGCGAGGTGACGAGTTCCCGGCTCACCGGCGACGAACGCGACCGCCTCCGCGAGCTGGCCGAGGAGATCCGCGGCGTCTCTGACACCGACACCTCCGCGGACCTCGCCGACGCGGTCGAGCGGGGGTCGGCGTTCCACCACGCCGGGCTCGCGAGCGAGCACCGGAGCCTGATCGAGGACGCGTTCCGCGACCGCCTGATCAAGTGCGTCTCCGCGACGCCGACGCTCGCGGCCGGCGTCAACACCCCCGCCCGCCGGGTGATCGTCCGCGACTGGCGCCGCTACGACGGCGAGTTCGGCGGGATGAAACCCCTCGACGTCCTCGAAGTCCACCAGATGTGCGGCCGCGCGGGCCGCCCCGGACTCGACCCCTACGGCGAGGCGGTGCTGCTGGCCAACGACGCCGACACGCAGGAGGAACTGTTCGAGCGGTACGTCTGGGCCGACGCCGAGCCGGTCCGCTCGAAGCTCGCGGCCGAGCCCGCGCTCCGCACCCACGTCCTCGCCACGGTCGCGTCCGGCTTCGCGGCCACCCGCGACGGGCTCCTGTCGTTCCTCGATAACACCCTCTACGCGACCCAGACGAACGACGAGGGGCGCCTCACCGCGGTCACCGACACCGTCCTCAACTACCTCGAAGTCAACGGCTTCGTCGACCGCGACCGCGACGGCGGGACGGAGAGCCTCTCCGCGACCGGGATCGGCCACACCGTCTCCCGGCTCTACCTCGACCCGATGAGTGCGGCCGAGATCCTCGACGGGCTTCGCACGGTCGCCGGCGGCGGGGCGGACGCCGCCGGCTCCGCCGACGCGGCCGGCGAGTTCGTCCCGGCCGACGGCGCCGCTCCGGACCCCGACGCCGACGCGGACGACACCGGGTTCACGACGTACACCCGGGCGGACGACGGGGGAGACGAAACGGAGCCCGAGGCGGCCGAGTCGGACGACGACGCCCCCGAAGTCACCCCGCTCGGCCTCTATCACCTCGTCAGCCGGACGCCGGACACCTACGAGCTGTACCTCAAGTCCGGCGACCGCGAGGCGTACACCGAGGTCTGCTACGAGCGCGAGGGAGAGTTCCTCGGCGACGTCCCCTCCGAGTACGAGGACGTGCGCTTCGAGGACTGGCTCGCCGCGCTGAAGACGGCCCGCCTGCTGGAGGACTGGGCGAACGAGGTGGACGAGGACCGGATCGCGGAGCGGTACGGCGTCGGCCCCGGCGACATCCGCGGGAAGGTCGACACCGCCGAGTGGCTCCTCCGGGCGGCCGAGACGCTCGCGCGCGACGTGGAGGGGATCGACGGCGACGCCGTCGTGCAGGTGCGCGAGGCTCGCAAGCGGCTGGAGTACGGCGTCCGCGAGGAACTGCTCGACCTCGCGGGCGTCCGCAACGTCGGTCGCAAGCGCGCCCGCCGGCTGTACGAGGCGGGCATCGAGAGCCGGGCCGACCTCCGCGAGGCGGACAAGGCGGTCGTGCTCGGCGCGCTCCGCGGCCGCGAGCGCACCGCCGAGCGCATCATGGAGAACGCGGGGCGTGAGGACCCCTCGCTCGACGGCGTCGACCCCGACCGCTCGGCCTCGGCGGCGGCGACCGCGGGCGCGGACGCCGACGGGGACGGCGACGGGCAGGCCAGTCTGGGTGATTTCGGATGACCGGAGCGTCGCCCGGTCCGGGCCGACCGCGGTCGTCGATCGCCGCGGACGAGGCGCCGGCGCCGGTCCCGTCGGTTCGCCTCGTCGCCGGGACGTTCGCGATCGACGACCTCGACGCGTTCCTCGCCGACCTCGACGACGTCGCCGCGGCGACCGGCGCGGTGGTTCAGGCGTTCGACGCCGACCTCGTCGTCTCCGCGACCCAGCTCCGGGAAGCGGTGCGTCTCGCGGCGCGGTCCGTCGCACGCGGCGAGGCGGTCGCGCGCGACCCCGGCGTCGAGATCCTGCTGTACGCGGCCGGCCGCCGACAGATCGACCGCGCGCTCGAACTCGGCGTCTCGGAGGGGGACGGCGCCGCGGTCGTCCTCGTCGCGGAGTTCGGCGACGTGCCCGGTGCGGATCGCCCGTCGGCCGACCTCGACGCGGCCGTCGAGTCGGTTCGGACGCTCGCCGCCGATCCCGGCGACGAACCGGACGGCGACGCGCTCCCGACCGCGTTCGATCCCGACCGCGTCCGCGAGTTCTACGGCGTCACCGACCGCGAACTCGCCGCGACGACCGGGAGCCTCGCCGACGTCGTCCGCGAGCGCGCCGCGCTGCTGGACGTCGAGAAGTGATCGGACGGTCGCACACCGCCGATCGCCACCCCTTCGTTTCGACTGGAAACCGCATGACGTGGGCGCCACTCGGGTCCAGTCGAAGCGAGACGCGAGAGAAGTAGTCCATCCTGGATTCGAACCAGGGTCGTTGCCCCCAGAAGGCAACAGGATTGGCCACTCCCCCAATGGACTGCGCACTCATCGATAACCCGTACGTGTTTGTAAGCGTTGCGCGTTGCGCCCGCCGTGCGATCAGTTGACGATGTCGCCTCGCGCCGGCGAACCGTACCTGCCGGATCGCGTTCGTGTGTATATCGACGCGTTTTAATCGAGAGAATCCGCACGAAGATGTATGTACGTCGGACGATTCGTCGTCGTTGCGCCCGGGATCGGCGGATACCGCGTCTCCTCGCGCTCGTTCCCGAACCGCCGGGTCCGCGACCGCGGGGGGACGCTCACCGTCGGTCCGACCGCGGACGCGCCCGAGACCGACAATCCGTACGTCTCGTACAACTGTACCCGAGCGGTCGAGACGCCGACCGGCGAGCCGCTGGCGGTCCTCGGAAACGGCTCGCACGTCGACCCGATCGCGGAGAAGCTCGAACTGGGATACCCCGCTCGCGACGCGCTCGCGTCGGCGCTGCTCGCGCTCGACTACGAGAAGGACGACTACGACACGCCCCGCGTCGCCGGCGTGGTCGGCGCCGACGCGGCGACGATGGGCACCGTCCGCCGCGACGCGCTGCTTGTCGAGGCCGTCGACGAGCCGACCGTCGTCGCGACCTACGAGACGGACTCGCCCGAGCCCTACGACCTGACCGCGACCGACGCCTCGGGAGTCGCGACCGAGCTGCTCGGCGCCGACCTCGAACACCCGGTCTGCGCCGCCGGCGCGACCGTCGACCCCGACGGCGTCGCGCTCGCGTTCGACAACGGCGGCGACTGAGTCGACCCGACGCCTTTCCGGCTCCCGACGCCTTTTGCCTCCCCCGACCGACTGACGCGCATGGAGCCGATCACCGCGGCCGACTACCACGACATCGCCGTGCCGTCCGACCCCCGGATCTCGCCGGACGGCGACCGCGTCGCCTTCGTGCGCCGACAGCCGACCGACGACGAGGAGTACGAGACGACGGTGTACGTCGTCGACGCCGACGGCGACGACGATCCGCGCCGGCTCACCCTCTCCGAGGGGTCCGACGCGGAGCCGCGCTGGAGCCCCTCCGGCGACCGAATCGCCTTCACCTCCACCCGCGGCGCGGCCGACGACCGCCAGCAGCTGTGGGTCCTCCCGCTCGACGGCGGCGAGGCCCGCCGCGTCACCGACGTCGTCGGCGGCGTCTCGCAGATCGCGTGGTCGCCGGACGGCGAGCGGATCGCGTTCGTCCAGTCGGTGACGGCGGACGACCGCGAGGCCGACCGCGACCTCGCGGTGCCGGACGAGTACGAGCCTGACGAGCACCCGGACCCGCGCGTCATCGACCGGACCGTCTACCGGGCCGCCGAGCGGTACTTCGACGGCCGGCGCCCCGGCGTCTACGTCGTCGACGCGGACGCGACGGTCGGGGGCGTCACCGATCCCGACCCGGCCGAGTCCGGGGCGATCACCCGCGTCACCGACCGTGACGCCGACTTCGCCGCCCCGTCGTGGGGCGACGGCGACACGCTGTACTACACCGAGGCGGTCGGCGACGACCCGGACGACTCCGTCGAGATCGCGATCCGCGCACACGACCTCGCGACCGGCGAGGCGGAGCGCGTCCACACCACGACCGGGTGGGGGGCCGACCTCGCCGCGACCGCGGACGGCCGCGTCGCGTTCACCCACGCGGAGCCGGACCAGGTGTCGATGCAGCCGACCGACCTCCGCGTCCTCGACGTCGAGTCGGGAACCGTCACCGATCTCACCGGCGACATCGACCGAGGACTCGGCCGGGAGACCTCTCCCCAGTGGGGCCCGGACGAGGAGACGATCTACTTCGCGACCCCCGACGAGGGGAAGACGGCGCTGTGGCACGTCCCCGCCGACGGGAGCGCCGAGCCCGAGCGCCTGCTCCGACCCGGCACCGTCTCGGGCGCGACCGTCGGCGGCGAGAGCGACGCGGGCCCGGGGTCCGTCACCGTCGCGTTCGCCGCCAGCGAGTGGGACCACCCGGGCGACGCGTTCGCGTACGACGCGGCGGCCGACGAGACGACCCGCCTGACCGAGCTGAACGCAGAGTTCCTCGCCGAGCGCGCGGTGGGCGAGCCCGAAGAGCTCCGCTTCGAGTCCGACGGCGTCGAGATTCAGGGGTGGCTGCTGACGCCGCCGGCCGGAGTCGACGCCGCTGGGCAGGGCGGCGATGCGACCGTGGGGGACGCCGACGAGTCGTACCCGCTCGCCGTCGAGATCCACGGCGGCCCCCACGCGATGTGGTCGACGTCGGGGACGATGTGGCACGAGTTCCAGACGCTCGCGGCTCGCGGCTACGCCGTCTTCTGGTCCAACCCGCGCGGCTCGACCGGTTACGGCGAGGCGTTCTCCCAGGCGATCGAGCGCGACTGGGGTGCGGTCACCCTCTCGGACGTGATGGCGGGCGTCGAGACGGTCGCCGACCGCCCGGAGATCGACGCGTCGAACGCCTTCGTCACCGGCGGCTCCTTCGGCGGGTTCATGACCTCGTGGGCGGTCGGCCAGACCGACTACTTCCGCGCGGCCGTCGCCCAGCGCGGCGTCTACGACCTCACCGGCTTCTACGGCTCGACCGACGCCGCCTACAAGCTCGTCGAGGGCGACTTCGACACGGTGCCCTCCGAGGAGCCCGAGTGGCTCTGGGAGCAGTCGCCGACCGGTCACGCCGACGCGGTCGACACGCCCACCCTCCTGATCCACTCCGAGGACGACACGCGGACCCCGATCTGTACGGCGGAGCTGTACCACCGGCTCCTGCGCAAGAACGGCGTCGACACGCGGTTCGTCAGGTACCCCCGCGAGGGTCACGAGCTCTCCCGGTCCGGCGAGCCCGCGCACGTCGTCGACCGCATCGAGCGCATCGCCCGCTGGTTCGACGGCTACTCCGAGTACCACGACGCCGAGCGCGCGCTCGACCGCCCGGAGGACGACGGGCTGACCGCGGGCGAGGCGTCCGAGGAATCGGCCGATTAGGGGTCTTCGTCCCGGCTCAGCGCGCGTCGGGATCGAATCCGTCGATGGCGTCGTGGACGTCTGCGACCCACTCGTCGAGCGCGTCGTGGAGGCGGCGCTTGGCCTCCGGCACCGGGATCGCGGTGTACTGATAGACGTAGCCGCCGGAGTCGAGCAGTCGCCGCCGTCGCTCGACGAGCCCCTTCTCGCGGAGCGTCGACAGCGACCGGTTCACGTTCGATCGGTCCCGGTCGAGGGCGTCGGCGAGCTCCGAGACGGTGCTGCCCGGGTATTCGAGCAGTTCGAGGTACGCGCGGCTCTCGTGGTCGCGGACGCCGAAGACACAGGAGAGGACGTGTTCGAAGGAAGGAGAGGTATCACCGACGAGGTCCTCGATTTCGGGATCGCTCATGCGGGCCGATTCGCGCGCGGCGAGGTTAAATGTCGGTTTCTGTGGCCCGATCGGCGCCGACCGTCATTCCTCGGCGGCGTATCCCATCTGGTCGATACAGCCGCGCATCCCCGACTCGTCCGCGTGCCGGTGGAGGTTCGTCGGCGTGTCGCAGTGGTACGTCTCTCCGTCGTAGCGGAGGGCGACCTCGTGGCTGGCGCCGGCGACCTCGACGTCGACGAGGATCCGCTGGCCGTCGTTGAGCGCGTCGATGAGTTCGTCGACGGGCAGCTCGCCCGCCTCCACTCGGAGTACCTCGCTCATGGGCGCGATTCGTCGGTCAGCGAGTTAAAGCCGACCGATGTGTCTCGACGCGCGGCACGCGCCGCCGCCTCGGCTTCGATCACGTCGTCGTCGAGTCCGGGCCGCCCTCCTCGGCGGGCGGCTCGACGCCCTCGGCGGCCGCGACGTCTTCGGTCCGCTTCTCGGCCTCGACGTGCCAGCGGTCGATCTCCGACTCGTACTCGCCGAGGATCGCCGACACCTCGCCTTTCAGCCCGTCGTCGTTGACGTTCACCTCGAAGACGAACGTCTCGCCGTCCTCTGCGCGGGCGACCTCCTGAATGTTTGCGCTGACAAGCTCGTTGTCGAAGTAGTACGGCGCCATCTGGGTCATCACGTTCCGGTAGACGGCGTCTTCCACCTTCCGGAGCGCCTTCCGGCTCGCCGAGTCGGCCGCGCGGGCGACGTGTTCGATCGACTCGCCCCAGCGCTCGCGGGCGCTCTCGGTGTCGTTCTCCTCCACCTTCTCGTAGGACTCGGTGAGCTTCTCTCCGGCCGTCTGGAGGTCGTCGCCCGGCGACTTCCCCGCGCGCTCGCCCTCCCCCTCGTCGACGGACGCCTGCGCCGCGGTCTTCTCCGAGACGTCCTCGTCGATGCGCTCGTGGGACTTGGGTCGCCACTCGTCGAACTCGTAGTAGGCGTCGCCGTCGACGCCGACCTCCCGGAGCGCTAAGGCGATCCGCTCGCCGTGCTCGACGACGTCGCCCCAGTCGCCGCGCACTTTGAACCCGGAGATGCTCTCTTCCATCGGTTGTCCCCGATACGGCGCGAACGCGTATAAGTCTCTCCGAACTGACGTGAGTCGGTGCGCCGACAACCGACGTGAGCCGGTGCGCCGACCTTACTTCCCGTACGCGATCCGCCGGCCGAGCTCGTTTATCCGCTCTTTGAGGTCGCCGAGGAACCCGGCGGGCGAGACCCGCCGGAGCGACGACTCGTCCACCTCGATCCGCTCGCCGGCGAACGGGTCGCGCTCGGCGCGCTCCTCGGGCGACTTGTCGTCGGTCACGGCCCCGACGACGGTCGACATCGAACACCGACCGCACGCCTCCGCCGTGATCTCCGGGTCGACCGCCGCCTCGTGATCGGTGTCGTCTGTCATACACCCTCACACACGGCGTTCTCGCACTTAAAACCGCGCCTCAGGGCCGCTGGTCGAGCTCTCGTCGGGTCCGACGCTCCCGACGCCCTTTTCACTCCCTCCGTGGAATGCGTTCACATGGGATATCGCGTCGTCGACGTCGACTCGGTCGACCCCGAACCGGACCGCCCCTGCGAGTGCCGAAAGCTGTCCGACCCAGGCGGTCTCGACGCCGCGGCGATCAACCGCTTCAGGGCAGATCCCGGCGAGCAGCTCCCGCTGGCGTATCACCACCACGAGACGCAACAGGAGGCGTTCTACGTCCTCGACGGGACGCTCGCCGTCGAGACGCCCGAGCGCACCTACGAGGTCCCGGCCGACGACCTGTTCGTCGTGGACCCCGAGAGCCCGCAGCGCGCGTACAACCCGGCCGACGCCGAGGGGCCGGTGACCGTGCTCGCGATCGGCGCTCCCCCGGCCGACGGGGACGCGGTCGCGTACGATCCCGGCGATGAGTGAGGGCGCCGACCCGGCCGGGGACGGCGACGCGACCCTCGGCGAGGGGGAGCGCCGCGACCCCGAGGAGCTGCCGGCGGAGATCCGCGAGGCGGTCCCCGACTACGACGACGAGTACCTCGACCGGGTCTCCGACCGGCTGATGTACAGCTACGACCTCGCCCGCGACGCCGCCGTCGGCGGCGAGCGGTTCGAGATGACCGCCGAGATGCGGGTGCGCAACCAGAAGCAGTTCCTCCACCCGGCGATGAGCTACGCGGACCACGACATGCGCGAGTTCGTCTTCGTCCGCCGCGTGACGACCCCCGGCGTCGGGGAGATCGAGCGCCTGGTCGAGTTCGCCCACGACGTCGCCGACGAGCGCATCGACGCCCACGAAGAGCACTACGGGACCGACGTCACCGTCGTGCTCGTCGCCGACCGGATCCCCGACGACGTCGCCGACTTCGTCGCGGGGTTCCGCGACCGCACCCTGCTGAAGTTCGGCTACTACGGCCACTACGAGGTGAACCTCGTTGTCGTCGCGCCGGAGCGAGAGGCGCTCGTCGCCAGCGAGAGCGCCGACACCGCCGCCGCGTTCCGGCTGTGGGAACGCGTCGACCCCCCGGACGAGGGGTTCTTCTCGCGGTTCGCCAAGCGCTTCTGGCGCTGACCGCCGCTCGGCGGTCCCGTTCGCGTTCAAAAATGAAACCGCGGTCGTCGGTCCCGCGACCGCCGATCAGTCGTCGCTCGGTTCGGCCGCGGGGTCGCTCCCGCCCCGGACGCTCGTGATGTTGCCGTAGCCGATGCGCACGAGCGACAGCGCGAGGTAGATGAGCACGAACGCCAGGCCCATCTGTACCACCGCGGATATCTGTCCGGCCAGCGCGGTGACGTTCCCGAGGATGAGTTTCTGGTACAGGTTGTCCCACAGCGCGACCCACGAGAGCCCGAGCACGGTGATCGTCACCATGATCGCCATCGGGACGCCGGTCGAGACGAGCTGTTTGGACTTGTCCCAGTTCGCGAGCCAGACCGTCGCGGTCAGGAGCGCGAGCGCCGCGAGCAGCTGGTTCGCACCGCCGAACAGCGCCCACAGGGTGACCCACTCGCCGGAGACGACCAGCGCGTAGGCGACCAGCGACACGACGATGGGGTTCGTGTAGCGACCTTTCGCGAAGCTACCGAGGTCGGACGAGAAGCCCGTGGTCGTGCCGCTCCCGGTCGTCCCGACGATCTCTTCCATCATGTACCGGCCGAGCCGCGCCGCGGTGTCGGTCGAGGTGAGCAGGAAGCTCACCAGGACGAGCGCCATGAACGGCGCGCCGAAGGCCTGCGGAATCCCGAGGCTGGTGAGGATGATCCCCCCGCCGGTCGCGAAGTTCGGCAGCGCGCCGCCGATGCCGCCGCCGGCGGCCGCCGTGGTCGCGCCGGCCACCGCGAGCGTCGAGATGGCGACGGACGCGAGTAACCCCTCACCGAGCATCCCGCCGTAGCCGATGAGGCGGGCGTCGCTCTCCTTGTTCAGCTGCTTCGCCGTGGTGCCCGACGACACCAGCGAGTGGAACCCGCTGATCGTCCCGCAGGCGATCGTCACGAACAACAGCGGGAACAGCGGCGTTATCCCTCCGGTTTCGCGGGCGAGCTCGCTCCCGAAGAAGCCCATGTACGCCCCGATCGAGGGGTCGATCGTCAGCGGCTGCGCGGAGGTGCCGAGCAGCGTCCCGACGATGATCGCCAGGAGCGCCCCGCCGACGCCGGAGTACAGCAGGAACGACGACAGGTAGTCGCGCGGCTGGAGCAGCACCCACACCGGGAGCGCGCTTGCGACCGTCGCGTAGACGAGGATGACCGGCACCCACGCGGCGACGTTCGGCTGGAGGATGGCGTCGGCGCTCATCACGGCGCCGGGGAGCCAGGCGCCGTTCCCGAGGAAGTCCAGCAGCACGATGGTTCCCGCGGGGTAGGCGCCGCTCTCGACCGCCGGGAACAGCGCGACCGGGTACTGGATGCCCAGCCAGACGCCCGCGAACACGCCGGCGACGAACACCACCGTCCCCGGCAGGAACGGCCCGTCGAGCTGGTAGAGGTAGACGCCGAACGCGAGCGCGAGCGCGATGTAGACGAGGCTCGCGGTCGCGGCGGACGGGAACGCGTTCAACACGATGCCGACGACCAGGGCGAACACCGCCACCACGAGGATGATGGTGAGGAACGCGAACCACAGCAGCATGTTCTTGCCCCGCTCGCCGACGTACTCGCCGATGATGTAGCCGATCGACTTCCCCTCGTGGCGCATCGAGCCCGAGAGCGAGATGAAGTCGTGGACGGCCCCCATCAGCGGGTTCCCGATGGCGACCCACAAAAGCGCCGGGACCCATCCCCAGATGGCCCCGGCGGTGATCGGGCCGATGATCGGCGCGCCGCCCGCGATACTCGAGAAGTGATGCCCCAGTAGCACCGGCTTCTTGGCCGGTACGTACTCCTGTCCGTCCTCGTACTTGTGCGCTGGCGTCTCCCGGTCGTCGTCGAGGTCGACGAACCGAGAGAGGTACCGCGAGTACCCCATGTATCCCACGGTGAACGTACTGAGCACGGCGACGACGATCCAAATTACACTTGTCATAGGTTCCCTGCCTCGTGGTATCGGTTCACTATGTTCAACTTAAACGTTACTTTCGTTCATGACGTTTCCCGGGACGACGCGGCGTTTCGGCCGATCTCACCGCGGGAGCCCGGTTTTTTCCCTCTACTGTCCGGTAAAATTCGCGTCGATCGGCCGCCGATGCCCCTCGCGCGCGCCTCCCGTCGGTCGCGCGCGGTCCGACGGGGAATTCGCATCGCCGCCGAACCGCGCGCTGCGGGGCCGTGTTCCTCGCGTCTCCCGCGGCGATCCCTCACGTCTCCACGTCCAGCGACGCGGCGACGTCGGCCAGCACGTCGCCGCGGACCTCCGTCGTTCGCGACTCGATCTCGGCGACGAGCGGCGGGTCGAACCCCTCCCTGACCTGCGCCAGCCGGTCGCGCTCGGTCTCGACCTTCTCGCGGAGGTAGCGCGCGCCCCTCCCCGTCTCGTCGTCGTCCGGCGACGGCGTGAGCTTGTTCGCGACGAGCCCCCGGACGCGCAGGTCGCGGTCGGTGAACCCCTCGATAGCGCGGGCCGTCTCGTTGACGGAGAGCTGGTCGGGGTTGAACACGAGGAAGAAGGCGGCGTCGGAGCGCATCGTCTCGCCGGCGTACTCGAAGAACTCCTTGCGCTTCTGGAGCCGCTCGATCACCGGGTCGCCCTCCAGCAGGCGCCGCGGCTCCATGTCGCCGACGGCGGCCTTCTCGAACAGGTCGATCGACTGCTTGCGCTTGTACAACAGCCGGTCTATCCAGTCGCCGAGGAACTCCGGCAGCCCGAGCAGCCGCAGCGTCGATCCGGTGGGTGCGGTGTCGAAGACGACGCGGTCGTACGGATCGCTCTCCGTGCGCATCACGTCGACGAACGCGTCGAACAGCGCCGACTCGTACGCGCCGGGCGTCCCGTGGGACATCTCCAGCTGACGGTTGATCTCCGAGACCATCGCCGCCGACACCTGCTCGGAGAGCGCCTCGCGGATCTCGTCTAAGTGCCGTTGCATCTCGTCTTCGGGGTCTATTTCCATCGCGTCGAGCCCGTCGACGCCGTCGACCGACTCGGGCTCGTCGCCGAACCCCTGGTCGAACACGTCCGACACCGAGTGCGCCGGGTCCGTCGAGACGACGAGCGTCCGGACCCCGTCGCGCGCGCAGCGGTGGGCGTACGCGCAGGAGACGGTGGTCTTTCCGACCCCGCCCTTGCCGCCGAAGAAGACGAACTGCTCCATCAGTCGCGGAGTGAGCGTCGGTCCGTCATCAGAAGTGGTACTGCTGCCCCTTCCGCTCTATCAGCGTCTCGCGGTCCCACAGCCGCCGCTCCCACGCCTCGAACTCGTCTTCGAGGTACGGGAGCAGCTCGGCGGTGTAGTACGACACCGGCGACGGAATCCCGAACGCGTCCGGGAAACACGCCAGCATGAACTCGTCTTCGGTGTCCTCGGCCTCCTTCTCGATCTTCTCGTAGGCCGGGTGCGTGATCATCCCGTGATACAGGCCCCGAGCCCACTCTTCGAGGAGCGCCCGGAACCGCTCGATCCGCTCTGCTACTGTCATCATTTCTCATGACTCCCGTCCCGTGTTAAAACCTGTCGCGGTCGAGGCGGGAAAACGCGGATTCGGGGCGGGGGTTGCCCCCCGTCGCGTCGAGCGTCAGGCGGCGTTGCCGTCCGGGAGTTCGCTCGCCGATTCGTCGGACTCGCCGTCCTCGGCGTCGTCCAGTTCCGGTCGGTCGTCGTCGCCGGGGCTCGGACTGTGGATGTCGCTGTTGAGCGCTCCCCAGACGAGATACAGCATCGCGGCGACCATCAGCACCGTCATCGTGATGCTGACCAGCGAGACGGTAGCGGCGGACAGAACCATGTCCCGAGTTCGACGACCACAGCCTATCAACGTATCGGCTCGGACCGGCCTCGACTCGCTTTCGACCCCCCTTCGCGGACGCCGCCGGGAGCTTGAAGAGCGTCGTGGCCGATCGGCCCGTATGGACGACCGCATCCCGGTGACCGTGCTCTCCGGGAGCCTCGGAGCCGGCAAGACGACGCTTCTGAACCACCTGCTCGCGAACGCGGGCGACCGCGACGTCGCGGTCCTCGTCAACGACATGGGCGACGTCAACGTCGACGCGGACCTGATCGCCGAGGGGTCCGAGGTCGACGTCGAGGGCGTCACGGAGCTGTCGAACGGCTGTATCTGCTGTGAGCTTCAGGACGACTTGGAGTCGGCGGTGGTGCGGCTCGCGAACGAGCGCTCGTTCGACAACCTCGTCGTCGAGTCCTCGGGGATCTCCGAGCCCGCCCCCGTCGCCCGCCTGTTCACGACCGAGTCGCGCGCGGCGGCCCGCTACCGCGTCGACGCGCTGGTGACCGTGATCGACACGCGGCAGTTCCTCGACGCCTTCGCGGGCGACGAGACGCCGGAGCGCCGCGTCGATCCGGACGCGGGCGCCGAGAGCGCCGGTTCCGAGAGCGACGGCGACGCCGACCGCCCGCTCTCGGACCTCCTCGTCGAGCAGGTCGAGGTGTCGAACCTCGTGGTGTGTAACAAGGCGGACCTCTGTACCGACGCGGAGACCGACGAGGCGGTCGAGCTCGTAGGGGCGCTCCAGCCCGACGCGGAGACGGTCGTCGCGGAGTTCTCCGCGGTCGACCCGGACCGGATCCTCGACGTCGGGACGTTCGACGAGCGGGAACTGGGCGACCTCCCCGGCTGGAAGCGGGCGCTCGCAGACGACCAACACGGGGAAACAGAGGGCGCCCACCGCCACCCCGACGAGGTGTACGGCGTCACCTCGTTCACCTACCGCCGCCGGCGACCGTTCCACCCGGACCGGATCGCCGCGCTCCTCCGGGATCTCCCGGCCGACGTGGTCCGCTCGAAGGGGACGCTGTGGGTGGCCGGGACCGACCAGCGCCAGCAGGTCGGACAGGCGGCGCGGTCGGTCCGCGTCACCGCGCTCGGACCGTGGATCGCGAGCCTCCCGCCGGTCGAGCGCGACATGCTCCGCTCGAACCGCCCCGACCTCGACTGGGACGACGAGCGCGGCGACCGCCTGACCGAGTACGTCGTCATCGGGACCGGCGTCGACGAGGACGCGCTCGTCTCGCGGCTCGACGACGCGCTCCTCACCGACGACGAGCTCGCCGCGCTCGGGAGTCCGGGCGTCGGTGACGACCCGGCCGACGCGGACCCCGACCCGTTCCCCACCGAACAGGGCGACGAGGTCGCGCTCCGCGAGCCCTGAGCCTCTCCGGCGGCTCTCGCGCTCAGCAGGCGCAGCCGCTCCCGGTCGCGCGTTCGAACCGCATCGGATCCCCGCAGTCCGGACATTTCGGGACGCCCTCGCCGTCGCGGTCGAGCCCCTCGGCGTCCACGTCGACGTCGCGGACGCGGACCCCGCAGTCGTCACACCAGTAGGCTCCCTCGGAGCCGTCGTCGCCCGCGGTCCCGGGGGCACTCTGCGTCGACCCCGTCAGCGCGTCGGTCACCGTGTCGATGATTCCCATACCAATGGTGTCGCCGCCGATCGTGTTAGTCTCCCGGTGTCGTGCGACTAATTCGCACGGCCGCGGCGGTCGCGCCCCACGGACAAGAGCTAAGTGGCGGACTCCCGCGCGTGGAGGTATGAGCGAGGACGAGGGCGTCGGCGACGGAACCGGGGAAGTCGGCGACGGAACGGAAGGCGTCGGCGACGGGATCGAGGGATCGTCCGGCGACCCGCGGGTGCTGCTCGCGATGAACGCGGTCCTCTCGGCGCTCCTCGCCTCGACCGTCGTCTGGGGACTCGACCTCCTCGGCGCGGCCGCGTACACGCTGCGCAACGTCGTGACGCTGACGCTGATCGTCTTCGCGGTGACGTACGCCGTTGTCCTCCGGTAGCGTTCGCGTCGGGCCCGGGTCGCCTTCTCCTCCGCCTTCGAGCGCCGGGCCGTGACCGGCCGATCCGCCACGTTTTAAGGCCGTTCCGAGCGGAATTTCGGCCAATGACGATCGAAGACCGGGACGACGCGTACCTCATCACCCACGCGCTGGCGACGGACACCCTCTCGCGGCTGCGCGACGTCGAGACGGAGCAGGTCGCGTTCCGGAAGGGGCTGGTGAAGCTCGGCCGCATCTGCGGCTACGAGATCATCGACGGCGCGATGGACACCGAGTACGTCCCCGTCGAGACCCCTCTCGCGGAGACCACCGGCGAGCGCGTGAAGGGCCTCGACGACGTCGTGATAATCAACGTCCTCCGCGCCGCCACCCCGTTCGTCGAGGGACTCCTCAAAGCCTTCCCCCGCGCGAAGCAGGGCGTCATCTCCGCCGGCCGCGACGAGGCGGCCGGAATGACCGCGGACGGCGAGTTCCCGATCACCATCGACTACGTGAAGCTGCCCGAAATCCGCCCCGACGACACCGTCATCGTCGCGGACCCGATGCTCGCGACGGGCTCGACGATGGTCGCCGTCCTCGACCACGTCCTCGACGAGGCCGACGATTTCGAGGACCTGTTCGTCCTCTCTGCGGTCTCCGCGCCCGCCGGTCTCGTCCGCGTGAGCGAGGCGGTCCCGGAGGCGGACCTGCTGACGGTCGCCATCGACGACCGCCTCGACGACGACGGGTTCATCGTCCCCGGCCTCGGCGACGCCGGCGACCGCGCGTTCCGCACGGTCTGAACCGCCTCGGCGTCCGGCGTCGAACTGCCCCCGGCGTCCGGCGCGGAATCACCCCCGGCGTCCGGCAGAGAATCGCCCGCAGCCCCCGACGTACTTTTAAGAACCGTCGCCGCGACCGGTACGACATGAGCGACGCGCCGACGACCGAGCCCTGCGACGTCTGCGGCGACCCCACGACGGACGCGCTCGCGCGCACCGTCCGGCTGAGCGTCGATCGGGCGAACATCGACACCCAGCGGCTCTGTCCCGACTGCTTCGCCGACTGGATCCAGCGCTACCAGGACCGCCTCGGCTCCGGCGGGGACGAGGGCGACGACACCTCCGAGATCATCGTCGACTGAGGCCGAACGGGTTCGGTTCGGCCGGCAACGTCCGTTCCGACCGGCCGTCTTAAGCCCCGCCGGCACCGACGCCGACGTAATGGATCTCGCCATCGACGCCCCGGCCCCGACGGCGCCCGACTGCGCCGCCGACGGGACGTGGCTCGCGTGTATCGCGTGCGACGAGACGTTCGCCCCCTTCGAGGACGTCCGGTACACCTGCGACGAGTGCGACGGCCTGCTCGAAGTCCGGTACGCCGACCCGCCGACGTTCGACGAGTTCGGCGCGGGCGCGCCCTCCGACGGGCCCGAGCGCGGCGTCTGGCGCTACCGCGAGGCGCTCCCGTTCGACCTCGGCGTGACGCTCCCCGAGGGCGACACCCCGCTCCACCGCGTCCCGCGCATCGAGGAGTCGGTCGGCGTCGACGCGCTCCGGATCAAACACGAGGGGATGAACCCCACCGGCTCGTTCAAGGACCGCGGGATGACCGTCGGCGTGCGCGTCGCGAAGGAGCTGGGCGTCGACGCGCTCGCGTGCGCCTCGACGGGCAACACCTCGGCCGCGCTCGCCGCGTACGGCGGCCGCGGCGACATGCAGACGCTCGTCCTCCTTCCGGCCGGGAAGGTCGCCGCCGGGAAGGTCGCGCAGGCGAGCCTCCACGGCGCCCGCATCCTCGAAGTCGACGGCAACTTCGACGCCTGTCTCGACATCGTTCAGGAGCTGGCCGCCCGCGGCGAGGCGTACCTGCTCAACTCGCTGAACCCGTTCCGTCTGGAGGGACAGAAGACGATCGGCTTCGAGATCCTAGAGGAGTTCCACGCCGACTACGGCGCCTTCCCCGACCGGATCGTCCTCCCCGTCGGCAACGCGGGCAACACCTCGGCGCTGTACAAGGGGTTCCGCGAGCTCGTCCAGTCGGGCGCGCTCGACGTCGACGAGGTGCCCAAGCTCACCGGCGTTCAGGCCGAGGGCGCCGCCCCGATGGTCGAGGCGATCGAGGAGGGGAACGACGAGGTCCGGCGCTGGGAGGAGGTCGAGACGCGCGCGACCGCGATCCGCATCGGCAACCCCGTCAACGCGCCGAAGGCGATCCCCGGCATTCGGAACACCGACGGCACCGCGGTCGCCGTGAGCGACTCGGAGATCACCGCCGCGCAGCGCCACCTCGCCGCCGAGGGGGTCGGCGTCGAGCCCGCCTCCGCCGCGAGCCTCGCGGGCCTGAAGAAGCTCCGGCGCTCGGGTGTCGTCGACGACGACGAGCGGGTCGTCTGCCTGACCACCGGACACCTGTTAAAAGACCCCGACGCCGCCTACGAGGCGGGCGGCGACCCCGAGCCGGTCCCGAACGACGTTGACGCCGTGGTCGAGCATCTGCGGGACTGATCGCCCGTCGCGGCACGCGTTCCTCCGCTCGCGCTTCCCTTCGTCCGCTCGTCGCCGTCACGTTTTATATACACAAACACATACACAAACACGAGATGCCCACCAAGACGATCGGCGTCCGCGAGGAGGTGTACGAGCGGCTCCGCGCTCGGAAGCGCGACGACGAGAGCTTCACCGACCTCATCGACCGGCTGATCGACGAGAGCGAGGGCGACTGGCGCGACGGCTTCGGGTCGCTGTCGAGCGAGGCGGCCGAGTCGCTCCGCGAGGCCGCGGCCGCGTCGCGAGGGGGGTTCGACGAGTCCGCGCGCGACCGACAGGCCGCGGCGATCGACCGGCTGGCGGGCGCCTCCGGCGACGAGGAGCGGCCAGATGACGGCTCTGACGCCGCCGACGCCGATGATGCGAGCGACGACGCCGGAGGGTCGGCGTGACTCGGTATCTGCTCGACACCACGTTTCTGATCGATTACTTGGGCGGCACCGACGACGTTCGACGGTTCCTCGAAGGCCACGAGGAAGCCGAGTTCGCGACGACGGCGATGAACTACAAGGAGGTCGCGGTCGGCCGACGGCTCGACGACTCGTTCGATCCGGAGCGGCTCGCGGCGGCGTTCGCGTGGCTCGACGTGGTCCCGATCGGGCGGGAACACGCGCTCGCGGCGAGCGCGTTCGAGGCGGAGCTGTACCGCTCCGACGACCACACGAGGCGAGCCGTCGACGCCGCCGCCGCGGACCTGCTCATCGCCGGCGTCGCCGACGCCGAAGGGATGACCGTCGTCACCCGCAACGTCGACGACTTCGAGCCGTTCGTCCCGGTCGCGAGCTACTGACGCCGCTGGGGGGGAAACGACCCCGCTACTCCCAGTTGTACAGCGCGTCTTGGAACACCTCCTCGACGTCCTCCTTCCTCACGGGCCGCGGGTTACACCGGAGGAGTCGCTGCTGGCTCTCGACGGTGCTCTCGGCGAGCGCGCCGGTGTCGTCGACGCCGATCCCGGCCAGTTCGTTGAGTCCGCTCGGGAGCACGTTGAGGTCGCGCTGGAGCCGCACGAACTCCTCGCGGGCCTCGTCGGCGGCCTCCCGCGTACTCATTCCCGAGGTGTCGGCGCCGAGCATCTCCGCCACCTTCGCGAACCGCGGCGGGTCGCTGGCGACGTTGTAGCCGAGGGTGCTCGCGGGCGTGAGCGCGGCGATCGTCTCCCCGTGATACGTGTGATAGTTGTTGCCGACGGGGTACGCCATCGCGTGCGCGAGGCTCGCGCCGGCAGTGAGCCCGGCGATTGCGCCGAACAGCGCCCCCTTCAGCATCGCGCCGCGCGCCTCGATGTCGTCGCCGTTGTTGACGACGCGGCGCACGTTCGAGGAGAGCAGGTCGATCGCCTTCTCGCTGAACATCTCCGTGAAGCCGGTGCGGCCGGCGTACACGGGGCGGTCAGCGGGGTCCTCGGGGCGGAGCAGGTCGTCGTAGCGGTGGGTGGTGTACCCCTCGATGGCGTGGCCGAGCGCGTCCATCGCGGTCTTCGCCGTGAGGTCCGGCGGCAGCGTCGTGGTGAGCGTCGGGTCGAGCACCGCGGCGTCGGCGCGGACGTGCGGGCTGGAGATCCCCTCCTTGATGTTCTTCTCCGGCACCGAGAGGATCGCCACCGGCGAGATCTCCGACCCCGTGCCCGCGGTCGTCGGGAGCAGGATCAGCGGCGCGCCGGATTCGGTGAGATCCTCGCCCGCGCCCGTCGGCGCGGCCACGTAATCGAGCACGTCGCCGCCGTTCGCGATGACGGCCCGGGTCGCCTTCGCGGTGTCCATGCAGCTGCCGCCGCCCAGTCCCAGGTAGAAGTCGTACCCGTCGTCGCCCATCTCCTCGCGGACGAACGCGATGCACTCGCCGACGGCCTCGACGCTCGGCTCGCGCTCGACGCCGTCGTACACGTCGACGTCGAGGCCGTCCGCCGCCAGTTCGTCCGCGACGCGGTCGACGTGGCCGAGCGAGACGAGGTCCGAATCGGTGACGATCAGCCCGCGCTCGTCGCCGGAGAGCCCGAGCTGACCGAGCTGGTAGCCGAGTTCGTCCGCGGCGCCCGCGCCGACGCGGACCGCCGGCATCCGGACCTCCCAGACGGTCTCGGGTGAGAGCTCGTGCGGCTCGGCGGAGACGGAGCGCTCGTAGCTCACACTCCCCACCCCGGCTGGATCGCCTCGAACTGGTCGGGGTCGTGGCCGAACACGACCTCGGCGTCGTGGCGGCGCTCCAGCTCGCGGATCCGGTTCACGCTCTCGGCCCACTCCGTCTTCCCCCACACGAGGGGCCCGCCGAGCGGCGTCCCCGCCTCGTAGTTCTCGTCCATGTACACCTGATCGCCGGTGAACACGACCGTGCCCTCGGAGTCGAGGTGGATCACGCTCCCAGTGAGCCCGGGGGTGTGCCCGGGGAACTGGACGAACTCCAGATCGGTGAAGTGCTCCTCGCGGTCGCGGTGGAGGACCTCCCAGTTCAGGTCGTGGTCGAAGTCGTCGAGGACGTACGCGGCGCTCCCCTCGTCGGTCTTCGCGCTGTAGTAGGCGAACTTCAGCTCCTCCTCGTGGACGTAGACGGGGGTGTCGGTGCCCGCGAAGAACTCTAAGCCGCCGGCGTGGTCGAGGTGGAGGTGGCTCTGGAACACCGCGTCGATGTCGTCGAGCGAGTAGCCCGCGGCCGCGAGATCGTCGTCGAGTCGGTGTTCGCTCGCGTCGTGGGGGTAAAAGGCCTGAACGAGCCCCTCCGGCCAGTGGCCGTCGGCGGCGTCGTGGTGCGATCCGGTGTCCCAGAGGATCGTCGCCTCCGGGTGGTCGATGACGAGGTTCCACACCGGGATCTCTCCGTATTCGGTGTCGGGGTTGGGATCGTCGTGGCTCCCGATGGTGTTCGCCTCCATCATGTAGTTCATGTCGCAGTACAGCCCGCCGCGGTCGATGACGTGGACCTCAGCTTCCACCATAGCGTCCGATATTTATCATAATAGTTCATAAACATATCTCCGGAACGGACGCATGTCTCCCCGGAACGTGGACGGAGGCCTCGCTCACGGCGTTGGCTGGGGGCACCACGCCCGCGACGCGAGAGAAAGAGGGGGGACCGCGGCTACTCGTCGCCGCGCTCGGCGGCGCCGTCCAGCGTGATCTCGGTGATCTCGACGATCCGGTCGTCCGCGAGCAGCTCCTCGATCGCGGCGTCGGGGACGGCCGAGTCGAGGTTGTAGACGGTGAGCGCCTCGCCCCCCTGTGTCTCGCGGCCGTTGAACATCCCGGCGATGTTGACGTCGTGGTCGCCGAGGACGGTCCCGATGAGCCCGATGACGCCCGGCTCGTCGGTGTTGCGCGCGACGAGCATGTGACCGTACGGGACGGCGTCGACGCGGAACCCGTCGATCCGGACGATGCGGGCGTCCTCGCCCGCGAACAGCGTCCCCTCGACCGCGATCTCGTCGTCGCCGTTGCGGACGGTGACGCGGACGAGGCTCTGGAAGTCGTCGGTCTGGCGGGTCTTCGACTCGGTCACTTCGATGCCGCGCTCCTCGGCGAGCCGCGGCGCGTTCACCGCGTTCACCTGCCACTCCAGCGGCTCGAAGACGCCCTTCAGCGCCGACGCCGTGACGAGGTCGACGTCCTCGGCGGCGATGTCGCCCTCGTAGGTCGCCTCGACCTCCGTGATCCGGCCGTCGAGCAGCTGGGCCGCGACCTTCCCGGCGGTCTCGGCCACGTCGATGTACGGCTCGATCCGCGGGAACGCGCTCTCGTCGACGGAGGGCGCGTTGAGCGCGGTCAGGACGGGCTCGTCGTCGAACGCCGCGAGCACCGCCTCCGCGGTGTCGACCGCGACGTTCTCCTGGGCCGCCTCCGTCGAGGCGCCGAGGTGTGGGGTCAAGACGATCTCCTCGACGTCGAGCAGCGGCGAGTCGTCCGGAAGCGGCTCCTCGGCGAAGGAGTCGAGCGCGGCGCCCGCGAGGACGCCGTCGTCGACCGCCTCGGCGAGCGCGTCCTCGTCGACGATGCCGCCGCGGGCGCAGTTGATCAGGTAGCCGCCCTCCAGCTGGGCCAGCTCGTCTTCCCCGATCATCCCCTCGGTCTCGGGGAGCAGCGGCGTGTGGATCGTCGCGAAGTCGCCGACCGCGAGCGCGTCGTGGAGGTCCTCGACGAGTTCGGCGCCCATCCGGTCGGCGCGCTCCTCGGAGATGTACGGGTCGTAGACGACCAGATCCATGCCGAGCGAGTCGAGGCGCTTGGCGACCTCTTGGCCGACGCGGCCGAGGCCGACGATGGTGAGCGTCTTGTTGTTCACCTCGGTGCCGAGGAACTCGCCTTTCGCCCACTCCCCGTCGACGAGGCGCCCGTGCGCCTGCGGGATCGAGCGCGCGACCGCGAACGTCATCGCGACCGTGTGTTCGGCGGCGGCGCGGACGTTGCCCTCGGGCGCGTTCGCGACGACGACGCCGTGGTCGGTGGCGGCCTCGATGTCGATGTTGTCGACGCCGATGCCGGCGCGGCCGACGATGACGAGGTCGCTCGCGGCCTCGAAGACGGCCTCGTTCACGTCGGTCCCGGACCGCACGATCAGCGCGTTGGCGTCGCCGACCGCGTCGAGCAGCGCCTCCCCCTCGCTCTCGTAGTCGGTGACGACCTCGTGGCCGGCGTCTCGGAGTCGGTCCAACCCCGCGTCCGCGATGGGGTCGGTGACGAGTACCTTCATGCCGGAACGGACCCACGGCGGGAGGTTAACGCTTTCCGAATCGCGCCGTTTTGCCGCCCGCACAGATCCGTTCTCGTGGATATCGACCCCTCTGTTTCCAGTGGAACATCCGTGTTCGTGGATACCGTCGTCGTCGGTACTCCCTTTTATACCCGGCCGCAAATGGCGGTATGGACTTCACGATCGCGTTCGTCGGCGTCGGCGCAATCCTCGCGCTGACCGCGGTGAGCGCCTTCTTCTCCAGTTCGGAGCTCGCGGTGTTCTCCGTCCCCGCCCATCGGATCGACTCGCTCGTCGCGACCGACGTCTCGGGAGCGCGGGCGCTGTCGGCGCTGCGCGACGACTCGCACCGCTTCCTCGTCACGGCGCTGGTGAGCAACAACGTCGCCAACATCGCCGCCGCGTCGGTCGCGACCGCGGTGTTCGTCCGGTTCGGGTTCTCCGGCGGCGAGGCGGCCACGGGGTCGACGCTCGTCACCTCGGTGTTCGTTATCGTCTTCGGCGAGATCGCGCCGAAGTCGTACGCGGTCGCGAACGCGGAGCGGCACGCCCTCCGCGTCTCCCGGATCGTCGTCGCGATCCAGCGGGTGCTCCGCCCCGTCCTGTACGTGTTCGAGGCGCTCTCGGGGCTCGTCAACCGCGTGACCGGCGGCGAGTCGGCCATCGAGTCGTACCTCACCCGCGAGGAGATCGCGACCCTCGTGCGGTCGGGCGAGGCGGCGGGCGCGCTCGACCCCGACGAGGGCGCGATGATCCGCGGCGTCCTCGACTTAGAGACCATGACCGTCGCCGCGGTGCTGGTCCCTCGGACCGACGTGGTCGCGCTCCCCGCGACGGCGACCCCGGCGGACGCCCTCTCGCGGGCCGCGAGCGAGGGCGTCACCCGGATGCCCGTCTACGGCGAGAACCGCGACGACGTGGTCGGGATCGTCGACGTGCGCGACGCGATCCGCGCCGACGAGACCGGCGCGGCCCTCGAGAGCGCGCTCAGCGAGCCGACGTTCGTCCCCGAGACGAAGCCGCTCGACGAGCTGTTCGCGGAGATGCGCGCGAGCGAGACCCGGATGGTCGTCGTCGTCGACGAACACGGCGCGGTCGTCGGGGTCGCGACGCTGGAGGACCTCTTCGAGGAGGTGGTCGGCGAGCTTGTCGGTCGGTGGGAGACGGACGCGGTCGACGTCGTCGCCCCCGACGCCGCGGTCGTCCGCGGCTGGACGACCGTCTCGCACCTCAACGAGACGCTCGGGCTCTCGCTGCCCGCGGACGCGGGCGCCGAGACCGTCGCGGGGCTCGTCACCCGACAGCTCGGCAGACTACCGCAGGAAGGTGACCGGGTCGCGCTCGGTGACGTCGCGCTCGCCGTCACCGGGGCGACCGCGACGCGCGTCACCCGAGTCCGCGTGGAACACGCAGACGAGAACGGGTTCGCGCCCGGACCGAACGACCCCGGGACGGTCGATACGACGTGACCGTCACCGACGCGGGGGGCGCAACTGGCGACCCCACACACGTAACACAACATACATCTGCCCCCGACGGCTCTCGGGAGGTACGTTCTCGATCATGGTGAGCCGCTGGGCGTGTGGCCGGTGCGGGTTCGTCGCGTGGACGCGGGACCGGACGGAGATGGCCGAGGTGACGGGACCGCACCTGCTCGCGCATCACTCGGACGCGCTCTCGAAGTCCGACTTCCGCGTGACCTGGGACTGTCCGTACTGCGCCACTGCCAAGACCGCCTACGACACGGACGGGGCCGTCGCCGAGTTCAAGTCGCACCTCCACGACCACGTGACCGACCGCGTGACCGACGGGGTCCACGTGGCGGACCAGGTGGGCTGGGACGGGGTCGTTCGGATCGACGCGGCGGCGGCCGACGACGAGGCCGACGCGCTCCGGGCGCACTTCCACGACGCCGCCGGCCTCGCGGTGGCCGTGACGCCCACGCCGGAGCGGCTGGTCCGCGCGCTCGACGCGCGGCTCGACGCGTGGCCCCGGCGAACGGTGATCGTCTCGACCGGCGAGTACGACTTCGAGGCCACGCCCGACGTCGACTTCGAGGAGATCGACGTCGAGATCGTCGAACTCGACCCGCGTCTCTCTCCGGACGAGGTCGGCGAGACCGTCTCGCGCATCCTCGACGCCAACCACGAGCCCGGCGAGCGGGTGTCGCTGGAGGTGAGCGTTTTCCATCAGATCGTCGCCGCCTTCGACGTCGAGCGCGCGGTCGAGTTCGTCCGGATGCTCGCCGCGCGTCTCGCGGACGCCGGCGGGGTGTTACAGCTGTACGTCGACGCCGACGCCGACCGCAACGTCGCCACGGTCCTGAACTTCCTCGACGAGACGATCGACCTGACCGTCGCGGTCGACGACGGTCGCTTCGTCCGCCGTCCGTAACCGCCGTCCGTAACCGCTGTCGACGACCGTTACCGAGCCTCTCCGTCCGTCGCGTCCCTTCGTCTGTCGCGACCCTCTGTCCGCCGCGCCTCTCTGTCCGCCTCCCTATTCCTCGTAGCTCTCGGTGTAGTCCGCGGGCCAGCGGACGTACACGTACTCGACGTGGCGGTCGGCGGCCGCCTCGACGACCGTTCGCTTGAACCGACGCAGCACGGCGCGGGCGCGTTCGCGGACCGCCTCGGAGGCGCTTCCGTCGCTCGCGAGCGCCCGCAGCTCACGCTCCACGTCGACCCCGAGCGGGGAACCGGTCGGTCCGTCCGGGCGGTCGGCGTCGACCGCGGTCTCCGTGGCGATCCGCGGCAGGTACGCGGCCGCGAGGTCCGCCACCAGCCGGTCGCGGTGGTCGAGCGCGTCGATCAGCCACTCGACCGCGGCCGACCGGTCGGTCGCGGTCGGGTCCGCGGCTTCGAGGAGTTCGCAGTACAGCCACGCGGCGTACCGGCGCGCGTCGGCCCCGACGCGGTCCGCCGATTCGCGGTCCGCCCGTCCGCTCCCTCCCGAGCGGTCGGCCGCGGTCCGCTCCGCGGCGACCGCTCGGAACGTCGCGAGCAGGCCGTCGGCTTCGAAGGGCCGTTCGGTCAGGAGCCGATCGCGAACGTCGCCCGCGGGAACCGCGCCGGCCGCGGCGATCACCTCGGCGATCGACGCCGCGGCCGTCCGGCACACCCGCTCCGAGGGGTCTCGGAGCGACCCGAGCAGCACGCCGGCGGCGTCCCGTCGGTCGAGGCTCCCCAGCTTGTCGACGACGGTGACCCGGAGCCGCTCGTTACCGTGGCGCGCGGCGCGCGCCAGCAGCTCGACCGCGTCGTCGGTGTCGATCGCGACGAGGGCGTTGACCGCGGCGCCGCGCACGAGCCCGTTCGGTGCGGTCACGAGCGGGCGAACCGGCTCGACCGCCTCGCCGCCGACCCGGGCGTACCCCCTGACGGCCCGGGCGCGGACCCGCGAGTCGTCGTCGTCGAACGCCTCGCGGAGCCGGCTCGCGGCGTCCTCGCCCCCCGCGGCGGCCAGTCCGGTCGCGCCGACCATCCGGTAGGCGGCCCGGTCGCGCGTCAGCCATCGGGAGAAGGTGCCGACCGCGTCGGCCCTCGTTCCGCGTCCCTCGCCGCCCGGGTCGCCCCCGGCCCGGCGCTCCGCGATCCGCCTCGCCAGCCGGTCGACGTGACCGTCGCCGTGGAAGTACAGCGACTCGATCGCGGCCGCGCGGACCGCGTCGTCGGGGTCGTCGAGGGCGGTCGCGAACAGCGCCTCGACGATCCGGGCCTTCTCCGCGCTCATCGAGGCGGAGGGGTTGCCGAGCGCCTCGGCGGCCTCGCGACGCGTCGAGGCGTCGAACCGTCGGTCGAGCCGCGTCAGCGCCGGCGGATCGCCGTCGGAGGACCGCCCGCCCCGTCCGGCGTCGCCGCTCTCCGCCGACCCGGCAGACCGCTCCGTTCGCGGCGCGTCGTCCATCTATGAACCCCTCGCCGATCCGGTAGGTTAAACGTACGCCCGCGGCTATCACCGGTGAGAATCCGACGCGGGCGACGCCGGCCGGCCCCCCTCACCCGAGTTCGAACGCCCGGACGACGTCGTACTCCGGCCCGGACGGAGTGAGCGTCGACTCGACGAGCTGGATCTCGTCGACCGAGAACGCTCCGATCTCGGGGGTATCGGCGTCGAGCGCGTCGCGGACCGCGTCGGCGCCGGTCGCGTTCTCCACCCGGGCCAGCGTGACGTGCGGCGTGAACTCGTGGTCGGCCGGGTCGACGCCGAGCGCGGTCGCCTCCGCTTCGAGGGCCTCGTGGAGCGCCGCGAGGTCGTCGCCGCCGCGCTCGACCCCGGCCCAGACGACCGAGACGTACTCGCGGTTCGGGAAGACGCCGAGGCCCGCGACGGAGCAGGTAAATGGGGCGACCCCGGCGCGGTCGACCGCGCGCTCGCCGGCCGCGATCACGTCGTCGACTGTGGGGCCGTTTGGGGTGTCGTCCTCGCTTTCCTCGGCGACATCGCCGAGAAATTTCATCGTCACGTGCGCCTGCTCGGGGTCGACGGGGTTGACGCCGGAGGCGTCCGCGAACGGGGCCTGTGCGTCCGTGACGGCCGGCGCGAGACGGTCGGGGAGGTCGACGGCGAAGAACGCGCGCATTACGAACTGGGAGTTGTGAGAGATGCCTAATAAATCAGTGACCGGGCGGAGAACGCCGCCGAAGCCTCGGCTGCTCGGCCCTGCGATGATGTCTCCATTCATACCTCGCAGATCGACACGGTCACCACCGAAGCCCCAGCCGGGAGGCGGGCAGACGCTAGCTGCGCTCCTCACTCGTTCGCTCCGCTCACTCGTTGCGGTGCTTACATCGCCTCTGCCCGCCTCCCGGCTGCCCCTTCGAGTCCAGCCCCGCACAGCAACCGCACCTCGCGCCTCCCCAGCCTCGTCGCTGGCGGTCTTCGCTTCGCTCCGACCGCCAGCGACTCCCTCGCGCGGCGCTCCTCGGCCGCGGCGCGGCCTCGGAGGCGCGCGCCACCGCGGATGGATTTATAACCGCTCCCGGAGCGTGTCGGCGGTCGCGTCGCCGACGCCGTCGACGTCGGTGAGGTCCTCGCGGGACGCGTCGCGAACGTTCTCGACCGAGCCGAACCGACGCAGGAGGCGACGGCGCGTCTGCGGACCGACGCCGGGCACGTCGTCGAGGACGGTCGCCACCTCGTCGCGGACGGTCTGGTGGTAGGAGACGGCGAAGCGGTGCGCCTCGTCGCGCACGCGCTGGAGGAGGTGGAGCTCGGGGGCGTCGTCGTCCCAGCGCCGGGTTCCGGTCGGCGTGACGACCAGCTCCTCCGCCTTCGCGAGCGCGACGACGGGCACGTCCCAGCCCGTCTCCGCGAGCGCGTCGCGCGCGGCGCCCAGCTGCCCCTCGCCGCCGTCGATCAGGAGGAGGTCGGGGTCGGGGCGGTCGTCCGAGCCGTCGAGCGCACGCTCGGCGCGCCACCGGACCAGCTCGCGGGTGTTGGCGTAGTCGTCGTTGCGGTCGGTGAGCTTCTTCCGCCGGTAGTCGGCCGTCTCCGCGCTCCCGTCGACGAAACACACGTCGGAGCCGACGACGGCGGTCCCCTGCGCGTGGCTCACGTCGAACCCCTCGATCCGGGCCGGGCGGGAGAGCCCGAGCCGGTCGCCGAGCGCGCCCACGGGGTCGTCGCGCCCGCCGCGCCTCCGGGCGTTCTTCAGCGCGAGCTCGACGAGCTTCCCCTCGCGGCCGGCGCCCGGAACCCGGACCGCGACGCCTTCCCCTTCCAGCCAGTCGACCACGTCCGGGTCGGACGGGCGCTCCGCTAAGAGGACCGCGTCCGGGAACTCCCGCTCGGCGTAGTACTGCGCGAGGAACGCCGCGAGGACGGCCGCGGGAGTGTTGGCGTCCGTCGTGTCGGCCGCCGACTCCGTCTCCCCGCCGCCGGGCGCCTCCTCGACCTCCGCCGCGTCGAGCCGGTGCCGGCTCCGATCGACCAGCTGGCCGCGCTCGCTGTGGAGCCGCGCCACGCGGGCCGTGTCGCCCTCGACCGCGGCCGCCAGCACGTCGACGGTGCGGTCGTCGCTCCGGTCGCTGACGGCCTCGCCGCCCTCGCCGTGGAACGCCTCGACCGCTTCGAGGCGGTCGCGGAGGTTCGCGGCGCGCTCGAACTCGTTCGCCTCGGCCGCGGCCGCCATCCGCCGTCGGAGGGGGTCGGCGAGCGCGCCCGTCTCGCCCTCGAAGAAGCGCCGCGCGGCGGCCACGTCCTCGGCGTACCCCTCGGCGCCGATCTCCCCGGTACACGGCGCCGAGCAGATCCCCATCTCGTAGTCGAGGCAGGGCCGGTCTCGGCCCTCGTACTTGTGGTCCGAGCAGCCGCGCAGCCGGTACTCGTCGCGGACCGCCTTCACCACGGTCTCGACGCGGCCGACGTCGGTGAAGGGCCCGTACGCGACCGCGCCCGCCTCGGGGTCGCGGGTCACCTCGATCCGCGGGATATCGTGGTCAGAGAACGCGACGAGCGGGTACGACTTGTCGTCTTTCAGTCGGACGTTGTACCGCGGCCGGAGCCGCTTGATGAGGTTCGCCTCCAAGAGGAGCGCCTGCGTCTCGGTGTCGGTGACCGCGAACTCGATCCGGTCGGCGCGCTCGACCATCCCGCGTATCCGGCCCGAGCGCGGGTCCGCGTACGACCGCACCCGGTCGCGGAGGTCGAGCGCCTTCCCCACGTACAGCGTCGTCTCGCCCTCGTAGAACTGGTAGACGCCCGGCTCCGTCGGGAGGTCGGCCGCACGCTCGCGCACCGCGTCGGCATCCATCGGTCTCGGATCGCCGTAGCCGCCGAACGCGTTTGAACGCTGCGGGCCGGGCGCTCTCGGCCCGCCGTCGTCCACCGTCGCCCCGCGCCGCCTCCTCGCGCCATCGTCGCCCACCCGCGCCCCACGCCGCCTCCTCGCCGTCGTCTCCCACCGGCGCCGTCCGCCGGCGTCACACACCGTCGCGTCCGCAAATTATCAAACTCGAACATCGGGACGTACGGTTTATAATGCCGGTTGGGAGACGGTGACGTAGACATGACGGGACTTCGCGAGCGTCTGCGGCAGATATTCGGGCGGGGGAGCGATTCCCGGTCAGTCCCCGACGGGGGCGTCGTCGTCGAGGACGGCCCCGACTCCGACGGATCGATCGACGGGACGCCGACCGACACAGCCGACGAGACCGACGGTGGCCACACGTTCACCGACGTCGACGGCGTGAACCGCGCGGCGACGCTCGCGGGCGCCGGCTTCCAGCAGGTGTTCAACGCCACCAGCGTCCCGACGTTCATCCTCGACTGCGAGGGGAACGTCGCGGAGTGGAACGAGGCGATCGCGTCGCTCACCGGCGTCGAGCGCGAGGAGGCGGTCGGCCACGACCACGTCTCGGAGCTGTTCTACCCCGACGGCCGTCGGGCCGACACGCTCGCCGACAAGGTGCTCGACGTGCCGGACACCGCCGACGAGGTCCACGGCGTCGAGCGGCCCGACCCCGGCCGCAACCGCTACCGCGACTCCAGTACGATGGTCGACCGCCACGGCCAAGAGCGCCACATCGAGTTCACGGCGACCACGCTGTACGACGAAGAGACCGGGGAGCTCGTCGGCGTGACCGAGGTCGTCGTCGACCGGACGGAGACGGTGAACGAGCGCGACGCGACCAGCGAGCTTGTCGCCGAGGTCCGCGAGACCGCGGAGGCGATCGGCGGGGGCGACCTCGACGCGCGCGCCACCCGCCGCGACTCGTTCGCCCACCTCGACAGCGATCTGGTCCGCGTCGTCGACGTCGTCAACGAGATGGCCGAGAACCTCGACCAGCTCTCCTCGGGCGTCCACGAGAAGGCGCGCGACCTCGACGAGACGGTCGAGGAGGCGAGCGCCGCGGCCGCCGACATCGCCGAGAACGTCGACGAGCAGAACGAGCTCCTCGAAGAGAGCGTCTCCGAGATGCAGTCCTTCTCCGCCGGGATGGAGGAGGTCGCCGCGACCGCCGACGAGGTCGACTCCGCCGCGGTCGCCGCCGCCGACGCCGCCGACGAGGGGCTCGACGCCAGCGAGGACGCCCGCGAGGCGACCGAGGACGTCGTCGAGATCGGTGACGAGCTCGTCGAGAGCGTCGGCGCGCTCTCCGAGCGCATGGACGACATCGAAGAAGTGATCGAGGTCATCTCCGACGTGGCCGAGCAGACGAACCTGCTCGCGCTGAACGCCAACATCGAGGCCGCCCGCGCCGGCGAGGGCGGCGACGGCTTCGCGGTCGTCGCCGAGGAGGTGAAGAAGCTCGCCGACGAGACCCGCGGCTACACCGAGGAGATCACGGAGAGCCTCGACAAGCTTCAGGCGCAGTCCGCGGAGACGACGACCGCCGTCGAGCGCTCCCACGAGCGCATCGAGGACGCGGGCACCGAGATCGAGACGGTCCTCGATTCGTTAGAGGAGATCGCCGACGCCGTCGACGAGGCGGCCGCGGGCGTCGCGGAGGTCGCGCGCACCACGGACGACCAGGCCGCGACCGTCGAGGAGCTCACCTCGTCGCTGGAGGCGGTCCGCGAGCGCTCCGACCGCACAGAGGAGGCGACCGAGCGCATCGTCGACGCCACCGACGACCAGGAGGCGGCCGTCGACGAGCTGATCGCCCGCGTCGAGCGGCTGGACGCGCGGTAGCGTCTCCCCGACACCGAGTCCCGTCGAAGTTCGCTCGTGCCGTTTTTCGCTGTCTTCGGCCCGTACCTTTTCGCGTGTCTTCGGCTCGTGCCTTTTCCCGTGTTTTCGGCTCGCTCTTCTCGCTCCGCCGAACGTTTAACCCCGCTCAGCCCCCAGAAATCGTATGTCCGCTACGCCGCCCGGACCGATGGGTGACCCCCTGTTCGGGAACGGTCGCCAGTTCGCCGACGACCCCTTCGGCTTCCTGCGCGCCTGCGCCGACAGCTACGGCGACGTGGTGCGGCTCGACCTCGGTCCGCGGGAGACGTACATGCTCACGAACCCCGCCGACGTCGAGCGCGTGCTCGTCGCCGACGCGGCGCGCTACCGCAAGCCGCAGTTCGACGACGCGATGGACGCGCTGCTCGGCGACGGCCTCCTGATGAGCGAGGGCGAGACGTGGCAGCGCCAACGGAAGCTGGCGAACCCCGCGTTCCACAACCGGCGGATCGGCGCGCTCGCGGGCGTGATGGCCGACCACACCGCGTCGCACGTCGCCGACTGGGAGGCCGGCGACGTCGTCGACCTCCAGCTGGAGCTGGCGCGGCTCACGGTGAAGATCATCGTCACGGCGATGTTCGGCGCCGACATCGGCGACGAGGAGGTGAAGACGGTTCAGGAGAACCTCGAACCGCTCGGCGCCCGGTTCGAGCCCGACCCGCGCCGCTACCTGATCCCGGACTGGATGCCCACCCGTGAGAACCGCGAGTTCGACGCCGCCATCGACACGCTGGAGTCGGTGATCGACGACATCGTCGCCCGCCGCCGCGGCACGGAGCGCGACCCGAGCGCCGACCCCGCCGGTCCGGACGGCACCGGGGTCCGCGGGCCGCCCGGCGACCCCGACGCCGACCTCCCGATGGACCTCCTCTCCGTCCTGCTCCGCGCCCGCGACCGCGGCGAGCAGACCGACGAGAACCTCCGCGACGAGCTGGTGACGATGCTGCTCGCCGGGCACGACACGACCGCGCTCGCGCTCACCTACGCCTTCTACCTCCTCTCGAACCACCCGCGGGCCCGCGACCGCGTGGCGGCCGAGGCCGCGGAGGCGACGAGCGACGGCACACCCACGGCGGACGACGTCCGCGAGATGGAGTACACGGAGCGCGTCCTCAACGAATCGATGCGGCTCTACCCGCCGGTCTACACGCTGTTCCGCGAGCCGAAGCTCGACGTGAAACTGGGGGGGTACCGGATTCCGGAGGGCTCCGCGCTGATGGTATCGCAGTGGGCGATCCACCGGTCCGAGCGCTGGTACGACGACCCCGAGGCGTTCGATCCGGACCGCTGGACCCCCGAGCGCCGGAGCGAGCGCCCGCGGTTCGCCTTCTTCCCGTTCGGCGGCGGGCCGCGCCACTGTATCGGGAAGGCGTTCTCGCTCATGGAGGCGAAGATCATCCTCGCGACCGTCTGCTCTCGGTTCGACCTCGACTACGAGGGTCCGGACCTCTCCCTGCGCGGATCGCTGACGATGCACCCGGACCATCCGGTGCCGGTGCGGATCCGCGAGCGCTGAGCGATGGCGGACGCCGGCGGGGAGGGCGTCGACGGAGTTAGCGTCGACGGGGAGCGCGTCGACGGGACGAACGTCGCCGACGCGAGCGACGACGACGCCCCGGACGCGTACTGCGCCCGCTGCGGCGAGCCGCTCTCTCGGGGTCTCGTCGCGAGCCGGCAGCGCGCCTGCTGTCTCAACGCGACCCCCATCGCCGGCGTCTGCCCGACGCACGGGCCGGTCGGGCCGCACCACGCGGTCGACGGGTCGAGCGAGAGCGACGACGCGTGACCGGGATCGCTCGGGGGTTGGCGCTGTTCGCCGCCCGCGTCACCTCTCGTCGGCCGCGTTCTGCGCCTCCCGCAGCGTGAACTCGCCCTCGTACAGCGCGGTGCCGACGACGACCGCGGCCGCGCCGGCCGCCTTCAGCGCGACCACGTCGTCGACGCTCGCGACGCCGCCGGACGCGATCACGGGGACGTCCACGGCCTCGACCACGCTCGCGACCGCCTCGCGGTCGATCCCCTCCAGCTGCCCCTCGACGTCGACGTTCGTGAAGAGGATCGCGCCCACCCCCAGCTCCTCGTAGCGCGCCGCGGCCGCCGCCGGGTCGAGTCCGGTCCCCTCGGTCCAGCCCGAGACGACGACCTCGCCGTCCTTCGCGTCGAGGCTGACGACGACGCTCCCCGGATGCGTCTCGTCGATCTCGGCGACGATCTCCGGCGACTCGACCGCCGCGGTCCCGAGGATGACGCGGTCGAGGCCCATGTCGAGGAGCTCGCGCGCCCCTTCGGCGGTGCGGATGCCGCCGCCCAGCTGGAGGCCGGTGTCGTCGGGGACGCTCTCGACGACCGACTCGATCGCGTCCGCGTTGACGCGCTTGCCCTCGAACGCGCCGTCGAGGTCGACGAGGTGGAGCGTGCGCGCGCCCGCCTCGATCCACCGCTCGGCCGCGGCGACCGGGTCGCCGTAGCGTTTGCCCGTCCCGCGCTCGCCGCCGACCAGCTGGACGACCTCGCCGTCCTGAACGTCGACGGCGGGGATCACCTCGAACTCGGGGAAGTCGCTCATACGAGACGGGAGCCGGCGACGGCGATTAAACCGGTCGGTTCGGGCGGCGAGACGGGTACCAACGACCGGCGTTCAACGGAGCGGGAGCCCCGAGGGCCGTCGCCCGCTCACTCGACCGAGATGAGCAGCTGCGAGACGTCCACGTCGAAGTCGGCGGGGTCGGTCGCGAGCGCCGCGGCGGCGTCCTCGCCGGCGACCCGCGTCACGGCGCGCTCGGCGTCGACCCCGTCGGGAAGCGACCGGTCGAGGCGGGCGAGGACCGGCTCGGCCGGATACGCGCCGCCGGCGACGAGCACGTCGGTCCCGTCGTGCCAGACGCCGAGGCGGGCTCCGACGTCGAGGAGCCCGTCCACGTCGGCCGTCGAACCGCTCGGGAGCGGGAGGTCGCCGTCGAGCGCGAACTCGCCGGTCAGCCGCCACACGGTCGCGGTGTGGCCGGAGGTGACGGTGGAGATCCCCTCGTCGGCGACCGCGACGCCCGCGATCCCGGCGTCGCGGAGCTGCGCGCGGAACACCTCGGTCGCGGCCGCCGCCACCTCGCTCACGATTCGGTCTCGACCGACCTCGCCCGGGAGCCGATCGACCGCCGGCCGGAGGTCGAGCCGCGTCGCGACGAAGCGCAGGGGCGAGCCGGAGGGGTCGACCGTCTCGGCGAGCGCGTCCGCGACGGGGGCGTACTCGTAGGTTCGCGTGTGTTCGAGCGCCCGGACGGTGGTGACGCCGTACGACCGCTCGAAGACCACGCCCTCGGCGGAATCGGTTGCCCGCCAGTCCGCGATCCGATCGCTCGTCACCTCCGGCGCCGGTACCGGCCCGTCGCGCCCCCCGAGGCAGCCGGCGAGGGCGGTGACTCCGGCCGCCGCGGCCGCGCCCCCGGCGAGCAGCCGCCGCCGGGTGGTCGCCTCGGACCGGTCCGAAACCTCCGCGGAGCCGTTCGTCGGTCCCGCTTCCATACAAATTCGAGGGTCGCGACGGGGAAATCGGTGTCGCCGCCGACACGGATCGCTTATGTAACCACCGAGTACAACAACCGGGTGATGACCACCGACGACAGCGAGACGCGGCGGCGACCCGCCCGGTCACACACCCGACGACGCTTCTTGACCGCGACCGGCGCGGCGGGAGCCGTCGCGCTCGCCGGCTGTAGCGCCGAGCGCGTCGACGACGGGGGCGGCGACGGGACCGACGGCGGAAACGAGACGGACGGCGGGGACACCAACGGGGGAGACGGCGACGGGGGCGACGGCGGCGACGACGAGACGCCGACGCTGACGGTCGCCACGTACACGAACTTCATCGACGCGCCGTCCGTCAGCCCCGGCGAGTGGCTCAAAGAGGAGTTCGAGAGCCGGTACGACGCCACGCTGGAGTGGGCGACGCCGGACAACGAGGTGAACTACTACATCGAGCGCGCCGCTTCGGGGGCCGGGATCGACGCCGACCTCTACGTCGGTCTCACCACCGAGGACCTCGTGCGCGTCGACGACGAGTTGGACGGCGACCTCTTCGCCGAGGCGGGCGAGTTCGAGGGCCGCGACCGGGTCCGGTCCGGCCTCCGGTTCGACCCGTTCGAGCGCGCGGTCCCCTACGACACCGGCTACGTCAGCCTCGTGTACGACGGCACCGCGACCGAGGCGCCCGAGACGTTCGAGGGGCTGCTCGACGACGAGCACGCGGGCGCGCTCATCGCGCAGAACCCCGGCGGCTCCTCGACCGGTCGCGCGTTCCTCCTCCACACGATCGACCGGTTCGGCGACGGGGGCGTCGCGAGCGACGGCGACGGGGAAGCGGTCGAGGGCGCGGACGGCGACCCGGACTACGACTACCTCGACTACTGGGCCGACCTCCAGGCCAACGACGTGCGCGTGCTGGGGACGTGGGACGACGCCTACACCGCCTGGAGCAACGGCGAGGCGCCGATCGTGGTCTCCTACTCCACGGACCAGGTGTTCGCCGACATGGAGGGCGCGGACCTCGAAGAACACCAGATCCGCTTCCTGAACGATCAGGCGTACGCGAACCCCGAGGGGATGGCGGTGTTCGCCGACGCCGACGAGCCGGAGCTCGCCCGGGAGTTCATGTCGTTCATGTTGGAGCCCGAGGTTCAAGGCGAGATCGCCCAGCGCAACGTCGCGTTCCCGGCGACCGACGACGCCGAACTGCCGAGCGACTACGCCGAGCTGGCACAGGCGCCGGCCGACCCCGTGACGTTCTCGTACGACCAGCTCCGGGGGAACGTCGACGCGTGGGTCGAGGCCTGGGAGCGGCAGTTCGCCGGGAACTAAGCGCGTGGTCGACGAGAGGGCGAGCGCGTGACGGGAGCCGAAGACGACCGCGTGACGGGAGCCGAAGACGACCGGACGAGGGGGCGCCGCGGTCGCGCGGGGCGGCTGTCTCGCCTCCGGGAGGGCTGGCTGGCCCGCCTCCGGGAGAGAGTCGAGTCGCGCGCGCTGACCGCGCTCGCGGTCCTCACCAGCGTCGCGCTCGTCGCCGCCTTCTACTACCCGACCGCGACGGTCCTGATCGAGGCGGTCGTCGTCGACGGGGCGGTCACCCTCGGCGTCTTCGCCGACGTGCTGACCGACCCGTTCTACTTCGGCGAGCTGGCCCGGCTGCTGTCCGGCGAGTCGCCGGTCGCGGTCACGCGGTCGCTCGCCTCGCCCGACCGCCGGCTCGGGATCGTCGGCTTCACCGCGTATCAGGCGGCCCTCTCGACGGTCGCGAGCGTCGCCTTAGGCCTCCCGGCGGCCTACCTGCTCGCGCGCTTCGAGTTCCCCGGCCGGCGGACGCTGCGCTCGCTCACCATCGTTCCGTTCGTCCTCCCGTCGATCATGGTCGCCGTCGGATTCGTCGCCACGTTCGGCGAGAACGGAACGCTGAACGCCGCGCTGGCGGCGGTCGGGCTCCCCCCGGTCGATCTCATGTTCACCCTCGAAGCGGTGGTGATCGCCCACGCGTTCTACAACGCGCCGCTCGTCGCGCGCGTGACGACCGCGGCGTGGGAGTCGGTCGACGCGAGCGCGGTCGAGACCGCCCGGAGCCTCGGCGCCGGCCCGGTTCGCGCGTTCGTCGACGTGGTCGCGCCCCAGGTGTACCCCGCCGTGCTGACGGGGGCCGCGCTGACGTTCGTGTTCACCTTCGGCACCTTTCCGATCGTGTTGGCGCTCGGGGGGTTCGAGCTCGCGACCGTCGAGGTGTTCGTCTACCGGCTGGTGCGCGATCTGAGCTACGCCGAGGCGGCGGCGCTGGCGATCGTCGAGCTCGCGGTCTCGCTCGGCGTCCTGCTGGCGTACCTCCGGTACGAGGCCCGCAGCTCGACCAGCACGCGGGGGGCGCGCCCGCTCCCGCGGCGCCCGCTGGTGCCGCCGACGCCCTCGCTCCGAGAGCTCCTCCCGCGGGCCGGGCTGGCCGCCTACGCGGTCGTCGCCGGCGTCGTCTTCCTCGCGCCGATCGCGTCGATGATCCTCGCGAGCGTTACGGGCGGCGACGGCGCGCTCACGCTGGACCACTACCGGTTCCTCGTCGAGCGTCAGCAGACGGGGGCGGCGTTTCAGGTGCGGCCGTGGCCCGCGATCCGGAACTCGCTCCTCTTCGCGGCGGCCGCGACCCTGCTCGCGCTCCCGATGGGGGTCGTCGTCGCGGTGTTGACGACGCGGCGGTACCGCGGGCGGACGCTGGTCGACGCCGCCGCGATGGCGCCGCTGGCGGTGTCCGGGATAATCGTCGGCCTCGGGCTGCTCCGCGGGCTCGTGTTCGGGGTCGAGATCGCGGGGTGGCGGATCGCCGCGAGCGGCGCGGTCGCGATCGTCGTCGCGCACGCGGTCGCGGGCTACCCGTTCGTCGTGCGCACCGTCTCGCCCGGGCTCTCGGGGTTGGACCGGTCGCTCGTCGAGTCGGCGCGGGCGCTCGGCGCGTCGCGCGCGCGGGTGATCCGGGACGTGGAGCTCCCCCTCGTCTGGCCCGCGGTCGTCGCGGGCGCGGCGTTCGCGTTCGCGATCTCGATCGGCGAGTTCACCTCGACCGTGGTGCTCGCGACCGGCGCCGACGCGTACACGATGCCCGTCGCGATCGAACGGTTCATCGGGCGGCGGCTCGGACCGGCGACCGCCATGGGCGTCGTCCTCCTCGTCGTCACCGGGCTCAGCTTCGTCGTCATCGAGCGCCTCGGGGGTGAACACCGTGGGATCTGAGCGCGGGGACGCCGGGACGGATGCGGAGGACGACCCCGACGCCCCGGTCGCCGTCGAACTCGACGGCGTGACGAAGCGCTACGGCGACACGGCCGCCGTCGACGACGTGAGCATCCGGGTCCGCGAAGGAGAGTTCTTCACGCTCGTCGGCCCCTCGGGCTGCGGGAAGACGACCACGCTCCGCCTGATCGCGGGGTTCGAGGAGCCGACCGAGGGGACGGTCAGATTCGGCGGCGAGTCGGTCGCGGGCGTTCCCCCCGAGGACCGCGACGTCGGCGTCGTGTTCCAGAGCTACGCGCTGTTCCCGCACATGACCGTCGGCGAGAACGTCGCGTACGGCCTCAACTTCGCCGAGCCGCCGGAGGGCGTCACGCGCGACGAGCGCGTGGCGGAACTCCTCGAACTCGTCGACCTGCCCGACGCCGCCGACCGCGACCCCGAGAGCCTCTCTGGCGGGCAACAGCAGCGGATCGCGATGGCGCGGGCGCTCGCGCCCGGCCCCGACGTGCTCCTCCTCGACGAGCCGATGAGCGCGCTCGACGCGCGGCTCCGCGAGCGGCTCCGCGCCCAGGTCAAGCGCATCCAGTCCGAACTCGGCATCACCACGATATACGTCACCCACGACCAGGAGGAGGCGCTGGCGATCTCGGACCGCGTCGCGGTGATGAACGACGGCGCCCCCGAGCAGGTGGCTCCCCCGCGGACCGTCTACCGCGAGCCCGCGAGTCAGTTCGTCGCGGCGTTCGTCGGCGACAACAACGTGTTCGCGGGGCGCGTGGCCGACGCGACCGCCGAGGGCGAACTCGCGGTCGACGTCGACGGCGGCGACGAGACGCTCCGGGTGCGGACCGACCGCGGGGGCGACGCCGCCGCGCCGTCGGTCGGCGACCGCGTGACGTTCTGCGTCCGACCGGAACACCTCCGGGTCGCGGACGGAACGGCGGCCGTGACCGGGAACGCGCTGCGCGCGACGGTCGCCAGCGCAGAGTTCCTCGGCGAGACGACGCGCGTCACGCTCGACTGGGGCGACCGCGACCTCGTGGTTCGTGTTACCGACCCGATCGACGGCGCGGTCGCGGTCGGGTTCGACCCGAGCGACGCGCACGTGATCGACGTCGAAACGCGGTGAGCGACGGAGTCTGTTTATAGATGAAGTGCGGTGGCGCGTGCCTGCGAGCGGCCGGTAGGCCGCGAGGCAGCACGCGCGAGGGAGTCGGGCGCGGCAAGGGCGACCGAAGGGAGCCCGCAGAACGCGCCCGACGAGGCTGGGGAGGCGTGAGGCTGCGGTG
Source organism: Halorubrum sp. GN11_10-6_MGM (assembly GCF_005435165.1). Lineage (GTDB taxonomy): Archaea > Halobacteriota > Halobacteria > Halobacteriales > Haloferacaceae > Halorubrum. The sequence goes on along the minus strand of NZ_SGUC01000001.1, from coordinate 162,371 downwards.
CTGTGCGGGGCGGGACTCGAAGGGGCAGTCGTGAGGCGGGCGTAGACGACGCAAGAACCACAGCGAGGGAGTGAGACGACCGAGCGAGGACCGCAGCGAGTGTACGCCCGCCTCACGACTGGGGCTTCGGGCGTGGTCATGTCGATCGGCTATCTATAACTAGCGACAGCACCGTCACGGCAGCCGACACCCCTTACCCCGGCGAGACCCAACAGCACGTATGGCCTCCGAGTCGTGCGACGTCTGCGAGCGGTCCGTGCGGATCGCCGGCGGGATCGGCGACCTGTGGAACTTCGCGTTCGAGTCCACGCAGGGGCTGACGCTCGAACTCACCGACGGCTCGGAGTTCTTCCTCTGTTTCGACTGTATGGAGCGGCTGCCCGACGATCACGAACCGACCGCCGAGGACGTCGCCGACCTCCGCGAGCGGACCGACCCGGTCGAGGAGGACGGCAACCACTTCTGGCACTGGCGCTGACCCGGTCCCTCGCGAGCGTTCCCGACCGATCGAAAACCGAATCTCGCGGCGTCAGTCCGCCTTCGACTCCTCGTTCGCGCTCTCGCCGGCGTCCGATTCTCCGTCGATCTCGGGCGTCGAGGGTTCCGGTTCGACGCCGGTGTCCGCGGGGGTCTCCGCCGCGTCGGTGACCTCGTTCTCTCTCGCGCCGCCGCCGAACAGGCGACCGAAGAAGCCGCGGTCGCTGCGCTTCTCGGCGAGCAGGACGGAACACTCCACCTCGTTGAGCACGTCCAACACGAGCGAGCCGCTGACCAGCCGCGAGAGCAGGCCCTTCTCGGTCGCGCCGACGATGAGCATCGTTGCGTCGCGAGCGGTGCGCTCGATGCTGTCCTCCACGTCGCCGGTCTCGATCCGCAGCGTCGCGCCCGAGAGGTCGTGGGCGTCGGCCCACTCGGAGAGGAACGCGCGCCCCTCCGCCTCCTCGCCCGGCTCGGCGACGTGAAGCAGCGTGACCTCGCCGTCGAACTCCGTCTGGAGCATCTTCGCGACCGCGCCGGAGAGGTCCGAGGCCGGACCGCCGGCGGTCGGCACGAGGATGCGCGAGGGGTCGAACCCGCGGTCGCGGAACACGAGGAAGTCCGAGGGGAGCGAGTACCCCAGCTCGTCGATCGCGGACTCGGCGCGTCCGGGGGCGCCGTGGGAGTCCTCGCCCCAGCCCATCACGGTCATGTCGGCGCCGTAGGTGCGCGCGGCGTCGAACACCTCCTCGAACACGCGGTGCGAGAGCACGACGTGCGTCTCCACGTCGACGCCGAACGTCTCGGCGTCTTCGCGGGCCTGATCCAGCAGCCCGTGCGCCGCCTCGTGGGCGCCGCGGTCGCGGGCCGCCTCCAGCGAGGTCTGGTCGGGGACGTTCGCGATGTTGACCGCGACGACCGTCCCGTTCCGCTGCTTGGCGATGGCGGAGGCGAGCGTGATCAGGTGTTCCTCGGTCTTGGGGTTCGCGAGCGGCACCATCACCCGGTAGTCGTCACCGCTCGGCTGGACGGCGGTCGCCGCCGAGACGGCCTGCTCGGGAAGGTCCTCGGAGCGGTCCAGAATCCACGTCCCGAGGACGCCGCGCGACTCCACCTTCCCGCGGGCGTACAGCAGGTACCAGAGGACCGCGAAGGCGACGAGGCCCGCGGACAACAGGATGATCCGCGGCTCGATGTAGATTATCAGCGCGAACGACGACACCGCTCCGATGATCGGGACGACCGGGTAGAAGGGGACCTCGAAGTCCGGGTCGTACCCCTCGACCCCCGACTCGCGCATCACGATGAGCGCGAGGTTCAGCAGGCCGTACACGACGAGATGGAGCACCGACCCCATCGTCGACAGCGACTCGACGCTCCCGGCGACGAGGAAGAGGAGGATGAGCGCGCCGGTGAGCGCGATCGATTTATACGGCGTGCCGAACCGGTCGTGGATCTCGTTGAGCGACGGCGTGACGATCTTCTCGCGCCCCATCGCGAAGTTGATCCGCGACGACGAGAGGATCGACGCGTTCGCCGACGAGGCGGTCGCGAGCAGTCCCCCGATCAGGAGCATGCCGGCGCCGACGGCGCCCAGCGAGAAGCCGAACACCTCGTACTGACCGAACAGGAGCCGCGCGGCGTCGACGACCGCGGTCTCGTTGTTCGCGACGAGCTCGTTCGGCACCGCCGCGAGCAGCACGAGGAGGAACAGCGCGTAGACGACCGTGACGATCACGACCGACCCGAGCACCGCGAGCGGGAGGTTGCGCCCGGGGTCTTTGATCTCCTCGGCGACCGAGGTGATCTGGACGAAGCCGAGGTACGAGACGAAGATGATCCCCGTCACCGGCAGCACCTGACTGGTCGTGCCCGGCGGGGCGAGCGGCCGCAGCGACTCCATGTCGGCGTTGAGCAGGCCGACGACGGTGAAGACGGCGAGGATGCCCAGAAGCGACATCACGATGACGATCTGGAGCCCGCCCGTCTCCTTCGCGCCGAAGTAGTTGACCGCGATGAAAAGCAGCGCGCCGGCCAGGCCGATCACCTGCGCCGCCTCCAGCGTCACGAACCCGAGTCCGACCGGGTCGAGCCCGACGAGCGCGTTGACGTACTCGCCGAAGCCGTACATGTAGAACGCGGAGGCGAACGCGAGCCCGAGCCAGTTCGCCCACCCCGCGACGGAGCCGAACAGCGGCCCGAGCGCGCGGTTGACGTAGAAGTACGCCCCGCCGGACTTCGGCATCGCCGTCCCCAGTTCGGAGGCCGACAGTGCGGTGAACAAGGCGATCACGCCGCCGAGGACGAAGGTGAACGCCGCGAGCGGCCCGGCGCGCGCGACCGCGGTGCCGGGGAGGACGAAGATTCCGGCGCCGATCATCGTCCCGATCCCGATGGTGAGCGCCGCGAGCGGGCCGAGGTCCTTCGCGAGCTCCTCGTCGCCGCTCACGGCGGCCCACCTCGGGCGGTTGTGACTCTTCGGGCGTGTATCATACATCCTTTCGCGCCTCTGTTCGTATAAACCCGGCTGATCCGGCCGAGGGCGCCGTCTCCGGAAGTGAGCGCTGGGTTCGATGGTCGGAGAGCGCCCCCGTATCCGCTCCGCACCGCGCCTTTTGAACGTATCACAAGGTCCATACCCTCACGCGTCCCGGTACGATCCAACAGGTGGATTCCGTGACGAAGAAACGCGAATACCGCGACGACTACGACGAGAAGACGCTGTACATCCCCGGGCCGACCGAGGTCCGCGAGGACGTGATCGAGGCGATGGCCGAGCCGATGTTCGGCCACCGGATGGACCGGATGACGGACCTGTACACCACCATCGTCGAGGACACGAAGGAGTTCCTCGGCACCGACAACGAGGTCGTCATCCTCACCGGCTCCGGCACCGAGTTCTGGGAGGCGACGACGCTCAACCTCGTCGACGAGCGCGTCCTCGTCCCGACCTGCGGCGCCTTCAGCGAGCGCTACGCCAACGTCGCCGAGCGCCTCGGGAAAGACGTCGACCGGCTGGAGTACGAGTGGGGCGAGGCGGTCAAGCCCGAGGATGTCCGCGACGCCGTCGAGTCCGCCGACGGGAAGTACGACATGGTCGCCGGCGTGATGAACGAGTCCTCCACGGGCGTCCGGAACCCGATCGAGGAGATCGGCGACGTCCTCAAGGCGTACCCGGACACCTACTTCGCCGTCGACGCCGTCTCCTCGCTCGGCGGCGACTACGTCGACATCGACGAGCACGGGATCGACGTTATCTTCGCGTCGACCCAGAAGGCGTTCGCGATGCCCCCCGGGCTCGCGGTCTGCGTCGTGAGCGACGACGCCTACGACCGCGAGGTCGAGAAGGGCGACTCCTCGTGGTACGGCGGCTTCCGCCGAACCATCGACTACTACGACCGCAAGGGCCAGACCCACTCGACGCCCGCGATTCCGATCATGTTAGCGTATCGCAAGCAGATGAAGCGCATGCTGGCGGAGGGGCACCGCGCCCGCGACGAGCGTCACCGCGACATGATGGAGTACGTCCACGACTGGGCCGGCGAACACTTCGCGATGTTCCCCGAGGAGGGGTACGAGTCCCAGACGGTCGCCTGCATCGAGAACACGCAGGGGATCGACGTGGCCGGGACCATCGAGGAAGTGAGCGAGGAGTACGACATGGCCTTCTCGAACGGCTACGGCGACCTCGGCGAGGAGACGTTCCGGATCGGCCACATGGGCGAGCACACCGTCGAGAGCGTGAAAGAACTCACCGACGCCATCGAGGACGTCGCCGGCCTCTGATCGGGCGTCCGGTCGTCCCGGTGTCAGCCCTCGTCGCGGTCGGCGACGAGTTCGATACGGTAGATCTGCCCTCCCGCCGCCGTCCGATCGTTCCCCACGACGACGAACGCGTGGTCGCCGACGTCGACGATGTCGCCCGCGTCGAGCGGTTCGGTCGGGTCGTCGCCGTCGCTTCCCTCCTCCCCGGCGGCCGCGTCGACGGCGTCCGCGCCGACGCCGAGCGCGGCCTCTCCCCGGTCGATCGCGCGACGCCAGAAGGCGTCCGACGGCGCTCGCGGCCCCACCCGCGACGCCAGTTCGCTCCGCGTGAGTCGTCTCATCGGATTCGACTCATCGCGCGCGCCCTTAGCCGGTTCGGATCGCGCTCGGACGCCCGGCCGCGGGCGGCGAGTTAACGAGGGCCGCTACAGCCAGAGCAGCTGCGCGTGTCGCGTCTCCTCGAACTCCAAGACGGTCTCCTCGTCGACGAGGCCGGCCTCGACGGCGACGCCGACCGACTCGGTGCCGACGATGTTCGCGACCTGCGCGCGCTGAAGCCCCGCGACGACCTCCTCGGCGGTCGCCTCGACGGCGTCCTCGCCGCCGTAGAACTCCTCGTTCACGGTGAGCGTCACCGGTCCGTCCTCGTACGTCTCGCCGAGGCAGTCCGGGTCGCAGACGGAGACGAGCCGCCCCTCTGCGGTCTCGCGCTCGCGGAGGAGCATTTAAAAGCCCTCGGGCCCCTCGCCTTGGAGCTCCCGCTCCGGGCCCTCGGGTCCGCCGCCCTGCCCGCCCCGGCCGTCCCCCTGAGCGCCGCGGCCGCCGGCGCCGGGCTGCCCGCCGCGGCCGCCCTGCCGACCCTGTCCGCCGCGGCCGCCCTGCCGACCCTGCCCGCCCGGTCCGGGCGCCTGCCCGGTCTGCTCTTCGATCAACTGCTCTTCCGTCTCGCGGCGGAGCTCCTCGGCGCGGTCGGCCACCTCCTCGGCCTGCTCGTGGTCGCCTGCCTCTTCGAGGGCCCGCGCCTTTTCTTCGAGGACGCCCGCGTCGCGATAGCCGAGGCGGATCGCGTTGTCGAAGCATTTGACGGCGTCCTCGGCGAGCCCGCGCTCGACCAGCAGGAACCCGCGGTTGTACCACGCCTCGGCGAAGCGCGGGTCGGTCTCGACGGCGCGCTCCGCGTGTTCGAGCGCCTGTTCGCCCCGCCCCGACTCCCAGAGCGCGTACGCGAGGTTCGTCTCCGCGGTCGCCGCGTGTTCGGACTCCTCGTCGATGCGCAGCGCCTCCTGATACGCGCCGATCGCCTGGTCGAACTCCTCTAACTGCGCGTGGGCGGCCCCCTTGTTCACCCACGCCTCCTGGGCTTCGAGCGAGTCCTCCTCGGCGAAGTTGGCGGCGCGCTCGAACGTCTCCGTCGCCTCCTCGAAGCGGTTGATACCCATATACGAGAGGCCGACGTCGATCAGCTGCTCGACGTCGACGTCCTCGCTGCCGATGTTCCGGCGGTCCAGCTCCTCCGTCAGCACCCGCGAGTCGACGGGATCGACGCGGCTCGGGTCCTCGCCCAGCTCGGGCGGGTCCAGCGTGAACGCGTCGTAGTCGGCGTCGACGCCCTGCCCCGAGGAGAACTCGTGGCCGTCGTCGTCGCGCTCGTCTGTCATACGCCGTGATTGGCGGTCACGACGCGTAAGGGTTGCGTCGCACCGGGTCCCGCGGGTGAGCTTCTCACGGGAGGCCACTTTTACCACGACGGGACGCGTCTCGCCGCGCATGCCCTCCGAATCCCGACCTTCCACCCCCCGGCTCTCCACGCGGCTCCGGTTCGGCGTCGCGGCGCTCCTCGTCGCCGTCGGCGCCGCCGCCAGCCTCGCGGTCGCGCCGGAGCTCCCCGAGCGAATGGTGACGCGGTGGAACGGCCCCGGCGAGCCGACGGGAACGCTCCCGCGAACGCTCGGGCTGTGGCTCGTTCCTGGGCTCGCGGCCGGACTGGTCGGCCTGTTCGCCCTGTTGCCGCGGATCGACCCCCTCGGGGAGAACATCGCGGCGTTCCGGGTCCACTACGACCGGTTCGTGGTCGTGTTCACCGCGTTCCTCGTCGGACTCCACCTCGCCGTACTCGCCGTCAACCTCGGCTACGCGGTCGACGTGACGACGATCGCAGTGGCGGGCGGCGCCGCGCTGTTCTACTACCTCGGAGCGCTGTTGCCCCACGTCGAGCCAAACTGGTTCGTCGGAATCCGCACGCCGTGGACGCTCAGCGACGACGCCGTCTGGGAGCGGACCCACGCGCTCGGCGCCCGGCTGTTCAAGCTCTCGGCCGTGATCGCCGCGATCGGCCTCCTCTTCGGCGAGTACGCGGTGTACTTCCTCGTCGGCCCGGCCCTCGCGACCGCCGCGGTCACCGTCGCGTACTCGTACGTGGTGTACCGGCGGACGACGACCGCGGAAGGCGGCGGGGACGGCAGCGAGGGAACCGACGGCGACGCGGCGATCCGGGCCGAGAGGTAGGAGCGCTTCGACGGCCGGTCCGGACCGTCCGGCGTTCCGGCGAGTTCCGCCCCGGTGCCCGGCGTTTATATCCGCGGCCCCGAAGGGTGTGGTATGACCGAGGACTCACGCGCTGACCGGCGGTCCCCCGTCGGCGAGCCGGTGGTCCGGTCCGACCCGGCGGTGACAGGCGATCGGGCCGCGGACGCGGTGGGGTTCGACCCGAACGACCCCGACAGCGTCGCCGAGGCCGCGGAGACGGTGGGCCGCTTCGCGGCCGGCGACGTCGGCGACGGCGACAACGTGCTCATGCTGCGCGGCGCCGCCGCCTGCGCGGCGCTCGTCCGCGGCGTCGGGTCGTACAAGGAGGCGGCAGAACGGGCGGGAGAGGGCGTCTCAGTCGCGTTTATCCGCAAGTGGGCGCGGGTACACGACCTCCCGCAGGCGATCCGGCGGCAGGTCGCTAACGGGCGGATCGCGCCGAGCGCCGCGAAACACGTCGCGCGCCTCGGCGGACGAGACCGGTACCTGCTCGCGTGGGCGGCGATAGACGGCGACCTCACGGTGCGGGAGGTGCGCGCGATCGCGTCCGCGGTCAACGACGGCGCCGAGATCGAGGCCGCCGTCCGGGAGGCGGGCGTCGAACTCGGCCGACTTCAGGTCCAACTCCCGGCCGAGACGTACGTCGAACTGCGCCGCCGCGCCTCGATGGAGAACGTCGAGCCGAGTGCCATCGTCGCCGACGCGGTCGACGAACACCTCGACGACGATCGGTAGACAGCAGGGCCGAGGGGTCCGCGCTCCGCCGGCTACGCGGTGTAGTCGTTCGCGAAGCGCTCGGCGGCGGCGGCCACGGCGTCCCGTGCCGCGACGACCTCCGCCCACGCGATCGTCTCGTCCGGGTAGTGCGCCTCGTCGATGGTGCCGGGGCCGAACAACACCGCCGGGACCCCGGCCGCGACGAGGTGTCGCGAGTCCGCGCCGTACGTCGCGCCCCGCGCCTCGACGTCCGGGAGGCCGGTGGCGGCGAGGCCGGCGCGGACCGCCTCGACGACCGGCTCGTCGACGGCGATCTCGGCCGGCTCGAACTGGACGGAGAACCGCTCGAACCGGGGCGGGTGGTCGCGCAGCCAGGGGTCCGCTGCCGCGACCCGCTCCAGCCGCTCGCGGAACGCCGCCTCCACCTCGGTGACGGTCTCGCCGGGCGCGACGCCGATCCGGAACTCCGCTTCCAGCGTCGCCGGCACCGTCGAGGCCCACGAGCCGGCCTCGACGCGGCCGCAGACGACCGGCCACGGCACCGGGAAGCCCTCGTACAGCGGGTGCGAGACCGACTCGCCGCGCTCCGCCTCCAGCTCCGCGAACGCCTCCCGCACGGCCTCGAACCGAGGCAGGACGTCCTCGCCGCGCCAGCGGGTGGCCGCGTGCGCGCTCCGCCCGTCGATCTCCAGCCGCGCCATGAGCGACCCCTCGCAGGCGACGACGGGGCGCAGCTCGGTCGGCTCCGCGACGATCGCCGCGTCGCGCTCGAAGGGGTACGGACTCGCGAGCGCGGCGGTCGCCGCGCCGTAACCGCCGTCCTCCTCGCCGGCGACGGCCTCGACGACGAGCCTGAGGCCGGCGGGCGGGAGCGTGATCGACCCGTTCGCGACCCCCTCGCGGACGTCGACGGCGGCGCCGACGCAGGCCGCGAGCCCGGACTTCATGTCCGCCGCGCCGCGGGCGGTGAGGGTCTCTCCGACCCCGTCCCCGCCGGCGTCCGCGTCGGCGCTCCGGTCCGGGTCGTCGCGCCAGACCGGCTCGAAGGGGTCGCTCGACCACTCCGCGGGCTCCGCGGGCACGACGTCGAGGTGACCGTTCAACGCGAGCGTGGGGACCGGGTCGCCGTCGCTTTCGCCCTCGGCCGCGCTGTCGCCGTCGCCCGCACCGCCGAGTTCGAGGACGCCCGCGACGCTGCGCCGTCCCTCGACGGCCGCCGCGTCGAGGTCGTCAGGGAAGGAGGGGTGGGCGGCGAGGGCGGCGGCGTCGGCGTCCCAGGCGTACGTCTCGAAGCCGAGGTCGGCGAGTCGCTCCGCGACGAACGCGGCCGCGGTCGCCTCCTCGCCGGCGATCGAGCGGTGCCGGCAGAGGTCGGCGGCGAACGCGCGCATGTCGAACTCCATGCTCGCGCCGACGGCGGGGGCCGGGAAACCGTTTCGGGTGACTGCGGCGACGGCTACCGCGCTTCTAAACGTTTATCCGTCGCCTAATCCTACGACTGTTCGTCTGGGCCGGTAGCTCAGTTAGGGAGAGCGTCCGGCTTTTAACCGGACGGTCGGGGGTTCGAATCCCTCCCGGCCCGCTGTCACCGCCGCGAGCAAGTCGCGAGCGGCGGTGCCGTGCTGAGGGAGGGTTCGAACTAGGGAGCACGCAGCGCCGAGCGAAGCGAGGCGACCGTGCGAGTGGGGTTCGAATCCCTCCCGGCCCGTACACCGAACCGCCGAGCGACAGCGAGGCGGCGAGGGAACCGGCAGGAGGAGTTCGACCCTCACTCCGCCTCGCTGACCCACTCCAGCGCCGCTCGCCGCCGGTCGAGGAGCGTGCCGAGGTGGTCGGTCTCGGCGGTCTCGACCGTCCCGTCGAGTTCCCGGACGAGCGACCGCGCGGGCGACACCGGGGTGTTCTCGTCGCTCGTCCCGTGCCACGCGCGGACGGGGACTCCCGACGGCTTCGGGTCGAACGACGCGCTCGCGAACGCCCGGTTCTCGCGTTCGACCGCCCTCGCGCCCCGAGCGAGCGCCTCGTGGAAGTCGGCCGCCACCGCCTCGGCGACCGCGTCGGAGACGGACCGGTCGGTGTACTGCGAGACGACTGCGCCCGGTCCGGAGAGCGACGCGAACGCCTTCGAGAACCGGAACAGGGCACGCAGCGCGAACGGGACCGACGCGAGCGTCGCGAGGGGGTTCTCGGCCGGCGGGACGACGGTGCTCACCAGTCCGACCCGAGCGACTCGGTCGTCGCCGGCGGCCGCGAGCGCGAACGGGCCGCCCCCGGAGAAGCCGAGCGCCCCGGCCCGGTCGACCGACTCCGCGTCGAGGAGACCGCCGACGTCGTCCGGCCAGTCGCGCCACGACCAGTCGTCCGGGGGCGACGACGAGCGGCCGTATCCCGGGCGGTCGGGAACGAGGAGCCGAACGCCGACATCGGCTGCCGGCTCCGAGAGCAGCGCCCCGAACAGCCGCGAGCCGGGCGTTCCGTGGTGAACGACGGCCGCGAAGCCGTCCGGGTCGCCGCCGGTCGCGTACGACAGGGTGCGGCCGTCGGGGAGGGTACACGCGTCCGTCGAGAGCTCCGCTGGGTCGGGCGTCATGGTGGGACCTACGCGGCGGTTCTCGGAGGAGCGGAAAACGGATTTCGGTGTCGGGCGCTCAGCAGCGGAGACGCGGCGCTCGCGGTCGTCGAAACCGGGGGAAGAGAGGGGAACGGAAGCGTGAGGCGGCCCGCTCAGTAGCCGAGCTGCTCGCGCACGAGGACGAGCGTCGTCCGGCCCTCCTCGGTCTCGCGGCGGTAGACGAGCTGCTTCGCGATGGCGGACTCGACGCCGTACGCCTCCTGTGCGCGCTCGTTCTCCAGCGGGTACGCGACCGACTCCAGCCGGTCGAAGGCGTCCGAGAGCGACGGGACGATCTTGTTGATCCCGGAGACGATGACGACGTTGCCCGCGGCGAACGGGTACGCCCCGATCCGGCTGCCGGAGAGGTCGGCGGCGACGAGCTCGCCCGTCTGTGCGACCGCGTTGATGCCGCCGAGGAAGTAGTCCGCCGTCTGCGACTCGCGGCGCGCGGTCTGTCGCTCGGCGTCGTCGTCGATGCCCCAGATCTGGTCCGGCAGGCTCTCCCACTCGTGGTCGCCCTCGCTCAGGAACTCGTCGAACCCGATCTCTTCGAGCGTCGTCGAGTGCCCGTTCATCACCGAGACGCCCGCGGGGATCTGGGCGGTCACCGTCTCCAGCGCCTCGTCGGCGTCGTCGACGACGATCACGTCGAACCCGCGCTCTTCGAGGTTCGCGACCGTCTCCTCGACGGTCTCGTTGTCGGGAAGCGCGTCCAGTTCCTCGTCGATCTCCGTCTCGTCGGCGTAATCGGCTTTCTGCTGTGGCATGGTGAACGTGAGAACCTCGTCGGTAGATCGGAGGGTCGGGAGTCACTTAACCGCTCGCGGACGCCGCCGTCCGGTGGTTACGCGGGTGTTACCCTCGTGTTCTGCGAGCCGAATATGCGGGACGGTAGCGCGCGGCGCGGTCGAGGTGACCGCGGATGCGGTCGAACGGCGAGCGGGACGCTACGCGGATCGCGTCGTCGATAAAAATCGCAGATCGTCGAGGCCCGGTGGGGCGCGCGACGGTCAGTCGGAAGGCGGTTCGGTCGAACGGCTGCGGTCGGCGTGGTGAAGTCGTTACCCGAACTTCACACCTCGCGGGTCGCGTGCGCTCACGGGGCGACGCGCCCCGTTCGCTTCGAGGTCTTCCTGCGGTCGACCTCGCTCGCTCCCCGCTCGGTATCGAGGTTCTTTCAGAACCTCGCTTACATCGCGCCGCCCATGCCGCCCATGCCGCCCATGCCGCCCATGCCGCCGGGCGCGCCGCCGGGGCCGCCGTCGTCGCCGCCGTCGTCGGTGCCGCCGCCCTTGAGGTCACCGGCCGCGATGACGTCGTCGATGCGGAGGATCATGACGGCCGCCTCGGTGGCGGACTCGATGGCTTGGGTCTTGACGCGGAGCGGCTCCACGACGCCCTCGGCCTCCATGTCGATCACGTCGCCCGTGTAGGCGTCGAGACCGGCGCCGAACTCGCCGCCGTCGTGGCGGGCGCGGAGGTCGACGAGCGAATCGATGGGGTCGAGACCCGCGTTCTCGGCGAGGGTGCGCGGGACGACTTCCAGCGCGTCGGCGAACGCCTCGACGGCGAGCTGCTCGCGGCCGCCGACGGAGTCGGCGAAGTCGCGGAGCTGCAGCGCCAGCTCGGCCTCGGGCGCGCCGCCGCCGGGCAGGACCTTGCCGTCGAGCAGCGTCGTGCGGACGACGCCGAGCGAGTCGTCGATGGCGCGCTCGACCTCGTCGACGACGTGCTCGGTGCCGCCGCGGAGGATGAGCGTGACGGACTTCGCCTCCTCGACGTCCTCGACGAAGATGCGCTCGTCGCCGCCGATGTCCTTCTGGGCGACGGAGCCGGCGAAGCCGAGGTCGTCGGACTCGATGTCGTCGAGGTTGGAGACGACGCGGCCGCCGGTCGCGCGGGCGAGGCGCTTGAGGTCGTCGGACTTCGCGCGGCGGACGGCGAGGATGCCCTCCTGCGCGAGGTAGTGCTGCGCCATGTCGTCGATGCCGTCACCGACGAAGACGACGTCGGCGCCGACGTCGACGAGGTGGTCGACCATCTCGCGGAGCTGCGCTTCCTCCTGGTCGAGGAACTGCTGGAGCTGGTCGGGGTCCGTGACGTTGACCTCGGCGTCGATCTCCGTCTCCTTCACCTCGATGGCGCCGTCGAACAGCGCGACGTTGGCGTCCTCGACGGCGAAGGGCATGTTCTCGTCGACGCGCTCCTTGTCGACGATGACGCCCTCGACGAGCTCGGACTCGTCGATCGAGCTGCCGACGACCTTCTCGACGGAGACGTTCTCCGTGTCGATGCCGTCGTCGTCCTGAACCGCGAGGACGGCGTCGACGACGAGCTCGGCGAGGAGGTCCTTGGAGTTCTCCGCGCCCTTGCCCGTCATCGCCGTCTCGGCGATCTCGACGAGCGTGTCGCGGTCGTCCGCGGAGACCTCGATGGCCTCCTCGTCGAGGATCTCCTTGGCCTTCTCGGCGGCCTGACGGTACCCCTGCGCGAGGGTCGTCGCGTGGATGTCCTGGTCGAGGAGCTCCTCGGCCTGGTCGAGGAGCTCACCGGCGACCACGACCGCGGAGGTGGTGCCGTCGCCGACCTCCTCCTCCTGCGTCTCGCTTACCTCGACGATCATGTTGGCCGCCGGGTGATCGATGTCCATCTCTTTCAGGATGGTGACGCCGTCGTTCGTGACGACGACGGACCCGCCGGAGTCGACGAGCATCTTGTCCATCCCTTTCGGGCCGAGCGTGGTGCGGACGGACTCCGCGACCGCCTTGCCGGCCGTGATGTTCATGTTCTGGGCGTCCTTTCCGGAGGTTCGCTGCGACTCCTCGGAAAGTACGATCATCGGCTGGTTACCCATCCGCTGGCGCTGTGACATTACAGCCATTGATTGATTGTGATTCTATATAAACTCTTCGCTCACTTCGTGCGAAACCGCAACACGGGGGGCGGTAACAGAAGGTCATGTGGCTCGTTATCACGGGTGTTTATATAGAACGACAGCTCGGGCAGTCGGCGGTGGCTGTATATAAACAGACCGCGGTGCGGGGCGCGTGCCTGCGAGCGGCCGGCCGACCGGAAGGAGCCCGAAGCGACCGATGAGGCTGGGGTGTGGGGTGCTGTGTAGGGGCGGTCGAGTGGGGACTCGACTGGGGCTTCGAGGGCGGTCGCTGCGCACCGACTGCCAGCAGGTGGTTGTAAACAGAATCCGACGGCGCCGACCGCGATACCCGGATCGAGCGCCGGTTACTGCGGAGCGTTGAAGCTCACGTCGTCGTCGAGCTCGTTCGACATGCGCTCTAAGTAGGAGTACACCGCGCCGTGTGGCGCGCCGTCGAGCAGCATCCCGACCGCCCGGCGAACGACTTCCAGCTCCTCGGGCTGGCCCACCGCGCCCACGGTCGACCCGTAGACGACGACGTTCGCGCCCGACAGCTCCTCGATCAGTTCGCGCGTGCGACCGTTCTCACCGATGATCCGACCCTTCTTGCGCTGGAGGTCGTTGTCGTTGCGAGTGTGCTCCGAGAGGTCGATCAGGTCGAGCGTCCGGAGGTCGTGGTCGAGGATCGACAGCGCCGTCTCCGGCTTGAAGCCGCGGCCGATCGCCTTGATCACGTCCGGAGCCACCATGGCCGCCACGGGGTCGTCGCGCTCCTCGATGGCGACGCTCCCCGACTCCGAGTCGATGTCGAGCCGCACGTTCGCCTGCTCTTCGATCTCCCGCATCGTCTCGCCGCCGGCGCCGATGACGACGCCGATCCGGTCCTGCGGAACCGTCACGTGTTGCATACGACGAGATACCCGGCGAAGCCTTTTAAGAGTGTTCCGCCGCGGGCGGTGTGTGGCCGCATGACGGTGGTCTCCGGCCGCTTCCGGTCGAGGCGCCCCCGATCTACTCCTCGGACGCCCCGTCCGACTCTCGCTCCGAATCGTCCGACCCCCGCTCCGAGTCGCTCGACTCCCGCTCCGGATCGTCCGACCCCCGCTCCGAGTCGTTCGGTCCCTCGTCCGGCTCTCCAGTCGGGTCCGGCTCCGGCTCCGTCACGTACGCGCGGAGGTCGTCGGGGTCGACGTCGATCCCCTGTCGCGTGAAGAAGGCCGCCACGTTCTCGCAGTCGCGCGCTAAGAACTCCCCGGCGTTAGGGTGGTGAACGGTCACGGCCTGCCCCAGATCGATGATCACCAGCTCCCCCTCGTGGATGATCATGTTGTACTCCGAGAGGTCGCCGTGGATCAGGCCGGCGCGGTAGAGCCGGCGCATGTACTCGCGGACGACCTCGTAGGCGGTCTCGGGGTTCTCCACGTCGACCTCGCTCAGTCGCCGGGCGCGGTCTTCGGCGTGCCCCACGAGCTCCATCACGAGGACGTTCCGCTGGACCGCGAGCGGCTCGGGCACCCGGACGCCGGCCTTCCGCGCGCGTTCGAGGTTGGCGAACTCCTTGCGCGTCCACGCCAGCACGACCGCCTTCTTGTCGTTCGCGATCCCCTCGAAGCGCGGGTCGCCCTCCAGGTAGTCGCGCATCTGCCGGAAGTTCGAGGAGTTGATCCGGTACACCTTCACCGCGACCTCGCGCTCCGGCGTGACGCCCTCGGGGCCGCCGCCCGCCGCCTCGGAGCCCGGCTCCGGCCGCTCGCCCGCCCGCCCGCCGAGCGCCTCGAAGACGCTCGCCTCCTTCCCGGTCGACACCGGCCCGCCGAAGGCGTCGACGTAGCCGTCCTGGACCAGCTTGTACACCGCCGCGAGCGTGGCGTCGTCGAACACCGACTCCTGGAGCTTGAACTGCTCGGTGTCTTTGATCCGCTTGCGGAACTCGTCGAACTCGCGGTCCTGCCGGCGGGCGATCCGGTCGGCCTCGGTGTCGGAGACGTCGAGCTGCTCCCACTCGTCGCCGGGCTGGTCCGCCGGTTCGAGCAGGCCGAAGTCCTCGCTCATTCGTGGCAGGGTTCGGCGCCGCGAGGGATAAGCGAGGGGGTCGGCGACGCCGAGCCGGTCGCGCGACCGAAACGGGAACGATGCCCCGTCGGCTACAGCACGTCGAGCGCGTCCTCGACCGGCATGTGGCCGTCGCGGACGGCCTCTAGGATCGTCCGGCGCTCCTCCGTCTCCGGGTCGACCGCGTCGCCGTCGGCGTCGCGGCCGTCCGCGCTCACCTCCGCGAGCGTCACCTTCTCTGTCTCGCCGACGAACTCGGGGAAGTCGGTGCCGTCCGCGAGCGCTTTCTCCTTTTTCACCCGATAGGAGCCGGCGTCGGTGGTGTACAGGTCGCCCGGGTGGAAGAAGAACCAGTCCTCGCGGTCGAACCGCACCGCGATGCGCGCCTTCGCGCCGAAGTTGCGCGCGAAGAACAAAAGCGCCTCCACCTCCTCGCCGGTGAGGTAGATCGGGTCGCCCGCGCTCGACTTCGCCTCGATGGCGTAGAACGTCTCGCCGTCGCCCGCGAGCACGTCGGGGAGCTCCCGCTCGGTCGCGGAGCCGCTGGCCGGCGCGCGCATCACGGCGAACCCGGCCTCGTCGAGGGCGTTCACCAGCTCCCGCTCGCGGCGGTCCCCCTTCCGGTTAGCGGACACGGTCGTCGTCACCCGGTTCGGTCATACGCGTCGTAGCGGGGAGCCGGCCAAAAGCCCAGCGGGTCGGCGGCCTCGCCTCGGCGAACCCGTTCCGTCGCCCGTCACCCGCGGAGCCGCCACCACAGCGACCGGACCCTGTAACCGAGCGAGTTCCGCTCGTATCCGTTCCAGCCGCTCATTCCGCCGGCGAGCGTCGACGCCTCGTAGCCCGCCTCGTCGAGCACCCGCGTCGCGCGCTTGGCGACGATCCCCAGCTTACAGACGGTGACGACCTCCCGGTCGTCCGGGACCTCGTCGAGCCGACGGCGGAGCGCGTCGTCGTCGCCGCTCCGGAGGTCGTCGTACACCGGCAGGTTCCGGCTCGCGCCGATCGCGTCGCGCTCGTAGTCCGACTCGGGGCGGATGTCCAGCAGGAACGGCTCGTCGTCGGTGCCGAGGCGCTCGTCCAGTTCGTCCGGGCGGATGCGGCTCATTGGCTGGAGGTCGATCCCGCGGCGGAAATCCCTGCCGACCGCCTCGCGTCGAGGTCGCTCGTTACGCGTCGCTGACCGGGCGTTACCGCATTCGCTCGGCGTGTTCGAGGACGACCCAGCCGAGTCGCTCCGTGCGCCGCCGGATGTCGTCGTCGGTGATCCGCGGTCGGCCGTCGGTCTCGCCGGCGCCCCGGGCGGCCGCGCCGGTCTCGACCTTCGAGGAGGCGCCCTGAATCCCGACCTCGTGGGGGACCGTCCACGCGTGGACGTTCCGGAACGTCGACCGGAGGTGTTCGAGCGTGCCGCCGTAGGACCCCCCGCCCGCTGTCGCGAGCAGCCCGACGGCGGTGTTCGCGTACTCGTCGGAGCCGCAGAAGTCGTGGAAGTTCTTGAACGTCGACGAGTAGGAGCCCCGGTAGACGGGCGTGCCCGCGATGACGCCGTCGGCCTCGCGGACGCGGCGCTTCAGTGCTTCGCTGTCCCCCTGTGTGCCCTCGTCCGGGTGGTACAGCGGGAGGTCGACGGCGGCCAGATCGATCAGGTCGGTCTCCGCGCCGGCGTCGGCCGCGGCACCGAGCGCGACGCGGAGCGCGGCGCGCGTGGTGCTGTCCGCGCTCCGGCTGCCGGAGAGGGCGACGATTCGGGTCATAACCCGGGTTCGGGACGGGGCGACAAAAGCGCGGCCGATCGAGTTCGTCCGGAGCGACCGCTCACGGGAACGCGCCGCCGCGATTAGTTATAAACAACCGTCCGCGATCCGACCGCGCAAGGCTCGCGACCGACACCGGGCATTATTGTCCCGGCCGCCGACGTGGCCGATATGGACCAGATTGCCTTCGGCACGGACGGGTGGCGCGCGACGCTCGACGTCTTCACCGACGAGCGCGTGCGGATCGTCGGGCAGGCGGTGGCCGACCACCTCGACGCGGCCGGTCACGACGAACCGGTCGCGGTGGGATACGACGCCCGCGAGACCTCGGAGGGCTTCGCCGAGAGCCTCGCCGAAGTCCTCGCGGGCAACGGCTTCGACGTGATACTCCCCGAGCGCGACGCCCCGACGCCGGTGATCGCCCACGCCATCGTCTCTCGCGGGCTGGCGGGGGCGTGTATGGTCACCGCCTCGCACAACCCGCCCGAGTACAACGGCGTGAAGTTCATCCCGCACGACGGCGCCCCCGCGCTCCCGGACGTGACCGAGGACGTCGTCGACCGCCTCGCGGAGCCGGACCTCCTACCCGAGGCCGAGCGGGGCGAAATCGAGCGCGTCGACCTCGTGAGCGACCACGCCGACAAGGCCCGCGAGATAGTCGGGCGCGTCGGCGGCGGCGCGGGGGACGACGGAGAGAGCGACGCGGTCGACCTCTCCGGACTGACGGTCGCGTACGACGCGATGCACGGGAGCGGCCGCGGCGTCACCGACGCGCTCCTCGAATCCGCCGGCGCGGAGGTCGTCCGCCTGCGCTGCGAGCGCGACGTGACCTTCGGCGGCGACTCCCCCGAGCCGTCGGCCGAGCACCTCGAAGCGCTCGCCGAGCGCGTCACCGACCCCGACAGCGACGTCGACCTCGGGGTCGCCAACGACGGCGACGCCGACCGGATCGCGGTCGTCACGCCCGAGCGCGGCGTGCTCGACGCCAACCTCTTCTACGCCGCCTGCTACGACCGCCTCCTCGAAGCCGACTCGGGGCCGGCGGTGCGCACCGTCTCGACGACGTTCCTCGTCGACCGCATCGCGGAGGCGCACGGCGAGGAGGTGTACGAGACGCCGGTCGGCTTCAAGTGGGTCGCCGAGGCGATGGGCGAGCACGACGCGCTGTTCGGCGGCGAGGAGTCGGGCGGCTTCACCCTCCGCGGACACGTCCGCGAGAAGGACGGCGTCCTGATGGCGCTGCTCGCGGCCGCGACCCACGCCGCCGAGCCGTTCGACGAGCGCGTCGACCGCCTGCTCGACGAACACGGACAGATCGCGGCCGGCAAGGTGTCGCTCGACTGCCCCGACGACCGGAAGGAAGGCGTCCTCGACGAACTGGAGGACCACATCCCGGAGTCCGTCTGCGGCTCGCCCGTCGCGAAGGTCGTCACCCTCGACGGGTTCAAACTCCTCTTGGAGAGCGGGTCGTGGCTGCTCGTCCGCCCCTCCGGCACCGAGCCGAAGCTCCGGGTGTACGCCGAGGCCGACTCCGAGGACGCGGTCGACGACTTACTCGCCGAGGGCCGCGACCTCGTCGAACCGCTGGTCTGAGGTCGGAACGTCGGCGGCCGAGCGGGGTCTGCGGCGCCGCACTCGCCGTCGGCGTCGGCCGCCTCATCCGCTCGGTTTGAGCGTTTCCGTGCCGGTCCGATCGGGTGCCTTTTTAGGTGATACCGCCCTAGCCGAACGTATATGTTCAAGGCCATCGTGGGCGCGTCGACGTTTCAGGACGCGCTCGATTCGGTGAGCGTGTTGGTCGACGAGTGTAAGATCCGCCTGAACGAGGAGGAGCTCTCCATCCGCGCCGTCGACCCCGCCAACGTCGGCATGGTCGACCTCACGCTGGAGGCCGCCGCGTTCGAGTCCTACGAGGCCGACGGCGGCGTCATCGGCGTCAACCTCGCCCGCCTCGAAGACATCGCCGGGATGGCCAACTCCGGCGACCTGATCCACCTCGAACTCGACGAGGAGACCCGCAAGCTCCACATCGAGATCGACGGCCTGAGCTACACCCTCGCGCTCATCGACCCCGACTCGATCCGCCAGGAGCCCGACATCCCGGACCTCGATCTCGCCTCCGAGATCGTCGTCGAGGGCGCCCAGCTCGACCGCGGTATCAAGGCCGCCGACATGGTCTCCGACCACATCCGCCTCCGCGTCGACGAGGCCGACGAGGCGTTCTTCATCGAGGCCGAGGGCGACACCGACGACGTGGACCTCGAACTCACCCGCGAGGACCTCATCGCGCTCACCGCTGGCCCCGCCGACTCGCTGTTCAGCCTCGACTACCTGAAGGACATGAACAAGGCGATCCCCTCCGACGCCGAGGTCACCGTCGAACTCGGCGAGGAGTTCCCCGTCAAGCTTCACTACGGCTTCGCCGAGGGGCTTGGGAACGCAACGTATATGCTAGCCCCCCGTATTCAGAGCGAGTAAATTGCCTAGAGAAACGTGCCCAGGATGCGGAAAATCGTTCAAGCGGGTCGGTAGTCACTGGGCACGCGGAAGCTGTTACTATCCCGAAATACCCACGTACCTTCGCGAAATCCTCATCGGCTGTCTCATGGGTGACGGATCCGTCCCGAAGACGAACGACGGATCCCACGGCCTGTTCCGGCTTCCGATGGTTAACAAGCAATTCTTGGAGTGGTTCGACCACGAGATGGGGATACTGAGTACTGGTGTCACTCTAAAAAAGACGGCAGCGGAACTGGCCCGTAACAACCGTGAATCGGGGTTCAGTCCGAACGCGAGGGCTGAGAATTACCACGATATGTACACCGTCATATCGCGATCCCACCCGTTCATGCGGTCGCTTCGTCGATGGTACCGATCTGGCGAAAAACGGTTCCCAGAGACTCTCTCGCTGACACCCCGGATCGCGAAGATGTGGTACGTCTGTGACGGATTTCTCGATGTTCAAGAATACGGCGAGCCCAGGGCATCGATACGGATACGAAACCGAGACGATCGTCAGGATTTCCTTTTAAACCTATTTGAGGAGGTTGGCCTCTCTCCGTCGTACGGCCGCGAAACGATCCGTTTCGGGGTCGAAGAGACCCGGTCGTTCCTCGACTGGATGGGTAGCCCACCGCCCGGCTTCGAGTACAAGTGGGTACTCGATTCGCGAGAGCGCTACGATCGCCTGAAGGCACAGGCGTACGGCGAAGCGCGCGCCTTATAAATCGTCCACGACCGGGATCGACACCGTCACCCGCGTCCCCCGCGGCTCGCGGTCCCCGTAGGCCACGTCCGCGCCGACCGCGGCGGCGCCCCACGCGACGACCCACAGCCCCAGCCCCGAGCCGTGTTCGAGGGCGGTCTCCCGGCCCGACTCGACCGCGTCGACCTCGTGGTCCGGGATGCCGGGGCCGTCGTCCTCGACGGTGAGAACGTATCGGGCGTCGGCGTCGTCGCCCGTCTCGCTGTCCGCGCCGCGCCCCTCGTCTGCCCCCTCCTCCCGGCGGAGCGACGCCTGAATCCACGTCCCGCCGTCCTCGCGCTTGACCCCCTCGCCGTCGTGGTGGTCGACGGCGTTCTCGACGGTGTTCTCGACGACCGCGCGGAGCGCGTCCGACCTGACGAGCGTGGTCCAGTCGGCGCCCGCCCCCTCGACGGCGGTTTCGACGACAGCGTCCGGGTCGCGCTCGCGGGCGTCGGCGACGACCGCGTTCAGAAGCTCCCGAATGTCCGTCGGCGCGGGGTCGCTCGCTTCGAGGAGCCGCTCGACCGTGCCCGCCTTCTCGCCGAGCGCGGCCAGCGCGCCCGCTCGGCGTTCGATGGCGTCCGCCATCCGGACCTGCTCGGGGTCGTCCAGCTGCTCGGCGAGGAGCTCCCCGTACCCGTGGACGACGCCGGCGTCGTTGCGGAGGTTGTGGCGGAGGATGCGGTTGAGCACCTCCAGCTGCTGGCGCCGGCGCTCGCGCTCGGTCACGTCCGAGAGGACGACGGTGTACCCGACGTGGGTGCCGTTCGGGTCGGTCAACCGAGAGATCGACACCGCGTACGTGCGGCGACCGGCGCCAGCGGCCGCGTCGATCTCGACCGTCTCGCGGGAGCCGTCGGGGCCGATCCCGTCGGGCTCGGTTCCGTCCGGCTCGGGCTCGTCCGGCTCAATTCCCTCGGTTCGGTCGGATTCGCCGCCGTCCGGTTCCTCTTCGGGCTCGTCGCCGACCCGGACCGGGAGGTCCAGGAACTCGGCGAGCGGGCGGTCGCGGGCGGTCTCGGCGTCGACGCCGAGGATCGTCTCGGCCGCGGGGTTGAGCCTGACGACGCGGCGGTCGAGCGCGAGCGCGACGATCGGGTCCCGGAGGTCGTCGATCGCCGTGCGCTCGGCGGCGCGGCTGGTCGTCGGGTTGCGGTCGAACATCTCCGCGCGGTCGAACGCGTACGCGTCGAGCAGGACGTGCGGAACGAACATGATCGGCGCGAGCTGGAGCTGCGGGACCGGGCCGATCTGGAGGGCCCACGCGACGAGGGCGAACCCCGGCGGCAGCGAGCTGAGCGCGACCGCGGCGCTCTCGCGGCGGTAGAGGGGGCCGTAGCTGAGCAGGGTGTCGACGAGCAGGAAGACGGCGCTGGCGACGAGGACGGTCTCGGCGGCGACGGTCAGGTACGCCCAGGGTCCGAACGCGTACGAGACGGTCTCGACGCCGAAGACGGGGTCGCGGACGAGGTCGGTCCAGAACGCGCCGTGGAGGGGGTTCGTGGCGACGAGCGCCGACGAGAGCAGCCCGAACGCGACGATCGTCCCGAACAGGCGGCTCCGGACGACGTCGCTCCGGCCGGTGTACTCCAGGGCGAAGCCGAGGAAGGCGATCCCCGTCCAGATCACGCCGAGCCACGCCGTCGCCTCCAGCGCGGCGCGGACGGCCGGGTCCGAGACGAGCAGCCCGGTCCCGTAGGAGAGGCACCACGTCGCCTGCGCGGCGAACACCCCGAGGAACCAGTCGACGCCGGGGCGACCGCGGTGTTCGCGGATCGCCCACGCGAGCGCGAGCGCCCCCGCCCCGCCGGCGAGCGAACCGACGGCGGGCCACGCCGGGACGGGGTCGAGGGCCATGCGTGGGGTACGACGGCGACTGGCGGCGTAAAACTGTCGTGCGGCGGCGGATCGCCTTCGGCGCCCGATCTCGGACTCCCTTACGGGGCTCGGCCCCTCTCACCGGGCTCGGCGACCGAACGCGACCGCCACGGGCGCGAGCAGCAGCGCGCCCGCGAGGAACGGCGACGCGACCGCGACGGTGTACAGCACCGCCATCAGCGGCGGGCCGACGGTCCGCCCGAGGCTCGACGCCCCCTGCGTCACGCCGAAGGCGGCCCCCTGCGCCGCGTCGTCCGCCGAGGCGGAGACGAGCGTCGCCAGCGAGACGTTGACGAGGGCGTTGCCGAGCGACAGCGCCGCGAGCGCGGCGAGCAGCGCGACCAGCGGGAGCGTGAGCCACTCCGGTCCCCCGAGGGCGACGTCGCCGACCCTCCGGTCGACCACCCCGGTGGCGGGGAGCGCGACGAGGGCGGCCGCGAGGACGACCGATCCGGCGGCGACGAGCGTCCGCGAGGGGACGAGCCGGGAGAGCCGCCCGACCACGACGCCTTGGTTCACCGCGCCGAGGACCCCGACGTAGGTGAGAAGCAGCGCCGCGGCGGTCGCGTCGTAGCCGAACGCGTCCGCCACGTACGGGATGAACATCACCTGAACGCCCGCGAACGCGACCGCCACGACGAAGTACGCGACCGTGAGGGGCCGGAGCGTCGCGGAGGCGAGCGCGTCGCGGAACTGGCCGACGAGGGTCGTCCGTCGGGGCGGACCCCCCTCGGTCTCCGCCGCCGGTCGCGTCCGGTTCGGCTCCTCCAAGAGGAGGAAGCCGACGGCGACGGCGAGGAAGCTCATCCCCGCGGCCGCGAAGCTCGGCAGCGAGTACGCCGTCGCCGGGACGAACGACGGGAGGAGCGCGTCGGCGCGGGCGACCACGGGATCGGCGGCGAGGAGCCCGCCGATCGCCGGTCCGAAGACGAACCCGAGCGCGAACGACGCGCCGACGAGTCCGAGCGCCCCCGCGCGCCGGTCCCGGGGCGTGATGTCGGCGACGTACGCCTGCGCGGCGGCGATGTTCCCGCCCATGGCTCCCGCGAGCGCCCGGGACGCGAACAGCACGACGAGCGCGGCGACGGGACCGAACCGCGCCCCCGCCGTCCCGGCGTAGCCGAAGGTCACCCACGCGATGCCGGCGGCCGCGAGGGACGCGAGCAGGACGGGACGGCGCCCGATCCGGTCGGAGAGCCGGCCGAGGGTCGGGGCGGCGAGGAACTGCGCGAGCGAGTACGACGCCGCGAGCAGCCCGATGAAGGCGTCGCTGACGCCGAACGAGCGCACGTAGAAGGGGAGTATCGGGATCACGATCCCGAAGCCGACGAGGTCGATGAACACGACGCCGATCACGACCGCGAGCGCGCGCCGGGGGTTCGCGACGGCCGGAGGGCGGTCGGAGCCGTTTTCGTCGTCGACAGCGTCTGGATCGGCGGCATCGGCGACGTCGTCGAGGTCGCCCCCGCTCGGCGCCGCGCCGGCTTCCGGGTGTGTCACGGTGGCGAGAGGTCGCGCGGGGACTTAAGCGAGCGGCGTCGTCGCGAGTCGAGCGGGCGACCGTGAGGCGGGCTCAGATGTGCCGTTCGATGACGCGTTTCGCGGCCTGCCCCTTCTCCTTCCAGCCGTACCCCTCGTCGTACACGTGGCGCTTGGCGTCGACGAGCTCCTCGGGCGTCGACTCCTCGAAGCCGCCGCGGTCCCACGCGCCCGAGTTCCGGAGCCACTCGGCGACGTTCTCGCGGGTCTCGGGCCACGAGAGCCCGACCATCTCGTACCACGCCACCATCGCGAAGACGGCGTTGTCGTGGCAGCCGGGGACCGAGCCGTGCTCGTAGACGGTGCGCATCGGCTCGCGGGTGGGCTCGGAGACGCGCTCTTTGAACTCCGCGGCGGTGAGCAGGCGGAGGCGGTCGCCGTCCTCGACGACGCGCTGGTCGCGGCGGAGCGCGCCGAGCGCGGCCTTGTGGAGCCCGCCCCAGTCGGCGGGGACCGCGTCCCGCAGCGCCGCCTCCGAGAGGCCGTCGGGCTCCGCGGACAGCACCGCGAGGAGGTCCGTGTACGCCTTCTCGACGGTCGGCCAGCTCACGCCCTCGAACTCGCAGTCGGCGTCGTGAAGGCTGTTCGTCGTCCGACAGCCGGGACACGGGTAGCGGAACGTCGGCACGAGACGTCGGTTCGACGCCGCGGGAGTTAGGGGTTTCGCGACGGCGCTCGCGGGCGTTGGGGGGTTCCGAAACGTTTACTCGCCGTCCGGTCGCGGATCAAGACGGTATGACAAAGGTCAGCGTTATCGGTGCGGCGGGGACCGTCGGAGCCGCGGCCGGCTACAACCTCGCGCTGCGCGACGTGGTCGACGAGCTCGTCTTCGTCGACATCCCGGACCAGCGCGAGACGACGATCGGGCAGGCGGCCGACGCGAACCACGGCGTCGCCTACGACTCGAACACGACCGTCCGGCAGGGCGAGTACGAGGACACCGCCGGCTCGGACGTCGTCGTCATCACGGCCGGCATCCCGCGCAAGGAGGGGCAGACCCGGATCGATCTGGCCGGCGACAACGCGCCGATCATGGAGGACATCGGCGCCTCCATCGCCGAGCACAACGACGACTTCGTCACCGTCACCACCTCGAACCCGGTCGACCTGCTCAACCGCCACCTCTACGAGGCGGGCGACCGCGACCGCCACAAGGTGGTCGGCTTCGGCGGGCGGCTCGACTCCGCGCGCTTCCGCTACGTCCTCTCCGAGCGCTTCGACGCGCCCGTCAAGAACGTCGAGGCGACGATCCTCGGCGAGCACGGCGACGCGCAGGCGCCCGTCTTCTCGAAGGTGCGCGTCGACGGCCGCGACCCGTCGTTCGACGCCGACGAGAAGGAGGAGATCCTCGCGGACCTCCAGGAGTCCGCGATGGACGTCATCAGCCGGAAGGGCGCCACGCAGTGGGGCCCGGCGACGGGCGTCGCCCACACCGTCGAGGCCATCCTCAACGACACCGGCGAGGTGCTCCCCTGCTCGGTCGTGCTCGACGGCGAGTACGGCTACGACGACACCGCGCTCGGCGTGCCCGCGAAGCTGGGTTCGAACGGCGTCGAGGAGGTCGTCGAGTGGGACCTCGACGAGTACGAGTCGGAACTGCTCGACGAGGCCGCGGAGAAGCTCTCCGAGCAGTACGAGAAGATCGCGTAACGGACGCGTTTGCGGCCGGTCGGCCGAAGCCGGTCGAGGGGCCGGCGCCGACCCCTCGGCTCCGCCCGTCACCATCGTCTTTTTACCGCTGCCGCCCGCCCGTTGGGGCATGAACCGCGCCGAGATCGACACCGACGACCTCCTGAAGCTCGTGTTACTGCTCGTCATCGCGTGGCTTCTGCTGGAGATCGTCGGGACCGTCCTCGACATCGCCTTCTGGCTCCTCGACGCGCTCCCGACGCTGATCGGGATCGCGCTCGTCGTCGTCATCGCCTTACACCTCGCCGATCGGATCTGAGCCGGCCGTCGTCGTGTTCAGCCTCAACGCGCCGCTCCCGCCCGCAGTCGGTCGGCTCGCGACCGATCTCCACCCGAAACTGGCGGGGTTCGACACGGTTCGCGAGCGCCACACCCTCGTCTGTAAGCGGTTCGGCGTCGCGGACGTGCGGGACGGCGAGCGCGGGAGGACCGAGACCGAGGGAGGCGATCGGGACGTTCCGCCCCGACAGGCGGCGCTCGACCGCCTGCGCGAGCGCCTCCGCCGACCCCTCGCCGGAACCGACCCCTTCGAGGTCGCGGTGACCGGAGTCGACGTCTTCGACGCGCCGCGGTCGGGGTCGCGGCCGGTCGTGTATCTCGCAGTCGAGAGCGACGGACTCGTTCGCCTCCACCGGCGGCTCTGCGCGGCGTTCGGCGCGATCGAGGGGATCGAGGGCGAGGAGTACGTCCCGCACGTGACGCTGGCGCGGGGCGGGAACCCCGAACCGGGCGGGGTCGCCGACCTCGTCGACGCCGAGCTCGACCCGGTCCGGTGGCGCGTCCACGCGCTCGACGTGTGGGACCCGGAGTACCGGGAGGTCGCCGCGAGCGTCGATTTATAAATAGCTACCCCCGGAGCGTTCGAGACGCCCGACCGCGGAGCGGTCGAGATCGTCTCCACACCCGCAACCGACTTACGAATCCCCCGCGACGGGCCGGTATGAGCGAGCACGAACGGACTGCGGCCGTCACCCGCGAGACGAGCGAGACGACGATCGAACTCACCCTCGCGGTCGACGGCGACGGCGACAGCGAGGTCGACACGGGGGTCGGCTTCTACGACCACATGCTGGCGTCGTTCGCCAAACACGGGCTCTTCGACCTCACGGTCCGCTGTGACGGCGACCTCGACATCGACGACCACCACACCGTCGAGGACGTGGCGATCTGTCTCGGCGAGGCGTTCGACGAGGCGCTCGGCGACAAGCGCGGCATCCGGCGGTACGCCGACCGCCGCGTCCCCCTCGACGAGGCGGTCGCGAGCGTCGTCGTCGACGTGGCCGGCCGCCCCTACTACGAGTTCTCCGGCGAGTTCTCGCAGGAGTCGGTCGGCGAGTTCACGAGCGTCATGGCCGACCACTTCGCATTGTCGTTAGCCCACAACGCCGGCTTGACGCTCCACGCAGCGGTCGAGACCGGCGACAACGCCCACCACGAGGTGGAGGCGCTGTTCAAGGCGCTGGCGCGCGCGCTCGACGGCGCCACCCGCCTCGATGAGCGGCGGAGCGACACGCCGAGCACGAAGGGCGAGCTCTGAGACGGGGGCGACGGCCCGCCCTCCGTCGAACTCCACTCACGCCGATCGCTTATCACCGAGCGAACCGTTAGCACGGGCGTATGGAGCTCGACTGCGAGGGCTGTGCCGGCTGCTGCGTCGACTGGCGGCCGCTCGACCCGGACGCCGCCGGCTCCGACCGGACCGGCTCCCGCCCGCCGCTCGACGATGTCTACGCTCTCGCGCCGCTCACCCGCGACGAGGTCGCCCGGTTCGTCGACGACGGTCTCGGCGACGCCCTGGTCCCCCGGCTGTTCGAGCCGGCGGAGCGCGACGACAGCGTCCGGATCGACGGCGTCGACCTCGCCGCGGTCGACGACCGGCCCGTCTTCGTCGTCGGCCTCCGGAAGCCCCCCAAGCCCGTCGCACCGATCGGCACCGACGAGCCGCGCTGGCTCGGCGCGTGCGCGTTCCTCGACCCGACGACGCTCCAGTGCCGGATTCACGACACCGACCGCTACCCGCGCACCTGCGCGACGTACCCCGGCCACAACCTCGAACTCGGCGCCGAGACGGAGTGCGAGCGCGTCGCGGCGGCCGGCGGCGGCGAGCGCCTCCTCGACGACGCGCCCCCGGCGGACCTCCCGGCGCCCGCGTTCGGTCCGCAGGCGCTCGGCGCGACCGTCTTCGCCTACCCCGACCCCGACGAGCTCGACGGGGTCGTCGCCCGACTCCGCGACGGCGAGGAGACTCCGGACGACCGCGCGCGCTTCGCCGGCGCCGCCGTCGGTTCCCGGCCCGGGTCGCTGTCGGTCGCTCGCGACCGCATGGCCGACGCGAGGGCGGCCGCCCGCGACGCCGACTCGTGGGTCGGGACCGCGGTCCGCGAGTGGACGGACCGTGCGGGCGACGACGGTGACTTCGTCGGCCTCGACGCCGACGCGCGCGACCGACTCGTCCGCGACGTGGAGGACGACGCCGGCGCGCCGGGCACGCCCGGTTGGGGAGACTGAGGGCCTCGCTCCCCTCAGTCGCCGCTCGGCCGTCGGCCGCCCGGCCGCCACACCGCCTGCCGCCGGTCCAGCCACGCGACGACGGCGACGTGCGGCAGGGTCATGGCGGCGATGGCGACCAGCGACACGGCCAGCACATCGCCGGGCGCGGCGACGCCCGCGGGCACGGCCACGCCCACCGCGCCCACGACGAGGAACCCGCCGAGCGTGAGCGGCGCGGCGTCGCGGGCGAACCGCGCCAGCGCCCCGACCGCGTCGCCGGCGGACGCCGCGCTCGCGGCCGCGGGGTCGACGAGGACGAGCCGCCCGACGTGCCGGAGCGCGTGCCACAGCGCGAAGTACACCCCGATCGCGAACACGGGCGCCGCGAGCAGGAACCACGCCCACAGCACCGCCAGCTCACCGACGTCGCGGCGCCACCCTCCCGCGTCGCGCCCGCTGCGAGCGCCGCCGCGGACTCGCCGATAGCCAAGCCCCACCGACGCCAACGTCGCGGCCGCCATCCCGACGCCGACGCCGAGTCGGACCCCCGGCGTGAACAGGGGGTCGACCGCCGTCGCGGCCGCTCCCGGATCGACGAGGAACAGCCCGACGATCCACTCCGCGACGAGGCGGTACTCCTCCGGATGCGCGAGGAGCGGGACGCCCATCGGAAGGCCCCCGCGGACGACGAGCGCCAGCCAGCGCTCCGCCGACGTGGGCAAGTGGTCGACGCCGGCGATCGCGAGCGTCGCCACGTCGCCCTGCCCCCAGTGGAGCCACGTGAGCGCGATGAACCCGACGAACGCGGCGACGGGCGCGAGGAAGAACGCGGCGACGACCGCGGCGCCGAGGATCGCGTAGGCGACCGAGACGACCGCGATCGACCGCCGGAGCGACACGCCCGGCGCGGCTCGAAGGGGGACGAGGTGGTCGACCGCGCCGTGCGCCATCCCGACGACGAGCGTGCCGAGCGCGAACGTCGCGACGCCGAGTTCGACCGGAAACAGGGGGGTCACGGCGCCGACCGGGAGCAGGGCCGCGAGCGCCAGCGCCGGGCGCCGCGCGAACCAGCGGTCGACTCGCTCGGCGGCGGCGTCCGCGTCTCCGCCGGTATCTCCCGATCCTTCACCGGCGTCGCGCTCGTGCGCCCCCGTGAGACGGGGAGCGGCCGACGCCCCCGTCGGCGACGCCTCAGTCATCGACCACGTCGGGGTCCGGGTCGGTCGGCGGCTCCGGTCCGGGCACGTCGGGGTCCGACGCCTCCGACCCGCCACCGGCGACCGGCTCCGCGACCGCCCGGCGGCGGTCGTTCCAGTCGAGCACCCACTCGAACAGCACGAGCCCGTTCACCGTCATCACCCCGGCCGAGGCGAAGAACAGCATCTCCTCGACCGGGAGCCCGAGGACCGCGATCCCGGTCGTCAGCTCGGGGGAGAGATACCAGGTGCCCATCCCGATCGCGATCCGGTCCGCGACCCAGAAGTACGCGGCCGGGAGGAACGTCGCCGCGAGCCACGTCCGCGGCGTCCGGACGAGGTATCCGCCGCCCACCCCCCACTGGAGTGCGAGGACGGGGCCGACCCACGCGATCAGCCCGCCGAGATAGAGGTACGACGGGTCGAGCGACGCGAGCCCCAATCCGATCGGCACCATCGCGAGGCCGACGACGACCCCCGCGGCCCGCGGCGCGCGGTCGAAGTCCCCCTCGCGGAACGTCGGGTCGAACCCGATCAGGTGGAGCGCGAACGCGGTGACGACGGTCTGAACGGTGAAGAAGAGGTACTCGCCGAGGGGGATCGACAGCGCCCGGACGAGCACCGCGCCGTCGGCGTACCCCCACGCCCCCCGGCGGATCATGTAGCTGATCCACGGCGTCGTGTAGAGGTACGCGATCGCGACGAGGATCGCGATGCCGGCGGTCGCCCGCCGCCGGCGCGTCGGCTCGTATCGGGGGGCGAGGTACCACAGAAGCGCCACGATGGGGAGGCTGAAGACGAGGTGAAACTGGAGATACGTCAGCGTCGGCAGCATCGGACCACCCCAGCGAAGACGCTCATACGACGGCGTTCGGTTCGTCGCTGATTAACGTTTGAGCCAAACATGGTCAGGTATCGGGAACCGTCGCGAGCGCGTCGCGCCTCCCCGCGGCTGCCCCGTCCCGCGCTCACTCGCCGTCCGCGAGCACGCCGTGCGCCTCCAGCACCTTTCCGAGCCGGTACATGGAGGCGACGACGGCGTCGCAGACCGGCCGCACCGCGGACTTGGGGACGAAACCGACCGCGAGCCCGGCGACCTCCAGCATCGGCAGGTCGTTTGCGCCGTCGCCGACCGCCACCGTCTCCGCCATCGGCACGTCGACCTCGGCCGCGAGGTCGGCGAGCGCGTCGTCCTTCGTCCCCTCGATCAGCGGTCCCTCGGCCTCGCCGGTGAGCGCCCCGTCCGGTCCGGTCGGCAGCCGGTTGGCGACGATCGTGTCGACCGAGACCCCCTCCCGGGCGAGCGCCGCCTCGACCCCGCGCTCGAACCCGCCCGTGAGCACGGCGACGTGGTGGCCCTCGTCGCGCAAGCGCTCGATGAGGCGCGCGGCGCCGGGGCGGATCCGGACCGCGTCGAACGCGTCCTCGACGTCCGCCGCGGAGAGGCCTTCCAGCAGCTCCGCGCGCTGATAGAGGCTCTCGGCGTAGCCGATCTCGTCGTTCATCGCTCGCTCGGTGATCTCGGCGACCTCGTCGGTGACGCCCGCCCGCTCCGCGAGCAGGACCGTCATCTCGGAGTCGGAGAGCGTCCCGTCGAAGTCGAACGCGATGAGGCTCATGGCGTTCGTTCGTCGCGGCGGGGCCTTGAAGCGCGCGGTCGGAGGCGAGCGCTACCGCCGAGCGGACCGCCCGTTCACAGCCGCTCGCCGCGGTACTCGAAGTAGGTGACCTCCTCGGCGCACCAGGAACAGCCGCACTCGCTGTAGTAGCCGCTCCGCCCGGTGAGCCGGTCGGGGTGGGTGATCTCGATGCCGCGCTGGAACCGCTCCGCCAGCTCGTGGTAGCGGTCACACTCCACCCAGAACGCCGCCGCAGCGACCATCGCCGGTAGCTACGCGGGACCGGTATTTCAACGTTACTCCGATATCGGGTGGTTCGGTGCCGCTGTCTCCCCTCTCCCGTCCCGGTCACTCGCCGTCCGCGTCGGCGAGGAACTCCACGTCGCCGGCGATGACCGCGCTCGCGATGACGCCGACGCCCACGAGCGTCGCGACCCCGAGGGTGGTCAGCGTCACGGAGAGCGCGGACCCGCCGACTGCGACGCCGACGAACGCCCCGACGGAGCCCCCGACGCCGCCGGCGATCACCGCTAGCGCCTGTGCCTCCCGCATAGGTGTCGGTTCAGTAACACGGGTTATAAGCGTTCCCGCCGGGTTCTCTCGGGTGATAACGCCGACTGCGTCCGCGACCGACGGCGGTCCGAACTCGGTCCGCTCGCGCCCTCAGCGCGGGTACTGCCGTCCGAGGTCGACGCCGCCGTCCGATGACTCACCGTTCGACGACTCGCCGTCCTCGGACGCCCTGTCCGCGTCGCTCGGGCCGCCGCCGTCCGCGGTCTCCCCCTCGCCGCCCGGACTCACGCTCCCGGTCCGGTACCCGGCCATGTCGAGGGTGACGTACTCGAAGCCGAGGTCGGTGAGGTGTTCGTGGACGGCGTCGGCGAAGGCCGGATCGAGCGCGCGCTCCAGCTCGTCGGGGGCGATCTCGACCCGCGCGAGGCCGTCGTGGTCGCGCACGCGGAACCCCTCGAACCCCCACTCGCGGAGCACCCGCTCCGCCTTCTCGACGCGGGTCAGTCGCTCCTCGGTCACTTCCAGCCCGGTCGGGATCCGGGAGGAGAGACACGCCATCGAGGGTTTGTCGGCCACGGAGAGGTCGTAGGCGTCGGCGATCGCTCGGACCTCTTCCTTCGCGATCCCCGCATCGAGCAGCGGCGAGAACACGTCGAGCTCCTCGACCGCGCGGAGCCCCGGGCGGTGTCCCTCGCCCGGGTCGTCGGCGTTCGTCCCGTCGCAGACGGTGTCGATCCCCAGCTCCCTCGCCGTCTCGTACATCCTCCCGAGCCGCATCGTGCGGCAGTGGTAACACCGGTCGCCGTCGTTGGCGACGAAGTTCGGGTCGTCGAGTTCGGAGAAGGTCACGGTCTCGTGGCGGACCCCGATCTCGTCGGCCACCCGTTCCGCGTCGTCGAGCTCCGCCGCCGGGAGCGTCTCGCTGCGGGCGGTACACGCCACGGCGTCGTCGCCGAGCGCGTCCCGCGCCAGCGCCGCGACGACCGCGGAGTCGACGCCGCCCGAGAACGCGACGAGGACGCCGTCGCGCTCGCCGAGCGCGTCGCGCGCCTTCGCCGCCTTCGCCGCCGTCTCGGGGGTGAGCGACCCGTCGCCGACGGTTCGCGCGTTCCGGCTCATGGCCGGCGTTAGCGGCGGGCGCGAAAAAGGGCGTCGCACGCGGAACCGATCGCGTCGGCCGTCGCTCGGCCCGCCGCCGCGCCGCGGGAGCGACCCGCACGCTTTAGACCGTTGCCGCGATACCGGCCGGTAGATGGAGCTGGAGGCGATCCCCGGCGTCGGCGCCAAGACGGCCGCGGCCCTGCGCGAGCTCGACGACCCGGCCGCGACCGTCGAGTCCGGCGACGTGGCCGCCATCGCCCGCGCACCGGGCGTGAACGAGGCCCGCGCGGCCCGCATCGCTCGCGGCGCGATCCGGCGCCGCCACGACGACGACGGGCGCGTGCTGGCCACCGACCGCGCCCGCGAACTGTACCGGGAGGCGATCGACCTGCTGCGCGAGCGCACCGTCACCGACTACGCGGCGAAGCGGCTGGAGACGTTCTACCCGAGCGCGTCCGCCTCGCGGATCGCGGAGGCGCAGGCGTTCGCCGCCGAGGCGACGGAGCGCGACCCCGACCCCGCCGTCCGCGAGGCGCTCGCCGACTGCGCGCCCCTGTCGGACCCGCCGACCGTCCGCGTCCGGGACCGGTGTCTGGCGACCGCCGACGCCGAGACGCTCGCGCGCGCCGAGGCCGAGGTGCCCGAACTCTCGGTCGAAACGGTCGAGGACGCCCGCGACGTCTCCGAGCTCGGCCGGTCGTACGCGTCGGTGATCGTCTTGGACGAGTCGTTCGCCGGCCTCGACGTGGAGGGCGACGTGAGCGTGCGGCCGGACGCCCTCGAAACGCCGGCCGAGACGGTGCCCGAGCGCCTGCTCGCCTTCTTCGCCGAGAACCGCGAGCGGCTGGAGGCGGCCGCGGCGGTCCACGAGGCGGCCGCGGCGGCCGGCGACCCCGTCTCCGGCGCCGACGGCGGCGCCGATCCCCCCGTCGAGATCGACCGCCTGCGCGACGCGCTCTCGCGGCTCGACGACGACGGGACCATCGCCGGCGACGCCGAGCTGGACCGGCTGACGGCCGCCGTCGACGACCTCGACGCCGCGGTGTCGACGGCGGCGTCGGTCGCCGACGACCGCCTGCGCGAGGCGATCCGCGAGCGCGACGTCACCATCGAGGGAACCGACTTCCTCTCCCTCGTCGAGCAGGGCGCCCGCGTCGACTCCCTCTTGGACCGCGAGCTCGCCGACGAGTACGACGCGGCGGTCGACGCCGCCCGCGAGCACCTTGCCGACGCGCTTCGCCTGAAACCCGAGGAGGCGGAGCTCGCCGAGCGCGTCTTCGGCGGCGACCCCTCGTTCCCCGTCGACCACGACGAGAGCGCCGTCTCGCGGCTCCGGACCGAGCTCTCGGCGGCCCGCGACCGGCGCGCCGCGAAGCTGAAGGCCGACCTCGCGAGCGACCTCGGCGACCTCCGCGAGCCGGTCGAGGCGCTGGTGCGCGACGCCTTAGAGCTCGACGTCGAGCTGGCGATCGCGCGGTTCGCCCGGGACTTCGACTGCGTCATGCCGGAGGTCGTCGACCCCGCCGCCGACACCGGCGACGGCGGCTCGCCCGGCTTCCGCATCGAGGGCGGCCGCTCCCCGCTGCTCGACGTCGACTTCGCCGACGCCGAGCCCGTCGACTACGCCGTCTCGGGCGCGACGCTGCTGTCCGGCGTCAACTCCGGCGGGAAGACCTCCACGCTCGATCTGGTCGCCCTCGTCGTCGTGCTCGCGCAGATGGGGATGCCCGCCCCCGCCGAGTCGGCCACGGTCGAGCGGTTCGAGGAGATCCACTACTACGCCAAGTCGCAGGGCACCCTCGACGCGGGCGCGTTCGAGGCGACGCTCCGCGACTTCGGCGACCTCGTCGACGGCGCGGACGGCCGGCTCGTCTTGGTCGACGAGCTGGAGTCGATCACCGAACCGGGCGCCTCCGCGAAGATCATCGCGGGCATCCTGGAGGCGCTCGACGACCAGGACGCCACCGCCGTCTTCGTCTCGCACCTCGCCCGCGAGATCCGCGACGCCGCCGACTTCGACGTCGCGGTCGACGGTATCGAGGCCGAGGGGCTCGTCGACGGCGAGCTCCGGGTGAACCGCTCGCCGAAGAAGGGCCACCTCGCGCGGTCGACGCCGGAGCTCATCGTCGAGAAGCTCGCCGACGACCGCGGCGGCGAGTTCTACGGCGACCTGCTGGAGAAGTTCTGAGCGCGGAACCGTTCTGCCTCAGTCGCCGTCGAGCTCCGCGGTGACCGTGATTTCCACGTCGAGCGGGGCGGGGAGCCGGGACACCTCGACGCAGGTCCGCGCCGGATACGGCTCCGAGAGAAACGACCGGTACGCCTCGTTCACCGCGTCGTAGTCGTCCATATCAGTGAGGTAGACGGTCGCCGACACGATCGCGTCCGGCGTCGTTCCGGCCGCCTCAAGGATCGCGGCGACGTTTTCGAGCGTCTGCGTCGTCTGTTCGGCGACCGACTCGGGGGCCTCGCCCGTGTCGGGGTCCACGCCCGTCTTCCCGGAGACGTGGACCGTGTCGCCGGAGACGATCCCCTGTGAGTACGGACCGAGGGCCTCCGGCACGTCGTCCGTCGTGATCTCTCGCATCGCTCGGAGCGACGACGCGCCGCGGTATCAAGCTGCGGGTCGCAGGGGTCGACCCGGCCGAATCTCCGCCGGCCGACGGGAGGCGGGCCGACTCGGAGCCGACCGCGCCGGTCCGCCTCGGCGGCCGCTTCGCTTCCGCCTCAGTCGTCGTCGGCGATCGCGGGCTTTCGGCGGTCGTCGCGGGGGCCGTCGAGGTCGACCTTCGGGAGCATGTCACGGAGGTAGCGCCCGGTGTGGGAGGCGTCCTCGCGGGCGATCTCCTCGGGGGTGCCGCTGGCGACCAACTCGCCGCCGCCGTCGCCGCCCTCGGGGCCGAGATCGATCACGTGATCCGCGTTCTTCACGAGGTCGAGCTCGTGTTCGATGACGACGACCGTGTTGCCGGCGTCGACGAGCCGGTGGAGCACGTCGATCAGCTTGCGCTCGTCGGCCTTGTGGAGCCCCGTCGTCGGCTCGTCGAGGAGGTACAGCGTGTCGCCGGTCGCGCGCTTGCCCAGTTCCTCGGCGAGCTTCACGCGCTGGGCCTCGCCGCCGGAGAGGGTGGTCGAGGGCTGGCCGAGCTCCATGTAGCCGAGGCCGACGTCTCGCAGCAGCTTGAGGCGGCGCTCCAGCCCGCGGTGGCTCTCGAAGAACTCGTGGGCCTCCTCCACGCTCATGTCGAGCACGTCGGCGATCGTCTTCCCCTTGTACTCCACGTCGAGCGTCTCGTCGTTGTAGCGGGCGCCGCCGCACTCCTCGCAGGGGACGTACACGTCGGAGAGGAAGTTCATCTCGATCTTCACGGTGCCCTGCCCGCCGCACTCCTCGCAGCGGCCGCCCTTCACGTTGAACGAGAAGCGCCCCTTCTCGTAGCCGCGGCGCTTCGAGAGCTTCGTCTCCGCGAACAGCTCGCGGACGTGGTCGAACACGTCGGTGTACGTGGCGGGGTTCGAGCGCGGCGTCCGCCCGATCGGCGACTGGTCGATGAGCCGGACCGTCTCGATCCCGTCGAGCCCCTCGATCGCGTCGTGTGCGCCGGGGTCGACCGAGGTGTTGTCGTTCATCTCGCGGGCGAGCCCCTTGTAGAGGATGTCGTTGACGAGCGTCGACTTCCCGGAGCCGGAGACCCCCGTCACCGTCGTCAGTGTGCCGAGCGGGATCGGCACGTCCAGGTCCTTCAGGTTGTGCTGGCGGGCGCCGCGCACGACGAGCTCGCCGTCGGCCTCGCGGCGCTCGTCGGGCACCGGAATCGACTTTCGGCCCGCGAGGTAGTCGGCCGTCACCGACTCGTCGGTCTCGACCACGTCGTCGAAGTCGCCCTGCGCGACGACCTCGCCGCCGCGCTTGCCGGGGCCGGGCCCCATGTCGATGATCTCGTCGGCGCGGCGCATCGTCTCCTCGTCGTGCTCGACGACGAGGAGGGTGTTGCCGAGGTCGCGGAGCCCCTCCAGCGTGTCGAGCAGGCGGTCGTTGTCGCGCTGGTGGAGCCCGATCGAGGGCTCGTCGAGTACGTACAGCACGCCCACCAGTCCCGATCCGACCTGCGTCGCGAGCCGGATGCGCTGGCTCTCGCCGCCCGACAGCGTCGAGGCCTCGCGGTCGAGCGTGAGGTACTCCAGGCCGACCTCCTCCATGAAGCCGAGCCGCGCCCGGATCTCCTTTAAGATCTCCTCGGCGATGGTCGTCTCGCGCTCGTTCAGCTCGTCTTCCATTCCCTCGAAGTGCGCGCGGGCCTCGGCGATGGACAGCTCGTTCACGTCCGTGATCGACGTGCCCGCGACGAGGACGTGCCGCGACTGCTCTTTCAGGCGGGTGCCCTCGCACTCGGGGCAGGTCGTCACGGCCATGTACTCCTCGATGTGGTCGCGGGCGCGCTCGGAGTCGGTCTCGACGTGGCGACGCTCTAGGTTCGGGATGACCCCCTCGAACCGCTCGGTCTTCTCGCGGGTGCCGTTCTTCGTCGTCCACTCGAAGTGGACCATCTCGTCGGTGCCGTAGAGGAACTGCCGGCGGATCTCCTCGTCGAGCTCCTCGAACGGCGCGTCGAGGTCGACGCCGAAGTGGTCTGCGACGTTGTCGAGCTGGCGCGAGTAGTAGGTGCGGTCGTAGCTCCACGGCTCGAACACGTGTTTCAGCGGCTTCGAGGGGTCCTCGACCACGAGCTCCTCGTCGACCTCCTTCGTCGAGCCGATCCCCTCGCACTCGGGACAGGCGCCGTAGGGGCTGTTGAAGGAGAACGAGCGCGTCTCGATCGCGGAGAACTGGACGGCGGAGTTGGGGTTGCCGAGCTCCTCGGAGAACTCGACGACGAGGCGGTCGTCGCCGTCGGCGTCGGCCGCGAGCGACCCCGTCGAGCGCGCGTTCGACGCGAAC
Source organism: Halorubrum sp. GN11_10-6_MGM (assembly GCF_005435165.1). Classification (GTDB taxonomy): domain Archaea; phylum Halobacteriota; class Halobacteria; order Halobacteriales; family Haloferacaceae; genus Halorubrum. The sequence continues at coordinate 125,377 of NZ_SGUC01000001.1, read as the reverse complement.
GGCACGTCCGCCGGCGGGTCGGGGACGATCAGCTTGAGGACGCCGCCGGCCTCCTCCAGCGCGGTCTCGACGGAGTCGGTGATCCGCGAGCGCGCGTCGGGCGAGACGGTGACGCGGTCGACGACCACGTCGATCGTGTGGTCGTAGTTCTCGTCGAGGTCCGGGTCGTCGAGGGTCAGATCGACCGGCTCGCCGTCGACCTCGACGCGGCTGTACCCGTCCGAGACCAGCTCCTCGAACAGCTCCTCGAAGGCGCCTTTCTGGTCGCGGACGACCGGGGCGGCGATCTTCGCGCGGGTGTCCTCCGGGAGGTCGAGGATCTGTTTCACCATGTCCTGTGCGGACTGCTCGCCGACCTCCTCGCCGGTGACCGGGTCGTACTGGGTGCCGATCCGGGCGTACAGCAGCCGGAGGTAGTCGTGGAGCTCCGTGACGGTCCCCACCGTCGATCGGGGGTTGTTCGCGGCGTTCTTCTGGTCGATGGAGATCGCCGGCGAGAGCCCCTCGACGGACTCCACCTGCGGTTTGTCCATCTGCCCGAGGAAGTTGCGGGCGTACGCCGACAGCGACTCGATGTAGCGGCGCTGCCCCTCGGCGTAGACGGTGTCGAACGCGAGCGACGACTTGCCCGAGCCGGAGAGCCCGGTGACGACGGTGAACTCCTCGCGCGGAATCCGGACGTCGAGGTCCTTGAGGTTGTGTTCCTCGGCGCCGCGGACCTCGATGTAGTCCTTGCTCATTTCTACTCCGCCATTGCGGGCGCGCGCGGGAATAGTCGTCGGTCGCGGGGGTGGGGGGCCGCGCGTCACCGAGACCGGCCGTGCGACGCCGGGCGGCTCAGCGCGTCACGAACTCCGCGGGCGGCGAGAGGTCTCGCCGGCCGCCGAGGGTGACGACGAAGAGGACGCCGATCCCGAGCCCGTACGCCAGCATCAGCGGGATCGTCGCGAGGAACATCGTGATCACGTCGGCGGGCGTGAACACGGCGGCGATCAGCATGATCCCGATCGTCACCTCGCGCCAGCGCTCGCGGAACACGCGGTAGGGGACGCCCGCGTTGTTCAACAGCACCATCGCGATCGGGATGTCGGCGAGGAAGCCGATCCCGATCGTCGTGTAGATGACGAGCCAGAGGAAGTCGCTCACCTGATACGTGATCACCATGTCGGCGAGGCGCGCGTCGGTGACGAGCCAGCCGATGATGCCGGGCGCGATGTAGGCGTAGCCGAGCGCGAAGCCGCCGATCATGCCGGCGCCGAGCGCGCCCGCCCACAGGTACACCTGATAGATCCGCCCGGCGACGAAGCCGCGCTCGCGGAGCGCGGGCCACGCGTAGTAGAGGACCACGGGGAGCGCGGCGAAGATCCCGAGCAGCACCGAGAACTTCACCATGAAGATCAGCGCCTCGACCGGGTGGAGCGTGATGATGTTGATCCCGCCCTCGATTTCCGCGGGCACGCGCCGTTCGAGGTCGCCGCGGACGGTGCCGAGGCCGCCGAGGTACAGCCACGTGAACGCGGCCGCCATCACGACGCCGAACACCGCGACGATCCGGAACGACCGCGTGCGCAGCGAGTCGAAGATGAACTTGAGGTCCTTGTAGTAGCCGCCGATGTCGTCCTCGGCGCCCTCCTCGTCGCCGTCGGTCAGTTCGGCGAGGAACGTCGAACTCGCCCGCGAGGTCCGGTTCTGGACGGAGCCGACGAGGCCGCCCTCGCCACCGCCGCCCCCGCCTCCGGAGCCGGCGCCGCCGCCGCTCGCGTCGGCGCCCTCGTCCGTCTCCTCGTCGCTCCCCTCGTTCGCCTCGTCGTAGCGGTCGAGGATCGCCTGCGCCTTCTCCGGGTCGTCGTCGTCCATCGCGGCCTGCGCGAGCGCGAGCGACTCCCCCTCCTCCATCTCGGCGAACGCGTCGTCGGGCGCCGCGCGCACGCCCGCGGCGTCGAGCTCGCTCACGTCGATGGCGGTCGGGTCGCCGTACTGGTAGCCCGCGCTCGCCGTGTCGAGGTCGGTGTACACCGCCCACAGCGTCGCGACGGCGGCGAACGCGAGCGCCCACCCGGCGGCGTACACCGCGAGCGCGGTCGCGGGGTCGACGCCGAGCCCGGCGCCGGGTTCGAGGAAGCGCCGAGTGCTCCCCGCGAGCCGGAGGAGGTCGTTGAGCGCAGTTCGGCCGCCGTACTCGTAGAAGCCGTACACGAGCGCGCCGCCGAGGACGGTCGCGCCGCCGACGACGTTCCAGTGGTTCCGCACCGCGCCGAGCACGTCGATGCGGTCGGAGCTCCGCTTGGCCGTGACGACGAGCTTCGCGAGGTAGAGGCTGAAGCCGTACAGCGCGACCAGCGGGAACGCCCACAGGAGCTGGGTGAACGGGTCCGGCGGGGAGAAGACGGCGCCGAAGACGAAGATGGCCACGACCGCGTAGCGCCACTTGTCCCGGAACGTCTCGTACGGGACGATCTCGGCGTACGAGAGCCCGGTGATCACCATCGGCATCTGCCCGGCGAGCCCGAAGGAGAGCGAGAGGAAGACGATGAACTCCGTCCACATCACGATCCCGTAGGTGGGCTGGATGTCGGCTTCGAGCCCGAACTCCGCGAGGAAGCCGAACATCAGCGGGAAGAAGGCCAACACGCCGTAGGCGACGCCGGCGGAGAAGAGGCCGGCGGCGAGCAGGCCGAGCAGCGCGAGTTTCCACCGGGCGATCGGCGACCGCGGCCACATGCCGCGGGCGCGGAGCTCGTCGCGGGTGACGTAGATCAGCGGTGGGATCGCGGTGATCGCGCCCACGATCAACCCGATCTTCGCCTGGAGGAGGATCACCTCGAACGGCGTCGTCGCGATGATGTCCGCCTCCTCGGCGACCGCGGCGCTCATGTTGGACTCGGTCACCGCTCGGAGCCGGTCCCAGATGTACACGCGGAGCGCCCAGAACGTCCCGAGGAACCCGATGAGGAAGACGACGAACACCTTCTGGAGGTCCTTCTGGATCGACCGAAGGAACGCCTTCGCCGCCTCCTGGCCCTCCGCGATCGACTGTTGGGTGTCCTCGTCGAGGGCGCTCGCCATACGGTGAGCGAGGGCCGTCGCCGTTATCAACCTTTTCGACCGCGGGCGCTCCGGTCGCCGAGTCCCGGGTCGTCGAGAGCAACCGAGTCGTCCGGATCTCCCCGACCGCCGCGCGCCTCGCCTCCGCCGTCGAGCGACGCGGCCATCCGAAAAGGTTGATAACCGCCCGGTCGCGTAGGGAAACTGAATGGACGACTCGGACCGGTCGCGCGACGACGACTCGGCCGCCGCTGACGGGTCGACCGACGAGGGTGAACCCGCGAGCGACGGCACTGTCGGCGAGGAGTCCGAGACCGACGAGGAGTCCGAGAGCGTCGAGTCCGAGGTGACTCCCGAGGTCGAATCCGAGGTCGAGCCCGCCGCGAGCGACGCCGACCCCTCCGACGACGAGAACTCCGCGGACGAGTCGTGGGACGCGCTCTCGGACCCGGACGAGGTCGTCGAGGCCGAGGACGCGAACCGATCTGACGCGCTTGCCGATTCCGAGTCCGACGAGGACGCTGGCGACGCCGAAGCCGCGGACGACGTTGCGGCCGCGGACCCCGACGAGACGGACGCCGACGAGGCGGCCGGCGACGGCGGTACCCCGGCGACGGCCGCGGACGCGTCGACCGCCGAGGCCCCGACGCCGGCCGACGGCGAGGCGACCGCAGTCGAGGACGACCCGTTCGCCGACGACGAGTCGTTCGAGGGGATCGAGGGGCCGGAGACGGACGAGGAGATGCCGCTGGCCGCGCACATCGAGGAGATGATGCGCCGGCTCGCGGTCGTCTTCCTCATCGGCGGGCTGGCGACGCTCGTCGTCGTCACCGAGTCGACGGAGCTGATCAACTACTTCTGGAGCTACCACATCCCGGCGCCGATGGAGAACCGGCCGCGGCTGTACGGCCCGCTCGAACTCCCGCTCACGCGGCTGAAGGTTGCGGGTCTCGCGGGCGTCGTGGTGGGGCTCCCCGCGTTCGTCTACGAGACGTACCGGTTCATGCGCCCGGGGCTCTACCAGACGGAGCGCCGCTACTACCTCGCGGCGGTGCCGACGAGCCTCATCCTCGGCGGGATCGGGATCGCGTTCGCCCACTTCCTCGTGTTGCCCGCGATCTTCTCGTACTTCACCACCTACACCGCCGACGCCGCGACGATCGCCTTCGGGCTCGCGGAGACGTTCAACCTGATCGTCATCATGCTCGCGTTCATGGCGATCGTGTTCCAGATCCCGCTTTTCATCATGCTCGCGATCATGATGAACCTCGTCACCCGGCAGTGGCTGGAGGCGAAGCGGCTGATCTTCTGGGGGTCGTTCCTCGGGATCGCCTTCCTCTTTAGCCCCGACCCGACCGGGATGGCGCCGATCATCGTGACGCTCACCATGATCGCCCTCTTCGAGGGGACGCTCGCGATACTGCGCTGGACCGGGAACTAGATCCGGTCGGCTCCGTTTATCGATCTGGGATCGACACAGGACCCCTCGCGACTGCCCCTTCGAGTCCCGCCCCGCACAGCACGCGACCGCACCTCACGCCTCCCCAGCCTCGTCGCTGGCGGTCTTCGCTTCGCTCGACCGCCAGCGACTCCCTCGCGCGGCGCTCCTCGGCCGCGGTGCGGCCTCGGAGGCGCGCGCCACGGCGTTCTATTTATAGGTGGTGTCCATCGGGACTGGGTCAGGCCTATCTGCGTTTAGTGCGTAGCCGCCCCCGACATGGTCCTCGGTCTCGTCGTTCCGGCCGCAATCTCGTTCGTGTTCGCCGCGGTCGCGGCGTACGTCGGCGCGCTCCGCGCGCTGGAGGTCTACTTCGACCCGAATCAGGACAGCGTCTTCCTCATGGACGACCGCGACCCGCCGGACCGCCGGTAGGTCGCGACGGTACTGAGTCGGCCCCCGTTTCGCCTCGACGGCCTCAGTCGTCGCCGAGCAGTTCGACGAGCAGCGCGTTCTGCGCGTGCATCCGGTTTTCCGCCTGATCCCAGACGAGGGCGCGGTCGGATTCGAGCACGTCGTCGGTGACCTCCTCGCCGCGGTGCGCGGGCAGGCAGTGCATCACCTTCGCGTCGGTGCCCGCGAGCAGGTCGGCGTTCACCTGGAACCCGTCGAAGGCGGCGAGCTTCTCGCCGCGCACGTCCTCCTGACCCATCGAGATCCAGACGTCGGTGTAGACGACGTCGGCGCCGTCGACCGCGGCCGCGGGGTCCGTCGTGGGCTCGACGTCCAGCCCGAACGCCGCGGCGCGGTCGAACACGTCGGGGTCCATCCCGTAGTCGGCGGGCGTGGCGACCTCCACGTCGAGGCCGGCCATCGCCGCGCCGACGACGAACGACTGCCCGACGTTGTTGCCGTCGCCGACCCACGCCACCGTCGCGTCCTCGCCGACCGTCTCCCGGATCGTGAGCAGGTCGGCGAGCGTCTGACAGGGGTGCGCCTCGTCGGTGAGCCCGTTTATCACGGGACAGTCGGCGTACTCGGCGAGCGTCTCGACGTCCTCGTGGTCGAACAGCCGCGCCATCACGCCGTCGACGTACCGGCCGAGGACGCGCGCGGTGTCGCGCAGCGGCTCGCCGTGGCCCAGCTGGATGTCGTCGGGACCGAGGAACATCGCGTGCCCGCCGAGCCGCGTCATCCCCGTCTCGAAGGAGACGCGCGTTCGCGTCGAGGGCTTCTCGAAGATCATCCCGAGCGTCGCGTCGCCCAGTCGGGGGTCGGTCTCGCCCGCCTTCATCGCGGCGGCGCGGTCGAGCAGGGCGTCCAGTTCGGCGGGCGTCACGTCGTCGATGTCGAGGAAGTCGTCGGTGGCGAGTGGCATCGTTGAGTTGGGAGTGATGTCGTGTCGTTCGAAGCGTCGGTGCGAGGAGTCGCGGCGAGCTACAGTCGCTCCCGACAGACCTCGGTCAGCACGGTCACCGCGCGGTCGAGGTCCGGCAGCGGGAGGCGCTCGTCGGGCGCGTGGTCCAAGTCGGAGTTCCCGGGGCCGTAGGTGACCATCGGGCAGTCCCACGCGGCCGCGAAGAGGTTCATGTCGCTCGTGCCGGTCTTCCGCAGCAGGCGCACGTCGCCGCCCGCGCCGCGGATCGCGACGCGGAACGCGCGAGCGAGGTCGGTCCGTGGGCTCTCCATCACGGGCGGCATCGGCTCGCCCCACTGGACCGACCCGGTCGACAGCTCCGCCTCCGCGAGCTCGTGGACCTCGTCGACCGGGCGCGAGGGCGGGACCCGGAGCTGGACCTCCATCGTCGCCTCCACGGCGAGGCCGTCGTCGCTCAGCCCGCCGTCGACCGAGATCGGCTTCGTCGTCACTTGGTCGAAGACGGCGGTCTCGGCGTCGTCCGGCGTGAACGCCTCCTCGACGCCGTGCCACCAGTCGATCGCGTGCTGGATCGCGTTCGGCTCCGGCCGCGAGGAGTGGCCCGACTCGCTCGTGTTCACGTAGGTCCCCTCCAGCAGGCCGCGGTAGCCGAGCGTGATCCCCTGCCAGCCCGACGGCTCGCCGTTGATCACGGCCTCGGGCGCGTCGCGGTCGTCGATGAGGGCGCGCGCGCCGCCGGAGTCGACCTCCTCGCGGACGACGCCTGCGAAGGAGACCCCGGTCTTCACCGCCGCGACCGCCATCGCGACCAGCGGCCCCGTCGCGTCGACCGCGCCGCGCCCCCACAGCACGGGCTCGCCCGGCTCGCCGACGCGGACGTCCGAGGGCTCCGGGAGCTCCCCCTCCGCCGGCGCCGGCCGTACCTCGACCGGGATGTCGCCGGGCACGGTGTCGATGTGCGAGGTGAGCAGCACGGCGTCGTTCCCCGGCGCGCGGACGTTGCCCGCGTCGTCGATCCACGCTTCCCGGCCGTTCGCCTCGAAGAAGTCGACGAGGCGCTCCGCCGCGCGCTCCTCCTCGCCCGACGGCGACGGGATCGACACCATGTCGTACAGCAGCTTCCGGGCGGGGGTGTCGCAGGGCGCGGGGTAGCCGCCGCCGGCGACGACGTCGGTGCCGCCGGCCGCCCCCCCGTCGGACGCCTCGTCTCCCTCGGCCTCCCGCTCCTTTCCGGCCGCCATCAGCCGATCACCTCTTCGATCGCGTCGACGACGGCGTCGGCGTGTTCGCGCTCGATCGTCAGCGGCGGGAGCAGCCGCAGCACGGTCCGGCCCGCCGGCAGCGCGAGGATCTGGTGTTCGATCGCGAGATCGCGGAGCAAGCGGTTCGAGCCGCGACGGACCTCGATTCCGACCATCAGCCCGTCGCCGCGCACGTCGCGGACGTCGTCGCCGAGGCGGTCGCGGAGCTCGCCGCGCAGGTATGCGCCCATCTCCTCGGCGTGCGCGGGGAGCTCCTCGCGCTCGATCACGTCGAGCGTGGCGCCCGCGGCCGCGGAGACGACCGGCCCGCCGGAGAACGTCGAGCCGTGGTCCCCGGCGTCCTCGGCGATCCAGTCGCGACACAGCGTCGCGCCGATCGGGAGTCCGCTCCCGAGCCCCTTCGCGGTCGTGAGGACGTCCGGGACCACGTCGTGGCGGTCGGCCGCCCACATCGAGCCGGTGCGGCCGAGTCCGGTCTGGATCTCGTCGAGGATCATCGCGGCGCCCGAGGTCGCCGTCGCGACGCGGACGGCTTGGAGGTACTCGGTCGAGACGGGGTTGATCCCGCCCTCGCCCTGGAGGGGCTCTAGGATGACCGCGGCGGTGTCCTCGTCGACGGCCTCGCGCATCGCGTCGGCGTCGCCGTACTCGACGAACTCCACGCCGCCCGCGAGCGGGCCGAACCCCTGCTTGTACTTCTCCTTCCACGTCGTCGCGAGCGCGCCCATCGTCCGGCCGTGGAACCCTTGCGTGGTCGCGACGATCTTCTCGCGTCCGGTCGCGTGCCGGGCGAACTTCAGCGCCGCCTCGTTCGCCTCGGTGCCGGAGTTACAGAGCCAGACGTTGTCGACGTCGACGGGCGCGACCTCGGCCAGCCGCTCGTACAGCGCCGTCCGCGCCGCGTGCGGGTACGACGCTTGGACGTACACCAGCTCCTCCAGCTGGCTCGTCGCGGCGTCGACGACCTCGGGGTGGCAGTGTCCGACCGGCGTACACGCGTAGCTGGCGCCGAAATCGAGGTACTCGGTGCCGTTCGCGTCGGTCACGTGGACCCCGTCGCCCGAGGCGATCTCGATCGGCTTCTCCGAGAAGACGAAGCCGCTCACGCGGTCTCACCTCCTTCGGTCTCGGCGTCGTCGCGGCCGGCGTCGCCTCCGTCCGCCGCGTCGCCGAGCGCCGACCGCGCCACCGTCGTCCCCTCGCCGTCAAGCGCGGCGACGACCGGGTCGCGGACGTTGGCGTCGGCGATCACGACGCGGCCGGCGCCGCCCGACAGCGCCTCTTTCGCGGCCATCACCTTCTTGCCCATGAACCCCTCGGCGGCGTCCTCGACCGCCGCCAGCTCGTCGGGCGTCGCGGCGGCGTCGATCCGCGTCTCGGGGTCGTCGGGGTCGGCGTACACGCCGGAGACGTCGGTCAGCAGGACGAGGTCGGCGCCGAGCGCGCCCGCGACCGCCGCGGCCGCGCGGTCCGCGTCCGCGTTGACGGCCGTCACGTCGCCGTCGCCCTCGTCGCCCGCCATCGGCGGCGAGACGACGGGGGTGTAGCCGTCTTCGAGGAGTCCGTCGAGCAGGTCGGCGTTCACCGACTCGATCGTCCCCGAGTGGTCGCCGCGGCGAATCTTCCGCTTCCCGTCCTCGACGACGCGGACCGCCGACTTGCGTGGCCCCGCGAGGAGCCCGCCGTCGACGCCCGAGAGGCCGACCGCGTCGACGCCGGCCGACCGGAACTGCGCCGTCAGTTCGGTGTTGAGCTTGCCCGCCATCGCCATCGAGAACGCCTCCATCGTCTCCGCGTCGGTGAACCGACCGGTGACGCCGGAGGCGGACTCGACGTACTCCGGCTCGATGCCGAGCCGTTCGAGCGTCTCGTCGACGACCGTCGAGCCGCCGTGGACGACGACGACCGAGCGCCCGTTGACCGCGAGGTGCGCGACGTCGCCGACCGCGCCGGCCGGGTCCACCGCCTTCGCGCCGCCGATCTTGACGACGACCGGCGGCGCGGTCGCCGCTTCCGAATCGGTCCCCGTCACGGCGCACCCACCGGGTGTAACCCGTCGAATTCGAGGCCCGCGGTCTCCGGCAGCCCGAGCGCGACGTTCGCCGCGTGGACCGCCTGCCCGGCGGAGCCCTTGGTCATGTTGTCGATGGCCGAGAAGACGACCACCCGACGGTTCCCGGGGTCGAGCTCGAAGCCGACCTCGCCGTGGTTCGTCCCAGCGACCGACTTCGGCTCGGGGTAGCGGTACACCCCGCCCCCGCCGGAGACGATCCGCATGAACGGCTCGTCGGCGTAGGCGTCGCGGTACGCGCCCCACAGGTCCCCCTTCGAGACCGGCTCGTCGGGGAAGACGTGGCAGGTCGCGCTCGCGCCGCGGACCATGTCGACCGCGTGGACGGTGAAGGAGACGGAGAGTCCGAGGTACGCCTCGATCTCCGCCTCGTGCCGGTGGCCCGTGGGCGCGTACGGGCGCACGACGCCCGAGCGCTCCGGGTGCGAGGAGGCCGCGCCGCCGCTGGCGCCGCCCTCCGAGGAGCCGACCTTCACGTCGACGACGACCTCGCCGGCGTCGGGACCGATCGCCCCGGCGTCGACGAGGGGTTTGAGCCCGAGGATCGTCGCGGTCGCGTTACAGCCGCCGCCGGCGATCAGGTCGGCGCCGGGGAGATTCTCGCGGTTCAGCTCCGGGAGCGCGTACTCGGCGCGTTCGAGGTACTCCGGCGACTCGTGGCCGTCGTACCACTCGTCGTAGGCGTCGGCCTCGGGGAGCCGGAAGTCGGCCGAGAGGTCGACGACCGTGTCGGCGGCGTCGAAGAACTCGTCGATCCGGCCCATCGAGACGCCGTGGGGCGTCGCCGCGAACAGCACGTCGACCGATTCGAGGTCGTCGGGGTCGGAGAAGCGCAGGTCGAGCCCGCGCAGGTTCGGGTGCGAGCGCCCGACGGTCATGTTGTCGGCCGACCGCGAGGTGGCCTGAACGACCTCGAAGCTCGGGTGCCCGGCGAGCAGCCGAAGCAGCTCGCCGCCGGTGAAGCCGGTGCCGCCGACGACGCTCGCGGTGTAGGTGTCGTCAGTCACGCGTTCACCTCCTCGGGCGCCTCGCCGTCGTCGGCCAGCGCCGCGGCCTTCGCCTCCAGCCAGTCGACGACCCGCGCCGGGACGTCGACGTCGGTGGCCGAATCGAGCGCCTTGAACTCGACGGTGTGGTTCACCTCGTGGACGGTGTAGTCGTCGGCCCCGCCGTCCGCGTCGACGCCAACCTCCATCAGGTCGACGCCGAGCATGCCGCCGCCGACCGCGTCGGACGCCGTCTCGACCAGTTCGGTCGCGCGGTCGTCGAGTTCGAACGAGTTCGTCTCGCCGCCCTTCGCGGCGTTCGTGAGCCAGTGGTCCGACGACCGCGTCATCGCCGCGACCGGCTCGCCGTCGACCGCCAGCACGCGGATGTCACGGCCGGGCTTGTCGACGAACTCCTGAACGTAGAACACCTTGTGTTCGTAGTGACCGAGCGTCTCCTTGTGTTCCAAGATCGCCTCGGCGGCGTTGCGCGAGTCGATCTTCGCCATCAGCCGCCCCCACGAGCCGGTGACCGGCTTGAGGACGCACGGGTAGCCGAACTCCTCGATCGCCTCTAGGGCGGCCTCCTTGGTGAACGCCACCTCCGTCGCCGGGGTCGGGACGTCCGCCTCGGCGAGCGCGAGCGAGTTCTTCGCCTTGTCGGCGCAGACGTCGCCCGTCTCGGGAGCGTTCACGACCGGGACGCCGTAGCTGTCGAGGAAGCGGGTCGCGTACAGCGACCGGCTCGTCGACAGGCAGCGGTCGACGGCGATATCGAGGTCGTCGACGGCCGCCGTCGTCGACTCCAGCCCGAACCGCTCCTTGCGCACGTCGATCTTCTCGACCTCGTGGCCCCGGTCGCGGAGCTCGTTGAGCAGGAGCTTCTCGTCTTTCCGGATCCGGGAGTAGAGGATCCCTACGCGCATGTCGACCACTCGGGTGTCGCGGCCGTGGCGGTCGTCGCCATTACTCGCCCCAGTCCTCCTCGAGCTCGGGCGCCTCCTCCAGGACGACCGGGTCGAGCGAGATGACCTCCAGCTCGGTCCCGGTGACCGGACTGTCGATGATCTCGCCGACCTCGACGTCGGCCGGAATCTCGATCTCCTCGCCCGTGATCGGGTCCTCCGCGGTCAGCGTGTCGGTGTCGCTCGTCATCGTGCCAGACACTGGGCCGTGAACGGGTATAAAGGCTTCGAACTTATCGGATAGTTTACATAAAACGGATCGGCCGCTAACGGGAGCAGTTCGACGAAATCGAGTCGTATCGAGATCGGATGTCAGATCTCGGTAGTAAGTGTGTCCCCCTACGGGGACGGTCGTCGGCGTCGATCGGGTTGGCACCGACCGAGCCGACGGCGGGTCGCCGAACGCCGACCGAGCCGACGACCGCCGCGCGGGCGCGGCTCAGACATAGCGATCGACCTCCGCGTCGAGCGCCTCGTTCGCGGCGTCGAGCGCGTCGCGCTCCACCGCCAGCGCGTCGCCGTCCGACTCGATCCCGGCCTCGGCCGCGGCGAGTTCGTCGGCGACCGCCTCGGGGGCCGGTCCCCCGGCGGAGTCGCGGCTCGCGACGCTTTCGGCCGGGTCGAGCGCCGACTCCACGTCCTCGCGACTCACGTACGCGGAGAGGGGCTCGCCCGTGACCTTTCGCGCGGCCTCGTCAACTTTTGCGGCTGCCGCGCCCGGCGAATCGCCGTCCTCGACGGTCTCCGCGGCTGTCGCGACGATCTCGTGGGCGGTCCGGAACGGCATCCCGCCGGTCGCGAGCAGGTCCGCGACCCCGGTGGCCGTCGAAAAGCCCTCGCCCGCGGCGGCCGCGAGCGCGGCCTCGTCCCACTCCGCGGTCGCGACCGCGCCCGCGGCGACCTCGGTCGCCTCCCGCACGTCGCCCGCGATCTCGAAGACGCTGGCGTGGGCACGCTGGAGGTCGCGGTTGTACGCCCGCGGGAGCCCCTTCAGCAGGCTCAGCGTTCCGGTCGCCTCGCCGATCGCGTCGCCCGCGACGCCCCGGGTCAGCTCCAGCGTGTCGGGGTTCTTCTTCTGGGGCATGATCGAGGAGGTGGAGGCGTACGCGTCCGCCAGTTCGACGACTCCCTTGTTCGAGAAGACGATCAGGTCCTCCGCGAGCCCCGACAGCGTCGTCGCGAGCGTCGCGAGCGCGCTCGCCGCCTCCGCGAGGAAGTCGCGCGACGAGACGGCGTCGGTCGAGTTCCGGACCGTCCCGTCGAAGCCGAGCAGCTCCGCGGTGCGGTCGCGGTCGACGTCGAACGGCGTCCCCGCGAACGCGGCGGCGCCGAGCGGCGACCGGTTCACCCGGCCGTACGCGTCGAGCAGGCGCTCGGTGTCGCGCGCGAGTCCGCCCTCGTAGGAGCACAGGTAGTGCGCGACCGTCGTCGGCTGCGCCGGCTGGAGGTGGGTGTACCCCGGCATCACGGTCTCGGCGTGCTCGCCCGCGACCTCGACGAGCGCCTCCCGGGCGGCGACGGTCGCCTCGGCGACGTCTAGCAGGTCCTCGCGGAGCCGATACCGAATGCAGGTCGCCACCTCGTCGTTGCGCGACCGCGCGGTGTGTATCCGACCGCCGTCCGGGCCGACCCGGTCGATGACGGCGGTCTCGATCGCCTCGTGGACGTCCTCGCCGTCCGGCAGTTCGGCGTGCCCGGCCGCCTCCACGTCGTCGAGCGCGGCGAGGATCTCGCCCGCGGCCGCGCTGTCGACGATCCCCTGCTCCGCGAGCATGACCACGTGCGCGCGGTCGACCGCGAGGTCCGCCTCGAAGATGGCCTCGTCGGCCGCGAGGCTCGACAGGAACTTGCGGGCGGGGCCGCCGCTGAAGCGGTCGCGGCGGACGGCGGTGCCGGGATCGTCGTCGCTCATCTATTCTCCGTCGGCGGTCTCGTCCGTTTCACCGGCGCCGTCCGTCGCGAGTTCGGGCTTCGAGACGCTCGCTTTCACGTCGTTTGCGAGGCGCTCCTGGAGTCCGTGGTACTTCGCGACGCCCGTCGCGTCCGACTGGGCGATGCCGGCGACGTCCTCGGTGTTGAACGAGGCCATCTCCTCGGAATAGACCGCGTACTCGGAGTCGCGCGCGACGACGCGGCAGTCCCCGCCAGACACCTTCACCGTCGCCGTGCCGGTCACCACGTCCTGCGTCTCGTCGACGAAGGCGTCGAGCGCGTCGACGACGGGCGCGAACACGAGCCCCTCGTAGGCCTTCTCGGACCACTCCTGTTCGATCCCCTTCTTGAACGAGCGCTCGTTCTTCGTCAAGACGAGGTCTTCGAGCGCCTGATGCGCGGTCAGCAGGACCGTCGCGGCCGGGTGCTCGTAGTTCTCGCGCACCTTCAGCCCGAGCATGCGGTCCTCCATCACGTCGGTGCGACCGACGCCGTAGCCGCCCGCGTACTCGTTGAGGTGCTGGATCAGCGGGACCGGGTCCATCGCCTCGCCGTCGACGGCGACCGGGACCCCCTCCTCGAAGGCGACCTCGATGGTGGTCTCGCCCTCGGGCTCGGCGGTCCACTCGTAGATGTCCTCCGGCGGCTCGTAGTCCGGGTTCTCCAGCTCCCCGCCTTCGACCGCGCGCGACCAGATGTTCTCGTCGATGGACCAGACGCCGCCGTCGCCGGCCTCGACGGGCAGGTCCTTCTCGGCGGCGTAGTCGATCTCCCACTCGCGGGTGAGGCCGAGCTCGCGCACGGGGGCGATCACTTCGAGGTCGGAGCCGCGCCAGACGGCCTCGAAGCGGAGCTGGTCGTTGCCCTTGCCCGTACAGCCGTGGGCGATGGCGTCACAGCCCTCCTCCTCGGCGACCTCCAGAATGGCCTCGGCGATGACCGGGCGCGCGAGGGCGGTGCCGAGCGGGTAGCCCTGATAGCTGGCGTTCGCTTTCACCGCGTCGAAGCAGAGGTCCGCGAACTCCGCTTTCGCGTCCACGACGTGGATGTCGAGCCCCAGCGCCTCGGCGGTCTCTTCCGCCTCGTCGAACTCCTCCGTCGGCTGGCCGACGTCGACGTTGACGCCGATGACCTCGTCGTAGCCGTACTCCTCTTTCAGTAGCGGTACGCAGACCGTGGTGTCGAGTCCCCCGCTGAACGCGAGTGCAACGCTCGTCATTACCAGTGTACACCCGGCCTACGCCCTTAAATTCAGCGGTTTAGATTTTGTAACAAAATGGCGGCGCGGCCGCTCGCGGAACGCGGAGTCGAGACTCTTCGGAACGAAACGGCGCGAACGCGACGAGAGGTGAAAGATTACTGGCCCGAAGGGCCTCGTCGTCGCGCCGCGCCGGAAGCCGGTCGCGGCGGTCGGACGTCTCGTCGCGGTCGCAGGGCTCGTCGGCCTCGGAAGAGGGCGGCGTCGAGACGAGCCGCTGCGGTCATCACCTCTACGTACCGATCTCCGATATAAAACTGTTGCGCACCGCCCGGCGCGCGCAACACTTGCCGAGCGGTTCGCGGGACGGCGCCTGCGGGGGTTACAGTGCCTCGCGGTACGCCTCCAGCGTCTCCTCGACGTCCTCCTCGGTGTGCGCGTAGGAGGTGAACTGGCACTCGAACTGGTTCGCGGTGAGGAACACGCCGCGGTCTTTCATCTCCTGCCAGAACACGCGTTCCCAGCGGTCGGTCGCGGCCGCGGCGACGTCGGCGCCCGTCTTCGGACACGAGTCGTACCGGTCGCAGTCGGGGTCCTGTCGACAGCCGCCCGCGCAGCAGGCGTCGACGTCGTCGGGCGCCTCGCGGGTAAACACCGTTTTGAACATCGAGTCGGTGCCGACGACGGTGTACTCCGGCGCGCGCTCCGCGCAGATCTCGGCGATCCCCTCGCGGAGCTTCCGGCCGAGCCGGTTGACGTGTTCGTACACGTCGTTCTCGGCCGCGTACTCCAGTCCGGCCTTCCCGGCCGCCATCGTCACCGGGTGGCCGGAGAACGTGCCCGACTGGAACACGTCGCCCGCGGGCGTGAACCCCTCGATGATCTCCGCTTTCCCGCCGATCGCGCCGACCGGGAAGCCGCCGCCGACGATCTTGCCGAACGTCGTCACGTCGGGGGTGACGCCGAACTTCGACTGCGCGCAGCCGAGCCCGCCGACCCGAAACCCGGTGATCACCTCGTCGAAGATCAGCAGCGAGCCGTGATCGTCACAGAGGTCCCGGAGCGTCTCGTGGTAGCCGTCGATCGGCATCACGATCCCCATGTTGGCTAAGATCGGCTCGACGAGGACGGCCGCGATCTCGTCGCCGTGCTCGGCGAACACCTCCTTGGCCGCCTGCGGGTCGTTGAACGGGACCGGCAGGGTGTGTTCGGCGAACGCCTCCGGAATCCCCTTCGTCGAGGGGTGGTGGTCCTCGGGCGACCCCTCCACCAGCGTCGACTCCTGTGCGCCGTGGTAGCCGCCCTGCATCACGACGATCTTGTCGCGGTCGGTGTGGCCCCGCGCCAGCCGCACTGCCGATACGGTCGCCTCCGTGCCGGAGTTGACGAACCGGATCGACTCCACGCTCGGGACGTGTCGCGCCACGAACTCGGCGTGTTCGACCTCGACCTCCGTCGGCGCGCCGTACATCGGCCCCTCCGCGACGTGCGACTGGACCGCCGCCTCGACCGGGTCCGGGAGGTCGTGGCCGTAGAGGAGGGGTCCGTACCCCATCACCCAGTCGACGTAGCGGTTCCCGTCGGCGTCGATCACGTGACCGCCGTCGCCGCGCT
This sequence comes from Halorubrum sp. GN11_10-6_MGM, assembly GCF_005435165.1. Classification (GTDB taxonomy): domain Archaea; phylum Halobacteriota; class Halobacteria; order Halobacteriales; family Haloferacaceae; genus Halorubrum. The sequence continues at coordinate 109,488 of NZ_SGUC01000001.1, read as the reverse complement.
CGATAAAGAACGGATGCGGCATCGTCGCCCGCACCGAGGAGTTGACGCCGCCCGGCATGACCGACAGCGCGCGGTCGTACAGGCCGCGCGAGCGCTCGTGGTTCATACCGACCGGTTGGAGCGTCGGGCTGAAAGTAGTTGCCGAACCGCCGCCGGTTCGGACGGTGAAAAACTGACCGCGTTCGTTCGTTCCGTCGCGTCCGTTCGCTACCGCTGCGTCCGTCCGCTTACACTGCCTCCGGGCCGGTCGTACCCGTGCGCACTTGGAGCGCGTCCTCTACCGGCATGATGAACACCTTGCCGTCGCCGGGCTCGCCGGTCTCGGCGGCGTCGGCGATCGCCTCCGCCACCTCGTCGGCCGGGATGTCGGCGACGACGACGTCGATCTTCACCTTCTGGTGGAGGTCGACGGTGAACTCCTCGCCGCGCCACTGGCCCTTCTTGGCGGGCTGGCTGCCGCGGCCGGAGACGTTCGTCACCGTCAGCGAGGGCGCGTTGATCTCCGCGAGCGCCTGCTTGATGGCCCCGAGCTTGTCGGGGCGGACGACCGCGGTGACCATCTTGATCTCCGCGCCCTCCTCCTCGCCGCCGTCGGCGCGGGGAGAACCCTCGTTCGCGTCGCCGACCACGCGACCGCCGTCGGTGGTGACCGAGGGCTTACCGAACTCGGGGTACGTCTCGACGCCGTGTTCGCTGACGTCGAGGCCGTCGCGCTCGTGTTCGGGGGTGACGCGGGCCTGTCCGGCTGCCTTGAACAGGCCGAAGACGACGGCCGTCGCGACCACGGTCCACGCCGCGATGACGACCACGCCGATCACCTGCGAGACGAGCAGGTCGACGGAGAAGCCGTTGATGCTGACGAACGGCAGCGCGAGGACGCCCAGTACCCCGGCCGAACCGTGGACGGGGAACACCGCGCAGACGTCGTCGATCTTCATCCGGTCGGCGACGAACTCGAAGACGAGCGGGAGCTGGAGACCGCAGACCAGCCCGACCGCGATGGCGCCCCACCATGTGGCGAGGTTCGCGATGCCGGTCACGCCGACCAGCCCCGCGAGGAGCCCGTTCGCGACGTACAGCGTGTCGACCTTCTTCGAGAGCCCGACCGAGGCCAGCGCGGCGCCGACTCCGCCCGCAGCCATACCGAGGGTCGTGGTGAGCGAGACGCGGCCGACCGACGCGTAGCCGCCGAGCGCGAGCTCGCCGGACTCCGTGACCGAGAACACGGTCGCGGTCGTGCCGACGTTGAACCCGTACCAGCCGAACGCGAGGATGAGGGTGCCGAGCACCGCGAACGTCATCGAGTGACCGGGGATGACGTTCGTCGAGCCGTCCTCGGCGTAGCGGTCCATCCGCGGACCGAGCACGTACGCCGCCGTGAGACCGGCGATACCGCCCATGCCGTGGACGATCATCCCGCCCGCGAAGTCGGAGAACCCGAGGCCGGCCCCGCCGAGGAAGCCGCCGCCCCAGGTGATCCCCGCGACGACCGGGTAGATGACCGCCGAGATGGCGATCGTGTACGCCACGTACGCGCGGAGCTTCGCGCGTCCGGCGACCGCGCCGGAGACGATCGTCGCCGCCGTCATCGCGAAGACGGCGCCGAACAGCCAACTGTTGACCCAGCCGCCGTCACCGAGCGCGGCGGCCGCCGAGAAGCCGGCACCGCCGGCGATCCCTTCGACGCCGAACCCGACCAGGAAGTAGAACAGCACGCCGACGCTCCACGTCAGCAGGTTCTTGGTGAGCTGGTTGGCCACGTTCTTCGCGCGCACCTGGCCCGCTTCGAGCATCGCGAAGCCGGCGTGCATGAAGAAGATGAGGAAACACACCACCGCGACCCACATCAGGTTCACGCCCTCGGCGAGGACGCTCGGATCGATCGAGGCGAGGATGCCGCCCGTCACGCGTTATCCACCTCTACTGAACGCTCGTCCGATTCGTACCGCGCTTCGCTCGTGTTCATGTGCTGAATCACGTTTCGACACCGGGGAACGACTATACATAAACGTTAGAGTTGAGTTTCACAAAAAACACGCTTGATAATACGGCGGTCGTCCGATATAAGGACGTGGCTATGGAATATAAGGACGTTTTCCCGGGTATTTCGCGGCAATCGTTGCGACCGAAGCGCACGATCGTTGTGTAAGTATTCTGTCTGTTTTGTCGTTAATCCCGGCCGACGCCGGTCCCTGCGCCGTGCGCGGCCCGGATCGGCGAGTATTGCCGCCCCGTTTTCGGGGGATCGATCGACAGACGGCCCGTTACTGTCGAATTCGGACGTTTCCGGGTTCGTCGAGAGAAATTGACGTTCGTCAACCGGTGTCGCGGTCGAGCGCTCCGTCCGTCAGTTTGCCGACCGATTCCACCCGGATCGCCGAGCGAGGCCGCGTCGATCGGTCGGTTACTCCGGCTTCAGTCCCTCGTTCTGGACGCGCATCACGGCCTCGCCGTCGGCGAGGTTCGGCGCGTCGACGAGCCGGACGATCCGCTTGTTCCCCTTCGACTTCCGGAGGTAGATCCGGAAGGTGGAGGCGTGCCCGAGGATGTTCCCCCCGATCGCCTGCGTCGGATCGCCGAAGTAGGAGTCGGGATTCGACGCGACCTGGTTGGTGACGAGGATGGCGGTGTTGTACAGGTCGCCGAGCCGCATCAGGTCGTGGAGGTGCTTGTTGAGCTTCTGCTGTCGCTCGGCGAGCTCGCCCCGGCCGACGTACTCCGCGCGGAAGTGGGCGGTCAGGGAGTCAACGCAGACGATCCGGATCGGCCACTCCGTCTCCTCGTGTTCGCCCGCCAGCTCCTTCGCCTTCTCGGCGAGGAGGATCTGGTGATTGGAGTTGAACGCCTTCGCGACGTGGATCTGGTCCAAGAACGCCTCGACGAGCTCTTCGAGCGCCTCTTCGTTCGAGGGCGTCCCCTCGATCTCGCGCCGCTCCATCTCGTCGGCGAGGATCTCGTCGTCGAGCCCGCGGACCATGTCGTCGATCCGCTCCGGTCGGAACGTGTCCTCGGAGTCGACGAAGATACAGCCGCCGTCGAGGCCGCCGTTCTCCGGCTCCAGCTGGACGTTGACCGCCATCTGGTGGGTGACCTGCGACTTCCCGGACCCGAACTCGCCGTACACCTCGGTGATCGACTGCGTCTCGATACCGCCGCCGAGCAGGTCGTCGACCTCGTCTATCTGCCAGGAGAGCTTGCCGATCTCTTGGCGGCGCTCCAGCACGCTCGCGCCCGTCTCGAACCCGCCCACGTCGGCGGCGTCGCGGGCGGCGTTGATGATGTCCGCGGCGGACGACTCCCCGATGTCGGCGGTGTTCGACATCTCGCCGGGGCTCGCGACCGCGATCGACTGGTAGCTCTCGAATCCGTTGTCCACGAGCTTGTCCGCGGTCGCCGGGCCGACGCCGGGGAGGTCCTCGAGTTCGTCTTCAGGCATGTACACGACCCTTGTTCGCCATCGGGTATAAAGACTGGTTTACACCCTAGTGAAAGTGAAATCCGATCCGCGTCGGCGCTCGGTCGCGGCTCGTTATCTCTCGAAGGGATCTGCCGGCACGCGCGGACAGACCGCGCGGTGAAACTGATCGACGGACCGCCGCCGCGACGGGAGCGCGAGCCGACGCGGCGGGGATTCTGAGGGGAATGCGACGGGGCTCAGAAGGGGATTCGGTGAGGCCTCAAAAACGGATGCGACGGCGGTTCAGAAGCCGACGCGGCGGACGTAGTCGAGCTCGCGGATCTCGACGAGTAGGTCGCCCGACAGCTCGGCGTCGGTGATCACGTACAGCTTGGGGTCGTCGGTGAACTCGGGGTCCTCGCTCAGCACCTGCCGGATCGAGACGCCGCGGTCGGCTAATATCGAGGTCACCTCGGCGACGATCCCGGTCTCGTCGGCGGCCGCGACCTCGATGGTGAGGACCGTGAGATCGAGGACCGGTGCCAGATCCATCAGGCTCGGGATCGACGAGATGTTGGTGAAGATGCGCTTCAACTCGGGGTCGGCGAGGATCGCGTCCGTCGTCGAGTCCACGACGCGCCGGTCGACGTCGAGTTCGCGCGCGATCCCGGTGTACGGGATCTCGATCCCGCCGGAGACGACCCGTCCCTCCTCGTTGACGGAGAAGCCGCGCTCTAAGAACAGCCGGATCACCGCCTGCTGGCTGGGTGACCCCTCGAACTTCTCGAGGATCTCGTCGAACATTCGTCTCCGGATGCTCGCCGCGCGCTGTTAAATTAGCGGGTGCGTCGCGGGCAGTCGCGTCTCGGGAGAGTGCGTCGCGGGTGACAACGCCTCGAACGGGTCGCGCCGCGCCCCTCCGTGACGGCCGTCGACGCGGACCACTTCCGCCACGCCACCCGACTCCTTTTAGCCGACGCCGTCGAACCTCTCCCCGTGTCAGAGCCGCCGCACCTGCGGTTCTTCCCCTACGAGGAGCCGTACCCCAACCAGCGCGAGGCGATGGACAGGGTCGCCAACGCGCTGGACCGCGGACAGGACGTGCTGTTCGAGGGGGCGCCCGGCACGGGGAAGACCCTCTCCGCGCTCGTGCCAGCCCTCGAACACGCCCGCGAGCACGACCGCACGGTCGTCATCACGACCAACGTCCACCAGCAGATGCGGCAGTTCGTCGAGGACGCCCGCGCGATCACCCGCGAGGAGCCGATCCGCGCGGTCGTCTTCAAGGGGAAGTCGTCGATGTGTCACATCGACGTCGACTATCAGGAGTGTCAGACCCTCCGCGACACCACCCGCGAGATGGTCGAGACGGAGAGCGAGGTCCGCGAGCTGGAGTCGCGCCAGCGCGAGCTGCTGGCCGAGAGCCGCGAGGGCGACGCGGGCGCGGCCGAGGCCCGCGAGGCGATCATGGAGGAGCTCGACGAGCTGGAAGCAGAGATCGACGAGTACGAGGCCGCAAACGTCTGTGAACACTACCGGAACAACCTCACCCGCGACACCGACGAGTTCTTCTCGTGGCTCTTCGAAGACGTTCGGACGCCCGAGGACGTGTACGCGTACGCCGACGAACGGGAGCTGTGCGGCTACGAGCTGCTGAAGGAGGGGATGGAGGGCGTCGACCTCGTCGTCTGTAACTACCACCACCTCCTCGACCCGAACATCCGCGAGCAGTTCTTCCGCTGGATCGACCGCGACCCGAGCGAGATAATCACCGTCTTCGACGAGGCGCACAACATCGAGGACGCCGCCCGCGACCACGCCACCCGGACGCTGACGGAGAACACCCTCGACGCCGCGCTCGACGAACTGGACGACAGCGACGACTCCCGCGCCGAGCCCGCCGAGAACGTGCTCCGTGCGTTCCGCGACGCCCTCGTCGAGACGTACGAGGACGCGCTCGGCTTCGGGGGCTCGGAGTCGGTGACGGAGAGCTGGGAGGACGTCTCGATCGCCAACGACGACCGCCGCGACGACCTCACGCTGGCGTTCCTCCGCAACTACGAAGGGAAGGGGATCGACACTGAGACCGAGCTCGCCGTCCAGCTCGGGCAGGCGATAGACGAGGAGTACGAGCGCCGCTACCGCGACGGGGAGGCGACGACCCGGTCGGAGTCGCAGACGCTCGCGGCCGCCCGATTCGTCGCGACGTGGATGGACGAGGGGGCCGAGTTCGGCCAGTACCCGGTGGTCTCCGTCCGGCGCGACGCCGGCACCGACGAGGCCTACGGGCGGGCGGAGCTGTACACCTGTATCCCCCGGAACGTCACCGGCGAGCTGTTCGACGAGGTGGCCGCCTCCGTCCTGATGAGCGCGACGCTGCGCCCGTTCGACGTGACCGAGGACGTGCTCGGGCTGGAGGACGCGGCGTCGATGGCCTACGGGATGGGGTACCCCGAGGCGAACCGGCGGACGTTCGCGGCCGACGTGCCGCCGCTTTTCGCCTCGGACCGCAACGACCCGGAGACGCAAGAGGCGGTGTCCTCGCTGCTCCGCGACGCGATCCGGTTTACGCCCGGCAACATGCTCGCCTTCTTCCCCTCGTACGCCGAGGCCGAGCGCTACCACGAGCGGCTCACGGGGTCGGGCGGAGGCGTCGACCCCGGGGGCAGCGGCGCCGGGGACGCTGCGGGGCGACCCGACGCGGCCGCCTCCGACCTCGGCCCGATCTACCTCGACGGCCCGGGCAAGGACGAGGAACGCCTCCGCAGCGAGTTCGTGGAGAGCGACGGCGCCGCGCTGTTCACGTCGCTGTGGGGCACGCTCGGCGAGGGGGTGAGCTTCGACGGCGACGACGCCCGCACGGTCGTCGTGGTGGGCGTCCCGTACCCGCACCTCTCGGACCGAACCGAGGCGGTTCAGGACGCCTACGACCGGGCGTTCGCGGACCGCGACCGCGCCCGCGACCCGGGGTGGACGTACGCGGTCGAGATCCCGACGATCCGCAAGACGCGGCAGGCGCTCGGCCGGGTGATCCGCGGCCCGGACGACTTCGGTGTGCGGATCCTCGCCGACCGCCGCTACACGACCGCCGACATGGGGAAGTACTCGGTCCGGTCCGCCTTCCCGCCGGAGGAGCGCGAGGAACTGCTGGACGTCGCCCCCGAGAAGCTGAAGTTCGCGACCCTCAACTTCTATCAGGACCACGACGCGTACGACGGACCGCCGCCGTCGCCGTGACCGGAGGGCGCGCCGAGGACCGTTCCAGTCGGCCTACCCCGGCATCGACGCGAGCAGAACCGAGATCAGGAGCAGAAGCCCGCTGAGCAGCGTCGTGACCACGGCGTGGATCAGCGTCATCACGGCGACGACCCGCCGCGGCTGCTCGTAGCTCCACCAGAACATCGTCCCGTCGATGAGGAGCGCGGCGAGGAGGATGAGCGCCCCCGAGAGGTCGAACGCGTTGCCGACGACGCTTATCACCGCGGGCAGGGGCCCGACGTAGAGGGCGCGCCGCGGGTCGACGTCGCCGAGGACGTTTCGGGCCGCGACGTGTGCGGTGATAGAGAGGAACAGCGCCAACAGGACGGTCGTCCCGAGCACGGAGACCGGCGTCACCGTCTGTAAGAGCATGGTTCACCTACGGGGGCGGGGATAAAAGTGGCCGCGGAACGCGCCCGGGTCGAACGAGCGTCGCAGCGCCCCGTCCGTCGCGTCAGTCCAACAGACCGAGCCCGTTCAGCTCCTCGACGATCACGTCGACGGCGGCGGCGGCGTCTTCGGGGGTCGTGCCGCCGGTGACGACGACCTTCCCGCTGCCGAACAGGAGCGCGACGACCTCCGGCTCGTCGAGCCGGTAGACGAGGCCGGGGAACTGCTCCGGCTCGTACTCGATGTGTTCCAAGCCGAGGCCGATCGCGATCGCGTTCAGATTGAGGCTCTCGCCGAGGTCGGCCGACGTGACGATGTTCTGGACCGTCACCTCCGGGTCCTCGATCGGGATCTGAAGCGCGCGGAGCTCGCCGAAGACGATGTCGAGGCTCTCGTGGACCGCCTCGATCGAGTTCGCGCCGGTACAGACGATCTTCCCCGAACGGAAGATCAGCGCGGCCGACTTCGGGTCCGTGGTGCGGTAGACGAGGCCGGGGAACTGCTCGGGGTCGTAGTCGGCGCCTTCGAGGTCCATCGCGACGCTCTGGAGATCGAGCTCCTGTCCGATCCCCGTGGAAGCGACGACGTTCTCTACGGTGATCGTCTCCTTCGGGTCGGCCGTCATCACCTCGATTCTCGCCCGGACGCACTTAAATGGTAGCCGGTCGGAACCGCCACGCTATTGCCGCCGCCGCGCGGAGCGGTCGGCGTGTACTGGCTCGAACTCGCCGGCGAGACCGACGCCTTCGCCGCCCGCGAGGCGGCGACCGCCGCGACCGGCGTCGACCTCCTCGCACCGGGGGTCGCGCGTACCGGCGGCGTCGACCGGTCCGGGATACGGCGGCTCGCCTACACCCGCGCCGCGCACGAGGCGGTCGCGCGGACGGACGCCGACGTCGACGCCGCGGTCGCCGCGCTCCGGGCCGCGTCGCTCGACCGCTCCGGGACGGTCGCGGTCCGCGCCCGCGACGTCCGGGGCACGTCCGGCGTCTCGACGGAGGAAGCCGAGCGCGAACTCGGCGGCGTCCTCGTCGACCGCGGGTTCGACGTCGACCTCGACGACCCCGACCACGTCCTCCGCGCGCTGTTTTCGGCCGGCCCGCGCGCCGACCACGACGCCGTCGCGGGCGCGGACGGCGGCGACGCGGACCTGTGCGCACTCGGCTGGGTCGCCGTCGAGGCCGCCCGCGACTTCGCGCCGAACCCCACCGAGCGCCCCTTCTTCCAGCCCGGGAGCATGGCGCCGGCGGACGCCCGCGCGTACGCCAACCTCGCCGGCGCCGCTCCGGGTCGGACGCTGCTCGATCCGATGTGCGGCACCGGCGGACTCCCGCTGGAGGCCGGCCTCGTCGGCGCCGACGCCGTCGCCTGCGACGCGCAGGCCAAGATGGTCCGCGGCGCGCGGGAGAACTTCCGCGAGTATCTGGGAAGCGAGGGATCCCCGGAGTGGCACGTCGCTCGCGCGGACGCGACCGCGCTCCCGCTCCCGGACGACGCCCTCGACGGCGTCGCGTTCGACGCGCCGTACGGCCGGCAGTCGAAGATCGCGCGCCACGAGCTCGCGGACCTCGTCGCGGGCGCGCTCGCCGAGGCGGCCCGGGTCGCGCCGCGCGCGGTGCTGGTCGCGGATCGCGACTGGCGCGGGCCGGCGCGCGAGGCCGGCTGGACGGTCGACGCGGCGTTCGAGCGGCGCGTCCATCGGTCGCTGACGCGCCACGTGCTGGTGTTGCGCCGCGGAGACGCGTCGGGGAACGCGGGGGCCGATCGGCCGGACGACCCCGCCTCTCCGCCGGACCGAGAGTGAACGAGCGATCGGCGTAATCGCTTCCATCGGGCGCTCGTGCGACACGTTTCAGTTTCGCCCCGGCGCCGGGCAACGGTTAAGTGCGCGGCCTCTCGTGGTACTCGCATGACCGGGGACGGCGGGGACATGCTCTCGTGGGACGAGTCCGTGTTCCGCGACGAGTCGGTGTTCGAGATCGACCACGTCCCCGAGACGTTCCGCCACCGCGAGAGCCAGCTGGAGAACCTCAAGTACGCACTCCGCCCCGCCGTCCGCGGCTCCCGCCCGCTCAACACGATGGTCCGCGGCCCGCCGGGAACCGGCAAGACCACCGCGGTCCAGAAGCTGTTCGGCGAGCTGGGTGCCCGCACGGAAGTCCGGACGGTGCGCGTCAACTGTCAGGTCGACTCGACGCGCTACGCGGTGTTCTCCCGGCTGTTCGAGGGGATATTCGAGTACGAACCCCCCTCGTCCGGCATCTCGTTCAAGAAGCTGTTCGGCCAGATCACCGACCGGCTCGTCGAGGAGGACGAGGTGTTGGTCGTCGCCCTCGACGACGTGAACTACCTCTTCTACGAGAACGAGGCGTCCGACACGCTGTACTCGCTGCTTCGCGCCCACGAGGCCCACTCCGGCGCGAAGATCGGCGTCATCGTCGTCTCCTCCGATCTGGGCCTCGACGTGATCGACGACCTCGACACCCGCGTCCAGTCCGTCTTCCGGCCCGAGGAGGTGTACTTCCCCGTCTACGACGCCACCGAGATATACGACATCCTCGCCGAGCGCGCCAAGCGCGGCTTTCACGAGGGCGTCATCGGCGACGTCGAACTGGAGCGCGTCGCCGACCTCACCGCCGACAGCGGCGACCTCCGGGTCGGCATCGATCTCCTGCGCCGGGCCGGACTCAACGCCGAGATGCGCGCCTCGAAGACGATCTCGGATGAGGACGTCGAGGAGGCGTACGACAAGTCGAAACACGTCCACCTCTCGCGGTCGCTCCGCGGGCTCTCCGACTCCGAGCGCGACCTCGTCCGCGTCCTCGCCGAGCACGACGGCGAGCGCGCCGGGACGGTGTACGACGCGTTCAACGACGAGACCGACCTCGGCTACACCCGCTACTCGGAGATCATCAACAAGCTCGACCAGCTCGGCGTGATCGACGCCGAGTACGCCGACGTCGACGGCCGCGGCCGCTCCCGCGAGCTCACCCTCGCGTACGACGCGGAGGCGGTGTTGGACCGACTGGAGTGACGCCACCGGGCGCGTCCCGCCCCGCCGCCGCTCGCGCGCCGACGCCTTTTCAACCGCCGCGCGCGCACTCGGTCTCATGAAGACCAGCGGCGGGAGCGACGCGGCGAAGCGCCGGGCGGGCGAGTCGGCGGCCGAGGCGGTGACCGACGGCGACGTGGTCGGCCTCGGAACCGGCTCGACCGCGGCGCACGCGATCCGGCGGCTCGGCGATCGAGTCGACGCGGGTCTCGACGTCCGCGGCGTCCCCACCTCGTTCGCGAGCCGCGAGCTCGCGGCCGAGGAGGGGATTCCCTGCCTCGACCTCCCCGAGGCGGTCGGCCCCGACGGACCGGGGATTGACCTCGCCATCGACGGGGCGGATCAGGTGGCGACCGGGCGCGACGGATCGCCGGGTCCCGTCCCCGGCGGCGCGCTGATCAAGGGCGGCGGCGCGGCCCACGCCCGCGAGAAGCTCGTCGACGCCGCGGCCGACCGGTTCCTCGTGGTCGCCGACCCCTCGAAGGAGTTGCCGCGGTTGGACCGCTCCGTCCCGGTCGAGGTCCTGCCGGCGGGGCGGACCGCGGTCGCCGCGGCGGTCCGGGAGGCCGGCGGAGAGCCGACGCTGCGGCGCGCGGAGCGGAAGGACGGTCCCGTGGTGACGGACAACGGGAACCTCGTGCTGGACTGCGCGTTCGGCGCGATCGACGACCCCGCGGCGCTGTCGACGACGCTCGCCGAGGTCCCCGGCGCCGTCGAACACGGCCTGTTTGTCGGGCTCGCGGACGAGGTCCACGTCGGCACCGAGTCGGGGGTCCGAGTCGAGGATATCTGACACCGCCGGAAGAGACGGAGGTGGCCGACAGCGCCGCCGCTCGGCGGGTAACGCGGAAATAAAACGGAACGGAAACGGGTCCGCCTTACAGGTCGCGCGGCTGGACCGTCTTCCGGTCGTTAGCCTCGGCGCGGCGCGCGGCGTCTTCGAGCAGCTCGTCCACTTCGTCGTCCAGCGCGTCGTAGAAGTCCGAAGCGACGTTCTTGTCGTCCAGGGCTTCCTTGACGGCCGCTTTGACAATGAGGTCTGCCATGCGACCGGCTCTACCCGGTGATGGTTAATAAGAGTTCCTGAATTCGACCGCGAGGGGCGCCGTGGCGCCGGTTCGCGGGGGGCCGCGAAGATAGTGACTTATAAATCTTGTGAGATTCACGTCGCCGCGCTGTTCCGAACGCGCTCCGACCCCGTCCCGCACTCGCTTCGCTCGGGCGGCGGCACCGTCGCGTGACGCTCACCGGTGCGCTCGGGCCTCCGGTCGGCGTCGCGCGCGCCGGCGACCGCGTCGCGGTCGGCGCCGGCCGTGCCGAACCGACAGGTACGACTCGGCTCGCCTCTCACGACTGCCCATGCGAGAGACGTTAGCGGCGCTCGAAGCGGGCGAGATCGGCGTCGAGCAGGCGGAGTCACGGCTCGCGGGCTACGCGACCACCGACGCCGGGCGGTTCGACGCCGACCGGGAGCGGCGACGCGGGATACCCGAGGCGATCCTCGCGGAGGGGAAGACGCCCGCGGAGGTCGCCGCGCTGGCGACGACGGCGGTCGAGACCACGGGGCGGGCGCTGGTGACGCGCGCGGACGGGGCGACGGCGTCGGCGGTCGCGGCGGCGGTCGGCGACCTCGACGCCGACGCGACGGTCGACCGCGACGACCGCACGGGAACGGTGGTCGCGCGCGCCGCCGACTTCGAGCCGCCGTCGCTCGACGCCACGGTCGCGATCGTGGCCGCCGGCACCGCGGACGCCCCGGTCGCCGGCGAGGCGGCGGTCGTCGCCAGCGAGATCGGCGCGACGGTCGACCGGGTCGACGACGTCGGCGTCGCGAACCTCGACCGAATCCTCGATCAGATCGACCGGGTCCGCGAGGCCGACGCCGTCGTCGTCGCCGCGGGCCGCGAGGGCGCCCTGCCGACCGTCGTCGCGGGGCTCGTCGACGCCCCCGTGATCGCCCTCCCCGTCTCGACCGGCTACGGCGTCGGCGGCGACGGCGTCGCGGCGCTGGAGGGCGCGCTCCAGTCGTGTTCCGTGCTCGCGACCGTCAACGTGGACGCCGGCTTCGTCGCCGGGGCGCAGGCCGGGCTGATCGCTCGCGCGGTCGACGCGGCGCGCGCCGAGTGAGCGGCCCGGTTCACGGCGGTCGCGGACCCGGCTCGGCGGCCGCGATCGACCCGGCCGTCTCGGGGGGCCTCCGATCCGCTTAAACCCGCGAACACCGGCAGTCGACGGGGCCGAGAAAGGGTATTAGTTTGTCGAGTTCCTACCGATCTTGCCGACGTACACGTCGGTACCACATGCCACGCTGTGACCACTGCGGGTCGCACGTCTCGGACCGCTTTGCGCGCGTCTTCGCGGACGAGCGCGGCGACCTGAACGCGTGCCCGAAGTGCTCCGCGAACGCGGGCATCGCCGAGGTGTCTCGCGAGCGGACTCGAACCGGGGACTGACCGGCGAAACGCCGTTCGAATGCCGAGCGCACGGAGAGCCGCTGCTCCGTCTCGCCCCCGCCTCGGGCACATCCGCACACATTTTGCGCTCGCGCTCGCACGCACCCCCGTGGCCGACCACCACGTGTACGTGATCGAGTGCGCCGACGACACCCTCTACACCGGGTATACGACCGACGTCGAGCGACGCGTCGCCGAACACGACGCGGGCGAGGGCGCGAAGTACACCCGCGGCCGGACCCCCGTCGCCCTGCGCCACGTCGAGTCGTTCGACTCGAAGTCGGCCGCGATGTCGCGGGAGTACGCGATCAAATCGCTCTCGCGAGCCGAGAAGGAGAGCCTGATCGGCGATGATAAAGTCCGCGACGGCGGTCCCGAACCGCGGTGAGTCGGCCTCACTCCACGAGGCGTTCGATCTCCGTGACGAGGATGCCGGTCGCGCCGACCGACCGCAGCTCGGAGATGGTTTCGAACACGTCGCGCTCGTCGACGACGGCGTGGACCGCGACCATCCCGTTGCCGTTCTCGTCGGCCTCGACGTCCATCACGGTCGGCCCGCCGAGCCCGGGGATCACGTCCTTCACGTCGTCGAGCCGCGCCGTCGGCGCGTTCATCATCAGGTAGCGGCGGCCGTCCGCCGCGAGCACGGACTCGAAGGCCGTCACCACCTGCTCGACCTTCGGGTCGCCGACGACGTCGGGACGGGCGAACAGCCGGACCGAGGAGGCGAGCACGTCGTCGATCACCGCCAGTCGGTTCACCTTCAGCGTCGTCCCCGTCGAGGTGATGTCGACGATGGCGTCGGCCATGTCGACGTGGGGGGTCAGCTCCGTCGCGCCCGTCACGGTGACCACGTCGGCGTCGACCCCCACGCGGTCGAGGTAGTCGCGGGTGACGTTCGGGAACTCGGTGGCGATCGTCTTCCCGGCGAGGTCCTCGACGGCCTCGATCCCGCCGTCCTCCGGCGCGGCGAGGACGAGTTTACAGGAGCCGTACCCCAGATCGAGCAGGTCGACGAGGTCGTCGCCGGCGGCCGCGCTCGCGTCGTCGGCGACGCCGCCGGACTCGGCCGCCTGATCGAGGCCGGTGACGCCGAGGTCCGCGGCGCCGTCGCGGACGTACTCGGGGATGTCGGCCGCCCGCGCGAACAGCACCGTCACGTCCTCGTCGACGGTGTCGGCGTACAGCTGGCGGTCGGCGGTCTCCTCGACGTGGAGCCCGGCGCGCTCTAAGAGCGAGAGCGTCGGCTCGTGTAGACGACCCTTGTTGGGGACGGCGATGCGCATACCGAGAGCGTCGCGGGGATAGGGGGAAACGTTTTCGTCCGGCGAGCGGCGGGGTCGTCGATGCGGACACGCGAAACGATGAAAATGCGGTGGCGCGTGCCGACGAGCGGCCTGAGGCCGCGAGTCGCACGCGCGAGGGACGCCGCGAACGCCCGCTAGGGCGTGAGCGGCGAGGCTGGGGGGGCGTGAGGTGCGGTCGCCGTGCGGGGATTCGGTGGTGCTCGTCACCGCGCCGATCGCTGCGGACTTTACTGAACGTCGGACTCGGAGTCTTCCGCGCCGAATCTCTTCCGAACCCCCCAGTACGCGACGGGGAGACAGCCGGCGAACGCGATCGGCCACGTGGTCAGCTGTGAAGCCGGGTCGGGCGGCGACACGAGACTTCCGACGAGCAGCCCGCCGAGTCCGGCGACGACGACGACCGCCGTGGCCCGCTCCACTCGTCCCGGCGGCCACTCGCGGGGGCGCCCGCGACGCCACCACAGGAGGTAATAGAACAGCACGAATCCCGAAAGCGGCGTGAGAATGCCCCAAATCGTGGGGTGGCGGCTGCCGCGAGCACGCGAGTCGAAGTTGACCCAGACGCCGGAGGCGATCCAGACGAACAGCACGAGGGCCGCGCCGACCGCGACGCCGGGCGTGAGGGCGGGGAACACTCCCGGGCGTTCCACCGCACCGGTTGTCAGTCTTCTCCCGCCGCGGCCGGCGGGTCAGGCGAGGACGAGGATTTCCGCCGACCCCGGTCGACCCGAAGACATATTACCGCCCCGCGAGCAGCCCGCGGCATGCTGACAGCCCTCCTCTCCCGCCTCTGGGAACACTACGACCCGGACCTCCGAGCGGCGGCAATCTGCCTGTTCGGGTCCGCGTTCACGCTGGCGATGATGCTGCCGATCGCCGACCTCGCGAACCCGTACCACGCGTTCGGCGCCGCCGGGACGACGCTGGCGCTCCTCGGTTCGATCGCGACCCTCGTCGACCACCGGCGACGGCGGGAGACGCCGGCCGACTGATCGCCGGGGTCACCGACGAACCCCGCGCGCGCCGCGCCGCTCAAGTGTCTCGCCGCCCAACGACGGGTATCGTGAGCGACGCCGACTCCCCCCTCTCGGAGGACCGCCCGACCGTCGACCGCCCCCTCCGCGTCGACGCCCCGTTCGAGCCCGCGGGCGACCAGCCCGAGGCGATCGAGGGGCTCGTCGAGGGGTTCGAGTCGGGCGCGAAAAAGCAGACGCTGCTCGGTGTCACCGGGTCCGGGAAGACGAACACCGTCTCGTGGGTCGCCGAGGAGCTCGATCAGCCGACGCTCGTCTTGGCCCACAACAAGACGCTCGCGGCCCAGCTGTACGAGGAGTTCCGCGAGCTGTTCCCGGACAACGCGGTGGAGTACTTCGTCTCCTACTACGACTACTACCAGCCGGAGGCGTACGTCGAGCAGACGGACACGTTCATCGACAAGGAGATGTCGATCAACGAGGAGATCGACCGCCTCCGCCACTCCGCGACGCGCTCGCTGCTGACCAGAGACGACGTGATCGTCGTGGCCTCCGTCTCGGCCATCTACGGGCTGGGTGACCCGGGGAACTACCGCGACATGGCGCTCCGCCTCGAAGTCGGCGAGGAGGTCGGCCGGGAGGAACTGCTCACGCGGCTCGTCGACCTGAACTACGAGCGCAACGACGTGGACTTCACGCAGGGCACCTTTCGCGTGCGCGGCGACACCGTCGAGATCTACCCGATGTACGGGCGGTACGCGGTGCGCGTCGAACTCTGGGGCGACGAGATCGACCGGATGATCAAGGTCGACCCGATGCAGGGCGAGGTGGTGAGCGAGGAGCCCGCGGTAATGCTCCATCCCGCGGAGCACTACTCGATCCCGGACGACAAGCTCGAACAGGCGGTCGCGGAGATCGAGGACCTGATGGAGAAACGCGTCAGCTACTTCGAGCGGCAGGGCGACCTCGTGGCCGCCCAGCGCATCGAGGAGCGCACCACCTTCGACCTGGAGATGCTTCGAGAGGCCGGATACTGCTCGGGGATCGAGAACTACTCGGTCCACATGGACGACCGCCAGTCGGGCGACGCCCCCTACACCCTGCTCGACTACTTCCCGGACGACTTCCTCACGGTCGTCGACGAGTCCCACCAGACGATCCCCCAGATCAAAGGGCAGTACGAGGGGGACAAGTCGCGGAAGGACTCGCTCGTCGAGAACGGGTTCCGGCTGCCGACCGCCTACGACAACCGCCCGCTCACCTTCGAGGAGTTCGAGGAGAAGACCGACCGCACGCTCTACGTCTCGGCGACGCCGGGCGACTACGAGCGCGAGACCTCCGACCGGATCGTCGAACAGATCGTCCGCCCGACCCACCTCGTCGACCCGAAAGTGGAGGTGACGGGCGCGACGGGGCAGGTCGACGACCTCCTCGAACGCGTCGACGACCGGATCGAGCGCGACGAGCGCGTCCTCGTCACCACGCTCACGAAGCGCATGGCCGAGGACCTCACCGAGTACCTCGAAGAGGCGGGCGTCGACGTGGCGTACATGCACGACGAGACGGACACCCTCGAACGCCACGAGATCATCCGGGACCTCCGCCTCGGCAACATCGACGTGCTCGTCGGCATCAACCTGCTGCGCGAGGGGCTCGACATCCCGGAGGTCTCGCTCGTCGCCATCCTCGACGCCGACCAGGAGGGATTCTTACGCTCCACTACCACCCTCGTCCAGACGATGGGACGGGCCGCCCGCAACGTCAACGGGGAAGTCGTCCTCTACGCCGACGAGACCACCGACTCGATGCGGGAAGCGATCGAGGAGACCCAGCGCCGCCGCGAGATCCAGCTCGAATACAACCGGGAACACGGCTACGAGGCGACCACCATCGACAAGCCGGTCAGCGAGACGAACCTCCCCGGGTCGAAGACGGACACCTCGAACGTCAGCGTCGGCGACGTGGAGAGCGAAGACGAGGCGAAAGCGCAGATCGAGGCGCTCGAAGACCGCATGGACGAGGCCGCGAGCAACTTGGAGTTCGAGCTGGCGGCGGACATCCGCGACCGGATCGCGGAGCTGCGACGCGCCTTCGAGATCGACGCGGGCGACGACGGCGTCCCGGCGCCCGCGATGGAGGAGTAGCGGCCGGGGGTCCCGGCGCCGTCGCCCGCACCGCGACCGTCGCCCGCACCGCGACCGCCGCTCCGATTCTCAGTCCGCGTCACCGTGACGGCGGGGTTTTTACGTCGGTGCGTCACAGTCGAGGCCGTGTACCGTCGCGCGGTGGTCGCCGGCGCGCTCGCACTCGCCACCGCCGGGTGCGTCGACCGCCTCCACGACGTCGCCGCCTCGACCCCGCGCGATCTCGGCGTGCGGAGCCGGTACGTCGACGGCAATCCGATGGTCGACGCGCGCAGCGTCCTCGCGCGCCCCGAGGAGCTACTGACGCACGCGGCCTCCTTCCAATCGGCCGCGTCGGCCCTGGGCGCGCTCAAGCCCGACGCGACCGAGTCCCGCGAGTTCGTCGAGCGCACCGACTTCGTCGACGACGGCGGCGATGCGATCCTCGTGATCGCCCAGCGGCTCACCGCGCCCGAGGTCGAACTCCGCCTCGGCGGGGTCAGCCGCACCGGCGACCACTCGCTCCGGATCGCCGTCGATCAGGCCGGCGTCCGCGGCGAGATCGAGACCGACGACCCGGTCGTGAAGACGCTCCTCCTCCGGCTCACCGACGAGCGCGGGCCGCCGGAGCGCGTGATCGTCACAATCGGCGGCCAGCGCGCCGGAATCACGGTGTGAGGGCGGCCGCTCCGGGACACCTCACCCCACTCCGTCCCGCGATCGTTTTGTGATCGGAACGCGTCCGACCGCCCATGGCACTCCGCAGTCGTCTCCTCGGATCGGCCCTCCTCGTCGTCGGCGTTGCCGCGATCGCTCTCGCCGGAACGGTCTCCATCGGACTCGTGCCCTCGTCGTCCGCGCCCGACGGAATCGCGTTCGTTACCCCCTCGCCCGTCTCGCTGCTCGCCACTCCCGCGCTCCTCGCGGTCGGTTCGGTCCTGCTCGTCGGCGGTACGGCCGCCGCGGGCGGCACCGACGCCTCCGCCCGCGCCGCGCTGGTCGCGCCCGCACTCAGCATCGTGGCCGCGCTCGCGTTCGGCGCTGGTCTCTTTCTTGCGCCCGAATCCGTTCCCGAAACGGTGACGAACCCGGCGGCACGGACGGCGCTCCTCTCCGAATTTTCTCCCCGGATCGTCGCCGGCGCGGTCGTCGGTAGCGCCGTCGCGCCGGTGGTTCAGGCGACGGTCACCGAGGACACCCCAGTCCTCCTTGCGGGATCGATCCTGCTCCTCGTCGCGCTGGCGCTGGGAGCGTCTAATCCCCTCTCGCTCGCCGCCGGCGGGGTCGGCGGCGCGGTCGCCGTCGCCCTCCTCTGGGCGGTCGACCCCGAGCGCTGGCGGCCCTGAGTGGATTCTCTGCCGTCGTCCTTTCCGCGCCCGATCGCTCGACGCCGATCGGCTCATCGGCTTCGCGCTTCTCGCCGAACCGCCCGACTGAGCCCCCGCGATTGGACCCGCGTGGAGCTTGACGCCGTCAGTTGGGCACCGTAGCGACCACTCGTAACCGGAGATCACCGCTCAGCCCCCGCCTCGGAACCGTCCGTTCGCGGATCGGAGGGACGGCTCCGAACCCCCGCTATGAAAGTGAATTTGCCATACTACAACTTTGTTGGTAATACTTATACCAGTGGAGTCTGTGTGGTCCGATACGGTTCACACGGCTACACTCGCACTACGCTGTAAGACCGTCTCCCGAGCGACACGACTGCGGCCGGACTCACTGGACTGATGCGAAACAGTGGCAGCGGCGATCCAAGCGATCGGTCACGTTCGAGCTGACCAACGATGAGTGAAAGCGAAAACGCAAAGACGAACGCGAGTACGGGAACAGAGGCAGAGACGGACATCTTCTCGGAGAGAACACAGCTGAAGCCCTACGAGTACAGCGAGTTCCTCGACTACGTCGAGGCGATCCGGAACAGCTACTGGGTACACACGGAGTTCAACTTCGACGGAGACGTCCAAGACTTCAAGGTCAACACGACTCCCGCCGAGCAGACCGTCATCAAGCGGACGATGCTGGCTATCGCGCAGATCGAGGTGCAGGTGAAGACGTTCTGGTCGGACATCTACGAGGAGATGCCCAAAGCCGAGGTCGGGAACGTGGGTATGACCTTCGCGGAAAGCGAAGTGCGGCACATGGACGCCTACAGTCATCTGCTCGACGTCTTAGGAATCACGGACGATTTCGAACAGGTGACTGCGGAGCCGGCGATCGAAGAGCGGATCGAGTATCTCGACGAGTATCTGGAGAAGAGCGAGAGCGACGACGAACGGGAGTACGTGATGAGCATCCTGCTGTTCAGCACGTTCGTCGAACACGTGTCGCTGTTCAGCCAGTTCCTCATCATGACGAGCTTCGACAAGCACGAAAAGAAGTTCACGGGGATAGCGAACGCCGTCGAAGCGACCAGCAAGGAAGAGCAGATACACGGGCTGTTCGGGGTCGAGCTGGTGGAGACGATCAGAGCGGAGAACCCGGACCTCTTCGATGACGGTTTCGAGGAAGAGGTTCAGGATGCCTGTCAGCGCGCCTACGAGGCGGAGACGGAGATCCTGGACTGGATATTCGCTGACGGCGAACTGGAGTTCCTTCCCCGGGCGCACGTCGACGCGTTCCTGCGGGACCGGTTCAATCGGAGTCTCGAAAACGTCGGCGTGGAACCGATATTCGAGACGGACGACGACCTGCTCGAAGAGACGCGCTGGTTCGACGAGGACATCATGATGACGAAGGATAACGACTTCTTCAGCAAGCGGTCGACCACGTACAACAAACACACGCAGAGCGTTACCGCCGAGGACATGTTCTAACAATGGCACAAACAGCACTCGACAGCGTCGCGGAACGACACGACGAACCGTTCTATTGGCTGAACGAGGACAGCAGGGAGTTTCTCAGAGAGGGATACCTGATCGACGGCGTCGACGCGGAGGAGAGAGTCAGACAGATAGCGGAGCGCGCCGAGGAGATTCTGGGCGAAGAGGGGTTCGCGGACAAGTTCTACGAGTACATGAGCCGCGGCTACTACAGTCTCGCGAGCCCGGTCTGGTCCAACTTCGGACTGGACAGGGGCCTCCCTATCAGCTGCTTCGGCAGCTACATGGAGGACAACATCGAGAGCATCCTCTACACCCAAGCCGAGGTGGGCGAGATGACCAAGCAGGGCGGGGGCACGAGCGGGTACTTCGGCGAGCTGCGGCCGCGGGGCAGTCCGATAACGAACAACGGCAAGAGCAACGGGAGCTACAGCTTCACGGAGCTGTTCGATACGATCATCAACGTCATCAGTCAGGGCGAAACCCGTCGGGGGCAGTTCGCGGGCTACATCGACGTCGAACACGACGACTTAGAGGAGTGGCTCAACATCAAGACCGAAGGCGATCCGGTTCAGGATATCTACTACGGCGTCATCATCGGCGACGACTGGTTTCAGGCGATGATCGACGGCGACGAAGAGAAGCGAGAGACCTGGGCGGACATCATCGAGACCCGGATCAACATCGGCGTCCCGTACATCATCTTCCGGGGTAACATGAACGAGGGGAAGCCACAGGTGTACAAGGACAAGGGGTACCAGATAAACGCGTCCAACCTGTGCACCGAGATCGCGCTGCCGGCCACGGCCGACGAGAGCTTCGTCTGCTGTCTCTCGAGCATGAACGCGCTCCACTACGACGAGTGGAAGGACACCGACGCGGTGGAGACGCTGACGCGGTTCCTCGACGCGGTGATGGAGGAGTTCATCCAGCGCACGGAGGGCGTCCGGTTCATGGAGCGGGCCGTGCGGTTCGCGAAGCGACACAGGGCGATAGGGATCGGCGTCCTCGGGTGGCACAGCTACCTCCAGAGCAACATGATCCCCTTCGACAGCATGGAGGCGATGGAGAAGAACGAAGAGCTGTTCCGGACGATCAAAGAGCGGAGCTACGAGGCGAGCGAGGCGCTCGCCGACGAGTTCGGGGAGCCGGAGGTTCTCGAGGGGTACGGCAGGCGGAACGCGACGACGATGAGCGTGGCGCCGACGAAATCGAGCAGCGTCATTCTGGGTCAGGTCAGTCCGAGCATCGAGCCGCTGAAATCGAACTACTTCGTGCGAGACGGGGCGAAGCTGAAGTCGACGCAGAAGAACAGGTTCCTTCAGGCGAGACTGGCGGAGCGGGGCAAAGACACCCGCGAAGTCTGGGACAGCATCGCGAACAAAGACGGGAGCGTCCAACATCTCGACTGTCTGACTGACGAAGAGAAGGACGTGTTCAAGACCTTCGCGGAGATCCCGCAGATGGCGATCATAAATCAGGCGGCACAGAGACAGAAACACATCGACCAGGCACAGAGCGTGAACGTCTCGATCGACCCGAGCGAAGTGAGCGTCAAGGAGATCAATCAGCTCTACATAGAGGCTTGGAAGAAGGGAGTCAAGAGCCTCTACTATCAGCACAGCGTGAACGCCGCACAGAAATTCAGTCGAGACATCCTCGACTGTCGGGCCTGTGAGAGCTGATCGCTACTCGTAGTCGAGTCGCCGGCCCCGACCGCTGGCGGCCCTGAGAATACGCGCCGTCGCGCGCCCGCCACCCCGACCGCGGCCTAGTCGCTCGGCCGCTCCGTCTCCGTTTCGAGGTCGATGTCGGCCTCGTCGACCTCGAACTCCTCTATCTCGGCGTCCGGGACGTCCTCGCCGTCGCGGCTCGCCGAGAGGTTCCCGTCGGAGTAGCTGTCGAGCTCCTCTAACGCGGACTCGATGTCCTCCAAGCCGAGCAGCTGTTCCGTCTCCTCGTCGAACTCCTTGCCCTCCAGTCCCTCCATCTGCTGGACGTCGGAGCCGGAGAGCGCCTTGCCGTAGCGCCCCACGAGGCTGGTGAGCTCCTGCGGGAGGACGAAGGTGGTCGATTCGCCCTTCCCGATCTCCTCTAAGGTCTCCATGCCGCGCTCGATGATGGCGCGCTCGCCCATCGACTCGGCCGAGCGGGCGCGGAGAACGGTGGAGATCGCGTCCCCCTGCGCTTCGAGGATCTGGGACTGCTTTTCCCCCTGCGCGCGGATGATGTTGGACTGCTTGTCACCTTCCGCCTGCTCGACGGCGGAGCGGCGTTCCCCCTGCGCTTCGAGGATCATCGCGCGCCGACGGCGCTCGGCGCCCGTCTGCTGCTCCATGGCGCGCTGGACCTCCTGTGAGGGGCTCACCTCGCGGACTTCGACGGCCTCGACGCGGATCCCCCACTCGTCGGTCGGCTCGTCCAGCTCCTCGTTGATCCGGTCGTTGATCAGCTCCCGCTTCGAGAGCGTGTCGTCGAGCTCCATGTCGCCGATGACCGCGCGGAGGGTGGTCTGCGCGAGGTTCGAGACGGCGTTCTTGTAGTCGTCCACTTCGAGGAACGCCTTCTTGGCGTCCATCACCTTGATGTAGACGACCGCGTCGGCGGTCACCGGCGAGTTGTCTCGCGTGATCGCCGACTGGCTCGGCACGTCGATCGTCTGGGTCCGCATGTCGAACGCGTACGTCCGGGAGACGAACGGCGGGATGAGGTGGACGCCGGGCTGGAGGAGCTTCCGGTACTCGCCGAAGACGGTGAGCGCCTCCTTGTCGTAGGCGTCGACGATCTCGACGGCGCTGACGACCGTGACGGCCGCCACCAGCACCGCGAGCGCCGCGACGCCGTAGACGAGGCTCTGGCTGAGGAGGGCGAAGCCGACGAGGAGAGCGACGCCGAGCGCGAGGTACTGCCAGACCCCGTCCGGGATCGCCGCCAGCAGCTCCTCCATCTCGGCGGATTCGCCGCGCGGACCTTGTGTTCCCATACGCGAGGTTACGGCCCGACGCTGTTAACCGTTGTCACGAGCTCGGCACCGCGGCGCGTCCCGCGCCTCGCCCCGCCCCCCGCGAAGGCGATATCAGAGATACCGGAAACGTCCGCGTACGCCGGTCGGCTTTAAATACGCGGCGACGGAATGCCGACGTATGCCATCCGACGAGGGGGACGACGGGCCGAAGTTCAGCACGCGAAGCGTTCACGCCGGGTCGGACCCGGACCCGGCGACGGGCGCCCGCGCGACGCCGATCTATCAGACGACCGCCTACCAGTTCGACGACGCCGACCACGCCGCGGATCTCTTCGCCCTAGAGGAGGCCGGCAACGTCTACTCCCGACTGATGAACCCGACGAACGCCGCCCTCGAAGAGCGGATCGCCTCGCTGGAAGGGGGCGTCGGCGCGGTCGCGACCGCCTCGGGCATGGCCGCGCTCGACGTGACGACGTTCCTGCTCGCCTCCGCGGGCGACAACATCGTCACCTCCTCCGCGCTGTACGGCGGCACCTACACCTACCTCACCCACTCCGTCGAGCGCCGGGGCGTCACGACGCGGTTCGTGGACCCGCTCGACTACGAGGGGTACGCCGAGGCGATCGACGAGGACACCGCCTACGTCCACCTCGAAACGATCGGGAACCCCGCCCTCGTCACGCCGGACATCCAGCGGATCGCCGACATCGCCCACGACCACGGCGCCCCGCTGTTCGTCGACAACACGTTCGCGACGCCGTACCTCTGCCGGCCGCTCGAACACGGCGCCGACCTCGTCTGGGAGTCGACGACGAAGTGGCTCACCGGCAACGGCACCACCGTCGGCGGCGTCGTCGTCGACGGCGGCTCGTTCCCGTGGGCCGAGCACGCCGAGAAATACCCCGAGATCGCACAGGACAACCCCGCCTACCACGGGATCAACTTCGCCGAACGGTTCGGTGACGCCGCCTTCACCTTCGCCGCGATCACCCGCGGGCTCCGCGACCTCGGCGACCAGCAGTCGCCGTTCGACGCGTGGAACACGCTCCAGCAGACCGAGTCGCTCCCGCTGCGGATGGACCGCCACTGCGAGAACGCCGGGATCGTCGCCGAGTACCTCGACGACCACGACGATATCGCGTGGGTGAACTACCCCGGCTTGGAGAGCCACGAGACCCACGAGGAGGCGAGCGAGTACCTCGACGGCGGCTACGGCGGGATGCTCACCTTCGGACTCGAGGCGGGCTACGAGGCCGCGCGCGCGACCGTCGAGGAGGCGGACCTCGCCTCGCTCGTCGCGAACGTCGGCGACTCGAAGACGCTCGTCATCCACCCGGCGTCGACCACGCACCAGCAGCTGACGGAGGAAGAACAGGAGGCCGCGGGCGTCACCGCCGACATGGTCCGCCTGTCGGTCGGCATCGAGGACCCCGCGGACATCGTCGCCGACCTGGAGGCCGCCATCGAGGCGGCGACGGCGTAAGGAAACCGGCCGTCTCTCAGTCCGCTTCCTCGAACCCCTCTTCCCACCGGAACGTCCCGTTCCGCTGAACCACGTCGCCGTCGACCTCCATCCGAGAGTCGGCGCTCACGTCGGTGATCATGTCGACGTGGACCGCGCTGTCGTTGCCGGTCTCGCCCTCGGGGAGGCAGGCGTCGTAGGCGCGGCCGACCGCGAGGTGGACGGTGTCGCCCATCTTCTCGTCGAAGAGGATCGAGTCGGTGAACCGGTCGATGCCGCGGTTCATCCCGATCCCCAGTTCGCCGAGCCGCCGCGCGCCGGGGTCGGTGTCGAGGATGTCCGCGAGCGCGTCCTCGCCCGCCTCGGCCGAGAAGTCGACGACCTCGCCGCCCTCGAACGTGAGGTGGACGTTCCGGACGCGGGTCGCGTCGATCGTCATCGGCACGTCGAAGAACACCTCCCCTTCGGTGTCGTACGGCGCCGTGAACACCTCGCCCGATGGGAGGTTGTGCGAGTCGTACGCGACCGAGGCGGCGGAGTTGACGGCGGTCCGGCCCGCGATCGACATCCGAACGTCGGTGTCGGGCGCGCCGTCGCGCTCGGTGACGATCCGGACCTCGTCGCCGTCGTCGAGGACATCCTTCATCTTCGCCATCTCCTCGGCAAGCGCCTCCCAGTCGCGGAGGACGGCGTCGTAGACGAAGTCGGCGTACTCCTCGTAGGCCATTCCCGCCTGCTGGGCGAGGCTCCGCGTCGGATGGACCGTCGACACCCAGTCGGTGTCCATCCGCGCCTCGCGGACGCCCTTGCGCGCTTTCGCGTGCGCCTGTCGAGTCGCGCGGTCGACGTCCGCGGTCGCGGTGGTGTTGCGCCCGCCGCCGATCCGGAGGTAGGCGTCGGCGGCCTCGAACATCGCGCGCTCGACGTCGGGGGCCGAATCGAAGTCGTCGGCCTCCACGTCACCGTCGGTTCCGGCCTCGACGCCTTTTAAATATGCGCGGGAGACCTCGTCGGAGCCGTACAGCGTCGTGACGTTCGCCCCGCGCTCGCCGAGCGCCTCGGCGACCGCGACGCCCAGCTCGTGGGCGTCCTCCGCGACGCTGACGACGACGTCGTCGCCGGCTTCCACCCGGGCGCTCCAGTCGACGAGCACCTCGGCGTGCTCGCGTACGCGTTCGTCCATCGTCCGGTGTGTCGTCGGGGAGCGGTAAATCGGTGCCGGGACGGTCGAACCGGTCATTCCGGACCGGTCAGATCAACACCTCGGCGTCGGTGAGGAGGGTTCGCTTCGCTCGTTTCGCCTCCGGCCCCTCCGAGACGATGCTTGGCCTCGCGGCCGGTTCGTCGAACCGGTCCGGATCCGGAGCGCAGGAGTCGAGCAGCTCCGCGAACGTCGGTCCCTGCCGTCCGGTGAGATGGACGAACCCGCCGTAACGCCGCCGTTCGACCGACGTCGTGTCCGGGTCCGGGAACGCCTCGCGGATGCTGCCGACCCTCTCGCGGAGGTACTCCGCGGCCTCGTGCTGGGAGTACTGGCTGTCTGCGTAGTACTGTTCCCGACCGCGGTCGGTGAGGTCCGCGTCCGCGAGCGCGGGCGACTCGTACCGAACCGCGTCTCCCTCTATCCCGCCGCTGAGGAAACTGAGGTTCACCGTGAAACAGTCCGGGTATCGCAGGATCAACAAGAAGAATATCTGCTCGTCGACGGTGTACCGCTCCTGTAACCGGTAGTAACACTCCAGGTAATACGCCGCCAACGCCCCGACCCAGTCGTCGCGTTCCCCGTCGAGATAGGCGGTCGCGACCTCGTAGTACTCCTCGCCGGCGACCTGCTGGAGGCGGTACTCGAAGCTCCGTCGCATCTCGTCTAACTCGTCCTCGTACACCTCCGTCAGCGGGACGTCCGGGTCGTCGAGTAGCCGGCTCTTTCGCTCGCCGGCGTCCGCGATCCGCGCCATGTTCTCGTGGAGGTCCCGCTCCGCCTCCGTGTCGGGGAGCGGAATTCGAACCGCCTGCCGACGCAGCATGTCCGCCCCGACGTCTAATCGGTCGCGCCATTCCATGCCGTCGCCATCGGGGCAGACAGATAATAAAATCGGAGGGTGGGTGGGTCGAACCGTCTACTCCAGGTCGAGCAGGGCCGCGATCTCACCGAGGTACTCGTCGTAGACGCCGACGGCGGACTCGATCGGGTCGGGCGACGCCATGTCGATGCCGGCGAGCTCGACGACGTCGAGCGGGTACTCCGAGCCGCCCGCCTTCAGCATCTCGCGGTAGTCGGCGGCGGCGGACTCGCCCTCGTCGAGAATCCGCTCGACGATGGCGGCCGCGGCGGAGATGCCCGTCGCGTACTGGTAGACGTAGAAGTCGTAGTAGAAGTGCGGGATGCGCTGCCACTCGCGCTCGATGCCGCCGGTGAGCTCCGCCGGCGCGTAGTAGTCGCCCTTCAGGTCGGCGTACATCTCGTCGAAGGCGTCGGGCGTGAGCGCGTCGCCGGCCTCCACGCGCTCGTGGATACGCTGTTCGAACGTCGCGAACATCGTCTGCCGGAAGAGGGTGGAGCGGAAGCGTTCGAGGTACTCGTCGAGGATGTGCGTCCGCAGCTCGTCGTCCTCGACCGTGTCGAGCAGGTGGTGGGTGAGGAGGGTCTCGTTGACGGTGGAGGCGATCTCCGCGACGAAGATCTCGTAGCTCGCGTCGTGCCACGGCTGGGCGTCGCCCGCCAGCTCCGAGTGCATCGAGTGGCCCAGCTCGTGGGCCAGCGTGAACATCGAGGCGATGTCGTCCTGGTAGTTCATCATGATGTACGGCTGCGTGTCGTACGTGCCCGAGGAGAACGCGCCGGAGCGCTTCCCGCGGTTCTCGTACACGTCGACCCACCGCGAGTCGAGCCCCTCGGCCATGCGCTCCTGATACGCGTCGCCGAGCGGTGCGACCGCCTCGATCACCCACTCGCGGGCCTGCTCGTACTCCACGTCGGGGCCCTGATCGCCCGTCAGCGACATGTAGAGGTCGTGGCTCTGGAGCTGGTCGACGCCCAGCGCCGCCTCCTTCAACTCGGCGTGCCGGTGGAGCACCCCGAGGTTGTCGTCGACCGCCTCGACGAGCGTGTCGTACACCTCGACGGGGACGTTCGAGCCGTCGAGCGCGGCGGCGCGCGCCGAGTCGTAGTCGCGGATCTCGGCGCTCGTGACGTGTTCGCGGACGGCCTTCTCAAGCGAGGTGCCGACGGTGTTGCGCACGCTTTCCCACTCGTCGTAGAACGTCTCGTGGACGCGCTCGCGGAACTCGCGGTCCGGGTTCGTCTGGAGCTTCGTGAAGTTCGACTGCGTGATCTCCACCGCCTCGCCGTCGGGGTCCTCGACGACGCCGTAGGTCATGTCCGCGTTCGTCAGCATCGAGTAGATCTCGCTCGGCGCGTCGGTGACCTCCGAGAGGTCCGCGAGCACCTCCTCGACCTCGCTCGACCGCGTGTGCGGCTTCTTTCGCAGGACGTCGTCGAGGTAGTGCTCGTACTCGGCGAGCGCGGGCTCGTCGTCGACGAAGGCTTCCACGTCCGACTCCGTCAGCGACTGGATCTCCGGTTCGAGGTAGGAGACCGCGCTCGACGCCTCGGAACCGAGCGACGACGCCCTCGCGGACATCGCCTGATACTCTTGGTTCCGGGTGTCCTCGGCGCTGCGCAGGCGGGCGTACGTCATCACCTGTCGGAGTTCGCGGAAGATTTCCTCGCGAAGCTCCAGCAGTTCGAGCAGGGTGCCGGCGTCCTCGACGGCCCGCCCCTCGTAGGCGGCCAGCTCGTCGATCCGGCCGGCCACCTCCTCGTAGGCCGACTCCCACGCCTCGTCGTCGGCGTAGATGCCGTCGAGGTCCCACTTGTACTCGGCGTCGATCTCGGACCGCTCGGGAACCGAACTCATACCACTTGAGTGGCTCTCGCTCACACTAAGCCTTGTCAAACCCCGCGCCGCGGGCCGATAGGCGTGCGGCTCGTTATCGTTCTCCACTGACGCCGCCGTCGCCGCCGCTCGACGCCTCTCCATCGGCCCACGCCGCGAGGTCGACGACCAAGACGAGCGCGTCCTCGCCGTCGCGGTAGTACCCGCCCACGCGCCGGATCGGCTCGAACCCCTCGTCGGCGTACAGCGACCGGGCGGGGTCGTTCCCCTCGCGCACTTCCAGCCGGACGACGGCCACGCCGGTCGAGCGGAGCCGGACCAGCGCCGACCGCAGGAGCGTCCGTCCGATCCCCTCGCCGCGGGCGTCGGGGTGGACGGCGAGGTCCTTGACGTGGCCGATGTCGCGCCCGTGGTTCGGCGTCCGGTCGGCGACGACGAACCCGACGACCGCGCCCGCCCGCTCCGCCACGAGGAACGCCGGCTCGTCCAGCAGCCGCTCGAAGGCGTCGTAGGGCCACGGGTCCGAGAAGCAGGCGCGCTCGATCCGGACCACCGCGAGGAGGTCGGCGCGCTCGGCCACTCGGACCCTGACGTCGGCGGCGTTCACGGCCCGGATTGGCGGTCGCCGGGAATAAACGCGCCGGCTCACCGGAGGGACCCACGACGACGCGCCGTTCTCTCAGCCGTCGATCCAGGGCTCCTCGGGGTCGGCGTCGGCCGGACCGGGGGCGCACACCTCGAAACACGCGCCGTCCGGCAGCCGGAGCCGTCGCCCGTCCGGCAGCCCGATCGGGCCGTCGGCGTCGCGGCGGAGTTCGACCGTCCACCCGTGCGACTCGACGACCTCGCGGACGATGTCGAGGCCGTATCCCGTCCCGTCCGCCTGCGTCGTGAACCCCGAGTCGAACACCGAGTCCCGGTCGCCGGGGTCGATCCCGCTCCCGTCGTCGGCGACGAGGAAGCCGGCGTCGGTGGCGGTGACGAGAACGCTGAGGCCGTCGTCGGTGCCGTCTCGCCCGGCGGCGTCCGATTCGCCGGTCTCGGCGTCCGATCCCTCAGCCTCGGCGTCCGGCTCGCTGCCCCCACCGTTCGGTCGGTCGGCCTCTCCGTCCCCCGTCACCGCGTGTTCGCTCGCGTTGCGGAACAGGTTCTCGAAGGCCTGTCGGAGGCGCCCGCGGTCCCCGTACACTCGCGCGTCGCCGGCGACGACCAGCTCCGGCCCGGCGTCGTCGTTCCCCGCGGTTGTCTCCCAGGCGTCGCGGGCGACGCTCGCGAGCGCGAACTCGGTCGGCTCGTCCATCCCGCTCCCCTGCCGCGCGAGAGTGAGCAGCTCCGAGACGAGCCGGTCGATCCGATCGACGGCGCGTTCGCCGCGTTCGAGGGGGTCGGTGTCCTCCTTCACCTGCGCCATCTCGATGGACCCGCGGATCACCGACAGCGGGTTCCGCAGGTCGTGCGAGACGATGCTCGCGAAGCGGTCGAGCCGCTCGTTCCGGTCGGTGAGCCGGCGCTCGCGCGCCTTCCGCGCGCTGACGTCCCGGGAGTTGATCAGCAGTTCGCCCACGGGGCTGTCAGTCGGCAGCGACCGAGTGCGCGACTCAAGCCACACCCAGTCGCCGTCGGCGGTGCGGTAGCGGTACTCCAGCGTGGGTGCCGCGGTCGACTCGTCGAGCGCGCGGTAGAACCGCTCCGTCACCCGCTCGCGGTCGTCGGGGTGGACGTAGCCGAGCGGGGAGCGCCCGACTGTCGACCCCTGCTCGTAGCCGAGCACCTCCTCGATCGAGGGACTCTCGTAGACGACGAGGCCGTCGCCGTCGACGACGGTGACGAGGTCGCTGCCGTACTCCAAGAAGGCGCGGTAGCGCTCCGGGAAGGTGCGGTCAACGTCGACGCGGCGGACCGTGACGATCCGGCCGCCGAACTCGGACGCGAGCTCCTCGTCGACGACCGACTCGACCCACGCGTACCCCCCGCTCGCGCGGCGGATGCGGTGCGTGACCGTGCGGGTCGTCGCGACGGCCGACAGCGCGTCGGCCACCGGTTCGCGGTCGCTCGGGTGGACGCGGTCGAGGAGGTCGCTCCCGACGAACGCGTCGCGCGCCACGCCGACCACGTCGGGCACGGACGGCCCGGCGAACAGCACCTCGCCGTCGACCGCGACCGCGAGGAGGAACCGGTCGGTCTCGGGGAGCTTCGACTCTCCCTCCCCCGGCGTCGCGTCGAGGGGCTCCGGCGCCCGGTCGGCGTCGGCGACACTCGGGGACCGATCGTCGCCGACGCGCTCTCCCGATCGGGCCGCCCGCTCCGCGTCGTCGGTCGGCGCGTCGGCCGCGGATCGCTCGTCGGTCTCGCTGGCGTCGCCCTCGCCGGCGCCGCGAGCCGGCGTCGACGTATCGGATGGCCGGAGGGTCACAGTGAGTTCTACCGACCGTACGGACCCGAGATGATAAAACCGCGCGCCGGAAGAATCAAAAGAGATAATTGGCCATAGAAAACGCACGTCTGCGCGGTCACACCTCGTCGGCGCCGAGCCCGTCTGCGACGCCTCCGAGCGGCAGGCCGACCCGGATAACGAGCCGAGTCAGAAGCGTTAAACGCTCGCCGCGGGTACGCCGTCGTGAGGGCGCGTAGCTCAGCGGACAGAGCACTTGGTTCCGGACCAAGATGCCGCGGGTTCAAATCCCGTCGCGCCCGTTACGTTTTCTGACGGGGTGAATTGACAGGACTGCGGCCCGATGTATATAAGGCAACCCCCGGTGACGGTTTTGAGTTCGTCACGCAGCGTAACGGGGGTCGTCGCCTTCGTGCGGTTCGCGAAATACACGTAACGGAGTCGGGGTAAAATCCTTGGGGTGGGTGATTTCGTTGAGCACGTCGATATATTTCAACTGATAGTTGGTAAGAAAGATATTTGATTGGCGTCGGTGACATTCAGTTCATGTATCGTTTCACGCCGGACGAAGTCGATCACGAACGCGCCCACCACCAGGCGGTCATTCAGGGAGCCGACAACTTGGACGTCAAGCGGATCGGCAATCTCGGCGGCCGCCGCCCGCGAACTCGGCGTCGAGTAGCGCAGACGGGCCGCCTCGGCTCTTCTCCCCTCGTCGTTGGAGGGGTCGTCCCCGTCGACCTCGCCGAGGGACACAAACCACTTGACCGGGGGGTACGTCGCTCCGCGCATGAGCACTCCGGCAACTGACTCGTCTGGCCTCGAATTCGGCGTCCTCGGCACCGCGGGGATCGCCCGCAAAGCGGTGATCCCGGCGATCGCTGCCAGCGACCACGCGGTCGGCGCGGTGGCGTCCCGCGACGCCGCCCGCGCGGAGCGGTTCGCGGCCGAGACCGACATCCCCCGCAGCTACGGCTCCTACGAGGCGCTGCTCGACGACGACGCCCTCGACGCGGTGTACGTCCCGCTCCCCAACGGGCGCCACGCCGAGTGGACGAAACGCGCCGCGGACGCCGGGTTAGACGTCCTCTGCGAGAAGCCGCTGGCCGCCGACGCCGACGAGGCGCGGGCGGTGGTCGACCACTGCGACCGGCGGGGCGTCACGCTGATGGAGGCGTTCATGTACCGCTACCACCCCCGAACCGAGCGCGCCGTCGCGCTCGCGGCGACCGAGCTCGACGACGTCCGAACGGTGACAGCCACCTTCCGGTTCCCGCTGTACGACCGGCCGAACGACGTGCGGCTCGACCCCGACCTCGCCGGCGGGTCGCTGATGGACGTCGGCTGCTACCCCGTCTCGCTCGCCCGGACGATACTCGGCGAGCCCGACCGCGCCTCCGCCCACGTCGGCGACACCCGGGACGCGGGGGTCGACACGGAGGTCGCGGGCGTGTTGGCGTACGACGACGGGCGGTCGGCGCGGGTCGCGTCCGGCTTCGACACGCAGCTGGTCCAGCGGTACCGCGTCGACGCGACGAACGGGTGGATCGAGGTCGAGCGGGCGTTCGACGCCCCGACGGACGAGCCCGTCGAGCTGGAGTACGAGATCGACGGGCGGCACGGCGTCGAGACGTTCCCCGCGGTCGACCAGTACCGGCTCCAGATCGAGCACTTCGCCGAGCGCGTCGCCGACGGGACCGCCCCCCTGACCGACGGCGAGGAAGCGATCACGAACATGGAAGTCATCGACGCGCTCGCTCAGAGCGCCGCCGACGGCGGTCCCGTCGACCTCTGAACGCGGTCGCCGGGTCGCGGGCGCCGCATCTCATCCGCTCGGCACCCCTCAGAACGGTCGGAGTGCCGTCTCCTCGTTTACCGGTCGATCCCGCCCTCGCCGTCGATGACGTCGCGGACCTCCGCCCGGGTCGTCACCGCGAGGTCGCCGTCCGTGGTGCGTTTCAGCGCCGCGGTCGCCGACCCCCACCGGAGCGCCGCGGGGAGGTCCGCGCCGCGCAGCCGCTCCGCGACGAAACCGGCGACGAACGCGTCGCCGGTGCCGATCGCGTCGAACGTCTCCGCCTCGTACACCTCCTGTTCGTACACCGAGCCGTCGTGGAGCGCGATCGCCCCCTCCAGCCCGCGGGTGACGACCACCGTATCGAACCCGAACTCCGTGGCGAGGCCGTGCGCGATCTCGACGGCGCCGCCCTCGCGGTCGAGCACCTCGCGGGCGTCGCGCCGGGGGACGAACAGGGTGTCCACGTGTTCGAACAGGTCCTCGTAGGCTGCCCGCGCCGTCTCCGGTTCCCAGAGCTTCGCCCGGTAGTTCAGGTCGAACGAGCGCGTGGTCCCCGCCTCGCCGGCGGTCCGCAGCAGCGCGGCCGTCGTCTCCGCGGTCGTCTCCGAGAGCGCGGGCGTGATCCCGGTCGTGTGAAACCAGTCCGCCTCCGCGACCGCGTCCGTCGGGAGTTCCTCGGGCTCGACGGTCGTGATCGCCGCGTCGGCGCGGTCGTAGATCACGTTCGTCCCGCGCGGTTCGCCGCCGTGTTCGAGGTAGTAGGTCCCCACCCGGCTCGCGTCCGGGTCGGCCCACGCGACGCCCGGGCGGACGCCGTGGCTCCGCAGTTCGGTCACGATCCGCCGGCCGAGCGGCGAGTCGGGGAGCTTCGAGAGCCAGCGGGCGTCGGCGCCGAGCCGCGCGGCCCCGACCGCGACGTTGCTCTCCGCGCCGCCGGCCTGAACGGTCAGGTCGCGGGTCGTCTCCAGCCGCTCGCCGCGCGGCGGCGACAGCCGGAGCATCGTCTCGCCGAACGTGACGAGGTCGGTCATCGGGGCCACCCCGCGCCGCAGGTCTCGAACGCGTTCATACTCGGTGCTACGCTCGGCCAATTATAAGAACGGGTGATCGCCGTCGGCCGGCGAGCGACGGACCCGTGCGTCTCTCGCGTCGCGGCGGCAGTCCGTCCCGTGCTGTGTCGCGGCGGCGGTCCGCCCCGTGCCGCGTCTTGGCGGCAGTCCGCCCCGTGCCGTGTCGCGCCGGCCTACTCCGAGCGCTCTCGCGCCCGGTAGTCCGGGAGCACGTCGTCTTGCATCACCGCGCCGCGGCCGCCGTCGACGAGCAGCGCGGCTCCGGTGACGAAGGCGGCGTCCTCGCTCGCGAGGAAGGAGACGGCGCCGGCGACGTCGGCGGGCGTCCCGATCCGCCCGGTCGGGTGGATCGACTCGACCTCCTCCAGCCGTCCCTCGGGGAGCTCCTCCCGCGTCCGCTCGACCTCCACCCAGCCGGGGACGACCGTGTTCACCCGGACGCGGGGACCGAAGTCGACCGCGAGCGACCGCGTCATCCCGTTGATCCCCGCCTTCACGGCGTTGTACGGGAAGTGCGCCGGCATAGTCGCGTACGCGTGGTTCGACGAGACGTTCACGATCGCCCCGCGGTCCATGTGTTCGAGGGCGGCCCGCGCGGCGAGCCAGTACGCCCGGAAGTCCGTCTCGACGACGAACGCCCAGTCATCGAGCGTCGCCTCGTCGGCGGCCGTCTCGGTCTGGACGCCCGCGTTGTTCACGAGCACGTCGATCGAGCCGTACCGCTCCGCGGCCGCCTCCGCGAGCGCGGCCACGTCGTCGGGGTCGCGCATGTCGGCGCGGACGAACGTCGCGTCGCCGGACGGCGAGCCGTCGCCCGACTCACCGTCCCCGCCCGCGATCCGGTCGACGACGGCCTCTCCCGCCGTCTCGGAGCGCCCGCTGACCACGACGTTCGCGCCCTCGGCGGCCAGCCGCTCCGCGATCCCGGCGCCGATCCCGCGGGTCGACCCGGTGACGATGGCCGTCTCGCCGGCGAAGCGCCCGGGAACCGCGCCCTCGGTCGGCGACTCGCGCCGGCGGGTCATCGGCTCCCCCCCTGTCGTCCGGTCTCGGTCGCCATCCGGATCACCACTCCGCGACCGAGCCGTCGTCGTGGCGCCAGACGGGGTTGTGCCAGTCGACGTCTCTCTCGGCCTGCTCGCGCACGTGTTCCTCGTCGATCTCGATCCCGAGCCCGTCGCCGTCCGGGATGTCCACGAACCCGTCGCGGTACTCGAACACCGACGGGTCGGCGAGGTAGTCCAACACGTCGCTCGTCTCGTTGTAGTGGATGTCGAGCGACTGCTCTTGGATGAGCGCGTTCGGCGTACAGGCGTCGACCTGGATACAGGAGGCGAGCGCGATCGGCCCGAGCGGGCAGTGCGGCGCGACCGACACGTCGTACGCCTCGGCCATCGACGCGATCTTCTTCAGCTCGGTGATGCCGCCGGCGTGCGAGACGTCCGGCTGGATCAGGTCTACCGCGTCCGCCTCCAGCACCTCCTTGAAGTCCCACCGCGAGTACATCCGCTCGCCGGTCGCGATCGGGATCGTCGTCGACGCCCGGATCGCCGGGAGCGCGTCGTTGTTCTCGGGTAACACCGGCTCCTCGATGAACATCGGGTCGTACGGCTCCAGCGCCGACGCGAGCCGCCGGACCATCGGCTTCGCCACCCGGCCGTGGAAGTCGACGCCGATGTCGACCTCGTCGCCGACCGCCTCCCGAACGGCCGCGATCCGGTCGGCCGCGGCGGCCACCGCGGCCGGGGTGTCGATCGACTCCAGCTCCGCGGTGGCGTTCATCTTCAGCGCCGAGAAGCCCGCGTCGACCTTCTCGCGGGCGGCCTCGCCGACGTCCGCCGGTCGGTCCCCGCCGATCCACTGGTAGACGCGGACCCGGTCGCGCGCGCGACCGCCGAGCAGCTCGTGGACGGGCGCGCCGAACCCCTTCCCTTTGATGTCCCACAGCGCCTGGTCGATCCCGGCGATGGCGCTCATCAGGACGGGACCGCCGCGGTAGAACCCGCCGCGGTACATCGTCTGCCAGTGGTCCTCGATCCGCGCCGGGTCCTCGCCGAGCAGGTAGCCGTCGAGCAGCTCCTCGACCGCCGCGACGACCGTGTGAGAGCGCCCCTCCACGATCGGCTCCCCCCAGCCGACGGTGCCGTCGCTCGTCGTGAGCTTCAGGAACAGCCAGCGGGGCGGCACTTCGAACAGCTCGTAGTCGGTGATGTGCATGGTGAGATGGGTAACTCCGAACCGGTCCGGCGGCCGCGGGACTCGCGCACCGAGATCACCGAGCGGCGCGTCGTCGCGGCGTCCGGCGCGGACCGGTCCGTCGCCACGGTCGTACTTGCCCGTCCGTCGCTTAAATAGCGGCTGGGTGACGGCGCGCCACCGCCGTCCCCGACACGGTCCGATTTAATACCCCTGGCGGGCAGATACCACGCATGCGAACCGACCGACTCGACCGGATCACGGACGGCGGGGTGATCGCGATCCTCCGCGGCGTGGCACGGGACGACGCCGTGGCGGTCGCGGACGCGGTCGTCGACGCCGGCGTGACGGCGCTGGAGGTGACGGCGGACACGCCGAACGCGACGGGGTCGATCGCGGCGATAACCGACTGCGTCGACGACGCCTTGGTCGGCGCCGGAACCGTCCTCGACGCCGAGACCGCGCGCGCGGCGCAGCTCGCCGGCGCGGAGTTCCTCGTGACGCCGACGGTGAACCGCGACGTGATCCGCACGGCGAACCGCTACGGGACGCCGATTGCGGTCGGCGCGTACACGCCGACCGAGGCGATCGAGGCGTACGAGGCCGGCGCCGACGCGGTGAAGGTGTTCCCGGCGAAGACCGGCGGCCCCGAACACGTCGCGGCGATCGGCGGCCCGCTCCCGCAGATCCCGCTCGTCCCGACCGGCGGCGTCGGCGCGGACAACGCGGGCGAGTACGTCCGCGCCGGCGCCGTCGCGGTCGGCGTCGGGAGTTCGATCGTCGACGACGCGGCGATCGCCGACGGCGACTTCGACGCGATCCGATCGAACGCGCGCGCGGTCGTCGAGGCGGTCGACGCGGCCCGGGAGTGATCGCGTCGGTTCCCGACGCACCGGTCGTCGCCGTCCACGGCGCGGCCGCTATCGCGCGGGCGACCGAGGCCCCTCGGCGGCGTCGGGCGACGACCCACGGATCGCGTCCCACCCGTCGATACAGGTCTCACAGAGGTAGTACGCGAACCCGTCGACGTCCCGGTGCGCGAGCGAGGCGTCGACGCCGCATCTCTCACAGTTCATAGCCGGTCACTGCTCTATGAGAGATATAGGTCTTCTGCTCGCAGTCGGACCCGTGATAATTCGCGGTAGAGCCGACGAAACGGGTGTTCCGCCGACTCGCGTCTCGCCCGCTCTGCCGGTCAGCGTAACGCGTCGAGGTCGAACTCGAAGGCCGCGACCGGCACTTCGAGGTCGTGTTCGACGAGCACCGCGGGGTGGAGCTCGCCGATCACGCCGACGCGCTCGCCGTCGATCTCGACGGCGGCGGCGCGCCCCTCGATGAACGAGGGGTGTTCCGTCCGGGGGGTCGCCAGCTCGACGCCGAAGTCGTCACAGAGCGCCTGAAGGCGCCCCTTCGCGGCCTCGTAGGAAGCGTCTCGGCGGGCGACCGCGCCGGCGACGCGTCTGGACTCGGCGACGCCGGCGTCCGCGTCGTCGTCGCGCTCGGCGACGAAGCCGACCTCGGCGACGTCCTGCGGGTAGGCGTTGTGGGTGTTCCGCTCCAACAGCATGACGAGCGACGGGAGCGCCCAGGTGCGGAGCTGGGTGTACTCCTCGCTGTACGGCTCCGTGATCTCGACGGGGTCGCCGCCGCCGAAGACGCCGGCGCTCGCGTTCGACTCCTCCTCCTCGGCGATCGCGGCGCCGCCGGTGCCGGGTTCGACGTTCATCCGGTCGTAGTTCTCCGTCCCGCTCGTCATGTGGAAGTTCAGCAGGTCCTCGAACCCGAGCCCCACGAGGCTCGTCCGGACCGCGTCCTCCAGCCGCGAACGCTCGTGGCGCCCGCCGACCGTCCCCACGTCGGGGTAGCGCGGCTCCAGGTTGTCGAAGCCGTACGCCCGCCCCACGTCGTCGACGAGGTCGAGCGGGTGGAGCACGTCGACGCGGTACGGCGGAATCGAAACCTCGTAGCGCACGTCCTCGCCGAGGGTGTAGTCGGCGTCGAGCCCGGCTCGCTCGAAGCAGTCGACGACCTCCTCGGGTTCGAAATCGACTCCGAGCAGCGTCTCGATCCGGTCGTGCGAGACGGCCTTCTCGTCGGTGTCGAGGTTCGGGCGAACGAGCTCCGGCCCGTACTCGCTCGGGTGCGTCGCGCCGTCGGCGTAGTTCACCTCGACCTCCTCGATCGTCGCGCCGCGGGCCGACAGCGCGTAACAGATAATCGTACACATCCGGTCGATCGTCCACTGGTCCGTGCCGGTGAGCTCGACGAGCAGCTCGCGGGAGCCGGTCGTCACCTCGGTGCGCTTCCCGTTGATCACCGGCGGGAACGAGAAGAGGCCGAGCTCGTCGTAGATCGCCGGGTAGCGGTCGAGGTCCGCGACGAGGTCGGCGTAGGTCGTCCCCGTGTCGTGCTCCGACAGGACCTCGGCGGGCGTCAGCTTGTCGTTCGAGTCGAGCGGGACGAACGCCTCGCCGTCGGGGTCGACGCCGCGGTAGGTGACCGACGGTTCCGCGCCCTCCTGAAGCGGCGCGCCCTTCACCATCGCGAGGTCGTGGATGCCGATGGCGCCCTTCGCGCGGCCGCGGCCCATCGTCGCGTGGAGCTTCTCTTGGAGCTGGATCAGCGACTCCAGCGCCGCCTCGTCGAGGTCGACGCCGCGGACCACGGCGCCCGTGACGTACGGGCGCTCCTCCGGCACCGACTCGTCGACCTCGATGGTCCACTCGGGGTCGTTCGTGCTCGGTACGTACACGCCGCGGGCGTCGCCGTAGTGGTAGCGCAGCGAGCGCGCGACGCCCTCGACCGAGAGCCGGTCGAGGCGGTCGGGCGCGAACTCGAACTGGAACATCCCGTCGTCGGTCTCCCCTTCGAACTCCAAGCCGAGCCCGAACAGGTCGTCTTTGAGCGCCGCGTCCTCCTTCTCCTCGTGGCCGGTGAGCTCGCGGAGCTCGTCGGGGTCGATGTCGACGACGGGCATCAGTAGCTCACCTCCGCGTTCCGCAGGAAGTCGATGTCGGCCAAGGTCCCGTGGAGGTCGCGGATGTCCTCCGCGCCGGTGGTCAACATCGCGAGCCGTTCGAGGGCGAGCCCCCACGCCATCACGTCGCAGTCGACGCCGAGCGGGCCGGTGACCTCCTCGCGGAAGACGCCGGAGTTGCCGATCTCGATCTCCTCGCCCGTCTCCGGGTGCTCGCCGAACAGCTCGAAGGAGGGCTCGGTGTAGGGGTTATAATGCGGTTTGAACCGGATGTCCGTGATCCCGAACTGGCGGTAGAACTCCTCGAAGGTGCCCATCAGATCTCGGACCGAGAGGTCCTCGGCCATCACCCACCCTTCGATCTGGAAGAACTCCAAGAGGTGCGTCGGGTCGAGCGTGTCGTTCCGGTACACCTTCTCGACGGAGAAGTAGCGCTGCGGCGGCTCCAGTTCGGCGCCGGCGACCCCGGAGAGGTAGCGCATCGACAGCGACGTGGTGTGGCCGCGGAGCGCGACCTCGCGCGCGAAGTCGGCCGACCACGGCGAGTGGTAGCCGTCGCCGTCGATCCCCCACCCGTCGCGGTGGGCCGCCTCGACGCGGGCCATCAGCTCGTCCGGAATTCCCTCCATCGGGTCCACGTCGAGCGCGAACCGGTCCCAGTGGGTCCGCGCCGGGTGGTCCTGCGGCATGAACAGGCAGTCGTTGATCCAGAAGTCGGCGTCGGCGTGGGGGCCCTCCATCTCCTGGAACCCCATGCCGACGAGGACGTCCTTCACGCGGTCGGCGGTCCGGCGGAGGACGTGCTTTCGGCCCCCTCGGGCCGTCTCCGCCTCGGCCTCGACGTTGTACTCGGCGAACTCGGCGTCGCGCCACTCGCCGCTCGCGAGGAGTTCGGGCGTGAGCGCCCCGACCGTCTCGGTCGCCTCCACGCCGGTCATCAGCGCGTCGACGCCGTCGTCCGTGAGCCGAACCGTCCGCGTGACCGACTCGCCGCGGTCGACAAGTCCCCGGGAGGCCAACTGGTCGAGGACGTCTCCGTCGACGGCGGGGTCGTCGCCGTCGGCCAGCGCCGCGAGCGCCGTCGCCTCGGCGTCGGCGTCCGGGTCGGCGTCGGGATCGACCGATAGCTCGCCGCTCTCGACCGTTCCGAACCCCTTGCGCGCGAAGTTCGCGAGCGCGATGTCGACCTCGGGGCCCTCTAGCCCCGCCTCGCCGATGACCGCGCCCATCGAGACTGGTTTGGCGTCGGCGCCGGCGTCGAGTCCGGCCCGGTAGAGCCGCGTCTCGGGAAGCCCCGCCTCGACGTAACTCCGCCCCTCGTCGGTGAGTTCGAGGGTTTCGTCGGTCGCCGAGCCGACCGCGACGAGCCCCTCGTCGGCGAGGTCGAAGGCCGCGCCGGCGACCGTCTCCGGCTTCAGGCCGGTCTCCGCGGCTATCTCCGCCACCGTTCGTTCGTCCGTCGCGCTCGCGGCCTCGAGGACCGCGAGCTGTCGTTCCGGGAGTCGCATTCGAGTTATCTCTACACGCGTGCGGCTGATTGGTAACGGTTCCGGGACCGTGCCGCGACCGCGGCCGCGGTTCAGCGCAGTCGTCACGCCCGAACATCATGTTTGATAAATTGAACGATTGGGTTATATACTGCGTCGGAGTAGGGCGGGTATGAGCAGCGCAACGACCGGATCGAGTGATTCCGGTTCGGTACCGGAGACGGTCCGAATCCCTCACGGCGGCGACGGCCCCGCCCCCAGCCTCGCAGTCGTCGAGGCGATCGCCGAACTCGCCGGCGTCGACCCGGCCGACCTCCCCGAGGAAGGCGTGGTGCTGTACGACCACGTCGACCCAGACGCGCTGAACGAACTCGCCTCCGGCCGCTCGGACAGCAACGTCGACATCTCGCTCACGGTCGCGGGTTACGACGTCCGCGTCGGCCCCGACTCCGCGGTCGCCCGCCACTCGCGGAACTGAGCCGTCGCCGGTTCGGTTCGTTCTCCCCCTTACTCCTCGCCCGCCGATCGTCCGCGGAGCCGCTCGACCCGATCGCCGAGCGGCGGCTGGACCTCGAACCACGTCGACCAGTCGCCGGTCTCCGGTTCGACGCCGCGCCGCTCCGCGACGCGCTCGAACGCGTCGGCGACGCGGTCGGCACCGACCGCGTCCGCCGCACGCGCGTCGGCCGCGTACTGGACCCGCCGACCGGCCCAGAAGGAGACGAGTCCCACCGCGACGACGGCGGCGAAGCCGGACTCGAACGGGACGAGCGCCGTGACGACCGCCGCCAGCGCCGCCAGCACGGCGCCGACGGCGACGGCGCGAAACTCGGCGTAGTACGTCGCGACCCGCCCGGCCTCCGCCGCGAACAGCCCGACCGCGACGTCCTCGTCGAGGTCGGTCAACACGTCTTCCGTGAGGAACAACACCCGACGACGAGGCGGCCCCCGGACCGCGACCTCGGCGGGCCCCCGCTCCCCGCCGTCGCCCTCGTCGCCGGTCGACTCGATCGCGATCCGCTCGACGCCGAGCCCGCCCGGCTCCGCCAGCGCCGCGATCTGCGCGCGTTCCGCCTCTGTCGGCTCCCGCAGGTCACGGAAGCGGTCGGCCGCGTACAGCGGTCCCACCGAGACCGCGAGCGCGGCGACGACGGCGACCCCGAGGACGAACGCGACTCCGAGCATGGGTCTCGCCGACGGGACGGCCGGAGTAAAAAGACCCGGTGTCGCGTCTCCCGCGTTCGCGGTCGTTCGATCTCCGTCTCGCCCGTCCCCTGCTTCACTCGGGAACGCGCCGCGCGAGCGCCCGGACCGCCGCGGCGGCCTCGCTGTCGGGCGCGGCGGTCGCGACCGGCTCCTCCGCGGCGACGGACCGCCCGACGCGCGGGTCGGCCGGGACCACCTCGACCGGCGCGCCGAGCGCGTCGCCGATCGCGTCGATCGGCGGCGGCTCGGTCACGCGGTTGACCGCGCAGCCGACCAGCCCGGCGTCGAGTTCGCGGGCGAGCTCCCGGGTGCGGATCGCGTCGGCAAGCGCGAACGCCCGGGGCGAGACGACGAGGAGACAGGCGTCTGCGACCGCCAGCGGCACGCCCGCGTCCGCGCGCCGCCCCGCGGGACAGTCGACGACCACGGTCCCGAACTCG
This sequence comes from Halorubrum sp. GN11_10-6_MGM, assembly GCF_005435165.1. Taxonomy (GTDB): domain Archaea; phylum Halobacteriota; class Halobacteria; order Halobacteriales; family Haloferacaceae; genus Halorubrum. The sequence goes on along the minus strand of NZ_SGUC01000001.1, from coordinate 67,823 downwards.
CGCTCGACCGCGGCGACCGCTTCCTCGAGTCGGGTCAGGTCGGCCGCCCGCGCGCCGGCCAGCGTCCGCCCGCACGGGACGACGTCGACCGGACCGGGGCGGACCGTCTCGATCGGGTCCGCCGCGCCGGCGAGGACGTCGTGGAGGTCGGGGCCGCGGCCGTTCGGGAGGTCCGCCATGCCGAGGTCGGCGTCGACGACGACCCCGCCGAGCTCGGCGGCGAGGTTGTACGCGAGGGTCGTCTTTCCCACGCCGCCCTTCCCGCCCGCGACCGCGAGGATCACGCGAGCCGCTCCAGCGCCCCGGTCGGGGCCTCGCTCTCCTCGGCGCGCTCGGCCAGCGCCGCGGCACGGTCCCGGACCGCCCGCAGGCGCTCGGCGTCGGCCGCGACGCGCTCGTCGAGCTCCGCGACCGCGTCGAGGCCGCCGGCTTCCTCGACGACACCCGCCGCCGTCGCGAGGTCGGCGTCGGTCAGCCGCTCCGCCCGCTCGATCCGCGCCTCGACGGCCGCGAACCACGCGTCGATCGCGTCGCGGTCCGTCTCGCTCGGCGACGGCTCGACGGTCCCGGACCGACCCGCGTCGCCGCGCCGGCCGCCCTCGTTCGCGTCGCCGTCGGTCGTTCCCCCGCCGTCTCCTCTCCCGTCGGCCGAGCCCCCGTCGCCTTCATCGTCCCCTTCGCCGCCGTCGCGGTCGCCCGCTTCACCCCCGGTGACTGCTCGTCGCGGCGGACGATGCGATTCGAGGTCGCGCACCGCCGACAGCGCGACGTTCTCGCTCCCGGCGTCCGCCGTGGGATCGCCGTCCGCGGCCGCCGGCACGGGCTCGACGCTCGCGATTTCGACCGGCGGCTCGACCGGCTCGGCGAGCGCCGCGAACCCGAACGCCCTGCGTTCGCCCGAGTCGATCACCGCGGTCACACTCTCGGCGTCCCATCCGGATTCGGGGACGCCTCCGCGCCGCGGGGGAAGCACCGGACCGTCCAGCCGGCTCTCGATCCGGACGCGCCGCGGTACCGTTCCGTCGTTGCGCACCCGGACGCCGACGAGCGAGGCGCCCCCCTCGCGGTCGACCGACCAGTCGAGTTCCATGCGCCGGGTCCCGCGGAATCGTATTTAAGCGTCGGGGGACCTCCGGCTCGGTGTCAGCGCTCGCCGGATGCCTCGGATTCAGCCGACGGATCCACGACGCGGACCGCGGCCGTCCGAAGCAGCGACCTCGCGCTCCGCTCGGACGCCGCGACCGCTCGGGCCGCGTCGCCGCGCAGCTCCACGGCGCCGTCGATCGCCGCGATCCTGACCGCCGCGAGCGACGCCGCGACCGGGTCCCCGTCGTACGCGCCCGGTTCCTCGCCGGCCGCGCTCGGATCGCCGCCCGGAACGACCGCGAGCGCGCGCCGGAACGCCGGGTACACCGCTTCAGCGAGCTCTCGGCGGGCGGTCCGGCGCCGGTTTCGAAGCCGGTCGCGGAGCCGCAGCCGTCGCCGGCGCTCGTCGCGGTTCCGGGCCGCCTCGGTCCGCGCGCGTTCGAGCGCTTGCTCGGCGGCGATCGCCTCCGTCTGCGCGGCCGACAGCTCCGCTGCCGCCGCCTCCAGGTCGTCGATCGTCTCCCCCGCCTCGGCGTCGACCGCGCGGCGCGCTTGCGCGTCGCCGCGCAGCGCCGCGACCCGTTCCTTCAGCCGCGCTATCTCTCCGGTCGTCTCGGCGACTCGCCGTCGGGCCTCCGTCAGGTCGACCGGGTCGATCTCGATCGCCGCGAGCTCGGCCTCGATCTCGTCGATCTCCGCCGCGACCGACGCGCTCCGTCCCCGGGAGCGCGCGGCCGCCGCGAGCTGTGGTCTGACCCCGGCGTCGGTCGGCAGGCAGCCGAGCACCGAACTCGGTTCCGGACGCTCTTCGACGGGAGCGCTCCCGCTTTTCTGGGGGTCCGATCCCGACGATGTCGACATCGCGTCGGTCACAGCTCTCGGTCGCGCATGTCGTCCGGGTCCGGGTGCTCCGTCCCCGCCGCGAAGGCGGCGTACGGCGTCGACTTCGCGGACCGGTCCGCGTAGGCGGCGGCGGCCGTGCGAACCGCGTCGTCGACGGCGACGAACTCGTTGAACGGCTCGGTGCGCTCTATCTGAACGTCTCCGCCGTGCGACTCCCGCAGCCGCAGGGCGAGGAACGCGGCGTACACCGTCTCGTCGAACAGCGCGGCGCGACCGAACCGCCGGGCGACGACCGACTCGTGGCGGCGACACAGGTTTCGGAGGCCGGTTCTGGCGGCCGCCGAATACGTCACGACCAGCAGCACGCCCGCCGCTGGTCGATTTTGGAATTTAGCCGTTCCGGACCGGAACGTTTCAGTCGTCGTTAGCGACGGCGGACCGGCCTCCGCGCTCGGCGCCGACCGAAGCGGTCAGAACCGCTCGACCTCGAACTCGGGGTCGTCGCCGCCGGTGGAACTCCCATCGCTGGCGACGTCGCTGGTGTCTCCCCCGCCGTCGACGTCGCTGGCCGCGAGGACGCGCTCGCGTGCGGCCGGTTCCGAGGGCGCGACGACGACGGTCCCGTCGACGGGGTCGTCGCCGACCGCGCGGTACACGTCGCCGTCGCCGTCGAACTCGGTCGCGTACGTCCGCAGCACGGCCGCGACGCGCCGCTCGGTGGCCGCGAGGTCGGCATCGCCGTTCTCGAACTCGCGGAGCGCGTCCTCGACGTTCCGTATCGCGGAGATGCGGTCCATCTACGTCGTCCGGAGGTGGCCCTGCTTGGGCTCGTACACTTCCCCCTTCGTGCGGAGCTTCTCGATCTCCCCTTCCGCCTTCCCCGGGTCCATCCCGACCTCGCCCGCGCGGTCGAGCACCTCGTCGACCGGGGCGCCGTCCTCGTACTCCTCCTCGATGTCGGCGATGAGCGCCTTGATGTTCTTGATGCGGTCGCGCTGGCTCTTCGAGGTGCCCGTCTCGACCACGTCGGCGTCGAACTGCCCCGTCTCCGGGTCGACGCCGATGTCCTTGAGACACGACTCGACGATGTCCGTCGCGCGGTCCGCGTCCTCGCGCTCGACGGTGTCCGAGAGCCGCACCCGCGCGCTGGCCTCCGAGAGCCGCACCATCGCCTCCAGCTTCCGGGCGGTGACCGGCACCGGCGCGTCCTCGTCGGCGCCCTTCGAGCGCAGGTCGACGTAGAACTCCTCTATCACCTCCTTCGCCGCCTCCGTCATCGTTGGGAAGCAGGACCGCTTCGCGTGGGCGATGTACTTGCGCAGCAGCTCCGCGTCGATCTCCGGCGCGACCTCCTCGGTCACCTCCGCCACCTGCTCCGAGGTGAACTCCGAGCTCGCCAGCTCCTCGCGCTGGGTGTTGAGCTCGCCGGCGTAGTTCGTCTTGATGATGTGTTTGGCCAGCCGGGAGTCGTGCTCCGGGTCCGGGCTGTCCGTCACGGTGAAGATCAGGTCGAACCGCGAGATGAGCGCGGGCTCTAAGTCGATCTGCTCGCCGATCGGCTCGTACTGATCGAAGCGGCCGTACTTCGGGTTCGCCGCGCCGAGCAGCGAGCAGCGAGCCTTCAGCGTCGCGTTGATACCCGCCTTCGAGACGCTGATCTTCTGCTGTTCGAGGCCCTCATGGAGGGCACTGCGGTCGCTCGAATCCATCTTGTCCAGCTCGTCGACAGCGGCTATGCCTTTGTCTGCGAGGACGAGAGCCCCGGCTTCGAGCGACCACTGCTGGCCGTCGCCGAAGTCGTCGCGGACGGCCGCGGCGGTCAGGCCCGCCGCGGACGACCCCTTCCCAGACGTGTACACAGAGCGCGGTGCGATATTTTCTACATACGAAATCATTTGAGATTTACCCGTTCCGGGGTCGCCAATAAGGAGCATGTGGAGGTCTCCGCGGATCCGCGAGCCGTCGGGGAGGTGTTTGGTGACGCCGGAGAACAGCTGGAGGATCATCGCGAGCTTCTCCTCCTCGTAGCCGTAGATAGCGGGCGCGATGGAGTCGACCATCGCCTCGTAGATGTCGTCGCGCTCGGAGAGCTCGATGATCTCGCGTTTGTCCGCGTCGGTGATGTCCATGTCCTCGAACTCCTCGTCCTCGATGGAGATGGAGACGCCGTCCATGTACAGGTCGAAGATGGCGGACTTCTCGTTGCCCTGTTCGACCTGCTCGATGTGGAGGACGCCGACGCAGGTGACGTGGTCGCCCGGGCTCACCTTCCCCGTGATGTCGTCGACGATGTCGACGTCGAGCGACTGCGGCGTCTCGCCGCCGCGCAGCCCCTCGGGCGACTCCTGAATCCGGAGCTTCTGGGAGTCGACGAACTCGGACTGATCGAAGTTGACGCGGAACGGGCCCTGCCGTTCGCAGCCCTGACACTCGTGGGGTTCCTGAAAGCCGCCGTCCGACTGGGGGATGTACGTCATCGTGCCGCAGCGCTGGCACTCGAAGGCGGCCTCGGTCACCTTCGGGCGGACGTCCGTGGCCTTGCGGACGATCCCCTGGACCGAGACGAGCTTGCCGATGTGGTCGTCGTGGACGCGGATTCCGCGGATGTCGACGCTCTCGGGGAGCTCCTCGATGCGGACGTGCGCGCGGCCGAGGCTGACGTCGGCGGGGAGGTCGTAGAGCCGCAGCGCCTCCTCGGCGTACTCGCGCATCTGGTCCGGCTTGTTGAGGAAGTCCTCGGCGAGGTCGCGGTCGAACTGAAAGAGGTCGTCGTAGGAGATGTACAGCGAGCGCTGCTCGTTGGGGTACCGCTGGGCGAGTTGGCCGATATCCTCTCTGTAGTAGTTACGATAGAACTGAATGAACCGCTCCGTGAGGTCCTGGGTGCCGGCCTGAGCCATTGCGACACCACTTCGTCGGCATCACGTATGAACCTCCGGTTCGGAGCGGACGTGGTCGTGCGGGGGTGTGTGAAGGCCCGCCGTGCCCCCTACGCCCGCCCGACGAACGTCGCGTCGGCCGAGGTGCGTCCCTCGTTGAACGAGAGCACCTTCGCGCGGATCACGTCGCCCGGTTCGAGCCCGCTCGGGATGCCCTCGGTGAAGAGGACGAATCCCTCGACCTTCCCGACGGCGACCTCCTCGCCGGAGTGGTGGTCGGTGAGCTCGGTGACGCCGAACTCGTACGTCTCGCCGATCTCGACCGGCGGCTCGCGCTCCTGTGCCGCCTCGTGCGCGCGCTTCGACTCGCGCGCCTCGCTCGACGGTCCGCGAAGTCGGCGGGCGAGCACGAACAGCGCGAGCAGCGCGACCGCGACGGCGATACCGACGACGACCGGCGAGGTGGGAATCATACCCACCCGGTCGGCCGCTGCCACCTAAACGGTGTGGGTCCGCGGCGGCGCGTCGCCGTCCGACGGTCGCGAGGCGGCGGCGCCGGTGACGACACGCCGCCTCGCGACCGAGTCGATCGCGGCGCGGCCGCATGAGAAACGCCTTTGCCCTCGAAGCCCCCGTCTCGATCCGATGCGACACAGCCGCGGTTCCCGACGACTCGCGCACGGGTGTGGTGTGCCGTGAAGGTCGCGGACGCGGTGCCGGAGTTCGCCGACGCCTTCGGGTTCGACGAGTTCAATCGGATGCAACGCGAGGCGCTGCCGGGAATTCTGGAGACCGACCACAACGTCGTCGCGTCGGCGCCGACCGCCTCGGGGAAGACCGCGCTCGCCGAACTCGCCATCTGTAAGACGCTCTCGGAGGGCGGCACCGCCCTGTTCGTCGCGCCGCTGCGCGCGCTCACCAACGAGAAGGAGAGCGAGTGGGAGCGGTTCGAGGAGCTGGGCTACTCCGTCTACGTCGTCTCCGGGGAACGCGACCTGAACCCGCGGCGCGCCGAGCGCGCCGACGTGCTGGTGACGACGCCGGAGAAGGCCGACAGCGCGACCCGGAAGCACGACTCCGCGCGCTACTCCTTTATCACCGACGTGGACTGCGTCGTCATCGACGAGGTTCACCTGCTCGACTCCGAGAAGCGCGGCGCGGTGCTGGAGGTCACGGTCTCGCGGCTCCGCCGGCTCCAGGACCCCCGCGTCGTGGCGCTGTCGGCGACGATGCCGAACATCGACGACGTCGCGGAGTGGCTCGACGCGCCCGCGGAGACGACGTACGCCTTCGGCGACGAGTACCGCCCCGTCGATCTGGAGACCGGCGTGAAGACGTACTCGCACGGCTCGAACGCGTTCGCCGACAAGTACCGCCGGCTCTACCGCGCGCTCGATCTGGCCGAGCCGCACGTCCGCGAGGACGGGCAGGCCCTCGTCTTCGTCTCCTCCCGGCAGGACACGGTTCAGGCCGCCAAGAAGGCGCGCGACGAGATCACGGAGCGCGACATCCCGATCGACTCGCGGGGCGACTACGACTTCCACAACGAGGCGAAGGAACTGACCAACGACACCCTCAGACAGTCGGTCACCGACGGCGTCGGCTTCCACCACGCCGGACTCGGAAAGGAGGACCGCGACCGCGTCGAGGAGTGGTTCAAGCAGGGGAAGATCAAGTTCCTCTTCTCGACGTCGACGCTCGCGTGGGGGGTGAACCTCCCCGCGCGCTGCGTCGTCATCCGCGACACGAAGTACCACGACCCGCTGGAGGGCGAGACCGACATCTCGCCGCTGGACGTGCTCCAGATGCTCGGACGCGCCGGTCGGCCGGAGTACGACGACGTGGGATACGGCTGGGTCGTCTGCGACCGCGCGGACGCGGACAAGTACCGGAAACTGCTCCGCGAGGGCAAGGCGATCGAGTCGCGGCTCGCGGCCGACCTCAAGTCCCACCTCAACGCCGAGATCGCGATGGGAACGATCCGCGGGCTCGAAGACGTGATGGCGTGGCTGGAGACGACCTTCTACTACGTCCGAGCACGGTCGAAGCCCGACCAGTACGACTTCCCGACGCTGCGCGACCGCGTGCGCGACCACTTGGACTCGCTCGTCGACGACGGGTTCGTCGCGGCCGGCGACGACCTCGCGGTCGAGCCGACCGCGCTCGGGCGCCTCGCCTCGAAGTACTACCTCCGCCTGGACACCGCGCGGCGCTTCCGACGGCTCGCGGACCGCGAGACGCTCACGGTCGACGGGGTGTTGGAGACGGTCGCGGCCGCCGGCGAGTTCGACTCCGTCTCCGCGCGCTCGGCCGAGTCGGACGCGATCGACCGGATCCTCGACGGCCGCGACACCGACCTCGAAGACGGCCATCGCAAGGTGTTCGCCATCCTGCTCGCCGGGATGGCCGACTCGATCCCCTCGGACCTCCGGTCGGACGCGTGGGTGATCCGGCAGAACGCGCTCCGCCTGCTCGCCGCGCTCGCGGAGTTCCTCGACCGTTTCGCCGGTCCCCGCGCCGCCAACCTCGCGCGCCGCGTCGAGGCCCGCGTCGAACACGGCGTCTCCCGCGAAGCCGTCGCGCTCACGGCGATCGAGGGGGTCGGCTCCGGCCGCGCCGAGCGCCTCGCGGACGCCGGTCTCACCTCGCCCGCCGACGTCGTCGACGCCGGCGCGGACGAACTCGAACGCGCCGGCATGAGCGGCTCCGTCGCGGAGCGGATCGTCGAGGCCGCGCGCGACTGTCCACGGATCGACGTCGACTGGGGGGAGTTCCCGGACGCCATCGCAGTCGGCGAGAACGAGCTGTGCGAGGTCGCCGTCGCGGCCGTCTCCGGGAGCGCTCGTGCCGGCATCCGCGTCACCGTCAACGACGTGGAGATGACCGCGACGACGACGTACCTCGACGGCGAGACGGCCGTCCCGGTCGGCGTGTTCGGTCCACCCGACGCCGACGAGCTGGAGTTCACTGTCGCGGTCGTCTTCCCCGACCTCCCGCTGCTGCCGGTCACGGCGACGCGAACGGTTCGCGTCGACTAACGGTGATAAACCTCCGTGACGACCGCTTAACACCGATGCCGCGGCCAGCCGTCGTATGCCGCAACGACTCCGCGTGCTGGCCGGCGACTGCGAGGTAATCGACCGCGGCGATCGCACCCGCACCCACCGCGGGCGCGTCGTCGTCCTGATAAAACCCGACGACACGACGCTCGTCCACGACGCCGACGGCTACCAGCCCGTCGCGTGGCTCACCCGCCCCGAGAGCGTCGTCGTCGAGGGCGACGGCGACGGGTTCACCGTCACCGCCCGCGACGGCTCCCGGCAGCTCCGGGTGGTCGCCACGGAGGCGACCGCGAGCCGCGCGCTCCCCGTCACCGAGGCGGGCGTCCCCGTCGGGACCTGCCCCGAGGACGGCGGATCGCTCGTTCGCTCGCGGGGCGACGTGGTGTGTCTCGACTGCGAGACGCGCTGGGGACTGCCGGCGGGCGCGAGCGTCACGGACGCGACCTGCGACGACTGCGGCCTCCCGAAGATCCGCGTCGAGCGCGGCGAGCCGTTTCACCTCTGTCTCGACCCTGCCTGCGACCCGATGGAAGACGCCGTCAGCGAGCGATTCGACGGGATTTGGGACTGCCCGGACTGCGAGGGCGACCTGCGGGTCCGCTTCGCGCCCGGCCGGGTGTACCTCGGCTGCGAGAACGACCCCGACTGCGAGACCACCTTCTCGTTCCCGGCCGGCGTCGTCGTCGGCGAGTGCGACTGCGGGCTCCCCCTCTTCGAGACGGCGGCGGGGCTCGGCTGTCTGGACGGGACCTGTCCGCTCGACGGGCACGCGGTGAGAGAAAACGCGGAGACCGGAACGACGGGCCGGCCGGATTCGAACGTCTGATACCGGCGACTACTCCGCGAGCTGCTGGCGCCCCGGCGCGATGAGGCGGTCGAGGTACTCCGCGAGCGCGCCCTTCGCGTCCGCGGGGTGAAGCTCGCCGGCCTCCAGCTCGGCCTCCAGCTCGTCGTAGGTGTCGTACTCCAGATCCCCGCCGTACTCCTCGGGGCGCTCGACGACGATCGACTCGAACCGCGGGAACACGTGGTACTCGAACACCTGAAGGACGGGGTTCTCGCGCGACTCGCCGTCGTCGGTCGGCTCGGGGTCGGCCGTCGGCGGGCAGTAGGCGTTGTTCACCTTCGACTCGATCTCCTCGCGGGAGTCCTCCATCGAGATCGTGACGCCCTCGCTGGAGGACATCTTCCCGCGGCCGGTCGCGAGATCGGCGATGAGCGGCGTGTGAAGGCTCGTCGGCGGCTCGCGGTCGATGCTCGGGAGCACGTCGCGCGCGAGCATGTGGACCTTGCGCTGCTCCATCCCGCCGACCGCGAGGTCGACGCCGAGGTACGGGATGTCGAGCGCCTGCATCAGCGGGTAGACGGCCTGCGACACCTTCACCGAGTCCCCCGACGTGATCTCGGCCATCGCGCGCTCGGCGCGGGCGAGGGTGGTCTCCAGTTCGAGGGCGTGGAGGTCGAGGGTGTAGTCGTCGTCGAGCTGGAAGTCGGAGCCGAGGACGAACTGCGTGTTCGACTCGTCGAGCCCGTAGGCGATGAACTGGTCGCGCATCCGTTCGGCGGTGTGGCGGATCTCCTCGAACGACCCCTTGTCGTTGAGGTAGGCGTGTACGTCGGCCAACAGGACCGTCACCTCGAAGCCGGCCTCTTGGAGGTCGATGAGCTTGTTCGCGGTGAGCATGTGACCGATGTGGAGCACGCCCGAGGGCTCGTAGCCGACGTACGCCCGCTTGCCCTCGGGGTCGTCGGCCAGCGCCTCGATCTCCGCCTCGGTGACCACCTCGGCCGCGTTCCGGGTGATCAGCTCGTGAGCGTCCATACCTCCGACTGTGCGCTCCCGGACATATGACTTCTGGATGCGTGCCGACGACTCACGCGGACCGTCCCGGCGCGCGGACCGCCGACGAGTCCCTCAGTCGGTCTCCTCGGTCTCGGGCAGCGTCCGCCCCGCCCGGTGTTCGGAGATGATCCGGTCGATCCGCTCGGCCTTCTCGTCGCGCCGGCGCTGTTCGGCGCGCTCCTCCCAGTCGTCGACGGCGGCGGCGAGGTCCTCCTCGCTCGCGACCGCCAGCTCGTCGACCTCGCGGACCGGGACGGCGTCGGCGGCCACCACCGGAACCCCCCGCTCGAACAGCACCGCGTCGGCGACGTCCGAGAGGTTGCCCTCGCCGCGTATCACCGCCCGCGGCTCCGCCTCGGCGAGCCGCTCCGCGGTCCGGCGGCCGGCCCCGGACGCGTCCCGGAGGAACACCACGTCCCCCGCGACGAGCCCGTACGCATCGTCGGCGGCGTCGAGCGCGTCGAGCGTGAACTGCTCGACCACCTTCACGCTCACGAGCCCTCGCCCCTCCGCGACGTCGCCGAAGTTCGAGTGGTCGAGCCGCCACAGCTCCTTTAGCGTCTCCACCTTCCGTTCGAGGTCTTCGACGCGCTCCTGCGCCTCGTCGCGCTCGCGCTCCAGCCGGTCCGTCTCGCGCTCCAGCCGCGACACCGCCCGTCGCGTGCGCGCCTCGATGCGCTCCTCGCGTTTCGACTCCTCTAACTCCCCCTCCAGCTCGTCGATTCGGTCGTCGCGCTCGTCGAGGTCGTCTTCGAGCGACTCGGCGTGCGACTCCAGCCGGTCGACGCGCTCGCGGAGTCGCCGGATCGTCTCCTCCTCCTCGGTGCGCTCCGGCTCCGTGGGATCCGTCCCGTCCGCGTCGCCGTCGCCGCTCCCGCCGCCACCGTCGCCGTCGTCCTCGCTCAGGTCGTCGACGACGGCCTCGACCGACGACCCGCCCGCGACGACGCCGGCGATCACCGCCTCGCGGTCGAGCCGCGGCGGGGTCTTCGCCGCGATCCGCTCGAACTGGTCCTCGTGGTCGTCGTAGGCGTACAGTGCCGCCGCGAGCGCGTCGCGCTCGTGGTCGTTGGCGTAGCTCGCCTCGCGGGTCCGGTGGAGCTTCTCGTCGACCGGGAGGTCCGTGGTAGGGCGCCAGCCGGCGGCGTCGAACGAGCGCCGGAACTTCTCGACCGTCTCCGGCATCGGCTCGACGTCGGCGGCGACGATGATCGGCCGGCCCTGCTCGACGATCCACTCCGTCACCTCGGCGGTGTCGCCGGTCCGCGAGGAGTACAACGCGTGGACGGTGCCGTCGAGGCCGACGACCGCGGCCGCGGTGGTGGTGCCGGGGTCGATGCCGACGATGACGCGGTCGCGGCGCTTGACCAACGGCTCGTACTCGATCCCGTCGCGACGCTCGCGCTCGACCTCGACGCGTACGTCGCCCGCCCGCGAGTTCGAGACGGGGATCTCCTCCGGGCGGGCCGCGACCGTGAACGTCGCGTTCGCGTAGCCGCCGTACTTCTCGGTCACGTCGCGCTCGAAGTCGAGGTTCGCCTCCTTCAGCTTCGACTGGACCTGCCGCGTCCGCTTCCTGACGTTGCCGTGGATGCGGCGCGTGTACCGGTCCTGACTCCACCCGCCCTTTCCGGTCGAGCGCCCTCGGGACACCTTTACCCGCGTCTCGTCGGTGAACGCGGTCACCTCGTGGCCGACGTTCGCGGCCGCGAGCCGGGCGGCCGCCTCGGCCTCCTTCATCGGTTTCTTTCCGTACGGAATCCCGTGTCTGGAGGCGACTCTGGAGAGCGGCTCCGGCCGCTCCGCGCCGGTTACCTGAACGAGTCGGGTGCCGTCGGGTAGCGACCGGAGGAACCCCACGAGCTCCCCCTTGTCCGCCGCCAGCTCGTAGGCGTTGTCGGTGGCGACGTACAGCGGTTCGCGGTCGTCGATCAGGCGGCAGAGCTTCCGGAAGGAGACGACGTCGCGGGTCACTCGGGCCATCGGGCCGTCGGCGTCCGGGGCGTCCGGGTCGTCCTCGTCGACCGGGTCGAGTATCACGAGCGCGTAGGAGGGACTGTCGCCGCGGACGTCGCCGCTGTGGACGTCGACGCCGAACACCGGCCGGTCGCGGGCGCGGATGGTCCGGGTTGTCACGCACCGAGGTAAGTCGTTGCCGCGTATATACCCCACGCCGGGGGCGATGACGCCGACGCGGCGGCCGATCGCGACTCAGATCGCCGGCCGAGCGGCCTCAGAACACGCCGGGACCCTCGTCCGGCTGCGCGCGCCGCCCGCCGATGACCCGCGGCGTCCCGCCGGTCTGGATGATGTTGAACGCGGTCATCAGGTCCGACCGCGAGATGAGGCCGACGAGCTCACCGTCGGCGTCGACCACCGGCAGGCGTCCGACGCCGTGCTCCTGCATGGTCTGGAGGGCGCTCAGGGCGTCTGCCTCCGGGGCGACCCCGACGACGTCGGTCGCCATCACGTCGTCGACGCGGTAGGCGTCGCGCTCCACCTCGCGGACCGACCGGGCGTCCTCTAAGGTGACCATCCCGACGAGGTCGTCGCCGGCGAGGACCGGGTAGCCGGTGTGGCGCTCCTCGAACATCCGGCTCATCAGGTCGGCGACCGAGGTGTCCTCCGTCACCGTGTGGAGGTTCTCGCGCGGCGTCATCACGTCGCCGACGGTGACGTCTTCGAAGGCGGCCTTCAGGGTGGTCTGTTGGGCCTCCCCGGAGGCGGCGATGTAGACGAAGAAGGCGAGCACGATGAGCAGCAGCTGGAAGGTGAACAGGCCGACGATCCCCATCAGGAACGCGAACACCTTTCCGACCGAGGCGGCCCGCTGGGTCGCCTGCGCGTGCGGCTGGTTCCGCGCGAGCAGCGCCCGGAGGACGCGCCCGCCGTCCATCGGGAACGCCGGGAGCATGTTGAACACCGCGAGGACGACGTTCAACAGCGCGAGGTAGCCGAAGACGAAGAGGGCGGCGTTCACCGCGACCGAGGCACCCGTCCCGGCGGGCAGGGCGAAGACGATCCCGTAGCAGGCGACCCCGACCCCGACGCTGACCAGCGGCCCGGCGATCGCGATCCAGAACTCGTGTTTCCAGTCTTCGGGGAACTCGGCGAAGCTGGCGAGGCCGCCGAGCAGCCACAGCGTGATCGACTCGATCTCGTACCCGTACCGCATGGCGACCAGCGAGTGGCCGAACTCGTGGAGCAGCACGCCGACGAACAGCCCGATCGCCGCTGCCAGCCCGAGCAGCCACGGCGCCGGTCCCGACGCGAGTACGGCCGCGTCGATCCCGAGCCCCGCGGTCTCGTTCATCACCTCGACGATCGTTCCGACCTGCTGACCGATGAGGTACGCGAAAAGCGGTAAGACGAGCAGAAACGTCCAGTTGAGGCGGATCGGAATCCCGAACGCGCTCCCGACATTGATCCCACGCATGCCCTCGAGTTCGGCCGGTGATCGGTTAAGTCACCGGGTCCGTGCGGTGATCGGTTAAGTACCCGCCACCCGTCACGGACGCCCATGAACGACGCAGGCGATCCCGAGTCGGTCGTGAAACGCGGCGACGCGGTCGCGTCCGAGCCCGTCGACGCCGCCGAGGGACTCTCGAAAGCCGTGCTCCTCGACGAGTCCGACGGCGCCCCGAACTTCGCGATGCGGCGCTTCGAGCTCGCGCCCGGCGCCGAGGTCCCCAGACACACCAACGCGGTCGAACACGAGCAGTACGTCCTCGCCGGCGAGTACGTCGTCGGGATCGGCGACGAGGAACACGCCGTCGCTCCCGGCGACGCGCTCCTGATCCCCGCGGGCGTCGAACACTGGTACCGCAACGAGGGCGACGAGCCCGGCGCGTTCATCTGCGCGGTGCCGAACGGCGACGACGCGATCGAACTCGTCGAGTAAGAAGCCGGGGCCGACCGCGCTCGGCGCCGCGAGGGCGACTACTCCAGCGTCCCGACGCGGTCGGCGACGTAGCCGAACTGGTCGCGGTAGCCGTTCGGCGACAGCAGCACGGGGTAGAACGGCTCCTCCGCGAGCAGGGGCTCGCCGTCGGCGGCCGCGAACCGCTCGCCGGACTCGACGCGCTCGAAGTTGCGCGCGAACACCTCGTACGCCTCCGCCTCGGGCTTCGGGATGCGGTCGCGCAGCCGGAACACCGAGACGTCCTCGCGGCCGCCCGCGTCCACCACGTCGTCGGCGCCCGGCGCGGAGATGGCGCCGGTCGCCGCGAGGAACGCCCGCGACAGCCAGTAGGCGTTGTCGGCGGCGGCCTCGGAGCCCTGGAGCCCGGCCTCCACTTCGAGTGTGTGCGGGTGCTCGATGAGCCGGCCCTCGGTGAACGCGTCGGTCTGGATCACGGCGCCGACCGGGAGGTGCGGCGCGACCGCGCGGGTCACCTCGTCCATCGAGTCGATGACGGCGAACGGCTCGGCGTACGACTGCGTCGAGTGGATCGCGAGGGTGGTACACCCCGCCAGCGCGTCGAAGAGTTCTGCCGCGAGCCGAACTTCGTGGGCCTCAGCGTCCGGATTTCCCGGGAACACTCGGTTGAGGTCGGCGTCGAGGTAGCGCTCCCCGGCCTCTAGGGCTTCCTCGTTGGCGACGATCAGCCGCACCGGCCGCTTGGGGTCGAGGTCGGCGTCGAGCAGGCGCTCGACGGCACGGGCGCCGCAGGGCTCGTCGCCGTGGATCGCCCCGACGACGGCGACCTCGGGCTCCCCGTCGCCCAAATCGTGAACTTCCATATCTCCCGCAGGCGCGCGGCGGATAAGTGGCGTTCGGATCCGGGGCGACGGGAGGGTGACCGCCGTCGTCCGTGCCGGTTCCGTTCGTCGACCGCTGTCACCCGCGCCGGTTCCGTTCGTTTCCCGTCGCCGCTCACGTCGGCCGGTCCCCTCAGTGCTCCTCGTCGACGCGCTCCGCGTACTCGTAGTCGGCGGGGTACGCCGGCGGGCGCGCGTCGTCGAGGGCGATCCGCCAGTCGTCGACCGCGCTGGGGTCGTCGAGCGCGGCCCGGAGGGTTTCGCGGACGTCGTCGACGTCGACGCCGTAGAAGTCGCCCGGGACGCCCTCGAGGTACTGAAGGGCGGTCTCGAACAGCGACCGCATCCCGGCGTCGTTCTCGAAGTCGACGCGCTTGTACGCGCCCGCCGCGACCTGAACCATCCCGTGGAGGAAGGCGCTCTCGACGGTGCCGCTCCCGTAGTTGTACCACTCGTTTTCGAAGCAGTCGTGGCTCTCGTGGTAGGCGCCGTCGTTGAACAGCCGCACGCCGTGTTCCGTCGCTCGCCGGAGCGTCGCGTGTTCCCAGTACCCGCCGACCACCCGCGAGTCGGACGGTGCGTCGGACCGCGCCGGACCGCCGGACCCCTCCGCCGCGTCGACGGAGTCCGGACCGTCGTCGCCCGCGTGCCACCCGGTCGGGTTCCCGAGCGGCGGGGCGACCCCGGGGTCTCGGGTGTGGTCGTCCATGTGCGCGGCGTTCGCCGGGGAGCGACCTAACGGTTTCGCGGTGACGTGGGAGCGGCCGGTCTCGCGGCGACGGTCCGCGGCCGGTCTCGCGGCGACGGTCCGCGGCCGGATCGAACCCTTCTTTCCCCCGGTCGCGTTCGGATGGATCGAATGGACGCCGGACTCCTCTTCGCGCTCGCCGCCGCCGTCGTCTGGGGCGCGTACCTCTTCGTCCTGAAGCGCGCCTTCTCGGGGTATCCCCCGGCCGCGCTGACGGTGACGATCAACGCCGTGGCGCTCGGGTGGTTCCTCGCGGCGACGGGGCTCACGGTCGGGTTCGGCGACGCCGCGGCCGGGCTGTCCGCGCTCGTCGTCCCGCGGCGGTTCGCCGTCGTCGCCGTTACGAGCCTCGCGACGGCCGCGGCGTTCGTCCTCTTCCTGCGCACCATCGAGGACGGGGCGGTGTCGTACGTCGCGCCGATCAACAAGGTCGTCCCGATGTTCGTCCTCCCGCTGGAGGTCGGGCTGCTCGGGCAGGTGCTGGCGCCGATTCAGGTCGCCGGCGTCGTCGTCACCACGCTCGCGGTGTACGTCGCGAACTACGAGCCGGGGAGCTTCTTCGCGCCGTTCGTCCGGGCCGCTCGCTCGCGGCCCGCGCAGCTGGCGCTCGCGAGCGCGGCCTGCTACGCGGTCGCCGACGTGGGCAAGCGGGTCGCGCTCCAGGAGCTCGCGATCCCCGGGACGCTCTGGGTCCCGCTGCTGCTCGCGGGCGTCGCGGTCGTGCTGCTCCCCGCCGCGGTCCGGACCCCGATCGAGGTCACCCGGCGAGACGTCCCGAAGTTCCTCGCGGTCGGCGCGCTCGTCGCGCTGGGCGAGCACCTGACGACGGTCGCGTTCGCGGCGCTGCCCGCGAGCGTCGCCTCCCCGGTCATCAACACGCAGGCGATCGTCGCGGTCGTCCTCGGCGGCGTGCTGCTCGGCGAGCGCCACTTCCGACTCCGCCTCGTCGCGGCCGTCCTCGCCGTCGTCGGCGTCGCGATGATCGCGGGGTGAGTGCTGCCCGAACCGAGGGGCGCGGTCGTCGCCCGCACCCGCCGACACCCGGGAGACACTTGACCCCCCGGCCCGTAGCGGGCGCATGGATTCTGCGCCGGGACCCGACCGGATCGACCACGCCGAGTCGATCGTGAACGCCCTCGGCGACGGCGCGTACGTCCTCGACGCCGACCGGAACCGGGTGTTCGTCAACGACCGCCTCCGCGAGGTGACCGGCTTCGACGAGGACGTGCTCCACTCGAAACACCCGGAGCGGCTCGTCGAGGAGGGGTACTGGGCCCCCGAGACGGGCGAACGCTACCGGGCCAGCGCCGAGCGCGTCCTCGCTGACGAGGCGGACGACGAGCGGCTCCAGCTCGCGATGACGCTCGGCGACGGGTGCGAGATAACGGTCGAGACGCGGCTGACGCCGATCGAACACGGCGGGTCGATCGTCGGCGTCGTCGGCGTCATCCGCGACGTCACGGACCGGGTCGAACGCGAGCGGGAACTGAAGCGGCTCAACGAGCGGCTCGAACGCCTCGCCGGCTTCCTCTCGCACGACCTCCGGAACCCGCTGTCGGTCGCGCGGGGGTACGTCGACCTCGCACGCGAGACCGGCGAGACCGAGGAGTTGGGGGCCGCCGAGGACGCGCTCGACCGGATCGAGACGATGATAGACGAGGCGCTCGTGATGGCCCGCGACCCCGAGGAAGTCGAGACCGAGGACGCCGCGGTCGACCTCGCGGAGCTCGCGAGCGACTGTCTCGAATCGGGCGACTTCGGCGACTGCCCGGCCGACGCCGACCTCGTCGTCGAGGACCCGGGACCGGTCGCCGGCGATCCGACGCTGCTCCGGCGCGCCGTCGGAAACCTGATCGGTAACGCCTTCGACCACGGCGGCGACGCGCCGACGGTCCGGGTCGGCGTCGACGACCGAGGCGTGTACGTGGCCGACGACGGCCCGGGGCTCCCCGACGCCGACCGCGCGGAACTGACCGACTTCGGCGTCTCGCCGGACGGCGGAACGGGCATCGGCCTCGCCATCGTCGAGCGCGTCGCGGCCGCGCACGGCTGGACGCTGGAGATCGGCGAGTCCGCTGAGGGCGGGTTCCGCGCGACGCTCGTCGGCGCGCAACCGACGGGATAAAGGGCGACGCCTCCCAACGACGGACCGCGTGCGAGGGTAGCCAAGCCCGGAAACGGCGGCGGATTCAAGCTCCGCTCCTGTAGAGGTCCGTGGGTTCAAATCCCTCCCCTCGCATCGCCGGGGTTCACCCCCCGTGATGCGGAAGACGCTCTCGGAGCGCTCTTCCCTCGCAAAATTCCTCACGCCACGCTTCCGCAAGCGACCGCGCCGCCGGTCGCGACGCGGATATTCACGAACGTCCACCCGAAACGGAGGGTCCGAAACGGTTTTGACCCGGCCTGCCGGACGGTCGATATGCCAGCAGATCCCGACACGGGGTACGACCCCTCGCTGGGTCGGAAGTTCGTGTTCGTCACGGGCGGGGTGATGTCCGGACTGGGCAAGGGCATCACCGCCGCCAGCACCGGGCGCCTTCTCGCCAACGCGGGCTTCGACGTCACCGCCGTCAAGGTCGACCCCTACCTCAACGTCGACGCCGGGACGATGAACCCGTACGAGCACGGCGAGGTGTACGTGCTGAAGGACGGCGGGGAGGTCGACCTCGATCTCGGCAACTACGAGCGCTTCCTCGGCACCGACATGACGTTCGACCACAACGTCACGACGGGGAAGACGTACGAACACGTCATCGAGCGCGAGCGTGCCGGCGACTACCTCGGCAAGACCGTCCAGATCATCCCGCACGTCACCGACGACATCAAGCGCCGCATCCGGGAGGCGGCCGAGGGCTCCGACGTCTGTCTGATCGAGATCGGCGGGACCGTCGGCGACATCGAGTCGATGCCGTTCCTCGAAGCGCTCAGGCAGTTCGCCCACGAGGAGGACGACGAGGACATCCTCTTCACCCACGTCACCCTGGTCCCCTACTCGAAGAACGGCGAGCAGAAGACGAAGCCGACCCAACACTCCGTGAAGGAGCTGCGCTCGATCGGGCTCCAGCCGGACATCCTCGTCGGGCGCTCCGAGGACCGGCTCGACCCGGAGACGAAAGAGAAGATCGCCTTGTTCTGCGACGTGCCCACGGACGCCGTCTTCTCGAACCCCGACGTCGAGGACATCTATCACGTCCCGCTGATGGTCGAAGACGAGGGGTTAGACGAGTACGTGATGGAGCGGCTCGGCCTCGCCGACGAGGCGCTCCCGAAGGCCGAGCGGTCGACCGAGTGGCGCGAGCTGGTCACCCGGGATCGCGATCAGGAGATCGACGTGGCCCTGGTCGGCAAGTACGCGCTCGAAGACGCCTACATGTCGATCCACGAGGCGCTGAAACACGCCGGCATCCAGACCGGCACCGAGGTGAACGTGCTGTGGGTCGACGCCGACGAGACCCGCGAGGAACACGAACAGCGCCTCGCCGATGCGGACGCCGTCGTCGTCCCCGGCGGCTTCGGCTCCCGCGGCACGGACGGGAAGATCGAGGCGATCCGCTACGCCCGCGAGAACGACGTGCCCTTCCTCGGGCTCTGTCTGGGCTTCCAGATGGCGGTCGTCGAACACGCGCGCAACGTCCTCGGCCTCGACGGCGCCCACTCCGCGGAGATCGACGCCGACACGCCCCACCCCGTCATCGACCTCCTCCCCGAGCAGTACGAGACGGAGGATATGGGCGGCACGATGCGGCTCGGCGCCCACGAGACCGACATCGAGCCGGACACGCTCGCGGCCGAGGTGTACGGCGCGGACTCCTGTACCGAGCGCCACCGCCACCGCTACGAGGTGAACCCCGAGTACATCGACGCCTTGGAGGCCGACGGCCTCGTCTTCTCCGGGCGCGCGGACAACCGGATGGAGATCCTCGAACGCCCGGACCACCCGTTCTTCTTCGGGACGCAGGCGCACCCCGAGTTCCGGTCGCGACCGGACCGCGCGAGCCCGCCGTTCGTCTCGCTCGTCGAGGCGGCGCTGGGATCGACGGACACAACCGAGCGGAACGCGGACGTGAGGCTATAGATGGTCGACACCGAGGAGTTCATCGAGGAGGCGACCGCCGAGATCAGCGAGGCGATCGGCGACGCGAACGCCGTCATCGCGCTCTCCGGCGGGGTCGACTCGTCGGTCGCGGCGACGCTCGCGTACGAGGCGGTCGGCGACCAGCTCACCCCCGTCTACGTCGACACGGGGCTGATGCGGAAAGGCGAGACCGAAGAGATCCGCGACACCTTCTCCTTCATGGAGTCGCTGCGCGTGATCGAGGCCCAAGACCGGTTCTTCGACCGGCTCGCGGGCGTCACCGACCCCGAGGAGAAGCGCCACGTCATCGGCGAGGGGTTCATCGACGAGTTCGAGGCGGTCGCGCGCGACGTCGACGCCGACTACCTCGTTCAGGGGACGATCTACCCCGACCGCATCGAGTCTGAGGGGAACATCAAGTCGCACCACAACGTCGGCGGACTCCCCGAGGTCGTCGACTTCGAGGGGATCGTCGAGCCCGTCCGCGACCTCTACAAGGACGAGGTGCGCGAGGTGGCCCGCGCGCTCGGCCTCGAAGAGATAATCTCCGAGCGGATGCCGTTCCCCGGGCCCGGGCTCGCCGTCCGGATCGTCGGCGAGGTGACGCCCGAGAAGGCCGCGGTCGCCCGCGAGGCGACCCACGTCGTCGAGGAGGAACTGGAGGAGTACGACCCGTGGCAGGCGTTCGCGGCGGTCCTCGGCAAGGCGACCGGCGTCAAGGGCGACAACCGCGTTCACGGCTGGGTCGTCGCCGTGCGCTCCGTCGAGAGCCGCGACGGGATGACCGCCCGCGCGCAGGAGCTCGACTGGAGCACGCTCCAGCGGATCCAGAGCCGGATCACCGGCGAGAACGAGAACGTGGCGCGGGTCGTCTACGACGTGACCCACAAGCCGCCCGCGACGATCGAGTACGAGTGATGGCGGACCAGCTAACGGCCGTCGTCGCCGGCCCCGACGAGCACGGCCTCGGCGAGGAACTCGCCGCGCTCGGCGTCGAGATCCGCCGGATCGAGGGGCTCGTCACGGCGGAGAAACTGGAGGACGCCGGTATCGCCGACGCCGCCTACTTCGCCCTCACCGACGTCGAGGAGGCGACCGGCATCCCGGTCGCCAAGGAGCTGAACCCGGGCGTGCGGGTCGTGACGTACGCGAGCCGGTCGCTGCCGGAGTTCGTCGCCACCGTCGCCGACCTCGCGGTCGACCCCGAGCTGCTGGACGCCGCGACGGTCGCCGAGGAGCTGCTGGCCGACGGCGACAGCGACTCGTGAGCGCGGACGACGCCGCGGACGCCGACCCGACGACGGTGCCGGTGACCCTCTACACCCGCGAGGACTGCTCGCTCTGTGTCGTCGCCCGCGAGACGATCGAGTCGGTCGCCGCCGACCTCGACGGCGTGACGGTCGACATCGACGAGGTCGACGTCGACACCGATCCCGAGCTGGCAGACGAGTACGGCGAGCGCGTCCCGTACGTGCTCGTCGACGGCCACCCGGCGTTCAAGTACGAGGTCGACGAGCGCGACCTCCGGCTGAAGCTGCTGGCGGCGGCCTGACCCCGAAAAACCCGCTCGATCGCCGCGCGGCGCCTACTGCTCGACGGTCTCCGCACCCATGGCGTTCGCCTTCACGCGGGTGACGGCCTCGACGGCGTCCGACCGGGAGGTGTACCCCTCGCCGGAGTCGGCGAGGATCTCGCCGTTTCGGTGGCGGAGCCGCCAGCGCCACTCCTCGCCGGCGTCCTCGTAGATCTCGAACGCCGCGCTCCCGGCCACCAGCGCGCTCGCGTCGGGCGCGTACTCGCTCGCGCGCTCGACGGCGTCCGTCGCGTTCGACTTCGAGGCGTACCCCTCGCCGGAGTCGGCGATGACGTTCCCGTTGTCGTGGACGAGCCGCCAGCGCCACGTGCCGCCCCCGTCCTCGTAGACGTCGAACGTCGCCTTGCTCTCGCCGTCGCCCGCCCGGTCCTCGTCGTCGCCGTCGGGGAACGCGACCCCCGCGCCGGCGGCGTTCGCCCTGACGCTGTCGAGGCCCTGCTGGGCCTTCTGCCGGGAGGCGTACCCCTCGCCGGAGTCGGCGAGGACGTTGCCGTTCTCGTGGACGAGCCGCCAGCGGTACTCGCCCGCGGCGTCGCGGAACACCTCGAACGCCGCGGGGTCGATCCGGAGGTAGTCCGCGGCCGCGACGTGGTCGCGAAGCCGCGAGAGCGCGCGCTTCGCGTTCGACTTCGAGGCGTACCCCTCGCCGGAGTCGCCGAGGACGTTCCCGTTGTCGTGACGGAGTCGGAAGCGCCACTCGTCGGCGTCGTCCGCGAACAGCTCGAAGGTCGCCCGGCTCTCGGGGGCCGCCGTCTCGTCCGGGAAGGCGACGTCCGGCTCCTCGGCGTCCTCCGGCTCCGGGCCGTCGTCGTCGGCGACCGCCGCCGCCTCCTCGACCGGGGTCTCGATCCGGAGGAGTCCCGCGCCGAGCGCGTTCCGCCGCACGCTGTGGAGCCCCTGCTGGGCCTTCCCGCGGCTGCTGTACCCCTGTCCAGACGTCGCGATGACGTTGCCGTTGCGGTGGCGGAGCCGCCAGCGCGGCCGCCCGTCCGCGTCCTCGAACAGCTCGAACCGAGCCTTACTCGCACGGAGCGACTCGACCGCCGCCTCCGCCGTCCTCCGGTCTTCTCTGACCGTCTCCAACTCGGCCTCGGTCGCGTCCAACTCCTCGCGGACGGTGTCCAGTTCGGCCTCGGTCGCGTCCAACTCCTCGCGGACGGTGTCCAGTTCGGCCTCGGTCGCGTCCAACTCCTCGCGGACGGTGTCCAGTTCGTCGCTCGTCTCCGCGGCGGTCGCCGTCGCCGCGGTCGACTCGGTGCGCATCCGCTCGTAGTCCTCCCGGACCGGGTCGGTCACCATCGGGACGACCGCTCCCGCGAGGCCAATCAGAACGATTCCGGCGGCGTACAGCGCGTTCACGACCGGGTTCCCGGTGCTCGTCGACCACCCGCCCGGGAAGACGGCGAGGAAGTACACCACCGCGACGAGCGTCAGGAGCGTGCCGAGGCCGCCGAGCAGCGTCGCGGACCGCCGGAGCGGGAACCGGACGATCGCGCCCAGCATCGCCAGCGGCGGCGACAGCGCGACGAGCGCGTACCCCACCGAGCGCGGCCCCGTCGCCGCCGTCGTGAGCGAGAAGACGACGACGCCGAGCGCCCCGCAGAGGACGCCGACGGCGAACAGCCAGTACCCCCGGACCTCGTCGTCCGTCGTCGGAGTGCCGATTCGGCCCTCGTACACGTCCGCCAGCGGCCCGGACGGGTTTTTTTGTGACATCCGTTTTGGCGTCACGGCCCAGCCGCATATACTTGCGGATTGCTACCACACTACATAACGTTAGCTCACGGAGCGCGGACGCTCGCGACGCCTCCTACCGCGACCCGACCCTTTACCTTCGCGTCCCACCCTCTGATCGGCATGGCACACAGCGGCGTACACCTGTTCACCGGCGGTCGAGTCGCGGACGCGGACGGAACCCGGCGGGCCGACGTCGCGGTCGTCGACGGGGAGATCGCCGCGGTCGGCGACCCGGGCGCGGTCGCGGCCGCGGTCGAAGACGTCCCGGCCGAGGACCTCGAACGCGTCGACGCGAGCGACCGCGTCGTCGCCCCGGGCCTGATCGACGCGCACGTCCACGTGATGATGGACGGACGGCCGGACGTCGCGACCGCGGTGTCGGACAGCGATTACACCGCGAGCTACCGAACCGCGAGCAACCTCGAAGCCGCCGTCTCGGCCGGCGTCACGACCGTCCGCGACCTCGGCAGCCGGGGTACGCTCGCGCTCGACGCCGCGGAGGCGGTCGCCGCGGGCGACATCCCGGGTCCCCGCGTGCTCGCCTGCGGCCGCAACGTGATCATGACCGGCGGTCACGGCAACTGGTTCGGACGCGAGGCCGACGGCCCCGCGGAGGTGCGGAAGGCGGCCCGCGAGCAGCTGAAGGCGGGCGCGGACGTGCTCAAGTGTATGGCGACCGGCGGCGTCCTCACCGAGGGCGCGGTGACCGGCGCGCCCGAACTGACGCCCGAGGAGCTCGCGGCGTTCACCGACGCCGCCGCGCCGACGGACACGCCGACCGCGGCCCACGCCCACGGCGAGGAGGGGATCAAAAACGCGGTCGAGGCGGGCATCTCCAGTGTCGAACACGGGACGTTCATGGACCGCGAGGCCGCCGAGATGATGGCCGAGCGGGGCACCTACTGGGTGCCGACCGCGAGCGCGCTCCGCGGTATCGTCGAGAACGGCGTCGAGGCCGGCATCCCCGAGGACGCCGTCGCGAAGGCCGAAGACGCCGCGGACCGCTTCGACGACGCGTGGGACCACGCGCTCGCGGCCGACGTCCCCATCGCGATGGGCACCGACGCGGGCACCCCGTTCAATTTCTTCGCGGAGATCCCCCAAGAGCTGGCGCACATGGTCGAGTACGGGCTCTCGCCCGAGCGGGCGCTGGAGGCCGCCACTGTCAACGCCGCCGACCTGCTCGGGCTCGACGGCGTCGGCCGCGTCGAGGAAGGGCATCGGGCGGATCTGGTCGTTCTCGACGCCGATCCGAACACCGACGTCGAGGCGTGGCAGGAGCCGGAGGCGGTGTTCGCGCGCGGCGAGCGCGTCGCCTGACCGGAACCGGCGCCGCGGGAACGAGCATTTTTACCCCGATTCGGCCCCATCTCCCGTCGATGACGACTTCGTCGACCCGGCACGCGGACCCGGCCGAGAACCCCTACGTCGAGGACCCGCCGACCGAGTTCGAGCCGGTCGGCGAGCTCACCCCCGAGGAGGCGGCCGAGCAGGCCGAACTGCTCCGCGTGGCGGTCCGCGAGCACGACCACCGGTACTACGTCGCGGCCGATCCCCTGATTTCGGACGAGGCGTACGACGCGCTGTTCGCCCGGCTGGAGGAGCTGGAAGCCGCGTTCGACCTCCCGACCGAGGACTCCCCGACCCGCCGAGTCGGCGGCGAACCCCTCGACGCGCTGGAGACGGTCGAGCACGTCGCGCCGATGCTGTCGATCGACAACGACACCGACGCCGCGGCGGTCCGCGAGTTCGACGAGCGCGTCCGGGCGGGACTAGCCGACGCAGCCGAGGCCGGAGAACTTGCGGACTTCGACCCCGACGACCTCGCGTACGTCTGCGAGCCGAAGTTCGACGGGCTCTCGATCGAGGTGATCTACGAGGACGGTGAGTACGTCCGCGCGGCCACCCGCGGCGACGGCCGCGAGGGCGACGACGTCACCGAGCAGGTCCGCACGATCCCCTCGGTCCCCGGCCGCCTGCGCGGCGACGACCACCCCGAACGCCTCGCGGTCCGGGGAGAAGTGTACATGCCCCGGGACGCCTTCGAGGCGTACAACGACGAGCTGATCGAGCGCGGCGAGGAGCCGTTCGCGAACCCGCGAAACGCCGCGGCCGGCACCCTCCGCCAGCTTGACCCGTCGGTCGTCGCCGAGCGCCCCCTCGACGCCTTCTTCTTCGACGTGCTGGCGTGGGAGGCCGGCGCGGACGGTCCCGAACGGCCTGGTCGGCACCGCGAGGCGCTCGACGCGTTCGCGTCGCTCGGCCTCCGCCGGAACGACCGGGTGGCGATCGTCGACGACGTCGAGGCGGCGATCGACTACCGCGACGAGATCCTCGCCGCCCGCGACGACCTCAACTACGCCGTCGACGGCGTGGTGATCAAGGTCGACGCGCTCGCGCACCGCGAGACGCTCGGGAGCACGTCGCGCGCGCCGCGCTGGGCGTTCGCCTACAAGTTCCCGCCCCGGACCGCGACGACGACCGTCGAGGGGGTCACGGTCCAAGTGGGGCGGACCGGTCGCCTCACTCCGGTCGCCGAGCTCGACCCCGTCGACGTCGGCGGCGTCACGGTCGCCCGCGCGACGCTCCACAACCCCGCCGAGATCGAGGCGCTGGGCGTGAACGTCGGCGACCGCGTCCGGATCTACCGTGCGGGCGACGTGATCCCGTACGTCCCCGAGGTCGTCGAGAAGCGCAGCGAGGGGACGTACGCGTTCCCCGAGACCTGCCCGGTCTGCGGCGCCGACGTCGAGCGCGACGGCCCGCTCGCCTTCTGTACCGGCGGGCTCGGCTGCCCGGCGCAGCTGGAGCGCGCGGTCGAACACTGGGCGCGCCGCGACGCGCTCGACGTCGAGGGGCTCGGGCCGGAGCGCGTCGAACAGCTCCGCGAGACCGGCCTCGTCGAGTCGCTGCCGGACCTGTACGACCTGACCGCCGACGACCTCGCCGACCTAGAGGGGTGGGGCGAGACGAGCGCCGAGAACCTGATCCGCGAACTCGACGCGACGCGAGCCCCGCCGCTCGACGACTTCCTCGCCGGGCTCGGGATCCCGGACGTGGGCGCGACGACCGCGCGGGCGCTCGCCGCGCACTTCGGGACGCTCGACGCCCTCCTCGACGCCGACGAGGAGGCCCTCCGCGAGGTCGACGACGTCGGGCCCGAGGTCGCCGAGTCGATCCGGACCTTCCTCGACGGCGAGGAGAACCGCGCGGCGATCGAGGGGCTCCGCGAGCGCGGCGTCGACCCCGAGCCCTTCGAGACCGGCGCGGGCGACGGGGCGACAGACGCGCTCGACGGTCTGACGTTCGTGTTCACCGGCTCGCTGTCCGTCCCGCGGAGCGACGCGCAGGCCCACGTCGAGGCTCACGGGGCCAACGCCACGTCGAGCGTCTCCGGGAACACCGACTACCTCGTCGCCGGCGAGAACCCCGGCCGGTCGAAGCGCGACGACGCCGACGCCGAGGGCGTTCCCGTCCTCGACGAGGACGCGTTCGCCGATCTGCTCGCCGACCGCGGCGTCGAGTGGCCGCCCGAGGCGGACGAGTAGGATCGGTCCGGGTTGTCGTCGTCGACAACCGGCCCGTGCTGTCGTCGTCGATAAAAAAAGAGACCGCTCGCTTCAGACGAGCGGGAGGACCGTCGACAGGATCAGCACCGTGACGAGCCCAGTCACCGAGATGATCGTCGTGAGGGCGGTCCAGGTCTGAAGCGTCTCCCGCTTCGTGAGCCCCCCGATCTCGCTGACGAGCCAGAAGCCGGAGTCGTTGAACCACGAGAAGATGTTCCCCCCGGCGCCGATGACCATCACTAGATAGGCCGGATGGACGGTCAGCTGTCCGGTGAGCGGCGCCATGATCCCCGCGGCCGTCAGCATCGCGGCCGTGGCCGACCCCTGTGCGATGCGGACGATCGCGGCGATGAGCCAGGCCGTGACGAGCAGCCCGATGCCGACCTCCTGAAGCGCACTGGCAAGGTAATCGCCGATGCCGGAGGCGGCGAGCAGCGCACCGAAGGCCCCGCCGGCCGCCGTGATCGCGGCGATGTTCCCGCCGCTTTTCAGCGCCTCGGTGAGCTCGTCGCTCCACTCGCTCCGGGTCATCTCGTCGTAGCGGTAGAACGTGTACGCCGCCGCGAGTGCGGCGACCGTCAGCGCGACGTTCTTGTTGCCGATGAAGTCGGTGAGCGGCTGGAGTGAGGCCAGTACCGGAAACAGATCCTGGAAGGTGTTGACGAACGTCGACGACGCGATGAGCAGAACGGCCAGCAGGATCGGCGCCAGCGACTCCAACATGCCCGGGAGATCGCTGGTCGGTCGGTCCGCGACCTCCTGGAGTTCCTCCGTCGAGGTCGCCATCGTGTCACGCAGCGGAATGTCGAGGCGGCTGTTGATCCAACGCCCGTAGACGAGTCCGGAGACGATCGCAGCCGGAACGGCGACAGCCAGCCCGATCACGATCGTCGTGAACAGGTTGCTCCCGATCTGGTCGGCGACTGCGAGCGGGCCGGGTGTGGGCGGGACGAACACGTGCGTCGTCGCCGCCCCCGCACCGACGACGACGATGAACAGCGTGTAGTCGCGGCCGACGCGCGCCCGCATGGAGCGCGCGAGCGGCGCCATCAGGTAGAACACGCTGTCGAAGAACACCGGAACCGCCAGCACCGAACTGCTCCCGAGCAGCGCGATGTCTGAGTTACGCTCACCGAGCGCGCCCTGGAACCCGCGGACGACCCGTTGGGCCGCGCCGCTTTCAAGCATCCCCTTCCCGATGACCGCCGCCATCAGGATCGGGATACCGATCCCCGCCATTCCGTTCCCGAACGCCGTCGCGACCTGGCTTCCGGCGTCGGCCGCGGTGAAGTCCGCGACGAAGATCGTGTTCACCACACCGACCAAGAACGCCGAGATGATCAGCCCGATGAACGCCGGGAGGTCCAGCCACACCAGTAGGGCCACCACAATTATCAGGCCAATTACGAATGTTAGCAGCGGACTATGCGAAAACTCGACAGCTGCTTGAAGTGGTATCGGAGGCATGCTGTTGAGAGTGTTTGAGATTACCATTCAAATTTTTATTTGAGATATTATCTGTCGATATGTCCTAATATATCTCCAAAACAAGACATTTTTGTCTGAATTCCGGATCGTTTTGACCGGAGAAAAAGCAGTCAGAGAAATAGAGATTGATCGATAGCAAATTTAATCAAACACTTCTGACGGCGACAAACAGGTATCTGTGCTGACATACTCGCCGAGCGGAGCGACGCCCGCGCCTCGACCCGCAATCCTTTATCAACTCACGCCGGAACCGAAGGGTATGACCGCGATCGAACTGCGCGGCGTGACGAAGTCGTTCGACGACGTCACGGCCGTTCGCGACCTCGATCTCACCGTCGAAGACGGAGAGGTGTACGGGTTCCTCGGGCCGAACGGCGCGGGCAAGTCGACGACGATCGACATGCTCTTAGACCTCGTCCGGCCGACCGCGGGGACGGTCCGCGTCCTCGGCGCCGAGGTCGCGACCGAAGGATTCGAGATCCGGCGTCGGACGGGGGTGCTCCCCGACGGTTTTTCCGTGTACGACCGGCTCTCCGGGCGGAAACACGTCGAGTTCGCGGTCGAGTCGAAGGACGCCGCCGCCGACCCCGACGCGCTCCTCGACCGGGTCGGCCTCGCGGGCGACGCGGACCGCCCCGCCGGCGACTACTCGAAGGGGATGCGTCAACGGCTCGCGCTGGCGATGGCGCTCGTCGGCGACCCCGACCTGCTGATCCTCGACGAGCCATCCTCCGGGCTCGACCCGGCCGGCGCGAAGGAGATGCGCGAGATCGTCCGCGCGGAGGCCGAGCGCGGCGCCACCGTCTTCTTCTCCTCGCACGTCCTCGAACAGGTCGGCGCGGTCTGCGACCGGGTCGGTATCCTCCGTGACGGCGAGCTCGTCGCCGAGGACTCCGTCGAGGGCCTCCGCCGGGCGGTCGGCGGCGAGGAGACCCTGGAGGTCGCGGCCGCGGGCGCCGACGACGACGCGGTCGCGGCGGTCCGCGCGCTCGACGGCGTCTCCGGCGTCACCCGCGACGGCGACGAACTGGTGGTGAACTGCGCGAGCGACGCGAAGACCGACGTCATCGCGTCGCTGGAGGAGGCCGGGGTCGCCGTCGCCGACTTCCACACTCGCGAGGCGTCGCTGGAGGACCTCTTCCTGGCGTACACGGAGGGCGACGCGGCGAGTGCGGACGTGACACCGGCCGATTCCGACGCGACCGACGCAGCACAGACCAACGCTGATCCGACCGACGCCGGTCCGCCGGTCGACGACGAGCCGACGACCGACGACGAGCCGACGACCGACGACGAATCGGCAGTCGACGAGGTGGACCGATGAGCCTCCCCGCCATCGCCCGGAAGGACTTCCAGGAGACGGTGCGCTCGCGCGGCATGATCGCCTTGGTGGCGCTGTTCTCGCTGCTCGTCGCGGCGTTCGCCTTCGCGGTGCGGCCCACAGGCGGGAACGAGCAGTTCGCCACGGAGGTGCTGTTGAGCGTGTTCATCGGCCCCTTCCTCGTGACGACGCTCGTCCCGCTCGTCGGCGTCGTCGTCGGCTACAACGCTGTCAGCGGCGAGCGCGAGTCCGGCTCGCTGAAGCTCCTCCTCTCGCTCCCGCACTCGCGGGCCGACGTGGTGTTCGGGAAGGTCGTCGGCCGCGGCGCGGCGCTCGCGCTCGCGGTGTTCGCCGGCTTCCTGCTGCCCGGCCTCGTCCTGATCGCCGCGCCGGTCGCGTTCAACGCCGGCGCGTTCCTCGGGTACACCGTGTTCGCGGCCGCGCTCGGCGTCGTGTTCGTCGCGATCGCGGTGGGCTGTTCGGCCGCGTCGTCCACGCAGCGCCGGGCGCTGATCGGCGGCGTCGCGATCTACGTCCTCTTCGTCCTGTTGTGGGGCGCCGTCACCGGGAGGCTCGTCGGCGCGGCCGGTCCCCTCGTCGACGCTCTCCCGGTGTCGGCGACTCAACTCCGCGTCTTCCTCCGGGTGTCGAACCCGACGACCGCGGTCGAGGCGCTGTCGAACGCGTTCCTCGGCGAGCAGCTGTTCAGCGGCGACACGGCGAACCAGCAGCTCTCGGCGGCCGCGATGTTGGTCTTCTGGACGCTCGCGCCGCCGCTCGCCGGGCTGCTGAAGTTCGACGCTGACGATTTATAGCCCCGCTCGCGGGATCGATCGCCGCAGGAAGTGGGCTCGGGCGGGTTCGAACCGCCGATCTCAGCCTTGTAAAGGCCGCGTCATAACCAGCTAGACCACGAGCCCTCACCGAAACAACCCCCCGAGAGCGGAAAACGATTTCCTTCCGCGACGCGAACCACGACCGTGAACCGCCGTCTCATCGGGGTCGCGGCCGCGCTCGCGCTCATCGTGCTCGCCGGCGTCGCCGTCGCCGCGACGACTCCAACTCTCCTGATCACCGGCTACGACACGACCACGGTCGAGGCCGTCGACGGCGAGACTGGAGAGTCGCTCGCGACCGTCGAGGCCCGGGTCGCCGACGGGTTCGTGAAACAGTACGTCGGGCTCTCCGCGACCGACGAGCTCGACGGCGGCGAGGGAATGTTGTTCGTCCACGGCGAGTCCGCGGAGCGCGCCTACGTGATGCGCGACATGGCGTTCCCCCTCGACATCGTCTTCGCCGACGCGAACGGCACGGTCACGACGATCCACGAGGCCGAACCGGAGTCGCGACCGCTCACGCGCTACGAGGGCACCGGGCGGTACGTCCTCGAAGTCCCGCGGGGGTGGAGCGAGCGCCACGGCGTCGAGCCGGGCGACCGACTGGTGATCGAGGGCTTCGACGGGGAGTGACCCGACGAAACCGCTTTCCGCGTCGCCGGCGTCGCCTCGACCATGACCGGACTCGCCCGCCGGATCGCGTGGAACCTCCGCCACCGCTGGCGGCGGGTGTTCGCGCTCTGCGTCGTCGGCGCCGGCGTCGCCGCGCCCCTCCTCACCAACCTCTGGTGGACCCTCCCGCTCGTGTGGTTCTTCGGCCTCGTCATCCTCCTCCCGGTCCTCCACACGCTGACGAAGCCGGTCCCGGACGACGACTCCGCCGATACTGAAAACGCGACCGGCGACCCCGCGCTCGACGCGCTCCGCGAGCGCTACGCGCGCGGCGACATCGACGAACGAACGTTCGAGCGAAAGCTGGACCGACTCTTGGAGACCGAAGACGCCGAGACGGTCGACGACCCGGACGGCGACGTCGCCGACAGGGTCCGTGAGGGTATCCGGCGCGAGGTAGAACGAATCCGGGAGTGAACGCGGGAGCTGCCGGCGCCGGTCGACCGGCCGAGCCGCGATACAGACGCGCTACTCCTCGATGTCGCGGTTGTGGACCGCTTCTCCCGTGCTCCCGTCGAAGAGGTGGATCGCCTTCTCGGGGATCTCGATGCTGATCTCGTCGCCGACCGAGATCCGCTGGAGGCCGCCGACGGTGGCGATGAACGTCTCGCCCTCGGGGGCGTCCTCGAACCGCAGGTAGACGGTGTTCTCGTCGCCCATCGGCTCGACGACCTCGACGACCGTCGAGAAGGTGTGGTCGCCGCTCGCGTCCTCGGTCACGGTGATGTCCTCGGGCCGAATCCCGAGGGTGAGGTCGGTCACGTCGCCGATGTCGTCGAGCGTCGACTGGGAGAGCGGGTAGTCGAAGGTGTCGCCGATGAGCGTGTCACCGTCTCGTTCGACGTCGAAGAAGTTCATCGACGGGTCGCCGATGAACCCGGCGACGAACCGGTTCGCCGGCTCGTGGTAACACTCCAGCGGCGTCGCGACCTGCTGGAGCTCGCCGGCGTTGAGGATCGCGATGCGGTCGCCCATCGTCATCGCCTCGGTCTGGTCGTGCGTGACGTACATCGTCGTCACGTCGAGCTCGCTCTGGAGGCGCTGGAGCTCCGTCCGCATCTCCGACCGGAGCTTGGCGTCGAGGTTGCTGAGCGGCTCGTCCATGAGGAACACCTCTGGGTCGCGGACGATCGCCCGCCCGAGCGCCACCCGCTGTTGCTGGCCGCCGGAGAGGTCGGACGGTTTCCGGTCCAGCAGTTCGGCGATACCCATCGTCGCCGCGGCGTCGGTGACGCGCGTCTCGATCTCCTCGTCGGAGAGGTCCGTCGACTCTTCGAGGCCGAACGCCATGTTCCCCTTCACCGTCATGTGCGGGTACAGCGCGTACGACTGGAACACCATCGCGATATCCCGGTGTTGGGGTTTCACGTCGTTGATGACGTTGCTCGCGAGCCGGATCTCGCCGCTGGTGACCGTCTCCAGCCCCGCGACCATCCGGAGCGTCGTCGATTTGCCACAGCCCGAGGGACCGACGACGACGAGGAACTCGCCGTCGCGCATCTCGATGTTGACGTCGTCGACGGCGACGACCTCGCCGTCGCCGTCGGGGAACACCTTGGTCACGCCGTCGAGTTCGAGCGTTCCCATGCTATCGCCCCCACGGAGCGGCGCGACGGTTTGCGAGCGATACCTCCGGTCGGCTGCGTGGTAGCTGTCGAGTCATGGATTGCTGCTGGCGAGCGGCGGCGTTCATGTCGCCACCCCCTCGGCGAACTCCTCGCCGAACGCGATGTACACCGCGAGCGTCGGCAGGGCGGCGATGAACGCGCCCGCCATTCGGAGCGCGAAGTCTTGGCCTTCGAGCGACGTCCCCAGTCCGGCGAGGATCAACACGATCGGCGCCGCCGCGCTGGATTCGGTCTGAACCAACACGAGCGTGAACAGGAGGTCGTTCCAGATCTGCGTGAACTGATAGATGAGGACCACCGCGAACATCGGTCCCGAGAGCGGGAGCACGATGCGGCGGTAGATCCGGCGGATGGACGCGCCGTCCAGCCGCGCGGCCTCGATCATCTCCTCGCTCATGTTCTTGTAGTACGACCTGAACAGAACGGTACAGATCGGCAGTCCGTACGCCACGTGAGTGACGATCAGTTCGATGACGCCCACGTAGTCGTTGTTGATCCCGAGCGCCCACAGGAATCCCAGCCACTCCTGGAGCGGGACCATCGACCAGAACTGCGAGAGCGGCACGAGAACGGCCTGATAGGGGATGAAAATCCCGGCGACGAACAGCGCGAGGAGCGGCGCCTTGTACTTCTGTTTCCAGTTGGACTGCGTGATCCCGTAGGCGGCGAAGCTTCCGAGCAGCGCCGAGATGACGGTCGCCGGGATCGCGTACAGCGCGCTGTTTATCAGTCCCCGCCCGAGCGCGTCGAACGCGGACTGCCACTTTTCGAGAGTGAACGTGCTCGACGTGGGCGGTGCGAAGGGAAGCGACCCGGAGACGCCGCCCGGCGTCTTAAACGAGGTGACGAGCCCCGACTCGATCGGAATCAGGAAGAACGCCAACATTCCGACCAGCCCGAGATACAGCAGGATTCGGTACCCGTCGATCCGGGCGAGCGCTCCCGCTGACGCGCCGGTGTCCGTCGCCGATGCCGTGCCGCCGTCGGTTCGTGCGTCGTTGCTCATAGGTTCCCCCGATTGTACTGGTAGTAGAGGTACGGTCCGACGATGCCGAGGGTCATCAGGAACAGGGTGATGGCGACCGCCGAGGCGTACGCCCAGTTCAGGTTCGCGTACGCCTCACGGACCATCTTCGTCGCGAGGATGTCGGCCCCGTTCGGCGGTCGGTACCCGCCGACGAGCGAGTACAGGAAGTCGAACGCCTTCAGGGCGAACACCATCAGGACGACCGAGGCGCTGATCGTCGACCCCTTCAGCTGGGGAATGATCACGCGCCAGTACATCCTGACCGTGGAGGCGCCGTCGACCTTCGCCGCCTCGTAGTGTTCGTCCGGGATGGCCCGCAGGCCCGCGAGGAACACCACCATCGCGTACCCCGCGAACTGCCACATCAGCGCGAACATCACCGCCCAGAGGACGATGTCGGGATTCCCGATCCAGTCGACTCGGCCGAAGCCGAGCGACGTGATGACGATGTTTATCACCCCGTTGTTGAAGTTGAACATCCACGCCCAGAACTGGGCGGTGACGACGAACGAGAGGCTCATCGGCAACAGGTAGATCGTCCTGAACGTGTTCTCGAACCGGATGTTGCGGTCGATCAGGATCGCCAGGCCGAGGCCGAGCGCCAGCGTCACCAGGGTGAACCCAACGAGCAGGATGAAGGTGTTGATCGCGGCGTCGACGAATCCGCTGTCCGCCAACGCGCGGCTGTACATCTCGAGGTCCAAGTCGCCGTAGTCCGGGGTCCCGAAGCCGGTGAAATCCGTCAGCGATATCAGGAGGTTCCAGATGATCGCGCCGTAGACGAAGAGACCCACCAGCAGGAACGGCGGCAGCCAGAACTGCGACGACTCCACGAAGTCGCTGCCGAAGCGTTCGTTCAGCGCCGAGACCGGGCTGAACCCGGAGCGCTGTCCGCTCTCCGCGACGCCACCGTCGGGAAGTGCGTCGCCACTGTCGTCGCCGGTGTCAGTGTTCCGTGTCATATGGTTCGTCGTGTGCCGAAACCGCCGAAAGCCGGTCGCATCGGTGACCGGTGTCAGTTAGAGACCGCGTCGACGAAGCCCTCCGCCGCGGCCTCGACGTTGTACGGTCCGGAGAACTCGCTGGAGATCACGTCGTTCAGCGCCGTCATGGTCTCCGAGGGAACGCCCAGCCCGTGCTGGAGGTTCGGCGGCCGCTCGTCCGCCTCGGCGAAGTCCTGCTGCGTCTCCTGGAGGTACGGCCCGAACTCGCTCATGTCGACGTCGGTGCGCGTCGGGATCGACCCCTTATACTGGTTGAACGCGACCTGCGCCGCCTCGCTCCCGGCGAAAGCCATGAACTGGTCCGTCACGTCCGGACTCGGGTTGTTCGAGGGGTAGAGGAACGAGTCGAAGTGGAGCATGTACATGCCCTCCGAGCCGGGGTACGTCTTGAAGCCCCAGTCCTCGTCGTAGTTGAAGTCCTCGGCGTTCCGATAGGCGCCGGCGGCCCAGTTACCCTGGTGGATGAACGCCGCGTTCCCCTCGATAATGTTCTGGTTGGACTCCGTGAGTCCGATCGAGGAGGCGTCCTCGTTGATGTAGTTCCCGAGGATCTCCGCGAGCGACTCGAAGGTCGCCTGGACGGCCGCCTCGTCGGGGCTCCCGTCGAGGAAGTTCATGTACGCCTCGTACCCTTCCTGACCGAGCATCGTCGAGGCGAACAGCTGGGTCGTCGTCCAGGTGCCGCTCGCGCCGTGGGTCATCGGAATCGCGTCCGTCTCGTTCTGGACGGTCTCCAGCGCGTCGATCAGCGCCGACACGCTCGTCAGCGAGTCGGGGTCGACCCCCGCCTCCTCGACGACCGACGTGTTGTAGAACAGGCAGTTCAGGCGGTGCGAGCCCAGCGGAACCGCGCGATAGGCGCCGTTGTACTGGTGGAGGTCGACCGCCTCTTGGACCATCACGTCCTCGAAGCCTTCCGACTCCCACACGTCGTCGACCTCGCCCAGCACGCCCTCGTAGCGCTGGAGGTTCGGGCCGGGCCAGTTGGCGAAGGAACTCGGCGGGTCCCCGTTCTGAAGTCGGTTCGCGACGACCGCGTCGAGATTCTGGTTCCCGCCGCCGCCGATCGGGTTGAACTCGTGTTCGACGTCCGGGTACTCCTCGTCGAACGCAGCGACGAGCGCCTCCGCCGCGCGCGCCGTCGCCGCCGGTCCAACCGTGGAGCACTTCGAGCGTGTTCCCCCCTCCGCCGCTGCCGCCATCGCCACCGTCACCGCCGTCGCCGCCGTCTCCCCCGTCTCCGCCGCCGGAACAGCCGGCGAGCCCTGCGAGCGTCGCTGCCCCAGTCGCGCCGACGAAGTGGCGCCGAGATAACCGCGAGTCTTGGTCTGTCATGGTACTTCACGTTGGTCAATGGACGTTTGGCATATATACTTACTCATTACTCCAGAACAATTTCTAAAACCGATTTTTCCCCGCTTTCAAACCTCCTAGTGCCGATTCCGCGCCGCTCGGTCGCGTCCGCGGAGTCGCCCCCCGCCCGCACGGAGGCGGACCGACGGGCATACTACGGTCCGGCGGATGAGCGTACCCATGCGCCCCTCGATCGCCGCCGTCACGTACCCGATCGCCGGCGACGCCGCGGAGCGGCCCCTCCTCGCTGTCTGGCTGTTGCTCGCACTGTCGGTCGTCGTCCCGGTCCTCCCGGCGGTGCCGGTCGTCGGCTACCTCGTCCGCGTGCTGGTCGCCAGCGAACGCGGCGACTCGATCCCGGAGTTCCTCGCCGACGGGCGGACGCTCGTCCGGCGGTCGCTCGGGGGGCTGGTCGTCTGTCTGGTCTTCCTCGGCGTCCCGTTCGCGGCCCTCCTCGTCACCCTCTACGGCATCGTCTCGCTGGAGCCCGGGGCGAACGCGCCGGTCGGCCGCATCCTCGCCGGTTCGACGGCCGTCCTCCTCGTCGGAATCCTCGGCACGTACCTCGCCCCGATATCGCTGACGACCTACGGCCGCGAGGGTTCGCTCCGCCGAGCGTTCTCGCCGGCGGCCCTCCGGCCGGTCGCCGGGCACGCGGCGTACTTCTTCGGGTGGACGCTCGGGTTCACTGCGCTCGTCGTCACGGCCGGCGTCGGCGGCGCGCTCTTTACCGTCTCGCGCGCCGGCCCGCTGTTCGGGACCTTCGTCCTCGCGTACGGGCTCCTCGTGACCGCGTACCTCTGGGGCCGTGCCGTCGAGCGCGCGAAGCGCCGGTAGGGAGTCCGCGCCCGCCGTACCGGCGCGCTCCCCGGCCGCGACGGCGGCGCCGCGACCGACCGATTCTTGACCGCGCGGCCCGGAACTGGTGGTAATGCAGGGACCGCTGTGGACGGACGCACACGCGCCCGATCTCGACGAGATCCGGCAGGACGAGGCCCGCGGCCGTCTGCGCCGGGCCGTCGACGAGCCGATGAACCTCGTCGTTCAGGGCCCTCCCGGAGTCGGGAAGACGGCGGCGGCGCGCGCGCTCGCCGACGCGTCGCACGCCGACCCGGACGCCGACCTGATCGAGATCAACGTCGCGGACTTCTTCGGCCGGACGAAAAAGGAGATCCGGACGGACCCGCGGTTCGAGGGGTTCCTCGCGGGACGGAGCGGCATGGCGAAACGCGACATGATAAACCGCGTGCTGAAGGAGTCGGCGTCGTACGCCCCGATGTCCGGCGAGTACAAGACGATCCTGCTGGACAACGCCGAGGCGATACGCGAGGACTTCCAGCAGGCGCTGCGCCGCGTGATGGAGAAGCACCACCGGACCACGCAGTTCGTGATCGCGACCCGCCAGCCCTCGAAGCTCATCGCTCCGATCCGGTCGCGCTGTTTCCCGATCCGCGTGCGCTCGCCGACGACCGACGAGACGATCGACGTCCTCGAAACGATCTGCGACCGCGAGGGCGTCGCGTACGAGGCGGACGGACTGGAGTTCGTCGCCAGCGCGGCCGGCGGCGACCTCCGCGAGGCGATCCTCTCGGCGCAGGCCACCGCGGTCGCGGGCGACGAGATCACCATGTCGACCGCCTACGAGACGCTCGGCGAGGTGGGGGACGACGACGCGCTCCGCGAGGCGCTCGCCGACGCCCGCGCCGGCGACCTGAAGGACGCCCGGTCGACGCTCGACGACCTCCTTGACGAGGGGTACGACGGCCAGGAGCTGCTCCGCGAGACGCTCCGCGTCGCCCGCGCCGGCTCCGAGTACGGCGGCGACGACCTCGCGCGGCTCCACGCGCTCGCGGGCGAGGCCGACCTCGACCTGTCCGACGGGCTCGACGACACGACCCACCTCGTCCACCTGCTCGCGGCGTGGGCCGCGGGGCGGACCAAGCTCTCTCCCGAACTGCGCGACGCGGAGGTGGCGCCGTGAGCCGGACGCCGCCGTTCGCCCGGCTCCTCCCGTTCCCGGTGGTCGACGCGGCGTGGGACCTGGCGCTCGTCCCGGCGCTCGCGGGCGCCGTCGCGCTGCCGTTCGTCCCGCCGCTCGGCGGCGCGCTGGTCGCGCTCGCGCTCGCGATCCTCTGGTTCCACCGCGACCCGGAGCGCGAGCCGCCGGAGGCGGACGCGACGGTCGTCGCTCCCGCCGACGGGACCGTCTCGGTGGTCCGCGAGGAGGGCTCGCGGCTCCGGGTCGGCGTGTTCATGAACGTCACCGACGTCCACGTCAACCGCGCGCCGCTCGCGGGCGAGGTCCGGGAGGTGCGGCACCGCCCCGGCGCGAACCGCCCGGCGTTCGACAAGGAGTCGGACCGCAACGAACAGGTCGCGATCGACTTCGGCGAGTACGAGCTGCTCGTCATCGCGGGCTGGTTCGCCCGCCGCATCCACCCGTCGGTCGAGCCCGGAGACCGCGTCGAGCGGGGCGACCGCGTCGGCCACGTCTCGTTCGGCTCGCGCGCGGACGTGGTGTTGCCCGCGGACGTGACCCGCGACGACCTGCTCGTCGCCGAGGGCGACGCCGTGCGCGCGGGCGAGACGATCATCGCGGAGCGGTCGGACGCGACGTAACTCGCCGAGACGCCGCCGGACTCCGAATCATGAGGCCGATCTGCGGCCGACGACACCCGAGATCGGGCATACGCTTTTGTTTCACGGCTGTGACCGCTTTTCTTGTATGTCAGAGGAGACTATCCACGAAGAGAAGCGGTCGCGGAGCCGACAGGGACTGGCCACGTACCTCCGCCGGATCGCCCGCGCCCTCGGGCGGGGGGAACCGGTTCCGGTCGACGAGGGGGGGACGGTGACGGTCGACCCGGCGCCGACCGGCGACGTCGAGGTCGAGCTCGAACGCGAGGACGGGACCGTCCACTTCGAGGTCGAGATGGAGTGGCCCGACGAGGACGCGGAGATCGACGACGACGCGGCCGCGAGCCGGGGGACCTTCGAGCTGTACGCCGACAGCGCCGACCAGTACCGCTGGCGGCTCCGTCACGACAACGGGAACATCATCGCCGACGGCGGCGAGGGGTACTCCGACAAGCGCGACGCCCAGTCGGGGATCGAGAGCGTCCAGCGCAACGCCCCCGGCGCGCACGCGATCGACGTCTCCCGGGACGAGGCGGCTCCCGAGGAGGGCGGAAGCGACGCCGTCTTCGAGCTGTTCCGCGACAAGGCCGACGAGTATCGCTGGCGGCTCCGCCACGACAACGGCAACGTGATCGCCGACTCCGGGCAGGGGTACGCCTCGAAACAGAAGGCGAAACAGGGGCTCGAAAGCGTCAAGTCGAACGCCCCCGGCGCCGCGATCGAGGAGACCGACGGGTAGCTCCCGGAGTCGGCGCGGTCGAACCGCGCCCACTCTGACCGTCCGGGGATCTCCCTGACTGTCCGGGGATCGCCCTGACCGCCCCCGCACCGCCTGCGGACCGCCCGCGGACCGCACCGCTTATTCGCCGGCCCTCTCTACCTCGGAGCGACATGGACGCGCTCGACGCCAAGTACCCGTTCTTCGCGAGCGCCCGCGAGGCCGTCGCCGAGGCCGCGGTGTCGCTGCCGGAGCTCGTCGCGGCCGACGCCCCGGCGGTCGAGCGCGCCCGCGAACGCGTCGAGCGCGCCCTCCTCGAAGGGACCGTCGCCTCGGAGAGCGGCGCGTTCCCCGGCGAGTCGGCGTACGACGCGCAGGCGGAGCTGCTCTCGTACCCCATCGCGCGGATCCTCGTCTCGCTGCTCGACTCCGACCCCGCCATCGAGAAGTACGCGGCCGCGGAGGCGGCGACCGCCATGGAGCGGGTCCGCCGCGACCTCGCGACCGACGACGAGCTGCGGTCGGTGTCGTCCGCGACCGTCGCGCTCGACGACCTGCTCGCCGAGTTCGACCTCGCGGCCGCCGTGCGCCCCGACGCGACCGCGCCGGCCGGCAGCAGGGCGAGCCGCGGGACCGGGAGCGGCACGGCCGGGGGCGGCGCAGCCGGGACCACGTCCGGTCGCGACCCGGACCACTACCGGATCGACGTCGGCCCGTACCTCCGGCTCACCTCGCCCGAGTGGGGTGAGTCGTGGCGGCTCGTCAACCGCGCCCTCGCCGACGGCGCGGTGCGCGTCTCCCGCGAGGAGCTGCTCGCGGCGCTCGAGGCCGCCGTCGAGGAGCGCGTCGCCGAGGGGCTCCCCTTCGAGCTGGCGGCCGACGAGGGGATCGCCGAGGCGCTGGAGTCGCGCGTCGCCGACCTCCGACGGCTGCTCTCCGAGCGGACGTACGCCGAGCCGCCGGATGTCGTCGCGCCCGCGCTGTTCCCGCCGTGTATGACGAACCTGATCGAGAAGGCGGAGCGCGACGTCGCCCTCTCGGCGGCCGAGTCGTTCGCGCTGATGGCGTTTCTCGTCGGCATCGGGATGAGCCCGGACGAGGTCGTCGCCTTCTGCGCCGACACGAGCCTCGACGCCGAGGGCATTCGCTACCAGACCGAGTTCCTCACCGACGACCGGGGGACGCAGTACCCGCCGCCGACCTGCGAGACGCTCGCGAACTACGGGATCTGCCACAACGAGGACGACCACATGCAGGTCGCGGCCGACCCCCTCTCGTACTACGAGAAGCGGGTGGCCGCCGCCGACGAGGTGACCGACTGGCGGGACGGGCGAGCGACGGACGAGGCGGAAGAAGCGTGAACGCTACGGGTCGGAAGGCGACGAACGGGACGCGAACGACGGATTGAGCTACGACTCGTCTTTCGCGCGCATCAGGTACGTCCCGACGCCGGCCATCAGGAGGACGAACCCGGCCAACAGCGCGACGAGCGCGATCGCCCCCGCCTCCGGGAGGACCGTCGACCCGCCGAAGGTGACGCCGATCGCGACTAATCCGACGATGAACACCGCGGCCGCCGCCAGCGAGACCCCGATCTGCCGACGGAGTTCCGCGTCGATTTCCATGCGTGCGGCTTCCCGTCGCCGCTTAAAAAGGACTTCGATGGGCGCCCCGCTCGGCGGCTCACTTCGCGAGGTGAGTGATGTCTCGCCGTAGGGTGTATCCGCGCGGCACGCCGACGATCTTGAGACACTCCCCGCACAGCACCCGCTCGTAGTCGCGGTTGGTCTCTTTCTCCAACAGGGAGACGTCCGCGAGCGGGAACACCGACTCGCAGCGGTCGCACTCCGCTTTGTCGCCGTCGACGATCTTCATCGACTCACCGTTTTCGAGATCGACATATAAACTCGCGGACGGCGTTATCACTCCGGATACTGACTCGTCGGCAAAAATCGGTGGTCGGTCGACGCGGTCGGCGTCCGGAACGCCGGTTTAACCGAAGAGCTCGCCGAGCCCTTCGCCGCCGTCGCCGTCTTCCTCGTCGTCGTCCGCCTCGTCGGCGGCGTCGGCCTCGCCGGCCTCGTCGTCGTCGTCGTCAGCCTCGTCGGCCGACGCGTCGGCGTCGGCGGCGCCACCGGCGGACGCGCCGGCGGCCGGGGCCGCGGCGGCCGTCTCGATGGCCTCCTCGATGTCGACGTCCTCCAGCGCGGCGACGAGCGCCTTGACGCGGGACTCCTCGACGTCGACGCCGGCGGCTTCCAGCACGCCGGTGACGTTGTCTTCGTTGATCTCTTCGCCAGTCTCGTTCAGGATGAGCGCAGCGTAAACGTATTCCATTGGTGTGTACCTCGTGTTATCCGAACATCGCGCCGAGACCTTCGCCGCCGTCGTCGCCGTCGTCGTCGTCGGCGTCGTCGTCGGCCTCCTCGGCGTCTTCCGTTGCTTCGTCCGCCTGTTCCTCCTCGTCGGCGTCGTCGTCGGCCGGCTCCGCAGCCGGCGCGGCCTCGACGCCCTGGAGCTCCTCAGGGAGCGCCTCTTCGTCGTCGATCTGCGCCGCGAGCGCGCGCAGCTGGGCGTCGGCCTTCCCGATCAGGTCGGGCACGACGTCCGGGCTCTCGATCTCCGCGAACAGGCCGACGGACTTCGCCTCGCCGGACGCCTTCGCGAGAAGGGTGCCGGCGGTGGCGGCCGTCGGGTACGCGGCGTTGACCGAGAGGTTGCGCGCGGCGGCCGCGGCGGACTGAATGTCCGCGCGGTACTCGTCGACGTCGATTTCGAGCTCGTCCGGCTCGAAGAAGACGCCCTCCGAGTAGACGGCGCGCAGGTCCAAGCCGACCTCCTTGGGCTCGATGCCGAGCTCGACGAGGACGTTCGCGAGGTCGTCGTCGACGACCTCGCCCTCCTCCAGCACGGTCGAGTCCTCGGTCACCTTGATCGAGCCGTCCATGATGCGGGCGGACGCGCCCACGGTCTGGAGCTCGCCGACGAACGGTCCCGGGTCGACGCCGGTGTCGCCCTCGGGGATCACGATGTCGTTGGG
This sequence comes from Halorubrum sp. GN11_10-6_MGM, assembly GCF_005435165.1. Taxonomy (GTDB): domain Archaea; phylum Halobacteriota; class Halobacteria; order Halobacteriales; family Haloferacaceae; genus Halorubrum. The sequence goes on along the minus strand of NZ_SGUC01000001.1, from coordinate 25,902 downwards.
GGTCACCTCGCCCGCGTTGATCGGGGCGGGCGTCTTCGAGGCTTCGAGCTGCTTGAAGAGGCCGAACGGGTTGTCGTTGGTGCCGACGAGCGCCACCTGGCCGCTGACGTACTCCGTCAGCGCCTCGACGCCGTCGTCGACCTCGTCGAGCGCCCGGTTCGTGAGCGTGTTGCGGCTCATGCGGACGGCCGCCGAGCCGTGGAGCTCCCGGCGCATGGCCTGGAGCTGCCGGCTCGGGATGCCGGCCACGCCGACGATCCCGACGGACTGGTAGGAGTCGATGAAGTCGACGAGCTCGTCGACCTCCTCCCGTTTCCACTCGGGGATCGTCTCGGTCTTGCGGACCGAGCTCATACGGGCACCTCCTTCGCGGGACCCATCGTGGTCTTCACGTAGATCCCGTCGATGTTGAGCGGGCCCTTCTCGAGGTTCGCTTCGAGCCGCCGGATGATGACGTCGATGTTGTCCGAGATCGCGTCGGCGCCCATGTCCTCGGCGCCGACGCGGGTGTGGAACGTGCGCCGGTCGCGCGACCGGAGCTGCACCGTGTTCTTCATCCGGTTGACTGTGTCGACGACGTCGTCGTCCGGCTGTAGTGGGGTAGGCATCTTCCCGCGCGGACCGAGGACGGTACCGAGGTACCGACCGATGTCCTGCATCAGGTTGGCCTCCGCGACGAAGAAGTCGGTCTCGTCGGCCAGATCCTTTGCGCGGTCGTCGTCGTCTCCAAGGTCTTCGAGGTCGTCGCTGTCGAGCACTTCGTCAGCGACGTCCTGTGCGCGGACGGCGGTTTCGCCCTCCGCGAAGACGACGATCTGTGTCTCCTGCCCCGTTCCAGCCGGCAGCACGACGGACTCGTCGATACGGTTCGACGGATCGTTGAGGTCGAGGTCTCGCAGGTTGATCGCGATGTCCACGGTCTCGCGGAAGTTCCGCTCGGGCGCATCGTCGAGTGCGAGGGTTACGGCCTCTTGTATTGTGTCTGCCATTTTCACCTCCGTAGTACGCAGGTCGCTCCTACGGGTCAGTGAAACAGGCGAAGCCTGTCTCATCGGAGAGTGGTTCATCGGAGGTTTAAAAGCGTCGAACCGCCGGTCGCCGTGTGAACCCGAGACAGGGCCGTTCCGCGGTGATCGCGGCGTCGTCGCGGGTCCCCGCTTTTCGCCGCCGCCGGCGTCGCGGCCGTGTTCGACGTCCGTCGAGGTCGAAAACGTCGGATAGGGGAACCCTTTTGACGGCGGTCGCCGACCCACGAGGTAATGACGCAGGGTGGTCCGCCGTGACAATGGACGACCGTATCGAGGACCTCCGAGAGCGCCGCGAGCGGGCGGCGAAGGGCGGGGGCGAAGACCGGATCCAGTCACAACACGACAAGGGGAAGATGACCGCCCGCGAGCGGATCGACTACTTCCTCGACGACGGCACGTTCCACGAGTTCGACCGGTTCCGCACCCACCGAAACCACACGTTCGGAATGGAGGAACAGCAGATCCCGGGCGACGGCGTGGTGACCGGCTACGGCGAGGTGAACGGCCGGAAGACGTTCGTCTTCGCGCACGACTTCACCGTCTTCGGCGGGTCGCTCGGCGAGGTGTTCGCCGAGAAGGTGTGTAAGGTGATGGACAAGGCGATGGACGTGGGCGCGCCGGTCGTCGGCCTCAACGACTCCGCGGGCGCCCGGATTCAGGAGGGCGTCGCCTCGCTCGCCGGCTTCGCCGAGATCTTCCGCCGAAACACCGAGGCGTCGGGCGTGATACCCCAGATCTCGGCGATCATGGGGCCCTGTGCCGGCGGCGCGGTGTACTCGCCCGCCATCACGGATTTCACTTTCATGGTGAAAGACACCTCGCACATGTTCATCACCGGGCCGGACGTCATCGAGACGGTCACCGGTGAGGAGGTGAGCTTCGAGGAGCTGGGCGGTGCGGTCACCCACTCGTCGACCTCCGGCGTCGCGCACTTCGCCGAAGAGAGCGAGGAGGAGGCGCTCGACAACATCGCGCGGCTGTTGTCGTACCTCCCGGCGAACAACGTGGAGGACCCGCCTCGGGTCGAGCCGTGGGACGACCCGGAGCGCGCGGACGACGAGCTCGCCGAGATCGTCCCCGACGCGCCCCGGAAGCCGTACGACATGAAGGACGTGATCGGCAGCGTCGTCGACGAGGGGTCGTTCTTCGAGGTGCACGAGAACTTCGCGAAGAACATCGTCGTCGGCTTCGCCCGGCTCGACGGCCACTCCGTCGGCGTCGTCGCGAACAACCCCCGCGTGAACGCGGGCACGCTCGACATCGAGGCGAGCCAGAAGGGCGCGCGGTTCGTCCGCTTCTGTGACGCGTTCAACATCCCGATCCTCACCTTCGAGGACGTTCCCGGCTTCATGCCCGGCACCGACCAAGAGCACAACGGGATCATCCGTCACGGCGCGAAGCTGCTGTACGCCTTCTCGGAGGCGACCGTCCCGCTGCTCACCGTCATCACCCGGAAGGCGTACGGCGGCGCCTACTGCGTGATGTCGTCGAAACACATCGGCGGCGACGTCAACTACGCGTGGCCCACCTCGGAGATCGCGGTGATGGGGCCGAAGGGCGCGGTCAACGTCCTCTACCGCGAGGAGCTGGCCGAGGCGGACGACCCGGACGCGCGCAGACAGGAGCTCATCGACGAGTACCGCGAGGAGTTCGCCAACCCCTACACCGCGGCGGACCGCGGTTTCGTCGACGACGTGATCGAGCCGACCGAGACGCGCGCGCGCCTCGTCGAGGACCTGAAGATGCTGAAGGGGAAGAAGCCGGACCAGCCCGCCAAGAAGCACGGCAACATCCCGATCTGATGGCGACCGACGACGATCCCGCCGATTCCGGGACGGCCGACGCCGGATCGACCGCCGCCGAAGCGGCCGCGCTCCCCGGTCTGTCGATCCCCGACGACGCCCGCGACGACGAGGCGGCCGCCATCGCCGCCGCCGTCGCCGCGCACCTCCGCGACGGCGAGTTGGCGGCGGCAGCGGCCGCCGCGAGCGAGGCGGACGACGGCCGCGACGAGGGGATCTGGGCGCTCGCCGGGCGGATCGACCGGCTCCACCGCCGCCGGGTGCGCGTCCCCGCCGACGCGCCCGCGGACCCGTGGACCGCGGCCGGTCGCAGCGACCGGTTCTGAGCGGGAGGGCGGCGCCGATTTTTCGGGCTCGACACGCGACAGCGCCGTCGCTGGTCGGGTACTCGACACGTCGAACGGTGTCGCCGGACGCGGGGGCGTCCGGCCGCGTACATTCCCCCGACAGCGCGGCGTCAGATCGTCGCGCCGTCGACCCGGCCCTGACTCAGGGCGCGTTTACAGATACGCCCGCCGGCATATATACCTGTGGTAACATCTCTCTCGATCCGTCGCGGGCGGCGATCACTCCCCGCTGGGCTCGTCGTCACCCGGGCTCGTCGGCTCCCCTCGGCCGCCGAACAGCCGGTTGAGAACCGTCGGGACGACGACTACGAAGGCGAGGAGGGCGGCGATCCGGATCGGAAGCGAGACGTCCGTGGCGACCGTGAGCCCGAGGTAGACGGCGGCGCCGACCAGTACCGACGGCAGCACGTACGGATTTCCGGCGTCGAGCATACCTCACCGTGGCGTCCGCGGCCCCCTTAACCGTCTCGGCACGGACCGACAGAGTTTGGTAGCAGTTGGTGGAAGAACCGACAGGAATGTTCGATAAGGTTCTCGTGGCGAACCGCGGCGAGATCGCGGTCCGTGTGATGCGCGCCTGTGCGGAGCTGGGCGTCGACACCGTCGCTGTCTACAGCGACGCCGACAAGCACGGCGGCCACGTCCGGTACGCGGACGAGGCGTACAACGTCGGCCCCGCCCGCGCTGCCGACTCGTACCTCGACGGCGAGGCCGTCGTCGAGGCGGCGCGCTCGGCCGGCGCCGACGCGATCCACCCCGGCTACGGCTTCCTCGCGGAGAACGCCGACTTCGCCGCCCGCGTCGAGGCGGCGGACGGGATCACGTGGATCGGCCCCGAAAGCGACGCGATGGAGCGGCTCGGGGAGAAGACGCATGCCCGCCGCGTGATGGACGACGCGGACGTCCCGATCGTCCCCGGGACGACGGAGCCGGTCACCGACGTCGAGGCAGTCACGGAGTTCGGCGACGAGTACGGCTACCCCGTCGCGATCAAGGCCGAAGGGGGCGGCGGCGGCCGCGGGATGAAGGTCGTCGAGAGCGCGGACGAGGCCGCCGAGGCGCTCGAATCCGCGAAACGCGAAGGCGAGGCGTATTTCTCGAACGACTCGGTGTACCTCGAACGCTACCTCCAGACCCCCCGCCACGTCGAGGTGCAGATCGTCGCGGACGAGGGCGACGACGGCGAGGGACCCGCGGACACGTCCGACGTGGTCCACCTCGGCGAGCGCGACTGCTCGCTCCAGCGCCGCCACCAGAAGGTGATCGAGGAGGGACCCTCCCCCGCGCTCTCGGACGAGCTGCGCGAGAAGATCGGCGAGGCCGCCCGCCGCGGCGTCGCCGCCGCCGATTACACCAACGCCGGGACAGTCGAGTTCCTCGTCGAGGAGGACCCCGACCGCGACCCGGACGAACCGCTCGGTCCCGACACGCCCTTCTACTTCCTCGAAGTCAACACCCGGATTCAGGTCGAGCACACCGTCACCGAGGAGCTGACGGGGATCGACATCGTCAAAGAGCAGCTCCGGGTCGCCAGCGGCGAGGGGCTCTCCGTCTCGCAGGCGGACGTGGAGCTGGAGGGGCACGCTATCGAGTTCCGGATCAACGCGGAAAACGCCGCGAACGACTTCCAGCCCGCCAACGAGGGGTCGCTGGAGACGTACGACCCGCCGGGCGGGATCGGCGTGCGCGTCGACGACGCGCTCCGGCAGGGCGACGAGCTGGTCACCGACTACGACTCGATGATCGCGAAGCTGATCGTGTGGGGGAGCGACCGCGAGGAGTGTCTCGCCCGCTCGAAGCGCGCGCTCGCGGAGTACGAGCTCGACGGCGTCGTCACGATCGTCCCGTTCCATCGGCTCATGCTCGACGACGAGCGCTTCGTCGACGGGACGCACACGACGAAGTACCTCGACGAGGAGCTCGACCGGGAGCTGGTCGCCGAGGCGCAGGAGAAATGGGGCACGGAGTCCGCCTCGACGGGCGACGACGAGGAGGAGGTGACCGAACGCGAGTTCACCGTCGAGGTGAACGGCAAGCGCTTCGAGGTCGAGCTGGAGGAGCGCGGCGCGCCCGCGATCCCGGTGCCCGAGGGCGGCGCGGGAGGCGGCAGCGGCGCGCAGCGCCCCCCGCAGGCGAAATCCGACGACGACGGCGACGATGGCGGCGTCGACGTCGCGGAGGGCGGCGAGGCCATCGACGCGGAGATGCAGGGGACGATCCTCTCGGTCGACGTCGATGAGGGCGACGAGGTCGCCGCGGGCGACGTGGTCTGCGTCCTCGAAGCGATGAAGATGGAGAACGACGTGGTCGCCGAGCGCGGCGGCACCGTCGCGAGCGTCCACGTCGGCGAGGGCGACAGCGTCGACATGGGCGACGTGCTGATCGTCCTGGAGTAGGACCGGGCGTTTTCGGCTGCGGTCGCTTATAAATGGTCGACGATTCTGGGGTGAGCGGAGCCGAAATCTCAGCCGCTTATGTATAAATCGTTGGCTCTGTCGAACTCCTCTGCTAGCGACATACTTCGCCCACCTACCGGTCGGTACAGAACGCCCGCCTACCGATGGTTACCAAGAATTTCATCAGATAGGGTATCCTCAATCGCCACGATGTCCGGAGAAACGAGTTCTGCGCTTTCTTCGGCGAGGAATCGTTCGATACACTCATCGCACAGCTCTAATTCGACCGTTTGAGGGTCCCTCTCTGTAGGAGAGAATCGTAATGTATAGTCGTCGGGTTCTGCCGCCCCGCAGTGGGTACACGTCATTTTGGGCAATTGGACAGCAGAATATATAATTATATTCACATTTTCTCAACGTTCTGTAATGACGTACTCGCAGCTATCATCGACCGGCTGTTTCAGTCGAAAACGCACCTGAATATTGGATTTCAACGGGGACATCTGTGTATAAGCAATCGTCGACATCTCTCACTTCTCTATTTAAATATCGTATCGCTGTCGAGGGCCGCGGCGCAAACTTCCGTTACCGACCGCGTAGCCCCAGTAGCTCCCGCGTCTGCGCCGGCGTCGCCACGGGTCGCCCGAGTTCCTCCGCGATCCGCGCCGCCCGCGCCACCAGCTGCTCGTTCGTCGCCAACTCACCCCGCTCGTAGTACCGGTTGTCCTCCAAGCCGACCCGGACGTGTCCACCGAGCAGCAGCGACTGGGTCGTCATCGGGAGCTGGTGCGGGCCGAATCCGATCACGTTGAACTCGACGCCCTCGGGCAGCGCCTCGACCCGGTTGATCAGGTTCCGCGGGTGCGGCGGTGACGTGGTCCCGCCGCCGAACAGGAAGTTGAGGTACGGGGGGTCGTCGAGGTCGTCGAGGATCGCCAGCGACTCGTTGAGGTGGCCGTCGTTGAACACCTCTAACTCGGGCTTGATCCCCCTGTCTTTCATCTCCGCGTGGAGCGACGCCACCAGCTCGCGCGTGTTCTCCGAGGTGAGCCGGTCGTAGCGGTTGAGCGGGCCCATGTCGAGCGACGCCATCTCGGGCGCGGGGTCGGTCCGCAGCGGCTCGTGCCGGAGGGCGTCCGGCGCCGCCGTCCCGCCCGTCGAGTGCTGGAGAACGGCGTCGTCGGTGGCCTCGCGAACGGCGTCCGCGACTTCCTGAAAGCGCTCGGCCGAGAAGGCGCGCTCCCCGTTGTCCCGCCGCGCGTGGAGGTGGAGCACGCTCGCGCCCGCCTCCTCGCAGGCGGCCGCGGCCGCCGCTATCTCTGCCGGCGTCTCCGGGAGGTCGGGATGCGCCTCCTTCCCGTGGACGCCGCCGGTGAGTGCCGCGGTGACGATCGCCGGCTTCCCGTCGAGGTAGTCGTCGTAGGTCATCGGTCGGCGTCGGGGCTCGCGTCGTCCGCCGGCTCCGCCTGCGAGTCCACGTAGAACTCGCAGTCCGTCGCGGGGTCGAGATCGTAGCGCGCGTTACAGATGTCCGCGCGCATGGGCTGGACGAACGACTCCGTCACGGTACAGAACGCGCGGGCCGTCTCGAACGACTTCCCGTCGCCCGACTCGCGGTACGTCAAATGCTGGCACATCTCGTTCATGCCGGACGGAGGCGGGGAAGCGGCTTGAAACCACCCGTCGGGTGGTTCGATTCGACCCGCTCGACCTGACGCGGTCCGTCTCGGCCTATCCCCGAGCAGTCCGTCTCGGCCTACCCGCCCCGACGCAGTCCGTCTCGGCCTACTCGCCCCCACACGGTCCGTCCCGGACACCGGCGGGTTCGGTCCGCGCTCCGAGCGCGAGATCCTACTCGCCCCCACACGGTCCGTCCCGGACCGATCCGACCGACGCTGTTTAACCGACCGCCCGAGAACGGGCGGACATGGAGCCGGTCGACGACTGGCGCTCGGCGATCGAGGAGGCCGGCGAGCTGACCGGCCCGATCGCCGCGGCCATCGTCGAGGCGCACGGCGACCGCGGCCAGCGCGCCATCGAGGCCGTCGGCGAGGGGCGCGTGAAGCGCTACCGCGATTTCACCGTCGTCGTCGGCCACGAGGACGAGTACGTCGTCGAGGACGGGGAGTGTAACTGCGCCGACGCGACGTACAACCTCGACGCCGACGACCCCGACCAGCGCTGCTGGCACGCCATCGCGGTCGACGTCGCGGACGCGCTCGACGCCGTCGACCACCACGACATGTGGTACTCCGAGGTCCGCGAGTTCCTGTGAGGCCGCCTCGGCGCCCGCCGGCACCGCCTTTCTTTCCCGCCTCTCGAAGCAGCCGCCGCTCGCCCGCGTGAATCGGCCGTTTTCGCGAACTTCGGCCTGAGAGTCGAAAACGTTTACAACGGCGGCCGGTCTCCCCTACGGTATGGCGGACTGTCCACTCGCCGACGACTGCCCCAGCTTCGACGAACGGATCCAGGGGATGGGGTGTCAACACTACGGCAACAAAGGCGGCGCGGAGTGGTGTAACCACTACGACATGCCGATCTACGAGCTGAAACAGCAGCCGGTCCAGCCCGGCGAGGCGGTCGTCGTCGAGGTCGACGACATCCACGAGAGCGGCGCCGGCGTCGGCCGAACCGACGACGGCTTCATCGTCCTCGTCGACGGGCTCCTCCCGCCGGCGCGCGCCGAGGTGAAGATCCACCGCGTGAAGTCCAGCCACGCGACGGCACAGGAAGTGATCGAGCGCCTCCCCGACGACCCGGAGGAGGATGCGGAGGGAGAGACGACCGCCGCGGGCGACGACGACGAAGACGACGAACGCAGTCGCCCGGACCGCACGGACCGCGAGCGGCTCGGCAGCCGCGAGAACTTCTGGGGCAAGTGACGGCGTCCCGGGGGAGCCCCACCCCACGGACAGTCCGGACGCCGTCGATCGGTCGCGTGGGCCGCCGATATTCACGTCCGCGACCCCCTCGCGAAACCGCCGTTTTTTGACCGGCCGGCCCGTCGGTGATCACATGGCCGCAGACGACGGACGACCGGACCCGGCGGACGTCGACGCCGACTCGATTCTGGAGCGCTCCGGCTTCGACGCCGACGAGAGCGTGCTCACCCGCCGGCAGGCGGAGGTGTTGGCGCTCCGCGAGCGCGGGCTCCGGCAGTCGGACATCGCCGACCGGCTCGGCACCTCGCGCGCGAACGTCTCCAGCGTCGAGGCGAGCGCCCGCGACAACGTCGAGCGCGCCCGCGAGACGGTCGCGTTCGAGGAGGCGCTTTCGGCGCCCGTCCGCGTCGAGATCGAGGCGGGGACCGACCTCTACGACGCTCCAAAACGCGTCTACGACGCCTGCGACGAGGCCGGCGTGAAGGTGAACCAGACCGCGCCCGACCTGATGAAAGCGATTGGCGACCGCGCGGGCGACGCGGTCCACGGCCGGGAGGTCCGGAGGCGGCTGTTCGTCACGGTCGCGGCCGACGGACGGATCCGCGTCCGCCGGCCGTAAGTGCGGACTGTCGACCGGTTTTCTCGTGCTCACTCCCCGTCGATCCGCTCCGCGACGCCGACGAGCGTCGCGCCCGCGGTGACGGTCGCCTCCCGCGCGACCGAGTACGCGATCCCGTCGCGGTCGACGCGCGCGACCTGAAGCGTCTCGAACGTCGTCGGGTCGAACACCTCGCCGACGCGCTCGCCCTCGGTCACCCGATCGCCGACGGCGAGGTCGGGTTCCGGAACGAACAGCCCGGAATCGTCGGCGATCACTCGGCCGAGGTGGTTGCGCGCGACGACGCCGTCCCACGGCTCGGGCTCGCCGGAAAGGAGCCCCTCGTGCCGGATGGCGCCGAGCATCCCCGAGACGCCGGTCTCGACGGCTCCCGGAACGATCTCCTTGCTGTGAGCGAGCTCGGGCGTGATCGTCGGGATCCCCTCGCGGGTAGCCGCGACCCGGAGCTTCCCGGCGAACCCGCGCTCGTCCCACTCGGTGTCGGCGTCGTCACCCGCGGCCTCCGCGAGCAGGAGGTCGGTGCCGAACGCCGCCGCGAGTTCGCGACAGGCGCCGTCGCCGCGCATGTACACCGTGTGGGTCGCCATCGCCGGCGACCCGGTGTGGAGGTCGACGATCGCGTCCGCCGCGCCCGCGAACCCCCAGAGTCGAGCCGCCATCCGCTCGTGGAGCGAGCCCTCGGGGTCCCCGGGCCAGCACCGGTTCATGTTCGGCTGCCGCGAGTCGAGCGACTCCGGCGTCGTGTACGAGACGTGGTCGAAGGTGAGCGGGTCGGCGACGGGCACCGTCACGAGCGTCCCGTCGAGGTCGGCGGCCGTCGGACTGTCGGCGCTTCCCCCTCCGTCGCCGCCGACCAGACGGTCGTGAAGACGCCGGAGGACCGCCGCACCGTTCACCTCTCGGCCGTGCTGTGCCGCCTGCGCGTACACCACCGGCGAATCTCCGGGCGCGTCGAGCTCGGGGCCGTCGTCGCCGTCGACGAGCTCGCCGTCGCCGTACGCGTGGACGGTCGTCCGGATCGGCACGCCCGAGGGGAGCCGCGCGAGGGTGAGGCTGCGACTGGTGTGCATGGTTTCGCTCCGTCCGGCTCGGGGTTATACGTCGGGGTCGCGGTCGCGGTCATCCCCGATCTCCGCCGATCCCGACCGCGGACGCTAAGGCCGTGGCCCCCGCACCGCGATCCATGCGGGTCACCCTCCTCGGGACGGGCGATACGACGGGGACGCCGACCGTCGGCTGCGACTGCGACACCTGCGTTACGGCCCGCGAGCGCGGGGTGTCGCGGTCGCGCTTCTCCGTCCACGTCGCCAACGAGCGCACCGGCGAATCGCTCCTCGTCGACTTCAGTCCCGACTTCAGACAGCAGTTCCTCGCGGCCGACGTCCCGCTCCCGGACGCCGGGCTCGTGACGCACATCCACTTCGACCACCTCGACGGGCTGGGGAACGCCTACCGGCTCGTCGACGGGCTCCCGGTCCACGCCCCGAACGAGACCGACCCCGCGACCGACGAGAGCGTCGCGGAGACGATCCGGCGCAAGTACGACTACCTCGAAGACCGGATCGGCGTCCACGCCCGCGACCCCTTCGAGCCCTTCGAGACCTGCGGGTTCGAGGTGCGGTTCGTCCCCGTCGACCACCCGCCACTCCTGTGTTACGGCGTCGTCATCGAGGACCCCGAGACGGGCGCGACGCTCTCGCTCACCGGGGACACCAGCTACGACGTCCCGGAGCGCTCCCGCGAGGCGCTCGCCGACCCCGACCTGCTGCTCGCCGACGCCATCGTCCCCGCGTCGCTCTGTGAGCACCACCCGATCGGCGGGCGCCACGAGGGCCCCGACGGGGTCCCGCGGACCTTCGGCACGAAGCACATGACCCGGGAGGGCGCGCTCGCGCTCGCCGACGACCTCGACGCCGACCGCACGCGGCTCGTCCACCTCGCGCACTTCTACCCCGCCGACGAGGCGTTCGAGGAGCCGCTCGCGGTCGACGGCGAGGTGTACGAGCTGTGAGCCGTTCCGGCCCCGAGCCGGAGTTCGCGAACGACCGCCGCCTCGACCGCACCGTTTTGTCTCGCTAGCACGTACCACGCGTAGATGGCCGCGAGGGACCGACTCCGGACCGCGCTCGACCGGCTAGAGCCGCCGCCGCGCGCGGTCGACTGGTCGCTCCTCCTCTTCGTCGTCGCCGAGGCGGTCACCGGGCTGGTCTCGTTCACCGTCGGCGTTCCGGCGGGATGGCCCCTGTTCTGGCTCCACCGCGCGCTCGGCGTCGGGATCGTCGCGCTGCTCGCGTGGAAGCTCGCGCGCGTCCGCCGCCGGCTCACCGACCCGAACCTCTGGCGGCGGTCGACCGCCCTCTCCGTCCTGACGCTCGTCGCCGCGGTCGGCGCGATCGGGACCGGCGCCGCGTGGGTGTTCGGGCTCGACGTGCGGCTCTCGTACTGGACGCTGCTGTCCGTCCACGTCGGCTTCGGGCTCGTCTTAGTCCCGCTCGTGGCCGCACACGCCGCCACTCGGTTCCGGCTCCCCCGCCGCGTCGACTTCGAGCGCCGGCGGACCGCGGTCCGCTACTTCGCGTTGCTCGCGGCCGGCGGCGCGACGTACCGGCTCCAGCAGGGGGTCAACGACGCGCTCGACACCGCGGGCGCGGACCGCCGGTTCACCGGGTCACAGCCCCGCGAGGGCGCGGGCAATGGCGCCTTCCCGATCACCTCGTGGGTCGCGGACGACCCCGACCCGATCGACCGCGACGAGTACCGGCTGACGGTCGACGGGCTCGTCGCCGACTCAGTCGAGCTGACGGCCGACGAGCTCGCGGCGGGCCACGAGACCGAGGCCCTCCTCGACTGTACCAGCGGGTGGTACACGGTCCAAGAGTGGGGCGGAATCCGCGTCGGCGACCTGCTCGACGCGGCCGGCGGAGTCGAGGCCGCGAGCGAGGCCGACGACGGAACCGCCGTCGACCGCGAGCCCGCCTACGTCCGGTTCACCTCCGTGACGGGGTACCGGTGGAGCCTCCCGATCGAGGAGGCGGAGGACGCACTGCTCGCCACCCACGTCGGCGGCGAGCGCCTGACCCACGGCCACGGCGCGCCCGCCCGGCTCGTCGCGCCCGACAGGCGGGGGTTCCAGTGGGTGAAGTGGGTGACGCGCGTGGAGGTCCGCGCGGAGTACGACCTCGGGCAATGGGTCGTGACGCTGGTGAGCGGGTTCGACTGAGCGCGACGCAACCACCGGCCGCTGATCCCGGCTACTCGTACTCGCTCCCGACGACCTCGCGGATGCGCTCGGCGGTCACCGGACCGACGCCCTCGACCTCCAGTAAGTCGTCCTCCGGCGCCGTCATCACGGCCTCGACCGTGCCGAAGTGTTCGAGCAGCGTGCGCGCCGTGACGGGACCGATGTCGGCGATCGAGGAGACGACGTACTCCTGCTGTTCGGCGCGGGTCTTCGTCGTCTTCTCGCCGTGGACGCTCACCTCGCGGTCGCGCGTCTCCTGCTCCCGCTTCGCGATCGTCGCGAGCAGTTCGGTGGTGTCCTCCTCGCTCTCGGTGCGGAGCACGCTCACGTCGAAGTCGACCGCGAGCGACGCGAGCGCGCCGCGGATCGCGTTGGGGTCGATGTCGCGCTGCCCGTAGAGGTTCGTCCCCTCGACGATCATCACGGGGCGCGCGTACGCCCGCGAGAGCTCGCCGACCTGCTCGAACATCGACCGGTCGGAGTCGAGCATCGAGTCCACGAAGTCGGCCGCCGACTTCCGCTCGACGGCGACCCGGTCCGAGAGGACGTAGTCGCCGACCGCGAGCGTCTCCAGCCGGGTGACGAGCCCGTCGCGCGTCGAGAGGTCCTTCGCGATGGAGGAGTCGAGCTCGCGCTGGTCGACGACGATTTCGACCCCCTCGTCGACCCCGGCGGTCGCGACGACGCCGTCGTCGTCCGCGTCGGCGGTATCGTCGCCCACCTCCGTGTCGCCGGCGTCGTCCTCACCGCCCGCTTCGTCACCGCCTCGCGCCTCCGCGGCGAAGTCGGTGAGGCCGGCGTCGGCGTCGCCTTTGCTCCCCTCGTCGCCCTCCTCGGCCTCGACGGCATCCGCCGTCGCGTCGTCGTCCGGCGCGTCATCGTCCGTCGCCGCGTCCCCGCCGGAGAACGCGTCGAGCCCGGCCTGCCCGTCGTCGCCGACGGTGTCCTCGATGTCGTCGGTGGCCTGCTTCAGCTCCGTGAGCTGACTGGCCATCTTCTTCTCGCGCCGACGGGAGATCCAGAAGAACGCCTCGTCGCGGGTGTCCTCGGCCATCAGGACGACCACCTTCCCCTCCGCCTGCCGACCGGTTCGACCCTTCCGCTGGATCGAGCGGATCGCGGTCGGGACCGGCTCGTAGAAGCAGACGAGGTCGACCTCGGGGACGTCGAGCCCCTCCTCGGCGACGCTCGTGGAGACGAGCACCTCGAACTCGCCCGCCTTGAACTCGTCGAGCGTCTCCTGCTGCTGTTTCTGGCTCATCCCGTCCGAGCCGTCCTTGTCGCCCTGCCCGACGAATTTCCGCACGTCGAAGCTCGCGGAGAGGAACTCCACGAGCGCCTCGGCGGTGTCGCGCGACTCGGTGAAGAGGATGGCGCGCTCTCCCTCGTTGATCCCGAGCGTCTCGGCGAGCAGGATTCGCGCCTTCGAGAACTTGGGGTGGAGCCCGTCGAACGACTCCGCCTTCCGCATGGCTTCTCTCACTTTGGGGTCCGCGACCATGCGCTGGCTCGCCTTCGAGGCGCCCGAGGAGCGCGCGGCCTCGCGCTGGCGCTCGAAGTAGCGCCGGACGGACTCGACCGACTGCGTCTCGACCAGCTCGGTCGCGCGCCGGAGCTTCATCACCTCGGCGTGGGTGCTCATCCCCTTGTACCCCTCCGACTGGTCGTTGTCCATCATCTGTTTCAGCTGCCCCCGCATCTTGTTGAGGTCCTTCTGCGAGAGGTCGGGGTTCGTCGTGTTCGTCACCCCGAGCTGCTTCAGCTTCTCCAGCCGGTCCGTGATCACCTCGTTGAGCGCGTCGCGGATCGCGAGGACCTCGTCCGGGAGCGTCACCTGCTCCCACTGGACGTCGGTGTCGTGGGTGTACTCGTCGACGTCGGCGTCGTCTTCGGTCATCACCTCGACGTTGACGAGCCCGAGGTTCTCGCAGACCGTCTCGATCTCCTCGGTGTCGCCGCCGGGCGAGGCGGACATCCCCGTCACGAGCGGGTCGGCCGCGTCGGCGTGGTAGCGCTCGGCGATGTAGACGTACGCGTAGTCGCCGGTCGCGCGGTGACACTCGTCGAAGGTGAGGTGAGTCACGTCGCGAAGCGAGATCCGGTTGCCGACGAGGTCGTTCTCGACGACTTGCGGGGTCGCGATCACGATCCGCGCGTCGTCCCACAGTGCGGCCCGGTCGTCCGGCTTCACGTCGCCGGTGAACACGACGATCTCGTCGTCCGGGATCGAGAGCGCCTCGCGGTAGAAGTCGGCGTGCTGCTGGACGAGCGGCTTGGTGGGGGCCAAGAAGAGCGCCTTCCCGCCCGCCTCGTGGAGGCGCTCGGCGGTGACGAGCAGGCTCACCGTCGTCTTGCCGAGCCCGGTCGGGAGACAGACCAGCGTGTGTTCGTCGGCGGCGGCGTCCGCCAGTTGGAGCTGGTAGCGGCGGCGCTGGAGGAAGTCGTCGACGAGCAGCGGTCGGTCGATTCCGGCGGCCTCGGTCGCCATCGCCGGTGCTTCGCCGCCTTCGGCCTAAAGCCTTCGCGAAGCGGGGTGAAAGTTATCCGTCGGCGGAGCGCTCCTCCCGGAGCTCCTCCGGCACGTCCTCGTCGACCAGCTGCGCCCACTCTGCGAGCCGGTCGCCGGATCGGGTCTGCGCACTCATCACGCGACGGATCTCCGTGATGCGTATTAACAGTTACCCCGATTCTACACAGTTTATCATCGGTTCGGGCCGACTTCCTCGCCGCCGGTCGGTCGCGAGAGGCGCCGTTCCGCTCGGGTCGACACGCACGCCTTTTACCGCTCACGCGCCTCCGGCCGGCATGAGCAACCTCGACGAGTTCCTCGCGGGCGAGCGGCTCGACGACGTGGTCTTCTACCTGAGCGACGCGTACCTCGACGACGACTCCCGGCTGCGGGAGGTCGGTACCGAGACCGACGGCGGCGTTCGCCTGATCCTCGACGGCGAGACCGGTCGCTCCGCGTTCCAGGCCGGCACGGGGATGGGCGCGATGGAGTTCGCGAAGACGGCGATGGGCGCCGAGGGCGAGATCGCGCGCACGCTCGACGACGGGGCGTGTCCCTTCGCCGATGAGGAGCCCGACGACGACCACGAGGTCCAGTTCGTCTTCGCGTTCGCGGAGGCGCAAAACGAGGAGGTCGGCGGCCTCTACGCCGAGGGCGACGTGGTCCACGCGTACGCCCACTGTACGTGCGGGGAGAGCTACTCGCACAAGTGGGTGATCGGCGACCGCGACGACTGAAACGCGCCCGCGACGACTGAGTTCGCCGAGCCGCGGTTACGCCGCCGTTACTCGCCGTCTGGCGCGTCGTCTTCCGGCACCGCGCCCTCGACGAGCGACTGGTCGCCGTACTGCTCCCGGAGATCCTTCTTCGAGAACTTCCCGGTCGCGGTCTTCGGGACCTCGTCGATGAACTCCACCGCGTCCGGCACCCACCACTTGGGGTACTCCTCGCGGAGCCCGGACTCGATCCGCTCGACGAGTTCGTCGCGGTCGACGTCCTCGGCCACGACGACGAACGCGACGGGGCGCTCCTGCCAGCGCTCGTGGGGGACGCCGACGACGGCCGCCTCGCTGACGCCGTCGTAGGCCATGATCGCGTTCTCTAACTCGACGCTGGATATCCACTCCCCGCCGGACTTGATCACGTCCTTCGTCCGGTCGACGAGCTGCATGTACCCGTCCTCGTCGACGGTCACTACGTCGCCGGTCTTCAGCCAGCCGTCGACGAACTCCTCCTCGCTGGCCTCCGGGCGCGCGAAGTACTCCTTCGTGACCCACGGCCCCCGAATCCGGAGCTCGCCGAAGTCCTCGCCGTTCCACGGCACCTCTTCGCCGTCCTCGTCTATCACCTCGAACTCCAGTCCGGGGACGACGAGCCCCTGCTTCGAGCGCTTGGTCACCTGCGTCTCGTAGTCCGCGTCGCGCAGGTCGTCCGTGAGGTGCGAGACGGTGCCGATCGGCGAGAGTTCGGTCATCCCCCACGCGTGAAGCACCTCGACGCCGCGCTCGTCGTACCACTCGATCAGCGCCCGGGGCGCGGCCGCGCCCCCGACGATCACCGTGTCGAGCGTCGAGAGGTCGACGTCGTTCCCCGCCTCGACGTACTCGCGCAGCCCGAGCCACACCGTCGGGACGCCCGCGGAGATCGTCACCCCCTCCTCTTCGATCAGCGCCGCGAGGTCGGCCGGATCGGGCGCGGGGCCGGGGTAGACGTGTTTCGCGCCCGCGGCGGCCGCGGTGAACGGCATCCCCCACGCGTTGACGTGAAACATGGGGACGACGGGCATGACGACGTCGGAGTCCTCCATCGGGATCCCCTGCGGCGTCTGGGAGGCCATCGTGTGGCTCCACAGCATCGACTGCGTGTACTCGACGCCCTTCGGCTTCCCCGTCGTGCCGGAGGTGTAACAGAGGCCGGCCGGCTGGTCGCCGTCGAGGTCCGGCCAGTCGTACTCCGTCGAGTGGTCCGCGATGAACTCCTCGTAGGCGGGCGCGTCGAGCGCGTCGATCCCCTCCGAGCCCATCGCGACGAAGTCGACGTCCTCGAACTCGGCGGCGCCCTCCGCGGCGCCCGCGATCTTCTCGGCGAGCGAGGGGTCGACGAAGAGGATCTCGTCGTCGGAGTCGTCGACGATGTATCGGATGTGTTCGTCGGGCAGCAGGGGGTTGATCGTGTGGAGCTGCGCGCCGGTGTTCGGGACGCCGAAGTACGTCTCGAAGTGCCGGGTGTGGTTCCAGCAGAACGTCGCGACCCGGTCGCCGCGCTCGATCCCGTAGTCGTCCAAGGCGTTCGCGAGCTGTGCGGTCCTGTCGGCGTACTCGGCGTACGTGTGCCGCGTGCGCCCCTCGTGGGTCCGGGAGACGATCTCCGTGTCCGGGTACAGTCGTTCGGCGCGCCACATGAACGGTCGCAGGGTCTGCGCGTGTCCGCCTGGCATACCTCACACACCACGGGAGGGACCGGCATGAACGTTCTCATGGTCGTTCGTGATAAACCCGCGACAACGATCGACGCGTTCCCGATCGCGCGACAGCGCCGCCGAGGCCGCGGCCGGAGACCGCTCAGCCGCGGAACAGACTCGCGTGGACCGGTGCGTGGTCGGAGTCCGGTCGCGGATCGTCGCCGTCGTCGCCGCCCTCGTCGGAGACGGCCCGGCCGTCGACGCCGTCCGCGAGGAAGTCCCGGACCGGCGGGCCGACGTGTTCGGGCTCGACGAGGAACGCGTCGTGGCCGTGGTCCGAGTCGACCACGTGGTGCGCGGCCGGCACCTCGGCCTCGCGGAAGGCGTCGGCGAGCGAGCGGGACTGCTCGACGGTGAAGTGCCAGTCGGCGGTGAAGCTCACGAGCAGGGTCTCGCCCTCGAAGGCGGCGAGCGCGTCGGCGTCGGTGCCGTGGCCGGCGGCGAGGTCGTACTCGTCCATCGCGCGCGTCAGGTAGAGGTAGCTGTTCGCGTCGAAGCGGTCGCCGAACCCCTCCGCCTGGTAGTCGAGGTACGACTCCACCTCGCGGTACGGGAAGAAGCCGGCCGTCGGCTCGGGCGGCAGCCCGAGGTCGCCGTCCTCGCGCGTGAGCGAGTCGCGCCCCGCCGAACGCCGCCCGAACTTCCGCTCCATCGACGCCTTCGAGAGGTACATGATGTGGCCGATCTGGCGGGCGATGGCGAGCCCCTCCGTCGGGCCCGGCCGGTCGTCGCCGTAGTAGTCCCCGCCGTTCCAGTCCGCGTCCGCCCGGATCGCCCGCCGCGCGACCGCGTCCAGCGCGAGACACTGCGCGTCGAGGCGCCCCGCGGTCGCGATGGCGACCACACGGTCGACGTCGTCCGGGTACCGCTTCGCCCACTCCAACGCGTTCATCCCGCCGACGCTCCCGCCCACGACCGCGCGGAGCCGCCCCACGCCGAGGTGGTCGAGCAGGCGGCGCTGCGCGCGCGCCCAGTCCTCGACCTGAACCGGCGGGAACGCGGTCCCCCACCGATCGTGGTCGGGCTCCTCGCGCAGGTCGAGTCCCGCGGGCCGCTCGCTGGCCGGCCCCGTCGTCCCGTAGCACGAGCCGGGGACGTTCGCGCAGACGACGTAGTACTCCGTCGTGTCGATGGCCTTCCCCGGGCCGACGACGTCGTCCCACCACGCGCGGGCCTGCCCGGCCTGCCCGGCACCGGTGGTCTCAGCGTCGCGCTCCGGCTCGGGAGAGCGCGCGACGTTCTGGCTGCCGGTGAGCGCGTGGCAGACCAGCACGACGTTGTCGCCGTCGAACTCGCCGTGGGTCTCGTAGGCGACCTCGAAGTCGGGTACCGACTGGCCGCACTCGAAGGTGAACTCGCCGAGTTCGGCGACGCCGTGGTCGGTCGGGACGGCGCTCATCTCAGTTCCCCTCGGCGACTCGCTCGCCCGCGGCCAGCCCCGCGTCGAGGTCGGCGATCACGTCTTCGGCGTCCTCGATGCCCACCGACAGCCGAAGCATCTCCGGGTAGACACCGGCGAGCCGCTGTTCGTCTTCGTCCATCTGCGCGTGCGTGGTGGAGGCCGGGTGGATGACGAGCGTCTTCGCGTCGCCGATGTTCGCGAGGAAGCTCGTCAGCTCGACCGACTCGCAGAACGCCTTGGCCGCCGCGTAGCCGCCGTCGACGCCGAAGGTGACCATCCCGCCGAAGCCGTCGAGGTACTCGGCGGCGTTGTCGTGGCTCTCGTGGTCCTCGAAGCCGGGATAGCTGACCCAGTCGACGCGGTCGTCGTCGCGGAGGAACTCGGCGACCCGGCGCGCGTTCTCGCAGTGGCGCTCCATCCGGAGCGGGAGCGTGTTGAGTCCCTGGATCGTCTGCCACGCGTCGAACGGGGACTGCTGGCCGCCGGTCGGCCGCATCCCGCGCTGTCGGACGACGTTGGCGAACGCGGCGTCACCGAACTGCTCGACGAAGTCGATCGGATAGGCGGGCGACTCCCCGTCTAACTCGTCGTAATCGGCGTCGGGGTGGTCCCACGGGAACTGCCCGCCATCGACGACGACGCCGCCGACGGTGGTGCCGTTGCCCGTGATCCACTTCGTCGTCGACTCCCACACGATGTCGGCGCCGTGCTCGAACGGCCGACAGCAGTACGGGGTCGCGAACGTGTTGTCGACGACGAGGGGGACCGCGTTCTCGTGGGCGATGTCGGCGAGGCGCTCGAAGTCGGGCGTGACGAGCGAGGGGTTCGCGATCGTCTCCACGTGGACGAAGGCGGTGTCCTCGTCGATCGCCTCGGCGTACCCCTCGTAGTCGAGGGTGTCGACGAGCCGCGCCTCGATCCCGCGGCGGTCCGCGATCGTCGTGAGATACGCGGCCGTCCCGCCGTACATCTCGGAGCTGGCGACGACGTTGTCGCCGGCGCTCGCGAGGACGGTCGTTATCGCGTCGAACGCGGCCATTCCCGAGCCGGTCGCGACCGCGTCCGACCCGCCGGAGAGGTCGGCGAGCCGGTCTTCCAAGACGTTCACCGTCGGGTTCGAGAGCCGGGAGTAGATGTGCCCTTCCGCCCGGAGCGCGTACATCTCCGCCGCCGTGTCCGCGTCGTCGAAGACGTACGACGTCGTCTGGTGGATCGGCGTGGCGCGGGCGCCGGTCGCCGAGTCCGGCTCGGCCCCGGCGTGGAGACTCCGGGTGGAAAACCCACGTGTCATGTTTGTTGCTCATACGTCTACACACATCTATAACTGGCAGTTACGGCAATTGATGCCCCTTCGCCGGACGATGGGTTCGCCGCTGCCGTCGCGGCCGCGGCGGTCGCGGGCGCCGCCAACGTCGAGCGCGCCGCCGCACCGCTTCCGGCTCGGTCCGCGCTCGCATCCCCGAAGCGTGCGTTTATGCCCGATCGGACGCCAAGCGGTGGTAATGGCAGTCGCCGCTCCAGTCTCCGACCTCGCCGACCGCGCGACCGACTGCGCCGACCGACTGCGCGAGGCGGGCCGGGTGCTGCTCGCCTCCCACATCGACGCCGACGGGATCACGAGCGCCGCGGTCGCGTCGACCGCGCTCGCGCGGGCCGGGATCGACCACGAGGTCGTCTTCGAGAAGCAGTTGGACGCCGACTCGATCGCGGGGATCGCCGCCCGCGAGTTCGACGTGGTGTTGTTCACCGACTTCGGCTCCGGTCAGCTCGACGTGATCGCGGCCCACGAGGACCGCGGCGACTTCGTCCCCGTCATCGCCGACCACCACCAGCCCGCCGACCGCGACACCCGGTTCCACCTCAACCCGCTGCTCGAAGGGATCGACGGCGCGAGCGAGCTTTCGGGGGCCGGCGCGAGCTACCTCCTCGCCCGCGCGCTGGAGGGTCCCGACGGCGACAACCGCGACCTCGCGGCGCTGGCGGTCGTCGGCGCCGTCGGCGACATGCAGGACTCCGACGGGGGCCTCGTCGGCGCCAACGAGTCGATCGTCGCCGACGGCGTCGACGCCGGCGTTCTGGAGGCCCGCACGGATCTGGACCTGTACGGCAGACAGACCCGCCCGCTCCCCAAGCTGTTGGAGTACGCCTCCGACGTGAAGATCCCGGGCATCTCGAACGACGAGGCGGGGGCGATCTCCTTTCTCACCGACCTCGACGTCGACGTGAAACGCGACGGGGAGTGGCGGCGCTGGGTCGACCTCGACGCCGAAGAGCGCCAGACGCTCGCGTCGGCGCTGATGCGACGCGCGGTCGCCTCGGGCGTCCCGTCCGACCGGATCGAGGCGCTCGTCGGGACCTCCTACACGCTGGTCGACGAGGAGCCCGGCACCGAGCTGCGGGACGTGAGCGAGTTCTCCACGCTGCTCAACGCGACCGCGCGCTACGAGCGCGGCGACATCGGGCTCGCCGTGTGTCTCGGCGACCGCGGCGACGCGCTCGCGGAGGCGCGCCGGCTGCTCCGCACGCACCGACGGAACCTCTCCGAGGGCCTCCAGTGGGTCAAAAACGAGGGCGTCACCCACGAGGAACACCTCCAGTGGTTCGACGCGGGGTCGCGCATCCGCGAGACCATCGTCGGCATCGTCGCCGGGATGGCGGTCGGCTCGCCCGCCGTCGACCGTTCGAAACCGGTGATCGCGTTCGCCGAGGAGAGCGCCGAGGAACTGAAGGTCTCCTCTCGCGGCTCGCACGCGCTCGTCCGGCGGGGGCTCGACCTCTCGACGGTGATGCGAGAGGCGAGCCAATCAGTCGGCGGTGACGGCGGGGGGCACGACGTGGCCGCGGGCGCGACGATTCCGATCGACGAACGCGACGCCTTCCTCGCCGAGGCGGACCGGATCGTCGGCGATCAGCTCTCTTAACCTGGTCACGGACACCGCACGGTCGTCACCCGACCGTCCGGCGAACCCACCCCGACGCCCCGCTCGGGACCGGCCCGGACTCCTCCCGCAGCTGCCGGGTCCCCTCGCCGTCGACCGCGCGGACGACGACCTCGTGTTCCCCGTCGGGCTCGAAGACGTGGCGCCACTGCCGCCAGACGTCCGCGTCGGGGAGCGGGTCCGAGAGTTCGGCGTCGGTCCACGAGTCGCCGCCGTCGGTCGACACCTCGACGCGCGCGACGCCAGGCGTCCCGGCGTAGGCGTGGCCGGCGAGCTCGATCCGCCCGTCGTCGAGCTCCGTGACTCCCTCGTCCCAGAGCTTGGCGACGGTCGTCACCTCGCCGGTTCCCTCCCAGCCGCGCTCCTCCCAGTAGCCGTCGTCTTCGACGTTCAACAGCTCGATCTCCGAGAGCCACTTCACGTTCGTCTCACCCCAGTGGCCCGGGATCAGCACCCGGACCGGATGGCCGTGGCTGGTCGGGAGTTCTTTCCCGTTCATCCCCCACGCGAGGAACCCCTCCGCGAGGACGTCGACCGGGAACTGGACGTAGTAGCCGTCCTCGCCGCGCAGCATGGCGCAGTTACAGTCGCCCTGCGGGTCGACCGACTCTAGCAGCGGCCGGATCGGCGTCCCCGTCCAGACTGCGTTGCCGATGCGGCGACCGTTCTGGTCCTCGCCGACGCAGCGCAGCGTCACCGCGCGGTTCTCGACGGGCCGGTCGATCAGTTCGTCGAACGCGACCGTCCGCCCGCTGCCGGTCTCGCCGGTGAACGTGAGCGACCACTCGCTCGCGGTGACCTCCGGATCGAACTCCGCGATGTCGACGTTGTAAAACTCGCCGATCGGCGTTACCATCCCCTGAAGGGTGTCGCTCTCGAACGCGAGCGACGCCGAATCGAGCTCTTGGAGCCGCACGGACGCCCCCTCCGATCGCGGGGCGTCGGGGAGGGGATCGTCGCCCGACGCGAGCGCCCGCCGGCCCACCGCGGTCGCGACGACGAACCCGAGCGCACCGGCGACGACCCCGAGCGTCCGGCGGCGCACCGCGTCGACGACCGCCGGTGCGTCCCTCGCCGCGGCCGTGTCGCCTCCGGTGGGCGCGGCGGACGGCGGGAGCCAGCCGAGCCCGACGACGGTCGCAGCGGGGAGCGCTGCGCCCAGTGCGCCCGGCGAGAGACCCGTCAGCCCGACGGCGAGCAGCCACGACCCGCCCCCGGCGACGGCCGCCCCCGTCGCGCGTCGGTCGGTGCGCGTGGCGAGCCGAAGCCCCGCGAACGCGACCGCGCCGAACAGCCCGACCACGGCCGCGACCGCCAAGGAGACGTGGATCAGGTGGCCCGCCTCACCGAACGTCTCGATCGAGAACGTCACGACCGGCCCCGGCGTCAGGTTGACGACCGCCTGGTCGACGGGCCTGACGACGAACGACGGCGTCCATCCCGTGACGAGGTACGAGCCCGCAACCGCGGCCGCGCCGGCTGCCGCCGCGAGCAGCGCCTCCCGGTGCTCGGTAACAGTAGTCACAGTTACTCTCCGGGCTCAGATCACTTGAACTGCGTCCTCCACCGAACGATTCCCTATCGATGTTACTCGACGGAGCCACCAAACGCGGTAAACAGATCGATCGGAGTGAACGTCTCAGGGACCGCGAGACGGTCGGCGTCGCTTCAGGCCTCGCCGAGGTCGCGGAACATCGCGCGGTAGTCGTCGGTCGACAGCGACTCGCCGAGGTCGTCGATGTCGGCGTCTAAGTTCTCCAGCCGCTCGACAAGCTCCGCGTACGCCTCGTTCCCCTCGCGCTGTGCGGCCGGCTTCTGCGAGCTCAACACGGCGCGCTTGCTGGCGAGCGCGGCGGCCTCCCGGACGAGGTCGTCGTACTCGCTGCGCGTCAGAAGCGTTTCGATGGCCGCGAGCAGCTTCGTGCGGCTCACTGGTTTGGTGAGGTAGAGGTCGAACCCCATGTCGATGATGTCGAAGTCGGGCTCGACCGCGGTGACCATCGCCACCCGGCAGTCGTACTCCTCCTCGCGGATGTGTTCTAAGACGTCGTCGCCGCTCCCGTCGGGGAGTCGGCGGTCGAGGAGCACCACGTCGACGGCCGCGTCGACCCGATCGACCGCGTCGGCGGCGGTCTCGGCGACGTCGACGGCGTACCGCTCCTCCAAGAAGCCGGCGTACAGCGCTGCGATGTCTGGCTCGTCCTCCACGACGAGCACCGACGGATCGCTCACCGCCGATCACCGCCGGGAGTGACGGGACACGCTTCACCGGGCATACACGAACGGGCGGCGTGTCGAGAAATAAAACTGTCGCCGTCCGTTCGCCCGATGTTCTGAACCGTCCTTTATATACTCCGGCCGCCAAAGGAGAGACGAATGTCAGAACTCGTCTCCACCGGGGTCGAGGGGCTCGACTCCATTCTCACCGGCGGTATCACCCAGCGGTCGACGGTTCTCGTTTCCGGCAACCCGGGCACCGGAAAGAGCATCTTCGGCATCCAGTACCTCCACCACGGCGTCTCCGAACACGGTGAGCGCGGCGTCTACGTCTCCTTCGAGGAGGACGAGGCCGACATCCGCGGCGCGGCCGAGTCGGTCGGCTTCGAGGGCTTCGACGAGATGGTCGACGACGGCGACATCGTCATCCTCGACAAACGTGAGATGCTCCGGGAGACCGACTTCTCGACCGCGGTCGACCGGCTGCTCGACACGGTCGAGGACGGCGACTTCGACCGGCTCGTCCTCGACTCGCTGTCGATGTTCCAGCTCTTCTTCGACGCGGAACAGGAGAAGCGCACGTACCTGCTGAAGTTCTCGGACATCCTCAAGGCGAACGGGCTCACCTCGCTGCTCATCAACGAGCAGGGCGCCGTCTTCCCCGACACCGAGGTCGGCTTAGAGAACTTCCTCACCGACGGGAACATCTACTTCATCCAGACGCCGACCGACTCGGGCGTCAACCGCTACGTTTGGGTGGCGAAGATGCGGAAACAGGACATCGACACCGACATCTTCCCGATGGAGATCGGGCAGGGAGGGATCACGGTCCACGAGCGCGCGGGCGGCTTCTCGATGATGGGCGGCTCCGACAACCAACCCTCGTTGTAAACTACCCCACCCTATTTCGCTCGATCTGACGACCTCGCTTCGTTGAGGGTGGGGCTTTCGCGTGGACTCCCGCTCTGGCCGGATTCTCCGGCAGGAGATTCATACTCTCCGTTCACGTTCAACATCCCGCGATTCAAGCGCACGCCTACGGGCGCGCCTCCGCCGTCTCCGGTTTGGTTACGGCGGAGATACCATAGTCCGATGTTCTTCGCGGCGTTGTAGTCGGCGTGGTTCTCGTAGCCGCATTTCAGACACTCGAAAGCTTCGCCGTCGCGGTTGTCCGGATGGGTGAACCCACAGTGTGAGCAACGGCGTGACGTATTCTCCGGAGCTACCTGCTCCACGTCGATGCCGTGGACTTCGGCCTTGTATTCGACGTATTCGTACAACCGATCAAACGCCCACGTGTGTCCCCACGAGGCATCCGAGAGCCGGTCGCGGATACCGGTCAGCTCCTCGAAGGCGATGACCGTACAACCGTTTTCGGCGGCTTCTTCGATGATACCGTTCGCAATCCGGTGAATCATTATTTTGAACCGCCCCGTTTCTTTCTCTCCAACCGCCTGTATATTCTCGTGAGCGTGACGCGACCCACACTGCTGGAGTGACACCCGGCGTTTTTCGTACTCTCGTCGCCAGTGGTTGATCTCGTGGCCGCTCCAGAAGGAGCCTGTCGAAGTGACAGCAAGTTGGTTCACGCCGAGGTCAACACCGAGAACTGTGCTGTGCTCGGTCGTTGCCTGTTCCGACGTGTCGGACTCCACCTCCGCCTTTGTTCGGAGATGAAGAAACCACCCGCTGTCTTTGTTATGGAGTTCTGCCCCTGTCACCTCGTAGTCGTCGTTGTTGAGATACCGGCTGTGAGGTGTGTCGCGATCTTCGTCGGGCAGGACGTACTCAACTTCAATACGTCCGTCAACGGTTGCCAGCGACACGAACTCGTCGTGAAAAGTCGCACACCGTTTGTCGTAAACGACGGTGGGATTCGTGAAGTGCGGCTTGCTTGCGTACTCTCCTTGCTTCCAGCGGGCGACGACGCTTCGCTCTTGTGGCGGAGATTGTTGGTGAGTCATAGCGCAGTTTCGAGGATGGTTTTGAGCGCTTCTTTCCCCGGTTTTCGGAACACTTCACGACGGAGCTGAAACGCTCGGAGATATGGTGTGAGTCT
>NZ_SGUC01000019.1 GCF_005435165.1 Halorubrum sp. GN11_10-6_MGM | reverse complement strand
GCGATGCGGGGGCGGGACTCGAAGGGGCAGCCGGGAGGCAGGCGCAGGCGACGCAAGCACCGCAAGAGCGAGTGGAACGAGCGACGAGGAGCGCAGCGAGCGTGCGCCTGCCTCCCGGCTGGGGCTTCGGGAGTGTCGATCGTCGACTTATAAAGAGAACTGACGCAGTACAGCCGAGCGACTGGGGCTTCGGGCGTGTTCGTGTCGAGGGGTCCACAAAAAGGGAGGTATCGACGGGGCGCGCCGACTCTTTATAAGTCGTACTGCTCGCGCGTCACGTCTTCGAGCCCGGACTCGGCGAGCACGTCCGCGGGCACGAGCATGTCGAGCTGGACGACCCCCGGGAGCCGCCCGATCTGGACGCCGCCGGTGAACGTACACCGGGCGCGGACCTCGCCCTCGCTCATGCCGAGGAGCGTGCCGGCGCGGTCGAAGGCGTTCTGCGTGGCGTCGTTGACGGTCGCGCCCGAGCCGATAACCTGAATCGGCGCGGCGTCGGTGTCGACGTCGACGCCGTGTTCGCCACCGAGGTCGTCGCCCGCCGCGACCTCGTCGTCGCTGTAGGGCTTGCTGATAAAGGGGAGATCCTCCTCGTTCGGGAGCAGGACGGGACCGTCGAGGTCGACGTCCTCGATCACTTCCACGTCCATCGTGACGGTGCCGCTCACGTCGGTGGTGTGTAAGGATAGCTCGCCGTCGCCCTGGTTCGCGTGGAGGTCGCCGACGTAGATCCCGCCGCCGTCGACGACGACCGGACAGATCAGCGTCGCGCCCGCGCGGACCTCGGGCACGTCCATGTGGCCGTCGGTGCGCAGGTCGAGGTCTTCCTCCGTCTCGACGCCGTAGTCGTGGTCGGCACCGATCAGGTTCTGTCCGAAGTCGCCGGCGTTGTGCGAGTCGGGCATCGTCACCGGCGGCGTGGTGCCGATGTTGCCGATGAACGGTCGGAGCCGGCCGAGCGTCCCGGGCATCCCGTCCGGCTCGTACAGTAAGATCGGGTGCTGACGCGCGTTCTCGGGGATGTCCATCACGCGCTCGGCGTCGGTCGCGAGCGCGTGGGCGCCCTCTTTGTCGAGCGTGATCCCGACCGCGTTCTCGTGGTCGAAGGCGACGGTGTAGCCGTACTCGAAGCCGAACGAGGAGGCGTTCGCGCCGCACTCCGCACAGCGGATCGCGTCCTCGCCGGTACCCTCGACGACGGAGTCGGGCCACGTCGTCCCGCACTCCGGGCAGCGGTGGTCGACGAAGGGGTCGTCGCCGAACGCGCCCTCCCGTTCGGCCATCGACCCGGTACTGGTGGCCATGCTCGTCACCTCCACGTCGCGGATGTGGATCGCGACGGCGTCGCCGATCTCCGCGCCCTCGACGCGGATCGGCCGCGTCACCTCGTGACCGCCCCGGAACGAGGGCGTCACCATCGGCCCCCAACAGCCCGGCGGGGTGTACGTCTTCACCGTGCCGCCGTCCGCGACCGTGCCCGCCCACTCCTGGTCGGGCCCGACGAGCCCGAGCGTGTACTGGTCGACGTACAGTTCCTGTTGGATCTCCTGCTGTGACATTCCGTGTATTGGTACGGACTGCCACGCCATAATCGTAGTGTTCGCGGCGGGCGGCTCGGTGGGATCGACGCGGACCCTCGCGTCGAACGCGGGGGCGGCCCATCAGGAGAGAAGCAGCCAGCCTCCGAGCGCGACGAGGACCGCCCCGGCGACGCGGTTCAGCAGTCGGTCGAGGCCGTCGGACCGGAGGTACGCGGCGGCCCCGTCGGCGAGGACCGCGACGGCGCCGAGGTACGCCGCGGTGAGCGCGGCGTACGTCACGCCCAACACGGCGAGCGGGACCGTCTCTCCCGCGCCGGCCGGAACGAACCCGGGGAGGAACGCGAGGAAGAACAGCGCGACCTGCGGGTTGAGCGCGTTGACGAGGAACCCCTCGCGCAGCCCGCCGGCCGTCGACGGCGCCGCGGTCCCGGCCGACCAGAACGTGTCGACGCCGAGGTAACAGAGGTAGACGCCGCCGGCCGTTCGGATCAGCGGTTCCGCTCCGGGGATCGTCCGGTAGACGGCCGCGACGCCGACGACGACGAGCGCGGTGTGAAAGAGGATGCCCGTCGTGACGCCGGCCGCCGCGTGAAGACCCGTCCGTCGGTCCTCGACGGCCCGCGAGAGGACGAACAGCGTGTCCGGCCCCGGCGTCGCGACGAGCGTCGCGGCGGAGAGGACGAAGAGGGCGTACGTCGCCGCGGAGAACGGGAAGCCGAACGCGAACGTCATATTCCCCGTCTCGGGGGCGACCCGTTAAACCTCTCGGACAGCGGCCCGTCGCCGGTCCCGCAGTCGGCGGATCTCCTCGTTTTTATATCTCCCGCGACTCCCTACCGCGTATGCAGACCCACGTCGTGCCCGTCGGGTTCGACTACGACCGGATGATCGCCCCGCTCATCCGGGACCAGTTCGACGTCGACCGGGTGATCCTCTTGGAGGGCACCGTCGGCAGCGAGGCCAACGTCGAGTACTCGCGCAACATCGCGCGCAAGCTGGAGCAGGACTTCCGGAACCTGCTCGGCGCGGAGACGGTCCGCGAGCGACTGGACGACGTGTACGACTACGACGCCGCCTTCGAGCGCGCCTTCGACCTGATAAACGCGGAGCTGGACCGGGACGACGTCGACGCGGGGGCGGACGAGGGAGCGGGCGACGACGAGCGCGAGGTGTGGGTGAACCTCTGTTCGATGCCCCGGCCCGTCTCGTTCGCGTTCGCGACCGCCGCCCACTCGATCATGGTCGAGCGGCAGGCGGACCGCGACCGCATCCACACCTACTACACGGCGCCCGAGAAGTACCTCGAAACCGAACTCGCCGAAGAGCTGCGCGCGACGCGCGACCTCCTGCGCGACCTCGACGCCGGCGACGGCGGGAGCAGCGACGAGCCGCTCGCGGACGCGGGCGTCGACCCCGACCGCGTCGCCGACCGGCTGGCGAGCACCACCGACCTGCTCGCGGAGTTCGACGAGCGCGGCACCACCATCGGCGCCAAGCGCATCGGCGACGACCACGTGATCGAGCTTCCGGTCGCCTCCTTCCAGAACGTCAAGCCGTTCGAGGAGCTCGTGCTGTTCACGCTCGGCGAGCACGGCGAGTTCGAGTCCGTCTCCGAGCTGGCGGAGACGCTCGCGGCCGAACTCAACGAGGAGTACACCGACTCGTTCCGCTCGAAGGTGATCTACAACGTCGACCGGCTCGGCCCCGGCGGCAAGGGGTACATCGAGCGCGAGGAACACGGGAAGTCCTACCGGACGAGCCTCTCGCGGATCGGCGAGCTGTGGGTGCGTTCGCACGGCGACGAGGACCGAGATTACCGGGAGTTGGCGTGAGGGGACTCGGGCGGATCGGTGACGGACACCGTCACAGCCCCAGCCGCTCGGCCGGGCGAGACGGGTACTGGTCATAAATCGCTGATCGACACGAGCACTCCCGAAGCCCCAGCCGGAAGGCGGGCGCACGCTCGCTGTGCTCCTCGCTCAGTCGCTACCGCTCCTTCGCTGCGGTGCTTACGTCGCCTGCGCCCGCCTTCCGACTGCCCCTTCGAGTCCCGCCCGACCGCGACCGCCCCGCACCTCACGCCTCCCCAGCCTCGTCGGGCGCGTCTTCGGGCTCCCTTCGGTCGCCCTCGTCGCGCCCGACTCCCTCGCGCGTGCTGGCTCGCGGCGCGAAGCGCCGCTCGCAGGCACGCGCCACCGCAGTTCGGGTGTCCAATTGTCGTGTTCTGTCTGTCGCGACCCGCCCGTTTATCAGGGTGGAACCGGGAGCGTTACGGGATGAGTTCGGGCGGCGGATCCGACGCGAGCGGATCGAACGAGGGCGAGGGCGGCGGACCGGAGAGCGGCGCGAACGAGTTCGACTTCGCGACGCCCGGGACCGACCAGTCGTTCGAGAACGCGCTCTCGAAGGCCCGCGACGGCGTCCGGCTGACGGTCGACGACGCGACCGAACTGCTCGCCACCGGGACGGACCGCGAGGGGATCGACCCCGTCCGCAAGGAGGCGGTGCTGGAGGCCGCCGACCGACGGCGACGCGAGGCGGTCGGCGACGAGGTCACCTTCGTCGCCAACCTCAACAACAACGTCACGACGGCCTGTAACACGGGCTGTCTGTTCTGTAACTTCAAGGACACCGCGCACGCGTTCGAGGCCGACAGCGACGCCGACCACGCCGGGTTCACGAAGACCCCGACCGAGTCGCGCGCGGTGGTCGAGGACGCCCTCGACATGGGGATCTACGAGGTGTGTTCCGTCTCGGGGCTCCACCCGGCGTTCGCGCTGAACGAGGAGCACCACGAGATCCTCGCCGCGTACGACGACCCCGCGAGCGAGGTGAACTACAAGCCGCCCGCGGCGTACGACACCGACCCCGGCACCTACGTCGAGCAGATGAACGCGATGTCGGTCGGCGGCGTCCACCTCCACTCGATGACGCCCGAGGAGGCGTACCACGCGAGACGCGGGACCGACTGGACGTACGAGTCCGTCTACCGCGAACTGGCCGGCGCCGGGCTCGACTCCGCGCCGGGCACGGCCGCCGAGATCCTCGTCGACGAGGTCCGCGACGTGATCTGTCCGGGGAAGATCCGCACCGACGACTGGGTGGCCGCGATGGAGGGCGCGGCCGCCGCCGGCTTAGACGTCACCTCGACGATGATGTACGGCCACGTCGAGACGGTCGAACACCGCGCGGAGCACCTCGGAGTGATCCGCGACCTCCAGGACCGGACGGGCGCGATCACGGAGTTCGTCCCCCTCTCCTTCATCCACCAGAACACCCCCCTCTACCGCCGCGGCGTCGTCGACTCCGGCCCCTCGCGCGCCGAGGACGAACTCGTGGTCGCGGTCGCGCGGCTCTTCTTGGACAACGTCGACCACGTCCAGGCCTCGTGGGTGAAGTCGGGCGACGCCCACGGGCTGAAGCTGCTCAACTGCGGCGCCGACGACTTCATGGGCACAATCCTCTCCGAGGAGATCACCAGCCGCGCGGGCGGCGAGTACGGCGAGTACCGCTCGTTCGACGACTACGTCGAAATGATAACGGCGATCGGCCGGACGCCCGTCGAGCGCTCCACCGACTACCGGACCCGTCGCCGGATCGACCCCGACGACGGCCCGCACGGCCCGCGGCTCGGCCCGCGCGCCGACGGGACGCCGATGCTGCCCGAGCGTGCGGTGGGAAGCGACGCCGCCGGTGCGTCGTCTACCAGCGCCGACGACTGAACCGGTCGGAACCGTCGTCGGAAACGCGTTCAGAGGACGGGTTTGGTGACGAACACGTTCGTCCGAGTCCGAGCGACTCCCAACGAGTGAGAACCGCCGGTGACCCCTTTACTGTGGTATTCGTCACCACGTGTGAGATGGACGCACCCGACGCACAGTCGGCCGACCGTTCGGTGGACGGTTCCGAGCAGGGAGGGAGAGAGGGGATCGACCCCGACCGCCCGTCGCTCACGCGGTCCGACGAGCGGCTGCTCTCGTACCTCGCCGACGTCGGCGCCGACTACCAGGCGTTCATCGCGGGGAACACGGGGCTGTACGACGACCACGTGGAGTCGCGGCTGACGGCGCTGGTCGACGCCGGACTCGTCGAGCGCGTCTCCGGCGAGGCGATGTACCGAGTCACCGACGCGGGACGCGAGGCGCTCCGCGACGACTGCCCGCGCTGGTCGGACTGAGAGCGCGGGGTCGTCGGCCGAAGCCGGCTATCGTCCGAGCTCCTCGTGCGCCGACGAGAGGTGCCGCGAGCCGAGCGCGGCGAGCAGGGAGAGCTCGCCCGCGAGCGCGCACACCGCGATCGACTCCGCGAGCGCGTCGGCGTTGCTCCCGGCCGGGTCCCCGCCCCCGGCGACGCCGAGGATCTCTAAGCTCGCCCGCTGGGTCGGGAGCTTCGTCCCGCCGCCGACGGTCCCCACTTCGAGGCTCGCCAGCGAGACGGAGACGTAGAGGTCGCCGTCGGCGGTCGCCTCGGCGGTCGTGATCGCGTTCGCGCCCTCGACGACCTGCGCCTCGTCCTGCCCGGTGGCGAGGAACATCGCCGCGACCGCGTTGGCGACGTGGGCGTTGAAGCCGAGCGCGCCGGCCTTCGCGGAGCCGACGAGGTTCTTCCGGGTGTTGATCTCCGCGATCGCCTCCGGGGTCGTGTGGAGTCGGTTCTCGACGACCCCGCGGGGGATCGTCGCGTCGGCGACGACCGAGCGCCCGCGCCCCTCGACCGCGTTGATCGCGGCCGGCTTCTTGTCCGAACAGAGGTTGCCCGACAGCGCGACGAGCGAGGCGTCCGTCTCCGCCTCGACAACGTCGCAGGCCTCCCGCGTGGCGATGGTGGCCATGTTCATCCCCATCGCGTCCTTCGTGTCGTAGCGGAACCGGCAGAAGACGTTGTTGCCGACGACGTACGGCGTCACGTCGAGCAGCTCGCCGTGGCTCGTCGTCGACTCCGCGGCCTCGGCGAGCGCGGGCACGTTGTCGCGCACCCAGTCGACGAGCGCCTCGGCCTCCGCGACGCCGCCGACCCGGAACACCGGCGCGCGGGTCATCCCGCTCTTGGTCACGCGCGCGGTCGCGCCGCCGCCGTCGTCGATCACGGAGCAGCCGCGGTTGATCGACGCGACCAGCGCCCCCTCGGTGGTCGCCAGCGGCAGGTAGCGCTCGCTCGAGGCCGCGCCGCCGTCGACGGTCACCGGCCCCGCGACGCCGACGGGGACCTGGACGCCCCCGAGCGTGTTCTCGATGTTCGACCCGTGGACGGCGTCGGCGTCGAACGCGTACTCGCCGAGGGGGTCGAGGTCGGCGTCGGTCGCCTCCGCGACGAGCAGCCGGCGCGCCGCGGCCGCGGCGTCGGCGTCGGCGTGGTCTTCGAGTTCGTGGAAGCGGAGCTCGCCGTCGCGGACGCGTTCCGCGAGCGACGCGGGAGTGGCGTCGGTCATGCCCGCGTCTCCTCGCGGCGCGTGCTAATGGCTGTCGGTTTTCGGGGTCACCGGTCCGCGCCGTCGAGCGTCGACCACAGTTCGCCGAGCGTCGCCTCGTCGGTCGCGGCGACGTACAGATCCCCGTCGCGCCGGACCGCGGCGCCGGCCTCGGACGCGAGCAGTTCGGTGACGGCCTGTTCCTCCTCGTCCGGACGGAACTGGACGAGCCCCCGGAGCCGGCCGCGGGCGAACAGCCCCGAGTGAACCGTCGGCGCCCAGCTGTCGACCACGCGCTTGACGCGGTCGCCGAGCGCGGCTCGGAGGGCGTCCGCCTCGGCCGCGAGCGCCGGGTCGCGGGGCACGTCGCGGCCGACGATCACCGCGACGGTGGCGCTCCCGACGTCGTTCTCGGCCCCTCCGTCTGCCTCAGAGCCTCCATCTCTCTCAGAGCCTCCGTCTCCCTTGGACCCTCCACCACCTCCCTCGGACCCACCCGTTTCCGGCACGTCGTCGACGCCGACGCGGTCGCCGCCGTACCGAACGCCGTCGCCGGAACGCGCGACGTACGTCTCGTCCGTCGCCGGCTGGTGGAGGGCCGCGACGAGCGGCTCCCCGTCCCGGAGGACCGCGACCGACGATGCGAACGTCGGCAGGCCCGCGGCGAAGTCGTTGGTGCCGTCGAGCGGGTCGATTATCCATCGGTACGGCTCCGTGCCCGCGAACTCGCCCGCCTCCTCGGCGAACACCGCGTGGTTCGGGAACGCCTCGCGGACGACGGGGAGCATCCGGGACTCGGCCGCCACGTCGGCCGCCGCCTTCACGTCGTGCGCCCCGTACTCGGCTTCGGTATCGCCGTCTCGATACCGGGCGCGAAGCTCCGCGCCCCCGGCGAGAACGGCCGCCCGCGCGACCGCTTCGATCCGGTCGTGGTCGGTCATACCGTCGGGTTCGACAGGGGTGATGAAACGAATTGTGGTCGCGTGAGACCGGTGAACACGGGGCGATCTCCTGATCCCGTTACCGGCCGACGAATCCGGAGAGTCGCTCGCGGAGCGACTCGCCGCCGAGCTTGAGGTAGTAGGCGTCGCCGCCGTCCTCGTAGTAGTCGTCGATGCGGCGGATGACCTCGAAGCCGAGATGCTCGTAGAACCCGAGCGCCCGGCGGTTGGTGGTGCGGGCGTGGCAGGTGACCGACCGGTTATTCTCCGCGACGTCGGCGATCAGCCGCTCGGCGTGGCCGCGGCCGCGGTGGTCGGGGTGAACGGCGAGAAAGAGGATGTAGCCGTCGCGGCGGACGGAGGCGAACGCGACGAGCCGGTCGTTCTCGACGAGCAGGTGGGCGGTCGACCGGCGGTACGCGTCGACGAAGAATCCGCGTCGCTGTCGAAGGACGCCCTCGGCGGATCGGATTCGCTCTTTGAGCTCCCACGCGGCGGTCGCGTAGTCGGACTCGCCGGGCGGGTCGATCCGCTTTTCGACGTTGACGCTCACTGGGGAGACCTAACACGCGGGCAGAATATAACTCCACCGCCAGCGGGGACCGTTGCGGGCGGCTTCGCCGCCAGCGGGGACCGTTGCGGCCGACTCCGCCGACAGCGAGAACGGTTGCGGGCGGTTCCGCCGCCAGCGAGAACGGAAACGGTGCGACCGCGACGGAAACGTTTTGTCGCGCTCGGGCGTGGTCGAGATCAATGACCGACGAGTCGTCGGGCGTGGAGCTGGTCCGACGGGCGTTCCTGACCGGCATCGCCGTCATCGTTCCCGCCGTCATTACGCTCGCCGTCCTCGCGTTCGCGTTCAACGCGGTGTACGACTACCTCGACGCCTTCTCGTCGGCGATCGTCGCCGTGTCGCCGGGGGGCGGCCTGCCGGTCGTCGGCGCGATATCCCGCGAGCTCGCGATCGAGATCGCGACGCCGGTCGTGTTCGTGGCCGCGATCGTCATCATCGGGGCGGCCGTCGAGTCCTCGCGGTACGGCGAGCGCGCCGTCGCGTACGTCGACTACGCTGTCGAGCGGGTGCCGGGCGTCGGCTCCGTCTATCAGGGGTTCCGACAGATGAGCGACGCGATGCTCGACTCGGACGGCGGGAACTTCCGCGAGGTCGTCCTCGTGGAGTTCCCGACGGAGGAGACGTACACCCTCGCGTTCGTCACCAGTGAGACGCCGGAGGTGATCGCGGGCCACGCGGACGGCGAGGGGGACGGCATGCGAACGCTGTTCATGCCGATGGCGCCGAACCCGGTGATGGGCGGCCACGTCGTGTTCGTCCCGGACCGTCGGGTCGTCGACGTGGAGCTGACCGTCGACGAGGGGATCCGCGCGCTGGTCACGAGCGGCGTCGCGCTGGAGGAGGTCGCGGCCGACCTCGACGACGTCGACCCGAACGACCTCCGCGCCGGCGCGCCCGAGCGGACGATCGACGCGCGGTTTCAGACCGACGAGGGGGTGGACGGCGCCGAGGAGCCCCGCGACGGGGGCGGCGGAACGAACGAGGCTGACGGCGGGAGCGACGACCGATGACGTACGAGCTCCGCGACCACACCGCCGACGTCGCCGTCGAGGCGACGGCCGACGACCTCTCGGCGCTGTTCGCGGCGGTCGCCGACGGGCTCACCGCGGCGAGCGCGGAGTCGGTTCCGGAGACCGGCGGCGACCGGTTCGAGTTCGAGGTCGCCGCCGAGAGCCGGGAGGCCCTGCTGTTCGACTACCTCGACCAACTGATCTACGAGCGCGACGTGCGGCTCGTGCTCCCGGCCGACCACCGCTGTACGGTCGTCGAGCCGACCGCCGAAGCAGAGTCGGCGACGCCGACCCGCGGAGGCGGCGACGACGACCAGCCCGACGAGCGCGACCCGGAGCCGAGCGAGTGGCGGCTCACCGCCAGCGCCCGGGGGGTCCCCCTCGACGCGGTGGCCGCCCGGGAGATCAAGGCGGTCACGTACTCCGAGATGGCGCTCGAACGCCGCGGCGACGGCTGGTACGCGTACGTCGTGCTCGACGTGTGAGGCAGTGAGACCCCGTCTTGCGGCACTCCGTGAGGAACCATTATATTTATCGAGGGCGTTGGTAACGTATGTTGTACTCTGACCGGAGCGGCGGGAGCGAACCGACGGGCGGGAGGCGACGGTGGCGCGCGGGAGCGGTCTCGGGGTTCGTCGCCGGCGCCGCGATGGGCCTCGTGTTACACTTCGGCCTCGGGCTCATGCCGACGATCGGCGCGCTGATCGGCGTCGAGACGGTCCTCGCGGGGTGGGTCGTTCACCTGTTCAACAGCACGCTGTTCGGGGGCCTGTTCGTCGCCGTCTTCGACCGCCCCCTCTTCGCCGACCTGCGGGGGGACGTGGGGGGCTGCCTCTCGCTGGGCATCGTCCACTCCGCGCTGCTCGGCGTGATCACCGGCGGGCTGCTGTTGCCGGCCGCGATCGCGATCGAGGGCGCGACCTCGCTGCCGGTGCCGACGCTTCCGGTGCCGGGGCTGACGGCGGGGTTCGAGTTCGGCGTCGTCATCGCGGTCGCGCACCTGCTGTACGGGCTCGTCCTCGGGCGGGTCTTCGCCGCGTTCACGCTCGCCGAGGGCGCGGTCGACTGGCTGCCGATCGATCCGGTCGATCGGTGAGACCGCAGGCGAGCGGCCGGGCTCGCACCCCGACGGGCGTGTTCGCACCCGCGCGCGCTGACGCAACGCCCTTCCCCTCCGGCGTCGAAAGACGGCGCATGACCACGCGCGAGTTCGGCGGGATCGAGTTGGAGCGGGTGCGCGAACACGTCTGGGAGCTCCCCCGCGAGGGCGACATGAACGTCCCGGCGCGGGTCCTCGCCAGCGAGTCGCTGCTGGAGGCGATCGGCGACGACGACTCGCTCAAGCAGCTGCGAAACGCCACCCACCTCCCCGGCATCGTCGAGCCCGCCCTCTGTATGCCCGACGGCCATCAGGGGTACGGGTTCCCGGTTGGCGGCGTCGGCGCGATCGACGCCGAGAACGGCTGTATTTCTCCCGGAGCGGTCGGCTACGACATCAACTGCTTGCCGGGCGACACCGATGTCCGACTCTCGTTCGGTCGTCGGGCCTCGCTCGAAACGCTTAGAGATCGATTCGAGGACGAGCGCGCGGCCGTCGCGACAGGTGAAGACCTGCTAGCATCGGAGATTCAACTGTTCACCGAATCCGGATCGAAATCGGTTCACGAACTCGAAACGTCGACCGGTCGGCGAATCGAGGCGACCGCTGACCACCGATTCGAGACTCCAGACGGGATGGTCACCGTCGATGACCTCGACGCGGGGGACGAGGTGTACGTCCATCCGTTCGAAGGACTCGAACACGAAGCCCCCGAGGACTGTACTATCCTCTCAGCCGACGATTTCGAAGACGCGAATCCGCAGATACGGCGGGTACTTGAAAAACGGGGGCTGCTTCCGCTCCGCTCAACGGACGAGGCGTTCAACCGACTGCTCAAGATCGTCGGCTTCCTCCTCGGCGACGGGTCCTACGGAGGAGAGGGCCAGACGTGGTTCTACGGATCACCAGACGAACTGGAGGAGATCCGAGACGACGTTCGCGCCATCGGGTTCACGCCGTCGAAAATCTACGAACGTGATCGGTCACACGACATCGACGGGAACACGTTCGAACGGACGGAGTACAGCTTCAAGACGACCTCCAAGGCGCTGCGACGCGTGTTCGTCGAACTTGGGGTCCCGGAGGGATCAAAAGTATCGTCGGGATTCACGACGCCAGACTATCTCGGTCGGCTGCCTGACTGGCAGCAGGCGCTCTTCTACTCGACGTATTTCGGCGCCGAGATGAACGAGCCGGCGGCACAGCACGACAAGAACCTCTACTGTCCGAAAGTCTCACAAACCCGAACCTTGGACACGGAAGCAGCCGGAAGAGAGTTTTTCGAGGACATGGCGGCGTTCTTCGACCGGATCGGTATCCGGACCAACGACATCGAATCGTTCGAAACAGACACGAACAGTTCGGCTTCGACGCTCCGGCTCCGGTTGGGCGTCAAAAACGACTCGGAGAATCTGATCCGGTTCTTCAGTCGCGTCGGCTATCGGTACCACCCCGAAAAGCAGCGCGGCGCGATGGAAGCCGTCCAGTATCTCCGGACCAAAGAGAGAGAAATCGAGCGGCGTGGATCGATCGCTTCCGAGGCGAAGGCGCTCGCAGACGGGGGGTGTGACGTTTCGGACATCGTGGACCGGTTCGACATCAACGACCGGTTCGTTGAACGAAGCGTCTGGAGTGGGCGCGAGAGCCGCCCACGTCCCGGTGGTGAGTTCCCCGGATTCGAAGAGTATCGTTCCGAACTCGACGTCCGACCGGACGGTGCCGTCGCCGTCGAAGTGGAGGGTATCCGAGAGGCGGGGTCGAAGCCCGTGTACGACCTCGGCGTGACACACGACGCCCACACATTCCTCGCGAACGGGTTCGTCGTTTCGAACTGCGGCGTCCGGATGGTCCGGACGAACCTCACCTACGACGACGTGCGCGGCCGCGAGGCGGAGCTGGTCGACGCGCTGTTCGAGGCGGTCCCATCGGGGCTCGGCGGCGGCGGCGTGATCGACGGCACGGCCGACGCGATCGAGGGCGCCCTCGAACGCGGCGTCGAGTGGGCGGTCGAGGAGGGATACGGGATCGAGAGCGACCTCGCGCGCTGCGAGGACGAGGGTCGGCGGCCGGACGCGCGCCCGGAGTACGTGAGCCAGAAGGCGATGGACCGCGGGCGAAACCAGATGGGGTCGCTCGGGTCGGGCAACCACTTCCTCGAAGTCCAGCGCGTCACCGACGTGTTCCGGGAGGGGGTCACCGACGCCTACGGCCTCCGAGAGGACGGGATCGTCGTCCTGATCCACTGCGGGAGCCGCGGGCTGGGCCACCAGACCTGTAACGACTACCTCCGGCGGATCGAGAAGGAACACGGCGACCTGCTCGCCGAGCTGCCGGACAGGGAGCTCGCGGCGGCCCCCGCCGGCTCCGAGTTGGCCGACGAGTACTACGGCGCGATGGGCGCGTGCATCAACTTCGCGTGGGCGAACCGCCAGCTCATCACCCACCAGGCCCGCGAGACGTTCGGCGAGGTGTTCGACGCCGACCCGATCGACGACCTCGGGATGGAGCTCCTGTACGACGTGGCGCACAACATCGCGAAGAAGGAGACCCACGAGGTCGGCGTCGACGCCGAGGGGCGTCCCGCCGTCGGCGACGACGCCGTCGACCGCGAGGAGCGCGAGCTGTACGTCCACCGCAAGGGGGCGACGCGGGCGTTCCCCGCCGGCAACGCGGACGTTCCCGAGACCTACCGAGACGTCGGCCAGCCCGTCATCATCCCCGGGAGCATGGGCGCGGGGTCGTACGTCCTCCGCGGCGGCGACGAGTCGATGTCGGTGTCGTTCGGCTCGACCGCCCACGGCGCCGGCCGCCTGATGAGCCGGACGCAGGCGAAACAGGAGTTCTGGGGCGGTGACGTTCAAGACGACCTCGAAGAGGGCAAGAAGATCTACGTCAAAGCGCAGTCCGGCGCGACCATCGCCGAGGAGGCCCCCGGCGTCTACAAGGACATCGAC
This sequence comes from Halorubrum sp. GN11_10-6_MGM, assembly GCF_005435165.1. Classification (GTDB taxonomy): domain Archaea; phylum Halobacteriota; class Halobacteria; order Halobacteriales; family Haloferacaceae; genus Halorubrum. Next base: position 40,180 of record NZ_SGUC01000019.1, on the reverse strand, counting down.
GAGGTGATCCGCGTGAGCGACGAGCTCGGAATCGGCGACAAGGTGGCCCGCACGTTCCCCGTCTGTAACATCAAGGGATAACGGAGCGACTCGGGTGTCGACCGCCGTTCCCGCTCAGCGCTCCCGCTTCGCCTCCCGGCCGAGCTGCGCCTCGACGGCGTCGACTTTCTCGGCGGCGGTCCCGTCGCTCGTCCGCTTGTCGTCGATCTTGAGGACCGTCGAGACGCGGTCGCCGTCGACGGCGTCGTGGGCCGCCGCCGCGGCCGCGAACAGCGTCTCGGCGTCGTCGGCCTCGATCACGGTTCCCATCGGGTTCGTCTCGTAGCTCACGTCGAACTCGTCGAGCGCGGCGGCGGCCTTCGCGACCTCCTCGGCCATGCTCTCCTCGATCACCGGCGCGACGCTCAGCATCGCTATCGTGGTCATGGACGTGAGTGGGTGTGGTGGCTACTTAAACGATCGTCGGGGAGCGCGGCTCCGAGCCCTCGTCTATTCGAGCGCGTCCTTGAGGAACGACAGCTGGTGGCCGATCGCGCCCTCGAAGTCGTCGCCGAGCACCGAGAAGTGGTCGGCGGGCATCGTGACGACGGTGCCCCGCGAGAGCGACTCGCCGGCGGCGGCGACCGACTCGGCGTCCACGATGGCGTCGTCGGTCCCCGCCAACAGCAGCGTCGGGGCGTCGATATCGTCGAATCGCGTCACGGGACGGTAGCGGGGGAGTCCGAGCAGCGAGCGAGCGGGGGTCTCGTTGCGCCACGCCGACTCGCGGTCGACGAGATCGATGTACTTCCGTTCGGCCCCCGGCTCCGTGATCGCCGCGCACTCCTCCGGGTCGCCGACGATCGGAACGGTACGCCCGCGGCCGATCCGGTGGCCGAGCAGGTCGCGGAGCCCGGCCGCGCCGGCGCGCGCGAGGTACTTCCCGCCGCGCCGGAGCGCGATCGCTCGCCCGTCGAGCATCGGGACGAGCCCGACGACCGCGTCGACGTCGCGGCGCTCCGCGGCGAGCGTCAGGACGTGCGCCGCCGACAGCGACGCGCCCCACAGCACGAGGGCGTCGCCCGCGTCGTCGACGCGTCGCGCACGGTCGATCGCGCCCTCGTAGGCCGCGCGTTGGCGGGCGAGGTCGACGGCCTGCGAGTCGCCGTCGGAGTCGCCGAACTCCGGGTGATCGAAGAGGAGGGCGGCGTAGCCCGCGTCGGCGAACCGCTCCGCGACGGCGGGGTAGCCGAAGCTCCGCTCCGCGCCGAGCCCGGGCGCCATCACGACGACCGGGGGGTCGTCGGCGTCGCCGCCGGGGAGGTACAGCGTCCCGCGACAGGTCGCGCCGCCGACGTCGAACGCGACCGCGCGGGTGGCGAACCGCTCGCGGGGCGGCCGCGCGAGGCGGCGCTGCGCCCGGTTGATCGGGTCGCGGCGGGTCACCGGTCGACCTCCGGATCGCCGGCGTCGGCTGCCCCGTCGCCCGCGTCTACGGCTTCGGCCTCGTGGCTGAGCGTGTCCAACACGCGTGCGGAGAACTCAGTCTCGGATATCTCGTAGCTCGTGAGCGCCTCGAACCACTCGCCCTCGGCGCGCCACGTGCCGAGGACGTCGCCGGGGGACCGCACGACGGTGCCCTCGACGCGGACGGGGTCCCACTCGTCGGCCTCGGCCTCGTCGATGAGCGCGTTGAGCGCGCGCCCGATCTCGCCGTGGTGAACCTCGCGGCCGGGGAACGCGGTCATGTACGTCAGCTCCAGCGGGTCGCCCTCGTCGATCGATTCGACGCTGATCCCGTAGCTCCTGAGTTCCGGCTCCAGATCGGCCGTCCGCTCGTCGCCGGTCATACCCGATCCGTCGGCGGGGCGGAATAAATCGGTACCGGCACGCGACCGAACCGTCGCTGGAGGGGTGAAGTCGGTCGAAAGCCGCGGACGGGGGGCGACCGCCGAACGGCGGCCGCGATAGGTTGTCAGAGGCACACGATTGTCCCGCGCGGCCACCTCGTTGTATTCCGTGGAGTGATATAAACGCTCGGGCGGGGACCATTTATGCGGCTCCCGCCCTTGTGTGGAGTCACATGCTCACCGCGGCCGTAACGGCGCTGGCGCGAACCGACGACACCGCGGGCGTCGTCCTCGTCGGCGGCGCCGTGACGTTGCTGGCGTGGACCCTGACGCCGCTGTGGCTCGGCGGGGTCCTCTTCGTCAGCCCGGCGGTCGCCGTCGCGGCCCCCGTCGCGCTCGCGCCGTCGCTCGTGGCGCGCGGCTACTTCGTCCGGGTGACGCGCGCCGGAATCCAAGCCGGCGACCCCGCCGGCGCGCCGTCGCTCGTCGCCTGGGGCGAGCTGGTCCGAGACGGCCTCAAGTCGGCGGTGCTGTCGGCGGCGCTGCTCGCGCCGCTCGTCGCCGGTCTCGCGGTCGCCGGCCTCGCGGCCGCCGCGCTCGTCGCCGGTCCCGTCGATCCGGCGTCGACCGCGGCCGCCGTCGAGTCGGCGCTCGGTCCGAACGGCCCGATCGCGGTCGCCGCGGTCGCCGTCGCCCTCGTCGCCGCGCTCGTCGGGGCCTACCTCCTCGCGTTCGCGTACGTCCGTCCCGCCGCGCTCGCCGCGTTCGCCGCGTCCGGCCGGGTCAGAGACGGACTGAATCCGCGGACGGTGGTCGGGGTCGCCGCAACGGGCCGGTACGCGACCGGGTGGACGCTCGCGGCCGGGGCGCTCGCGGTCGGCTACGCCCTCGCGGCGCCGACGGCGCCGATCGTCGTCGGCGTCGCGTTCGCCTTCCTCGCCCGCGTCGTCGCGCACGGGCTCTACGGTCGGGGAGCGGCCGGAGCACTCACCGGGGGGACGCCCCTCGCCGACGCCCGTTCCGCCCCGCGAGCGACTCGCGGGGCGACGGTGACTCACGGGGCGGGCGCGGCCCGCAGCGCGGCGATTGGCGACGTGAGTTCGACTCCCCAGACCGGTCCTGCCGGCGACGGCTCGTCGGTCCCCGCGGTGTCGGGCGACGGCGGGCGACCGATTCGGAGCGAGCCGCCGGCGGCGGTTCAGGTCGGCCGGGTCGTTCCGATCGAGGCGGGCGACTCGATAGACCCGACCGACCCGCCCGAGGCGACCGACGATCCGGTGGGCGGCTTCGAGTGGGGGCCGCCGCTCTCCGAGGCGGAAGACAAGGGTTGATACGGCCGCGAGCGAACGCTCGGGCATGCGAATCTCCGAGCGGGGGTACGGCGAGGAGGGCCGGGAACGGCTCACGCTGGTCCCCGAGAACGTCGACGACCTCTGGCACCTCGCGCACGTCCTCGAACCCGGGGACCTCGTCGAGGGCGACACCACCAGACGGATCCAGCGGAACGACGACCAGATGCGGGACACCGGCGGCCAGCGCGAGCACATCTTCGTCACGCTGGAGGTCGATACCGTTGAGTTCGCGCGGTTCGCCAACCGCCTCCGCGTCTCCGGGGTCATCGTCGGCTGCTCGCGGGAGGACCAGCTCAACGCCCACCACACGCTCAACGTCGAGGAGCACGACGAGATCACCGTCGAGAAACACTTCAAACCGGACCAGACCGAGCGACTGGAGGAGGCGACGGAGGCGGCGGAGAACCCCGACGTGGCCATCGCGACCGTCGAGGAGGGGGCCGCGTACGTCCACACGGTCCAGCAGTACGGCACCGAGGAGTACGCCTCGTTCACGAAGCCGACCGGGAAAGGCGAGTTCTCGCGGCCGCGCGAGGAGCTGTTCGCCGAACTGGGCGACGCGCTCGCGCACCTCGACGCCGACGCCGTCATCCTCGCGGGACCGGGGTTCACCAAGCAGGACGCGCGCGACTACGTCGAGGAGGAACACCGCGACCTCGCCGACCGGATCACGACGGTCGACACCTCGGCCGCGGGCGACCGCGGCGTCCACGAGGTGCTCAAGCGCGGCGCGGTCGACGAGGTACAGAAGGAGACCCGCATCTCGAAGGAGGCGAGCCTCATCGACGATCTGACGGAGAACATCGCGAAAGGCGAGAAGGCGACGTACGGCCCGGACGACACCGCCGAGGCCGCCGAGTTCGGCGCGGTCGAGACGCTGCTCGTCGTCGACGAGCGCCTCCGCACGGAGCGACAGGGCGACGGCGACTGGGCGATCGACGTCAACGAGGTCATCCAGTCGGTCGAGCGACAGGGCGGCGACGTGGTCGTCTTCTCCTCCGAGTTCGCCCCCGGCGAGCAGCTCGCCAACCTCGGCGGCATCGCGGCGATCCTCCGCTACCGGCTCCAGTAGACTCTACGGTCAGCTCCGGAGTGCGGTGGCGCGTGCCTGCGAGGCCGCTTCGCGGCCGAGCAGCACCGCGCGAGGGAGTCGGCGGCGACCACCGGGAGCCGCCGACGAGGCTGGGGAGGCGTGAGGCTGCGGTGCTGTGCGGGGCGGGAATCGAAGGGGCAGTCGCGAAGCCGACGCAGACGACGTAAGCACCGCAGGGAGTGAGCGAAGCGAACGACCGAGGAGCGCAACGAGTGTGCGTCGGCTTCGCGACTGGGGCTTCGGAGGCGGTCACGTCCGGAACCGTCACGCACGGGGTGCGGGGAGCGCCCGTGTCCTTATCCGAGCGCGCCGCCAACGACGCATCGATGGCGGACCGATCCGGAGACGACGCCGAGACGACGGTCGAGGACGCGTCCCCGCCCCGTGAGACCGACCGCGACACGCTCTCCGACGGTGACACGCTCTCCGACGGTGACACGCTCTCCGACGGTGACACGCTCTCCGACGGTGACACGCTCTCCGACGGTGACCCGATCCCCGACGACCTCGACGACGCGGGCGTCGACGAGGCGGTGAAGCGTCGGCTCCGCGAGGCGTACCTCAACGACGAGGAGAACGCGCTGATCGTCACGCGGGTGCGCTCCGTCGGCGACCGCGTCGCCGTCGAGATGCGCCCGCCCCACGGCGACGCCACCCACACCGAGCGCTTCGACGCGCCCCGCGACGGGTCGCTGACCGAATCCGAGGCGTTCGTCGAGTTCCTCCAGGCCGCCGGCGTCTCGCCGCTCGACGTCGACGAACTCGTCGGGACCCGCGTCTCCGCGACGTACGACCCGGAGACGGGCTGGCGGGTCGACCCCGAGTACCGCGGCGACGACGCGGTCGACGAGCCGAGTCGGCTCGCCGGCGCCCGCGACTGGCTGTGGACCTACCGGGCGTGGCTGCTCGCCGCGCTGCTCGTCGGCGGCGAGTTGGCGTTCGTCGCCGTGCTCATTCTGGTGTACGCGTGACGGCCCCAGGGCGGCGGACGTTGGAGTAACGAGAGAACGCGTTTCGCGACGACCTCGTCCCGGTGAGATACCTAAGTAACGAACGCTGACGTCACTTCCCCCAGAAGGGGTCGCGCTTGCGGCGCGTCTCCAGATAGCCCTGAAGCGCCTCGCGCTCGTCGGCGGTGATCTCCTCTTTCAGCTCCTGTTCTAAGATCTTCGCGTGCTTCTCCGGCACCTCGGTCCAGAGCGTGTCGCCCTCCTCGATGTCGCGGCCGACGGTCGGCCCGTCGATGGCGATGCTGACGCGCTCGCCGGCGCGCGCCTCGTCGACGTCCTCGCCCTGCTTTTGAATGCCGGAGAGGCCGCCGACGCGCTCGAACTCGTTGCCCTCGAAGTAGCCGACGTTGCGGTTGTTCTGGAGCGTGCCGGAGATGATCTCCACGCCGACGACCGCGGGGTCGTTCTGCCGGAACGTGTGGTCGGGGAGGATGCGGAAGCGGGCGGGGCGCACGACCTTGTCGAGCACCGTCTCCTGTTGCGCGCGCTGTTTCTCCTCCACGTAGCGCTCGTAGTCCTCGACCAGCTGGTAGATGACCTCGTTTTTGAACAGCTTCACGTCCGCGTTCTCTAAGTCCGACTCCGCGTTCTGGAGGAGGTCGACGTTGAAGCCTAAGATCGCCTTGTGTTCGTCCTGATTCGCGGTCTCCGCGACCGCGATGTCGCGGGGCGCGATGTCGCCCACCTCGGCGCGGAGGATGGGGACCTCGGCCTCGCGGAGCGCGTTCGCCATCGCCTCCAGCGAGCCGAGGGTGTCCGCCTTGACGACGACGCCGTTCTCGGCGGTCTCGACCTCGATCTCGGCCAGTTCCGCCTTCACCTCCTCGACCACCTCGTCGACGGTGCGGTCGCGGACGACCCGGACCGGCGCGCCCGCCATCGCCTGGTCGAGGTCGGGCGCGGCGATCTTCACGCCGGCCGCGGCGGCGACCTCGCCCACCTTCTCGAACTGCTTCTCCGTGCGGATCTCCGCGAGCGGGCGCGGGCGGAGCAGCGCGCGGATCTCGGTGACGATTGGCTCGTTCTGGCCGCCGACGACGACGGTGTCGCCGTTGCGGATGACGCCGTCGTAGACGACGGTGTCGACGGTGGCGCCGAAGCCGCGCTCGTCTTTCACTTCGAGGACCGTCCCCTCGCCCGGCCCGGTCACGTCGATCGCCATCTCCTCTTTCATGAACCGCTGGGAGAGGCCCATCAAGACGGTCAGCAGGTCCGGAACCCCCTCGCCGGTGAGCGCCGACAGCGGGACGACGCCGATGTTCTTCTGGAAGTCTTGGACGCGCCAGTAGAGGTCGGCCGAGAAGCCCGCGTCCGACAGCTGCCCGATGATCTCGTAGAGGTTCTCGTCGAGCATGGACTTCGCGCGCTCCGACTGCGCCTCCATGCTCTTCTGGATCGGTTCGCCGTCCTGCGGGTTCCACCCCGGCGTCGTGTCGGCCTTGTTGGCCGCGACGACGAAGGGAGTGCCCGTCCGTCGGAGGATGTCTATCGCCTCCTCCGTCTGCGGCTGGAAGCCGTCGTTGACGTCGACGACCAGCACCGCGATGTCGGCGAGCGCGCCGCCGCGGGCGCGCAGCGTCGAGAAGGAGTGGTGTCCCGGCGTGTCGATGAACAGGAGGCCGGGGAGGTCGAAGTCCGACGGGTCGATCAGCTCGCCAGCCATGCCGGAGATGGTGTCGAGCGGGATGTCCGTCGCCCCGATGTGTTGGGTGATCGCGCCGGCCTCGCCCTCGCTGACGGCGGAGCCGCGGATCGTGTCGAGCAGGCTCGTCTTGCCGTGGTCGACGTGGCCCAGCACGGCGACGATGGGGGTTCGCAGGGTGTCCGCGTGTGTGTGGTCGGTCATATGTGATCGCCCCGAGAAGGTTATACCGTCCGTTCCGCCCGGGCGTCAGTTAAGCCTTTCAAAACGCCGCGACGAACCGCGGCGCCCGAACCGGATCGTTCCGGGGACGGAGCCGAGTCGTTCTGTCGTCGCGCGTCCGGCGACGAGCGCGCTCGCGTCGGTCGTCCGTCGGACGGCCCGTGGCGTTTAAGACCGTTGCCCGGGACCGTGCGGGTATGGTCGACATCCTCGCGGAGAACCTCTCCGGGAAGGCGGTGATGAGCGCCGACGGCACGGAGCTCGGGGACCTGTACAACATCACGATGAACCTCGAGTCCGGCGAACTGAACCACCTCCTCGTCAGCCCGCACGAACAGCTCAGAGCCGAGCGCGTCGACTTCGACGTCGACGAGATGGGACGGCTCCGAGTGCCGGTCGCGAACGTCCAAGCGGTGAAGGATTACATCGTCGTCGCCCGCTGATGCAGGTCCTCGACTCGTCCGCGTTCATCCACGAGTACACGACCGACGAGGACGTGGTCTCCATCCCGGCGGTCCACGAGGAGCTCACCGGCGAGGTCGCCCTCCGCTTCGACGCGATGGAGGGTTCCGGGATGACCGTCCACGTGCCGGCGCCGGAGGCGGTCGACCGCGTCCGCCGGGCCGCGAAGGGGTCGGGCGACGCCGCGGAGCTGTCGGACACCGACGTCCGGCTGATCGCGACCGCGCTGGAGCTCCACGGCACGCTCGTCACCGACGACTACGCGATGCAGAACGTCGCCGAGCGGCTCGACCTCCCGGTCGAGGCCATCGCCCGCGACGGCATCTCCGAGGAGCGGGAGTGGCGCTTCCAGTGCGTCGGCTGTAACCGCACCTTCGACGAGGACAAAGAGCGGTGTCCGATCTGCGGCAGCGACCTGACCCGGAAGAACCCGGCGTGAGCGTCGCGAACGGGACCCGAGATCGGAATTCAAATAGCCGAACGGTCGCAAGGGGAGGCAACCGAATGACCGAAGACGACAGTTCCAGCCGCGCCCGCAGCCAGCCGGTCGTCGTTCAAGAGAACACGCACCAAAACGAGATCCCGGACAACATCGACTCGGACCTGTACTCGGCCGACTCTCCGAGCAACTCGTTCCACGAGTTCAGAATCGAGCCCGACGACGACCTCGTCGAGGCGCTTCGCGACAACGGCTACACCGTGGAGTTCAGGGATCGATAGGACGCGGTCCGCCTCTTGACGACCGCACGTCGAGGGACCGAACTCGGGGGTCGCGTGCCACGCTATCGCACGCCACCGACCGATTGAACAGGCGCCCCGCGGACTCTCCGGCATGAACGCTTTCGAGGCGCTGTCGCCGGACGCGCTCCGCGCCGGGCGGGCGGACGCGCTCGACGGCGCGGTCGCGGCCGCGCTGGCCGCCCACCCGCTCGACGGAGTCGACACCGAGTACCCGCACTATCAGGGCGTCGTCGAGGGCCCGGAGGCGCCGACGCGCCCCGCCGAGAAGCACCCCGTCTTCCACGGCTGTTTCGACTGGCACTCGGCGGTCCACAGCCACTGGGCGCTCGTGCGCTCGCTACGACTCGCCTCCGACCACCCGGACGAGGCCGAGATCGCGGCGGGGATCGACGAGCGGCTGACCCCCGAGAACGTCGCTCGTGAGGTCGACTACCTCGACGAGAACCCCGGCTTCGAGGAGCCGTACGGCTGGTCGTGGCTGCTGCGCCTCGCGGCCGAATTACACCTGTGGGACGATCCCCGCGCCGACGCGTGGCGCGAGGCGCTCCGGCCCCTCGAAGAGCGGGTCCGCCGCGGGACCCGCGACTCGTTCCTCGACGTCGACCGCGCACACCGCGTGGGCACCCACGGCAACACCGCGTTCGCGCTCGCCGGCGTCCTCGACTACGCGCGGGTCGTCGGCGACGCCGACCTCGAACGCGAGGCCGAGGCGGCGACGCGCCGGCTCTACGCGGACGACACCGCCGCGGTCGTCGGCGCGGAGCCGGTCGGATGGGACTTCCTCTCGCCCGCGCTGACGGAGGCCGACCTGCTGCGCCGCGTCCTCGACGCCGACGCGTTCGCGTCGTGGCTCGACGACTTCCTCCCCGATCTGGCCGGGCCGCCGCACGATGCGCTGCTCGCGCCCGTCGACGTCGAACCCGACGAGGGCGACGGCGCCGCGACCCACCTGATCGGGCTCAACGTCTCCCGCGCGTGGTGTCTCGCGGGACTGGCCGACGCGCTCGACGGCCGGGAGGGTCCGGCGGCGACGCGGCTCCGAGCGCCGCTGGAGACCGCGGCGCGCCGCCACGCCGAGGCGGGGGCCGCGGACGTCCTCACCGACGACTACGCCGGGTCGCACTGGCTCTCGTCGTTCGCGCTGTACCTGCTGACGCGGAGCGAGGGCGGGATCGCGCCGGGCGGGGTTTAGTCGGCTCCCGGCGAGTCCTGCGCGTCGCCGTCGACCCGACCGGCGGAGTCGGCGTCGCCCGACCCGACCGCGTCACCGTCCCCGATGCCGAGGGCGTCGTCGGAGAGGTCGCTCCCGTCGGGCCGCGGGACGCGCTCGCGGAGGCGCGAGGCGGCGGCGCGGGCCTCCGCGAACTCCACCTCCGCGAGCGCGCGCACCAGCGCGGCGGCCCGTTCCGCCCGGGCGCGCTGCCACGACTCCTCGCGCGACTCGTAGGTGCGGATCGCCCGCAGGAAGTCGGCCTCGGAGAACTCCGGCCAGTAGGGCGCACAGAAGTAGACGGCGGCCTCGTTGCCGTTCGCGTGCCACGGGAGGAAGTTCGAGGTGCGCTCGTCGCCGCCGGTGCGGACGATCAGGTCCACGTCGCGGATCGGTCGGTCGTAGAGGCGCTCCTCGACGGTCTCGACGTCGACGTCCTCGGGGGCCATCTCCCCGTCGTCGACGTCGCGAGCGATGGCGCGCGCGGCGTCGAGCAGTTCGGTCCGGCCGCCGTACGCCAACGCGACGTTGAGCGTGAAGCGGTCGTTGCCGGCGGTTCGCCGCTCGGCGTAGTCGACCGCGTCGCGGACACGCGGCGGGAGGCGCGGGACGTCGCCGATGGCCCGGACGCGCACGCCGTCCTCGTGGACGCGGTCGGCGTCGGCGAACTCGCGCAGCTTGTGCTCTAACAGGTCGAAGAGGGGCTCCAGTTCCTCGTCGGGGCGCTCGAAGTTCTCGGTGGAGAACGCGTAGAGGGTGAGTTCCGAGACGCCGAGGTCGGCGCACCAGTCGAGGACCCGCTCCGTGGTGTCCGCGCCGGCGCGGTGTCCGTCCGGCGCGTCGTCGCCCTGTTCGCGGGCGTACCGACGGTTCCCGTCCTGAATGACGGCGACGTGGTCGGGGACGTCGTCGATCTCGCGGCGGAGGTGTCGCCGGTAGACGCGTCCGGCGAGGCCGCGGAGGCGCTGCCACATGGTCCGGGACCACGCCCCCGAGCGGTATACCTTTATGGATCGATCCGGCGACCGCCGACCCATGGAGGCCGCATACGTCTTCCGCGTCGCCGTCCGGCTCGATCCGCCCGCCGCCGCCGTCGACCCCGACCGCTTCGAGACGACGATGGAGCTCCCGGCCGCCGAGCCCGGGACCGACGGGTGGCTGTTCTTCCGCGATCGCCTGTGGCGCGGCGAGGTCGGCGACGAACCCGCGTTCCGGCGGCTGGCGGCGGACCGACTCGGGCTCGCGGACGCCGAGGGCGTCGCGGTCGTCGCCGCCGACTTCCGGGAACTGCGCACCGACGGGGCGTACCTCGACGCGCTGAGAGACGCGATCGGCGCGGATCTGTCTCGTTTCAACGCCGACTCTGTCGACGAGGTTCTCCGAAAGTACCTCGGCTCGTCGGTACACGTCCGGGACTGAACGGGAGAGCGAGGGGCCGGGTCCCAGTCTCTCTCCGAACCCGCAACGCACTTGCCCGCGCCCGGCGTACGGATCGGTCCATGGCCGTCGCCGACTACGATTTCCACCTGTTCGACCTCGACGGGACGCTCGTCGACGCGGAGTGGACGTACACCCGGACGGTGTTCGACCGCGTCGGCGACCGGCTCGGCCGGGAGTTCTCGGACCGAGAGGCGCGCGTCCTCTGGCACGGACTCGGCGGCTCGCGCGCCGAGACCCTCCGGGAGATGGGGGTCGACCCCGACGCGTTCTGGCCCGCGTTCCACGACGTGGAGGACCCGACGGCCCGCGCCGAGGCGACCTACCTCCACGACGACGCCGTGAGCCTGCTCGACCGCGTGAGCGAGGTCGGCGGGCCGGCCGGGCTCGTCACCCACTGTCAGGAGTTCCTCGCGGAGCCCGTCCTCGACCGCGTCGGCCTCGACGGCCGGTTCGACGCCGTCGTCTGCTGTACCGACGAGACGGGGTGGAAGCCCGCGCCGGACCCGATCGAGGCCGCGATGCGCGAACTCGGCGTCGACCCGGGTCGACACCGGGGGTACTACGTCGGCGACGGCGAGAGCGACGTGGCGGCCGCGTGGAACGCCGGCCTCGACGCGGTCCACGTCGAGCGCGTCGGCCACGACGAGCGCGGCCGGTGCGTCCTCGGCGACCGACGCGTCGGCCGGCTCGACGAACTGCTGGGACCGACCTGATTCGGCGGCGCGCCCGCCGGTCGCGTCGGCCGTCCGGGCACCCTTACGATCCGGTCGGAGCGCGGAACCGCTCCTTGCCGCACTTCGGACACCGCTCCACGACCCTGTCCGGACCGACCGCTCCGTCCGGGTCGGCCCGCCGGTTCGATCCGACCGCTCCGTCCGAGTCGGCCACCCCGTTCCGGTCGATCACCACTGCGCGTCGCTCGTACCGGTGTCGGCAGACGAGACGTGCGATGGTCGAACGCATATCTATCTGGAATACATCCGCCGGTAAAATATTTCCGTAAGACCACATTTATACACATAATACAGTTCACTCGTGAGGATATTTCTTGAAAGAGTGCCTGTTTCGATGTGAATATCGATTAGAAAAGAACGTTCGTCACACGACTAACCCACGACAGACTCCCTCGGCCGTCCGGGACCGAAACCGTCGTGAGGGGTCGGCCGAACCCGCCCGTATGACGAAGTGGTTCCACAGCGGCCGCCGCCGCGACATCTGCGCGCTCCTGTACGAACACGGCGAGCTGCGTGCGCAGTCGCTGAAGAGCCGGCTCGAATCCCACTACGACGAGCGGATCGACCCGGGCTCGTTCTACGGCACGCTCTCCGCGCTCGTCGAGTCCGGCCACCTCGATCGGCGGACCGAGGGGATCGCCGACGTGTACGCGCTCACCGAGGCTGGCGAGACCGCCCTGCTCGACCACTACGCGTGGCTCGGCGCCCGGATCGAGGCGGGTGGCGGGGATTCCGAGGCGGGTGGCGAGGCTTCCGAGGCGGGTGACAAGAGCCCCGAGGCGGGACCGGGAGCCGAACGCGACGGTCCGGACCTCAAGGATTAACAACTTCGTCGGCGTGGATTAATACATGACAGTCGTCAGCGTGTCCATGCCGGAAGAGCTACTCGATCGGATCGACGGGTTCGCGGACGAACACGGGTACACCGGGCGCAGCGAGGTCGTCCGCGAGGCCTCCCGGAACCTGCTCGGCGAGTTCGAGGACGCCAAGCTGGAGGACCGGGCGCTGATGGCCGTCGTGACCGTCCTCTTCAACTACGAGACGACGAACGTCGAAGAGCGGATGATGCGGCTGCGCCACGAGGACGAAGGGATCGTCGCCTCGAACTTCCACAGCCACGTCGGCTCGCAGTACTGTATGGAGCTGTTCGTGTTGGAGGGCGGCCTCGAAGAGATATCGACGTTCGTGGGGAAGGTCCGGGCGACGAAGGACACGCTCACGGTCGATTACAGCGTCACGCCGGTCGACGAGTTCGGTCCGGGAGAGCTCGGCGGTGGACACGGGCACGGCGACCACGGCGACGGTGCGTCCGAGGGAGACGACGGCGAGGCGGCCGAAGCGGACGACGGCGAGGCGACCGAAGCGGGCGACGGCGAGGCGGCCGAGGCGGACGACGGCGAGGAGAGCCCGACCGCGGAAGACGACTGACCGGACCGAGCGAGGCGTCGGAGTCGGAGAGACTCAGGCGGTCTCGGGGCGAACGGACTCGATCGCCGCGTCGAAGTCCTCACCGGTGATCCCGACCTCGTCGGCGTGGTCGTTGGCGGCCTCGCCGTGCTCGTCGGCGACGCGTTCGATCGCGCGCATCGCGGCCGACCGCGTCAGCGCGGCGATCTCCGCGCCCGAGTACCCCTCCGTCTCGTCGGCGACGCGCTCCAAGTCGACGCCGTCGGAGAGGGGCTTCTCGCGCGTGTGAACGTCGAGAATCTTCCGGCGGGCCTCGCGGTCCGGCTCCGGGACCTCGACGTGGGTCTCCAGTCGGCCGGGTCGAAGCAGCGCCGGGTCGAGCGCGTTCCGCCGGTTCGTCGCCGCGAGGACGACGAGGTTCGGGTTGTCGCTGGCGCGGTCGAGCTCCGTCAACAGCTGCGAGACGACGCGCTCGCCCACGCCGGAGCCGTCGCCGCCGGCCGCGTCGCGGTCGGTCGCGACCGCGTCGATCTCGTCGAAGAAGACGATCGCGGGCGCCGCCTGCCGCGCGCGGTCGAACAGTTCTCTGACCGCCTTCTCCGACTCGCCGACGTACCGGTCGAGCAGCTCCGGGCCGGCGACCTGAATGAAGTTGACGCCGCTCTCGCCGGCGATAGCGCGCGCGAGCAGCGTCTTCCCGGTCCCGGGCGGCCCGTACAGCAGAACCCCGGTCGGGGGGTCGGCGCCCGCGGCGTCGAAGAGGGGACCGTACGACAGCGGCCACGTCACGGCGCGTTCGAGTTCCTCCTTCGCGTCGTCTAACCCGCCGACGTCTGCGAAGTCGGTCGTCGGCTGCTCGGCGACGTACTCGCGCATCGCGCTCGGCTCGACGTTCGCGTGGGCGGCCTCGAAGTCCGCCTTGGCGACCGTCACCTCGTTCAGCGCCCGCGCGTCCGACTCGCGGGCGCGACGCAGCGCGGTCATCGCCGCCTCCTGCGCGAGCCCCTCGATGTCGGCGCCGACGAACCCGTGTGTCCGGCCCGCGATCCGGTCTAAATCCACGTCGTCGGCCAGCGGCATCCGGCGCGTGTGGACGTCGAGGATCTGGCGCCGTCCCGACTCGCCGGGAACGCCGATCTCGATCTCGCGGTCGAAGCGCCCGCCGCGCCGGAGCGCCGGGTCGATGGTGTCGACGCGGTTCGTCGCGCCGATGACGATCACGTCGCCGCGGGCGTCGAGCCCGTCCATCAGCGAGAGCAACTGGCCGACGACGCGGTTCTCGACGTCGCCGCCGTCATCGCGCTTGCCTGCGATCGAGTCTATCTCGTCGAAGAAGATTATCGCCGGCGCGTTCTCGGCCGCTTCCTTGAACACCTCCCGCAGGCGCTCCTCCGACTCGCCCTTGTACTTCGACATGATCTCCGGGCCGTCGACGGTGCGGAACTCTGCGTTCACCTCGTTGGCGACGGCGCGGGCGATGAGCGTCTTGCCGGTCCCCGGCGGGCCGTGGAGGAGGACGCCCTTCGGCGGGTCGATGCCGAGCCGGGTGAACACCTCCGGCTCCGAGAGCGGGAGCTCGATGGTCTCTCGGACGAGCTCTAACTCCTCGTCGAGCCCACCGATGTCCTCGTAGGTCGCGCCCGCGGTGCGCTGCTCCGGCGGCGAGCCGCCGCCCGCGGGGCGACCGTCGCTTCCGGGCGGGTTCGACCCGTCAGAGGGTCCCGCGTCCGCGTCGCTCCCGGCGCTCGCGGGGGCGTCCGCGGAGCCGCCCGCGTCGCCCTCGTACTCGACCGATACGTCGGTCGAGGCGGTTATCCGGACGGTCCCTCCCGGGTCGGTCCGGGCGACGACGAAACGCAGGCCGCCCAGCCGCTCGACGTGGACGGCCTCGCCCTCGGTGACGGGGCGGTCGCGGAGCTCGCGCGAGAGCGCGCGCTCGACGACCTCGCGGCTCACGTCGACCTCGGCGAGGCGGCCGGGGGCGGCCAGCGTCACGCGGTCGGCGTCGGCGACGTCGACGGGGGCGATCGTCACGGTGTCGCCGACCTTCACGCCGGCGTTCGCGCGGGTGTCGGCGTCGATGAGGACGGCGCCGTCGGGGGCGTCGGGACCGCCCGGCCACACCTTCGCGACGGCGGTGCGCTCGCCGCGCACCTCGACCGTGTCGCCGCTGAGGAGGGCGAGCCGCTTGCGAGCCGACTCGGGGAGCCTGGCGATGCCCCGGCCCGCGTCCCGCTTCTCGGCGGCACGCACCGTGAGCCGGAGCCCTGCGGTGTCGTTCATACGCGTCGTTCTCGCCCGCGGCTCTTTATCCTTGTCCGGCCCCGCGAATCGCGGTCGGGGCCGACCGTCGGACGCGAACCGTGCCACCGACTACCGTTAAGTACCCGCACCGCTATCTCCTCAGACGGATGTCCACCGACGCGCGATCCAGACTGACCGAGCTCCGGCGTGCGTTCCACCGCCACCCGGAGCCGGGATGGTGCGAGTTCCGGACGACCGCCCGCGTCGTCGAGGAGCTCGAACGCATCGGCGTCGACGAGATCGCCGTCGGCCGCGACGCGCTCGCGACCGACGAGCGCATGGCCGTCCCGGCGGACGACGAGATCCGGCCGTGGCTCGCCCGCGCCCGTCGCGCCGGGGTCGACGACGACCTCCTCGAACGGATCGCGGGCGGTCACACGGGCGTCGTCGCGACGCTCGCCCGAGGCGAGGGGCCGTGTATCGGCCTGCGCGTCGACCTCGACGGGATCTCGATCCGAGAGTCGGCGGAGTCCGACCACCGACCGGCGGCGGAGGGGTTCCGGTCCGAACACGACGGCCACATGCACGCCTGCGGCCACGACGCGCACCTCGCGATCGCGCTCGGCACGCTGGAGTCGATAGCGAACAGCGAGTTCGAGGGAACGCTCAAGGTGTTCTTCCAGCCCGCCGAGGAGATCTCCGGGGGCGGGAAAGCGATGGCCGAGAGCGGTCACCTCGACGACGTCGACTACCTGTTCGCGCTCCACATCGGGCTCGGACACCCCACGGGCGAGATCGTCGCCGGGGTGGAGAGTCCCTTGGCGATGGCGCACCTGACGGCCACCTTCGAGGGGGCGAGCGCCCACGCCGGGAAGGCGCCCAACGAGGGCGCGAACGCGATGCAGGCCGCCGCGGCCGCGATCCAGAACGCGTACGGGATCGCCCGCCACCGAGACGGCGCGACGCGGGTGAACGTCGGCCGGATCGAGGGGGGGTCCGCGAGCAACGTGATCGCCGAGGAGGTGACGATCGACGCCGAGGTGCGCGGCGAGACGACCCCGCTGATGACGTACATGCGCGACGAGCTCGAACGGACGCTGTACGCCGCCGCCGAGCTCCACGACTGCGACGTCACCCCCCAGCTGATAAGCGAGTCGCCGTGCGTCGACAGCCACCCGGCGCTGCGGGAGGTCATCGGCAACGTGGCGTGGGACGTCGACGGGGTCGAGAGCGTGGTCCCGACCGAGGAGTTCGGCGTGAGCGAGGACGGCACGTACCTGATGAAACGGGTCCAAGACGCCGGGGGACTGGCGTCGTACGTCCTCGTCGGCACGGACCACCCGACGAGCCACCACACGCCGACGTTCGACGTCGACGAAGAGAGCCTCGGGATCGGTGTCGCGCTGCTGTCGGACGCGTTCGTCGAGCTGTCGCGGCGGCGGCCGTGAGCGGACGGCGGCCGCGAAGGGACGGCGACCGCGAGGGGACGGCGACCGCCGGGAGGCGGCGCCACACGCCGAACGAACCCCTCGTTCGGCGGCGCCGGTCGGCGGGATCAGTACTGTTAATCGGCTGGCACACGCTATTTCGCGTATGAGCCAGAACGACGTGCCGGAGTCGCTGGAGGCTGCGGCCGAGTCGGACCGGCCTCGCGGAATCTTGACGCCCTCCGACCGCGACTTTCTGCTCGGTCGCAAGACGGATTACACGGACCACTCCCGGAAACAGAAGCGAAACCGGATTCGGCGCCGGGTCAGGAACGCAATCTTAGATTTCAGCATTCTCTTCGAGTGTTTAGAGGAGCGCGACCGAAAGACGGTGTTCGACCCGAACGACGAGGACCGCGAGGCGTACACGCAGGGGATCACGGACATGCTCGCGTTCCTCCACCTCGGCACCATGGGATACCACACGCCGTTCAAGGACATGCTCTCGGAGGGGGTCGGCAAGGCGGAGCAGCAGCTCGCCGGCTCGAACTACCGCATGGTCAACGTGGAGTTCAACGTCGATCCGGTCGGCCAGATCGACGTCGACGAGGTCGTCGCGAAGCTCGAAGACGACGAGTTCGCCGAGCTCACCGACGAGGAACTCCGGGCGTTCGTCCGCTTGCTGACGATGTCGGACTCCTTTTCTCCCGAGGAGGCCGGCGAGGAGATCAAAGACCGGGTCGACGAGTTCGCCGAGAAGCTGACGGAGAGCGCCACTTCCCACGAGCGCACGCTCGAAGAATTAACGAACTGACCGGCGGAGACGACGGTCGGTAACAGATATCGGTCACACGAGGGTCCCCGGCGGCCGGTCGGCCGCGGCGACACCGGCTCGGTGTCGAACCGCCACGTCTCAGTCGCTAGCGCTTTTTTGGCGCGGTGTTTACGGTTATCGTGGCGATCCTACACCGATTGTCCACTACAGAAAGCCATATGGATCGATACCTCCATATTGCTCGTCTAATACGAAATATGTTGAACATATATACAGTATACATAATCCGAATATATGTGTCGCGTTTGAGAAACACTTATTGTGTACGGTTCGGATTGAACGCCCATGCCAGCACGTGGCATGGTACGATACCGGCGGAGGCACCGTGGGCCAAGTAGTCACCGTCGCGGGGGTGTCGATCCGTGAGCGGCTCCGAGTCGGGGGTGATCGAGGAGTTCCGCGAGGAGATCGACCCCATCGTCTTCGCGTTCGGCGCGCTGTTGACGCTGGGCGTGATCGCGGCGTTCTTCATCAGCCCGTCGGCCGTCGAGAGCGGCATCTCGTCGCTGAACTCGCAGATGCTCGGCGCCTTCAACTGGGCGATGCTGCTCATCGTCTTCCTGATCGTGCTGTTCCTGCTCTTCCTCATCGTCGGTCCGTGGGGCGGCATTAAGCTCGGCGACGAACCGCCCGAGTACAGCTTCCTCTCTTTCTTCGCCATGCTCTACTCGGCGGGGTTCGCGGCGGGCGTCGTCTTCTGGGGCCCGACCGAGGCGCTGTTCTACTACAACAACCCCTCGCCGCTGTTCAGCGGCGTCGAAGGGGGCACCGCGGAGGCGATGACGGTCGCCGTCCAGCAGACGCTGTTCCACTGGGCGCTCCCGCAGCTCGCGGTGTTCACGATCATGGGCATCGCGATCGGCTACTTCGCGTACAACTACGAGAACGTCCCGCTGCGCGTCTCCTCGGCGCTGACGCCGATCCTCGGCGCCGACAACCTCGACGGCCCGGCCGCGAAGGTCGTCGACATCCTCGCCGTCTTCGCGACGATCGGCGGCGTGGCCACCTCGCTCGGCTTCATCGGGAGCCAGTTCGTCACCGGCCTCGACTACCAGTGGGGTATCAACATGGGCGATCTGGGTATCCTGCTCGTCGTCACCATGATGACCCTGCTGTTCACCACCTCGATGGTGCTCGGGGTCGACAAGGGGATCCGCCGGCTCTCGAACTTCAACATGATCCTCTTCGTCGTGCTCATGATCGCGACGTTCGTCGTCGGCCCGACGCTGTTCCTCGTGCTGCTCGGGACGCAGGCGTTCGGCGGCATGATCAGCGAGTTCGTCTCGATGAGCCTCTTCACCGGCGCCGGGCCGATGGGCGCGGGCGACTCGGGCGCGACCGGCTGGATGAACGCGTGGACGGTGTTCTACTGGGCGTGGGCGCTCTCGTGGTCGCCGTTCGCGGGGCTGTTCATCGCGCGCATCTCCAAGGGACGGACCGTCCGCGAGGTCGCGTTCACGGGGATCGTCGCGACCTCCGGCGCCACCATCCCGTGGTTCACGTTCGTCGGCGGCACGGCGGTGTGGGCGCAGCACAACGGGATCGCCGACTTCGGCGCGGTGATCGCCGGCGAGGCCGGCCCCGAGGTGTCCGGGTTCATCCTCTTCGAGGCGCTGAACTTCACCCTGAACCTCGGCGGGGCGTCGATGACGATCCCGATCGGCTCCGTGTTGATCTACGCGTTCATGATCCTCGTGACGACGTTCTTCGTCACGTCGGCCGACTCCTCGACGCTGGCCGTCTCGATGATGACCACCGGCGGGAAGGCGGAGCCGTCGACCATCAACCGGATCTTCTGGGGCGTCGTCCTCGGGATGACCGCGGCGATCCTGATGATCCTCGGCGGCACCGGCAGCGCGAACACGCTCCAGCAGGCCGCGATCATCACCGGCACGCCGTTCGCGTTCGTCTGCTTCCTCGCGATGGTGTCGCTGATCAAAGACTTCGGGAAGCACTACGACCAAGTGCTCCTCCAAGACGAGACCGTGCTGTACGGGGCGAGCGAGAAGACCGATACCACGTCCGCTCCGGTCGAGTCCGCCGGGTCCGACGACGACTGACGACCCACGTGGCCCGGTTCGGCCACCACCATACCAACTTTTAATGTATGGCATATACATTAACTGTGTATGGATAGGGATACGGCCGAACCGGCCGCGGACGCGCTCCCCGGCCCGAACGCGCAGCGGTGGGTCGACTTCCACCAGTCGCACTCGGCGCCGAGCGAGTACTCCCACGAGTTCGTCTGGGACGTGACCCGGGAGGCCGACGGCCCGTTCGTCACGGACGTCGACGGCAACGTCCTGCTCGATTTTACCTGTCACATCGGCGCGGCCCCGCTCGGCTACAACAACGAGAAGGTGCTCTCGAAGCTGCGGGAGTTCGACCTCGTCGAGCCGATGAAGATCGCCGGCCAAGACATGTACTTCGGGTCTGGACCGACGCCCGAGGAGGCCGACTTCCCCGGTTCGAGTCACCTCATGGACCGGCTCACCGACGTCTCCAGCCACTACGGGATAGACACCGTCTTCCTCTCGAACTCCGGGGCCGAGGCGATGGAGAACGCGATGAAGATCACCCACGACCACCGCGCCCCGGCGAAGTACGGCGTGGCGTTCAACGGGAGCTTCCACGGCCGGACGCTCGGAACCCTCTCGCTGACCAAGTCGAAGGACGTGTACACCCGCCAGTACCCCGAGATCAGCGGGATCGAGACGGTCCCGTTCTGCGCGGACCGCGAGTGCGACGCCGAGAGCTGCGACTGCGGCTTCTTCGCGGGCGGCGGCTCCCGGCTGCGGAACATGCTCGCGCCCGAGGGCGGCCACGTCGACCCCGCGGAGATCGCCTTCCTGACGGTCGAACCCGTTCAAGGGGTCGGCGGCTACCGGTTCCCCAGCGAGACGTTCATGGACGAAGTGGCTGCCGTCACCGACGAGTACG
The DNA here is from genome assembly GCF_005435165.1 of Halorubrum sp. GN11_10-6_MGM. Taxonomy (GTDB): domain Archaea; phylum Halobacteriota; class Halobacteria; order Halobacteriales; family Haloferacaceae; genus Halorubrum. The sequence continues at coordinate 19,592 of NZ_SGUC01000019.1, read as the reverse complement.
ACATCCCGGTCGTCGTCGACGAGATCCAGTCGGGCGTCGGCCGGACCGGTGAGATCTGGGCGTCGGACCACTACGCGATCGAACCGGACGTCATCGCGGCCGCGAAGGCGCTCCGCGTCGGCGCGACGATTTCCCGGTCGGAGGTGTTCCCCAGCGAGAAGAACCGCCTCGGGTCGACGTTCGGCGGCGGTGACATTCTCGGATCGATGATGGGCACGTTCACGCTGGAGGCGATCGAGGAACACGACCTGCTGGCGAACGCGACCCGCCGCGGCCGACAGGCGAAGGAGATACTCCGCGACGACGCGCCCGACACCGTCGTCGACGTTCGGGGGAAGGGGCTGATGCTCGCGGTGGAGTTCGACAGCGCGGACCGGCGCGCGGCCGTGATCGAGGCGGCGCTCGACCGCGGCCTGCTGACGCTCGGCTGCGGGAAGAAGACGATCCGGCTGCTCCCGCCGCTCGACGCGACGGAACGCGAGATCGCGCTCGGGACGGGGATCTTCCTCGACGCGATCGAGGCGGTCAGCGCCAGCGCGCCGGCCACCTGAGGCGTCCGAAACTTCTTGTTAAGGAACCCGACGCGGCGCGGCTCACTCTTCGCTGACCGACCGCTCGACGACCGAGACGCCGTCCAGTTCGTCGAGCGCCGTCAACACCCCCGCCAGATGGTCGGCGCCGCGGCCTTCGATCCCGATCTCCGCCGGCGTGCGATTCGGGTGGTCGACCGGACGCGGGTCGGCGCGCTCGAAGGACTCCAGTTCGGCGCCTTCGGCCGCCACCGTCTCGATGACGGTCTGGGCCCGTGCCGGCCACGAGGCGAGCGCGAGGCGCGCCCGGGCGCGACGGCCCAGTTCGAAGAGCCCGGTCCGCGCGAGTTCGGCGTGCTCGGTGATGTTCACGTTTGCGCCCGAGACGACGACGGCCGGGTGAGCGTCGGCCAGATCCGGCGCGTCCGAGAGCGCGGCGGCCAGCGGCGCGGCACCCGCGCCCTCGGCGACCACCTTCTCCCGCTCGGCCAGCAGCGTCACGGCGGCTGCGATCTCGCGGTCGGAGACGGTCACCACGTCGTCGACGACCTCGCTCGCGATTTCGAAGGTGGTCTCCGACATCCGCGTGTCGGCGATCCCCTCGGCGACGGTGTCCACGTCGTCGAGCGGCCGGACCTCGCCGGCCGCCAGCGACGGCGGGGCGTGGGCGGCCCCCTCGGGCTGGACGCCCACGACGCGGACGTCTCGGTCGGCGGCCGCGAGGGCTGTCCCGATCCCGGATATCAGCCCGCCGCCGCCGATCGAGACGAGGACGGTGTCCATCGCGGGGTACTGTTCCAGCAGTTCGAGTCCGACCGTCCCCTGTCCGGCCACCACCGCCTCGTCGTCGAAGGGGTGGACGAAGGTCTCGCCCGTCCGCTCGGCGCGGTCCGCGGCGAACTCGTACGAGCGCTCGTAGATGTCCCCCTCGACGAGCACGGTGGCGCCGTATCCCCTCGTCGCCGCGATCTTCGCCGCCGGCGTCACTTCGGGGACGACGATGGTCGCGTCGACGCCGAGGATCTCGCCCGCGAGCGCCACGCCCTGCGCGTGGTTCCCCGCGCTGGCGGTGATCACACCGGCCTCGCGGTCGGCCGCGGAGAGCTGTGCCATCGCGTTGTAGGCCCCTCGGATCTTGAACGACCCCGTCCGTTGGAAGGACTCGAGTTTGAGCCCCAGCGACGCGGCCCCGCTCATGGCGGCGAAGGTCCGCGAGGTGTCGACCGGCGTCCGATGCGCGACGTCGGCGAGCCGGTCGCGCGCGTCCTCGACGTCGGCGCGCGTGACGCGGGGCGATCCCGCCCCCCGACCGTCCGCGCCGGAGCCTCCGTCGGTCATTGGGAGGACTACCGCCCGTCTCCGAGGGCGTCGGCCCGCGGAACGGGGTGTCTGCGTTCGAGATCGCGGACGGCGCCCACGAGCACGTCGACGCCGTGCCGGATGCTCCGCTCGTCCACGTCGAAGGTGGGGGTGTGGTGGCTCGTCGGGTGGTCCGTGCCGACGATGAGGTACGTCGCCAGCCCGCCCGCCTCCTGGACGCGCTCCATCAGGAAGGTCGCGTCCTCGCTCGCGCCGAAGTCCGCCGCCGGGAGCACGTCGTCGACGCCGTCGACGCCCTCGGCGACGTCGGTCACGAGCGCCTGTAGCTCCGGGTCGCTGTCCGCGCGCGGCGACTCGCTCACCACGTCGACGGTCCCGCGACAGCCGTGCATCGCCGCGGCGGAGCGCACGGTGGTCTCGAACCGCTCTTTCATGTACTCCATCAGCTCGGTCGTCTCCCCGCGGGCCTCGGCCTCGAGTTCCGCCCGCTCGGCGATGACGTTGCTCGCGGTGCCGGCCTCGGCCGTGCCGACGTTCACGCGGGTCATCCCGTCGGCGTGGCGGGCGATGCCGTACGCGTTCACGATCGCCGTCCCCATCGCCTGCATCGCGTTGTCGCCCTCGTTGGGCGCCTTCCCGGCGTGCGCGGAGGTGCCCTCGAACGTCGCGTCCAAGTGCGCCATCGCCAGCGGCTTCTCGATCCCCGCGACGACCTCGCCCGTCGGGTGGTCGAGGCCGACGTGGACGGCGAGGAGGTAGTCGAGACCGTCCGCGAACCGGCTCTCCGCCATCGGGTGGCCGCCGCCGCCCGTCTCCTCGGCCGGCTGGAAGAAGACGACCAGCCGCCCGGAGAAGTCGCTCTCGGCGATCGCTTCGAGGACCGCGAGCCCCCACGTCATGTGGACGTCGTGACCGCAGGCGTGCATCGTCCCGTCGATCTCCGACCGGAACCCCTCGTCGACCGGGTCGTGGTCGGCGTCGGTCGACTCCTCGATGAACAGCCCGTCGATGTCGACGCGAAGCCCGATCGCGGGCCCCTCGCCGCGGTCGAGCACGGCGACGGCGCCCGTGTTGCCGCCGGTCATGCGCTCGAGCAGTTCGTCGTCCGCGCCGCGGTCGCGGGCGCGCTCGATCCACGGTTCCAGGTCCGCGTCGGGGACCGCCATGCGGTCGGCCGGGTCGTACGCGTCCGGCCCGATGGCGAGTTCGTCGACGCCGATCGACCGGATCTCTTCGACGAGCGTCGCGGTCGTGAGAAACTCGCGCCACGCGGGCTCCGGGTGGCGGTGGAACCGCCGACGGACGCTGGCGAGCCGATCGCGGATCGGTTCGTTCATGCGAGAGGGCCTCACACTCGACCCCCTTAATTGTACACGATTGTCGTGTACGTCAGATACACAAAAAGCTAAGAAACCCCCGCCGCTACTCCCGTCAACGCGTCGTCTCGACGCGGCCGTCGCTCATGAGCTCACACCAGACCGCCGATCCGGACGTCGTCGTGTTGCGCGAGGGAACCGAGGGCCTGTCGATGGCCTCGTACGCGGACGCGCTCCGGGAGCGACTCCCGGACCGAACGGTCGCGCTCGCGCGGACGCCGGCGGAGGAACGCGACCTCGTGCCGAGGGCCCGCGCCGTGACCGGAATCACGCTCGACGCCGGCCTCGTCGAGCGCGCCGACCGGCTGGAGCTGTTCGCGTGCACCTTCGCCGGCACCGACCACGTGCCGACGGACGCGCTCCGCGAGCGCGGCGTCACAGTGACGAACGCGGGCGGCATCCACGCGCCGGGAATCGCCGAGCAGTCGATCGCCAACATGCTCGTGTTCGCGCGAAACCTCCACGAGGGGATGCGCCGGAAGGCGAACGGCGAGTGGCGTCACTTCCAGTCGCGGGAGTTCACCGACAGCACGGTGACCGTCGTGGGGCTCGGCTCGATCGGACAGGCGATCGTCCAGCGGCTCGACGGGTTCGAAGTGGAGACGATCGGGATCCGGTACACGCCGGAGAAGGGCGGCCCGACCGACGAGGTGCTCGGTTTCGACGACGACGATGTCCACGCGGCGTTCGCCCGCAGCGACTACGTCGTGCTCGCGTGCCCGCTCAACGACCTGACCCGCGGGATGGTCGGGGAGGCCGAACTGGCGACGCTCCCCCCGGATGCGGTCGTCGTCAACGCGGCCCGCGGCGGCCTCGTCGACACCGACGCGCTCGTCTCGGCGCTCCAGACCGAGGGCATCCGCGGCGCCGCGCTCGACGTCACCGACCCCGAGCCGCTCCCGCCGGACCACGTCCTCTGGGAGTTGGAGAACTGCCTCATCACGCCGCACACGGGCGGCCACACGCCCAAGCACTGGGACCGGCTGGCCGACATCGTCGCGGGGAACGTCGCTGCGCTCGACGAGGGCGGGGAGTTGGAGAACGCGGTCGTCACGCCGGACGCTGACGACTGATCGGTCGGCCCCGGACCGCTCCGTACCGTTCCGTGCGCGACGGCTCGCGCTCGCGCGTCGCCGGCTACGGCCAGAGCCCGCGCGCGCCCTTCGCCTCGGCGATCCGCGACAGCGCGACCACGTAGGCGGCGTCGCGCCACGGGAGGTCGCGCTCGTCGACCTCGGCCCGCACGTCGTTCCACGCGGACAGCATCTGCTCTTCGAGCTCCTCGTTGACGCGCTCCAGCGACCACGTCCGCCGGTTGATGTCCTGGAGCCACTCGAAGTACGAGACGGTGACGCCGCCGGCGTTCGCGAGGATGTCGGGGATCACCGCCACGCCGTTCTCCGCAAGGATCTCGTCCGCGGCGAACGTCGTCGGCCCGTTCGCCCCCTCGACCACGATGTCGGCGTCGACCGCGTCGGCGTTGTTCGCGGTGATCACGTTGCCGACGGCCGCGGGGATCAGCACGTCGACGTCGAGTTCGAGGACCGCCTCGTTCGACAGCGTCGAGGGCGCCTCGTGGGTGAGGACCGCCTCGGGCTCCTCCTCGTGGGTGGGAACCGCGCGCGTGTCGAGCCCGTCGGGGTCGTAGATCGCCCCGTTCACGTCGCTCACGGCGACGACCGTCGCGCCCCAGTCGTCGAGCAGCCGGGCCGCGTTCGCGCCGACGGAGCCGAACCCCTGTACCGCGACGGTCGTCTCGGCGAGGTCGCGGCCGTAGTAATCGATCGCCTCGCGCGCGGCGATGGCGGTCGACCGCCCCGGCGCCGCCTCGCGGCCGTACGACCCGCCGATGACGGGCGGCTTCCCGGTGACGACGCCCGGGATCGTCTCGCCCTGCTGCATCGAGTAGGCGTCCATGAACCACGCCATCGTCTGGGCGTCCGTCCCCATGTCCGGCGCGGGCACGTCCTTCGTCGGCCCGACGACGTCGCGGAGCTCCTCCGCGAAGCGCCGAGTGAGCCGCTCGCGCTCGTCGTCGGTCAGCGACTTGGGGTCGACGGCGATCCCCCCCTTCCCGCCGCCGAAGGGGAGGTCCATCACGGCGCACTTCCAGGTCATCCACATCGAGAGCCCCGTACACTCCGCGGCGGTGACCTCCGGGTGGTAGCGGAGCCCCCCCTTGTACGGTCCGCGGACGTCGTCGTGCTGGGCGCGGTAGCCGGTGAACACCTCGACGGTGCCGTCCTCGCGTTCGAGCGGGACGGAGACCTGCTGGACGCGCGTCGGGTGTTTGAGACGCTCGACGATGGCGGGGTCGACGTCGGTGTTGGTCGCCGCGCGTTCGAGCTGCTTGCGCGCGGTCGCGAGCGTGGATTCGGGCGATTCATCTGCTTCGTCGTCGACGGTTGGTGTCGTGCTCATGGGTGTCGGCCGCTGTGTGGTGACTTGGTCAGCGTCGCGTGGTACGGTCGTGCGGTGACTTGGTCAGCGTCGCGTGGTGCGGTCGTGCGGTGACTTGGTCGGCGTCGCGTGGTGCGGTCGTGCGGCGTGGTCGATGACCCCGGTCAGGCGGTGAACAGCTCGCGCGGGAACTCGGCGAGCGTCTCCGCGCCGGAGGCGGTGACGTGGAACGTCTCGCTGATCTCCATGCCGATCTCGTCGGTCCAGATGCCGGGGATCATGTGGAACGTCATGTCCTCTTCGAGGACCGTCTCGTCGCCGGGGCGGATGCTCGCGGTGTGCTCGCCCCAGTCCGGCGGGTAGCCGAGCCCCATCGAGTAGCCGATGCGGTCCTCCTTTTCGAGGCCGTACTGCTGGATCGTGGTCCGCCACGCCTCCTCGACGGTCTCGCACTTGACGCCGGGCTCGGCGGCGTCGAGCGCCGCCTCCAGCCCCTCGACGACGATGTCCGCGGTCTCCCGGAGCTCGGTCGGGGGGTCGCCCACGAACGTCGTCCGGGCCAGCGGCGAGTGGTAGCGATGCCGGCAGCCGGAGAGTTCGATGATCACCGGGTCGCCGTCCTCGAACTCGCGGTCCGTCCACGTGAGGTGGGGCGTTCCGGTGTGGTCGCCCGACGGCATCAGCGGGACGATCGCCGGGTAGTCGCCGCCGTACTCGTCGGTGCCGTCGATCAGCTGCTGATAGATGGCGGAGGCGACCTCGTACTCGGGGACGCCCTCGCCGACGGCGTCGAGGCCGGCCCGCATCGCGTTCTCGGAGATGCGGGCGGCCTGCCGCATGTACTCCAGCTCCTGCTCCGACTTCTTGACCCGTATCCAGCCGACGAGCAGCGTCGCGTCCGCGAACTCGGCGTCCGGGAGGTTCCCCTGAAGTCGCGTGTACGACTTCGCGGTGAAGTAGGCGGCGTCCATCTCCAAGCCGATCCGGCCGTCAGCGACGCCGAGCTCGTCGAGGACGCCCGCGACGTAGTCCATCGGGTGGAGATCGTGCGGCGAGTGGACGTGGTCGTCGCTGTACGCGCGGATGCTGTCGTCGTCGAGGTGCGTCGTCGCGCGCGCGCCGTCGCCGTCCATGTCGCGGCCGATCCAGATCGGCTCGTCGCGGTCGGGCGTGACCACGACCGCCTGATGGACGTAAAACGACCAGCCGTCGTAGCCGGTCAGGTAGTTCATGTTCGCCGGATCGGCGACGACGATGGCGTCGAGGTTCCGCTCGCGCAGCCGCTCTTTCGTCCGAGCCACTCGCCGCTCGTACTCGGCCTCGTCGAAGATGTGTTCCCGTGGCATGGTAACAGGACGTCTACGAAGGGGAACTGCCAGTCGTATAAATTTAGCGTGTACATTACAAACAGATACTGTGTACAACTCTCGCCACGCATCTCGGGAATTCGGCCCGAAGCGACGCTCAGACGCTCCGGAAGCGCTCGATGGGTACCCCCTGAGAGCGGTCGAGAGAGATTGAGGACACCTATCCGTCGGCTTGGCCCGGTTTTTTGTGTCTCGTCTACGGAGGGAGTCGTATGTTACACAGCACCGGACCGCTGCTGTCGATCGACGTCGGGGAGCGGACCGCGTCCGAGACGGACATCACGGGGATTCAGGAGCGATACATCGGCGGGCGAGGCGTGGCGACGCGGCTCGCTCACGAGCGGATCCCGTTCGACGCGGACCCGCTCGGCGCCGAGAACCGCGCCGTGTTCACCACCGGGCCGATGCAGGCGTCGCAGATGAGCTTCACGGGCCGGACGAACTGCACCGCGCTCTCGCCGCTGACGGACGGGCTCCTCTCGTCGAACGCGGGCGGGTTCGTGTCCCGACACCTCGCAGCGACGGGGTACGGGGCGATCGAACTCGCCGGCGCGAGCGACGAGCTGGTCGTCGTCCACGTTCGCGACGACGGCGTCGAGTTCGAGTCGGTGCCGGAGCTCGCCGGTGCGACCGTCCCGGAGACGACGGAGTACCTCCGGGACGAACGCGACGTCTCCAAGGAGCAGACGGCCGTGATCGGTCCCGCGGGCGAGAACGAGGTGCGGTTCGCGTCGGTGATGACGACCGAGGAGCGGGCGTTCGGCCGCGGCGGGCTGGGCGCGGTCCTCGGCTCGAAGAACGTCAAGGCGGTCACGTTCGACGGGGACTCGGCCCCCGACGTCTCGATCGACGCGACCGCGAACGACGTCCACCGCGAGGCGGCCACCGAGGACCACATCATGAAAGAGCAGGGGACGGTGGCGGTGATGGACCTAGCCAACGAGATGGACGGGCTCCCGTCGTACTACTTCTCCGAACGGTCCTTCGAGGGCGTCGAGGGGATCAACGGCGCCGCGGTCGCGGAGAAGAAGTACAAGAAGGGGACGTGCTCGGCGTGCGCGTTCGCCTGTAAGCTCCCCACCCGCGACGAGGCCCGCGGCGTGGAGACCGAGGGCCCCGAGTTCGAGGTCGCGATGGCGTTCGGCTCGAACTCGGGGGTCGACGACATCGTCGACGTGATGAAATCGAACCAGCTGTGCGACGAGTACGGGCTCGACGCGATTTCGGCGGGCAACACGATCGCCGCGTACCTCACCGCCGAGGACGAGTTCGGCAACCGCGAGCTGATCTGGGACCTCGTCGAGAAGATCGCCCACCGCGACGGGGCCGGCGACCGGCTCGCGGAGGGGATCGGCCGGATTCACGACGACCTCGGAGTCGGGAACTGGTCGGTGAAGAACATGGACTTCGCGGCCCACGACGGGCGGTTGCTCCACGGACAGGCGCTCTCGTACGCCGTCGCGAACCGCGGCGCCGACCACATGTACGCGACGTTCTACTCGGTCGAGTACCCGCTGGTCGAGGAGGACGAGGCGATGGAGCCGGCGGGGTTCGAGGGGAAGGCCGAGCGGCTCGTCGAACGGGAGAACCTGATGGCGCTCAACGACAGCGGCGTCGTCTGCAAGTTCTCCCGCGACTTCATGACGCCGGAGCGCTACGAGCTGCTGTTCGACGCCGACTTCGAGGAGCTGCTCGCGGCGGGCGCCCGGACCGTGACGCTTGAGCGGCACTTCAACAACCGGCGCGGGATCGACCGCGGCGACGACCGCCTCCCGTACGCGGACGAGCTCCCCGGCCTCGACGACGCGATCGACGCGTACTACGAGGCGCGCGGGTGGAACGACGACGGCACGGTCCCCGAGGCCGCGTTGCCGACGTAAGGAGGCGCACTCGGCCGGATACCCGCCCGAAGGTTCTTGTTCCGGCTCCGGACGCCCTACTCGGCGACCGCCAGCTCGGCGGTCGCCTCGATCGCGTCCGCGATGATCTCGGTCCCGACCTCGGCCTGCTTCTGCGTTAAGACGAGCGGCGGCAGCAGCCGGAGGACGTTCCCGTACTGGCCCGCGGTCCAGACGAGGACGCCGTGCTCGTAACAGTACTCCTGGATCGCGTCGACGCGGTCGGAGTCGGGGTCGCCGTCGGCGTCCACGAACTCGGCGCCGACGAACAGCCCCTTCCCGCGGACCTCCCCGACGCCCGGCGCGTCCTCGGCGGCGTCGTGGAGCCGGTCGCGGATCCACCCGCCGACCTCGGTCGCGTGGTCGAGCAGGTCGTGCGACTGGATGTACTCGATCGCGCGGAGCCCGCCGACCATCGCGGGGACGTGCCCCCGGTAGGTGCCCGCGTGGTCGCCCGGCCCCCACGTGTCGAGGTCCTCGTGGTACATCGTCCCCGACAGCGGCTGGCCGTTCCCGCCGAGCGCCTTCGCGGTCGTCATCACGTCCGGCGTCACGTCGTAGTGCTCGGAGGCCCACCACTCGCCGGTGCGGCCCATCCCCACCTGGATCTCGTCGAACATCAGCGGCAGGTCGTTCTCGTCGGCGATCTCGCGGAGCCCGGAGAGGAACCCGTCCGGCGGGGCGACGACGCCGCCCTCGCCCTGGATCGGCTCGACGAAGATGCCCGCCGGGTCCGTGAGCCCGCCGTACGGCTCCTCGACGATGGCCCTGACCTCCCGGAGCGCGTGCTCGACCGACTCCTCGGGGCCGCGCCCCTCCTGGAACGGGTAGGGGAACGGCGCGTGCACCACGTCGGACAGCAGCGGCCCGTAGGGCTGCTTGAACTTCTTGTTGGCCGTGATGCTCATCGCGCCGGCCGTCGCGCCGTGGTAGGAGTTCCGGAAGGCGATCAGGCCGTTGCCGCCCGTGTTGTACTTCGCGAGCTTGATCGACGCCTCGACGGCGTCGCTGCCGGTGGGGCCGCCGAAGACGAACCGACTGTTGCCGGCGAGGTCACCGGGGGCGATCTCGTCGAGCTTGTCGATGAGTTCGAGGCGCGGCTCCGTCGGGAAGTCCACGGTGTGGGTGAGCTTGTCGATCTGCTCGTGGACGCCCTCGTTGACGTAGGGGTTCGCGTGGCCGACGTTGTACACGCCGATGCCGGCGAAGAAGTCAAGGAAGACGTTGCCGTCGGCGTCCTTCAGCGTCGCGCCGCGCCCCTCCTCGAACGCGAGCGGGATGTCGTTCGGGTACGCGACGGCGCTGCTGTCGATCTCCTGCTGTCTGTCGAGGAGGCGTCGCGAGTTCGGACCGGGGACTTGGTCGACGCTCGGTTCCTCCGCGAAGTGTAGGTCGTGGATCGGCGGTCCCGCCATAATCCAACCGATATGACACGCCTACATATGATTGGTGTAACCAGCAATCTATGACAGCGTACACGAAATCTGTTCAGCGAGTGCGGGTACCGCCGGGAGCGCACGGGCCTCCGGTCGCTTCGGCCACGGCTCCGAGGCCGGGTCGGCCGACCGCAACCCCCTTCCCTCGGCCGCTCGGTCTGACGCGTATGCAACCGACGGGACACCTGCGAGGCGACGCGGTCCGCGTCGGCGGGGACGCCCGCCAGCGCTTCTACGACGCCCGGGGGTACGGGCGACCGCTCGACGGCAACGAGATCGCGCTCTCCCGGGTCGAGGCCGCGCACCTGCTGTTCCGCGGCGACCTCTCGGGGATCGCGCTCGAAGACGACTCCGCTCCCGTCGGCTTCGAGCGCTTCTTCGTCGCGAGCGCGGCCGCCGCCGACCGCTTCGCGGTGCGGTTCCTCGTCTACTCGGACCTCCGCGACCGCGGCTTCTACCTCTCGCCCGCCCGCGAGCCGTGGCCGGGGGGGAGCGACGCCCCGAGTGACGCGGTCGACTTCGTCGCCTACGAGCGCGGCGCGACCCCCGACACGGGCCGCGTGAAGTACCCGATCCAAGTCGTCGGCGAGCGCGAGTCGGTCGCGGCGAGCGGTCTGGCCGGCCGGACCCTCGCGGTCGTCGACGAGGAGTCCGACATCACCTACTTCGCGGCCGAGGACGGCGCGATCGAGGGCGCGACCGGCTACGAGCCGCCCGCTGACCTGACCGGCGTGCTCCTCGCCGACCGCGTCGTCGTCTGGGACGCCCCCGAGGACCTGTACGAGCGAGGCTTCTACGGGCGCCCGCTCACCGGCCGCGCGGCCGACGTCGAGGGCGCGCTCCAGCTCTCCCTCGTCGAGGCCGCGGCGCTGGCCGCCGACGGCCGGCTCGCGCTGTCCGCATCCGTGGGAGTTGGAGACGGCGGGGGAGAGACCGGCGACGCCGCCGCCCGGGTCGTCGCCCGCGGCCGCGACGTGGAGGGCGAGCGGTTCGACCGCCGGCTCGCCGTCTACCGTCGGCTCCGGGCCGCCGACACCGTGCCGAAGACCGGCTTCAAGTTCGGCGCCGACTTCCGGACCTACCTCGACGTGGAGACGGTCGAGGACCTCCCGCACTCCGAACACCTCGTGCGCGTCGTCGAGTCCGACCATCGGTTCTCGCCGCGCGAGCTCTCGCTCGACGTGCGCCTCGCCGGCGGCGTCCGCAAGGAGATGGCCTTCGCGGTGACCGGGATCGGCGAGGGGCGCCGAGACGCCGGCGGCAGCGACGCCCGCGACGCCGGTGCGTCCCCGAACGCCGACGTGGAGTGGGTCACCGTCGACCGACTCACGCCCTGAACGCGCCGTACATCGAACAGAAGCCTTTTTTGACCGGTCGGCGTCGTCGCGCCCATGTCGTTTCCCTCCGAATCCGAGTCGAGCGCGTACGACATCTCGACCGTCGACCTCAGCGACGACCGCTACGAGGTCAAGCAGTCGATGATCCGGAACAAGTACGCCGTCCGCGACAGCGCGGGCGACGTCGTCCTCCGCGGGAAACAGAAGATGTTCAAGCTGAAAGAGGAGTTCCCGTTCGTCACCGGCGACGGCGAGGACGCCTTCTCGGTGAAGGCGGGGGGCATCATGGACGTCGGCGGCAACTACGCCATCGTCGACGCGGGCACCGGCGAGGAGGTCGTCGTCTTAGACGAGGACTACTCGCTGTTCGTCGAGAACTGGACGGTCCGCGACCCCGAGACGGGCGAGGCGCTGGCGACGATTCAGTCGAAAAATAAGCTCCTCTCCGCGCTCCGGCATCTCGTCGGCGCCGCGAACCTCATCCCGAACAAGTACGAGATATTCGACGCCGACGGCGGCCACGTCGGCGACATCGAGGGGAAGTTCTCGATGCGGGACGCCTACACGGTCACCATCGACGACGCGAGCGACGTGCCGAAGGAGGCGGTGATCGCCGCCGCGTGTATCCTCGACGCCTTAGAGAACAAGTAGCGGCGCGGGCGGCGTCCCGACGGAACCGGCGACAGGAATTTCACACTGTACGTACAACGTGTGTACATGAGCACGAAGCGCGTCAATTTCCGGCTCCCCGAAGAGCTGGTGGAGCAGGCCGACATCGCGGCGGAGGTGGCCCATAAGAACCGCACGGAGGTTCTCGTCGAAGCGCTCCGGCAGTACTTGGCCGAGATGGAAGACGATGAGCGCTTCCGCGAGGCGGTCGTCGAACTGTATCTCGACGACACAGTCGCGTTCGACACGCTCGTCGATCTGATCGGTCGGCAGGACGCGGAGTCCGTTCGCGCGTCGAAGGAACTGCTCGACGACGGGGAGGCGCTCGCCGACGAGCTCGCGGACCAGTGAATGCTGGTCGTGGAAACGAGTGCGTTCGTGTCGCTCGCGCTCGGCGACGTCCTCGGCCTCGTGACCGCCGAGTTCGAGGTCGTCTCCACGGAGACGGTAGGTGACGAGCTCCGAGAGACCGCCGCGTATGACGACCGACACGGTGACGCCGCCGGTCGGGCGCTGGATCTGATCGACAACATCGACATGCTCGCCGTCGCCGACGAGAGCGAGTGCGTCGTCACGAGTCGGATCGACGAGGGGGAAGCGACCTGCGTCGTCGCCGTCCGCGAGACCGACGCGGGGTTCCTGATCACCGACGACTACAGGGCCCTTCCGGAGCTCCGAGCGGCGGTCGAGTCTCGAGTCGCGCTATCACCGATTGTCCTCCGGGCGTTGGTCAAACGCGACGCGCTCGGCGAAGAAGAAGCACAGACGGCGTTCGAGACGATTTCGGAGGGGCGCGACTGGCTGGAGGCGCCGATCCACCGGTACGCGAGAGAGCTGTTCGAATGAGGAAGAAGGGACGTATCGGTCCCGGTTCGGGACCGATACGCCTACTCCCCGCCGAGCTTCGACTCGCCGACGGCGTCGTGGCCCTCGATGACCTCCGTGCCGCCCATGTACGGGCGCAGCGCCTCGGGGACGGTGACGGTGCCGTCGTCGTTCTGGTAGTACTCCAAGATCGCGACGACGATCCGCGGGACCGCGAGCCCCGAGCCGTTCAGGGTGTGGAGGTACTCCGCGGACTCGTGGTGCTCCTCGCGGTACCGGATGCCGGCGCGGCGCGCCTGGAAGTCCTCGAAGTTCGACACCGAGGAGACCTCCAGCCAGCGGCCGCCCTGCTCCGGCCCCTCGTCCATGTCGTCGCCGGGTGCCCACACCTCGACGTCGTACTTCTTCGCCTGCGTGAAGCCGAGATCCCCGGTACACATCTCCAAGATGCGGTAGGGGAGATCGAGGCGGCGCAGCACCTCCTCGGCCTCGTCGACGAGCCCCTCGAAGCGCTCGTCGCTCTCCTCGGGCCGCACGAAGTTCACCATCTCGACCTTGTTGAACTGGTGGACGCGGACGATGCCGCGCGTCTCGGTCCCGTGTTCGCCCGCCTCCTGGCGGAAGTTCGGCGTGTACGCCTGATACTTGAGGGGAAGGTCCTCGCCGAGGAGGATCTCGTCGCGGTGGAGGTTCGTGACGGGCACCTCCGCGGTCGGGAGCAGCCAGAGGTCGTCGTCGTCGTACGCCTCCTCGTTCGACCCCTCGACGCGGTAGGCGTCCTCGGTGAACTTCGGCAGTTGGCCGGTGCCCCGCATCGACGCGGAGTTGACCGGGATCGGCGGGAACACGTCCTCGTACCCCTGCTCGCGGTGGACGTCGAGCATGAACTGGATCAGCGCGTGCTCCAGTCGGGCGCCGTCGCCCTTCGCGACGTAGAACCCGGCGCCGGCGACCTTCGCGCCGCGCTCGAAGTCGAGAATCTCCAGCTCCTCGCCCAGGTCGTAGTGCGGCTCCACGTTCGCGGGAAGCTCCCGGAGGTCGTCGAACCCCTCGCGGCGCCGTTCGACGTTCTCCGACTCGTCTTCGCCGACCGGCACGGAGTCTTGGGGGATCTGCGGCAGTTCGAGCAGCGACGCCTCCAGTTCGGCCTCCAGCTCCTCGGCGCGCTCCTCGATCGCCTGGAGCTCGGCCTTGAGGTCCTGCGAGCGCTCGATCGCCTCCTCGGCCGCCGCCTCCTTCCCGGCCGCCTTCAGCTCGCCGATCTCCGAGGAGACCTCGTTGCGCTCGTGTCGGAGGTCGTCGCCGCGCTGTTTCAGCTCCCGCCACTCCTCGTCGACGTCGAGTATCCGGTCGAGGTCGAGGTCGACGCCCTTGTTGTCGAGCGCTGCGCGGACGACCTCGGGGTTCTCCCGGACGAACTGTCGAGACAGCATTTGTCGGGGGTTCCGCGGGGCGACCCAAAACCGTATCGGAGCGCCGCTACCGTCTCACAGCGTCTCTTATTAATTAGCACTCGGTACTCGGCGACGAACACTTGTAAATCGCCAGCCGCTCGCTTATAAGTGGTCGAACGTGTCTCGGTCGAGAACACCGCCAAAGCCCCAGCCGCGAGGCGGGCGTACACTCGTTGCGCTCCTCGGTCGCTCACTTCGTTCGCTCCCTGCGGTGCTTACGTCGTCTACGCCCGCCTCGCGACTGCCCCTTTGAGTCCAGCCCCGCCCGCACCGCTCCGCACAGCACCTCACGCCTCCCCAACCTCGTCAGTCGCCTCCGCTTCGCTTCGGCGACTGACTCCCTCGCGCGTGCTGCTCGGCCGCAAGGCGGCCTCGCAGGCACGCGCCACCGCTCCGTGCGTTCGTTTATAAATCGATGGCCAACGACTGGGTCGTCAGTAGCCGCCCGGCAGCGCCATCCCGACCGCGAGCGCGACGAGCGGGACCGCGGCGACGAGCGCGTACCACAGCCCGGCACCGCCGAGGAGGAGCCACGTCGAGACGCCGTATCCGGTCGGGTCCCAGTCGAGCCCGAGCCGCGGGAGGCCGAGGGCGGCGACCGCCGGCGCGACGACGGCGACGACGACCGCGCCGAGCAGCGCCGTGAGGAGGAAGCCGGAACTCCACGCGGGACCCGCCTCGGCGGCGCGCGCGACGGTGAGGACGACGCCGACGAGATACGGCACCGAGAGCCCGACCGAGACGGCGAGGTACGAGGGGAGGAGCCGTCCCCTCGGCGGGAGCGCGCGGAACAGCGCCCTGAGGCGCTCGGCGGCGAGGAACGGCGCGCAGAGTCCGGCGGCGACGATCCCGGGGAAGAGGACCAGCGCGAGCGTCCACAGCCAGCCGACGGCAGCGTCGACGAGCGCTGGGACCGCGGGAGCGAGAGGCGAGGCCGAGAGCGGGACGAAAGGCGAGGCCGAGAGCGGGGGGAGGAGCGCCGGAAGGGCGGAGAGTACCGAGACCATACGCGGGAGGAGCCGGTGCGGGCGACAAACCTCTTGTGGTGGCTCGGGGCGGAGCGACGGCGGCCCCGGCGCCCCCGTCGCGGCCCGGAACCACCAGCGTTTATCCCGCTCGCCGCGACCGGCCGACAACGATGCTCATCACGGGCGCGACGCTGGCCGACGGTCGGGTTCGAGACGTGCGGATCGGCGACGACGGACGGATCGACGCGGTCGCCGAGGGACTCGGCGCCGACGCCGGCGAGCGCGTCATCGAGGCCCGCGGGCGCCACCTCCTGCCGGGCGCGGTCGACGTCCACGTCCACTTCCGCGAACCCGGCGGGAGCCACAAGGAGACGTGGGCCTCGGGCTCGCGGAGCGCGGCCGCGGGCGGCGTCACCACCGTCGTCGACCAGCCGAACACCTCCCCGCCCACCGTCGACGGGGCGGCGTTCGACGAGAAGGCCGCGCTCGCGGCCGACTCGCTCGTCGACTACGGGCTCAACGGGGGCGTGACGTCCGACTGGGACCCCGAGCGCCTCTTCGACCGGCCGCTGTTCGCGCTCGGCGAGGTGTTCCTCGCGGACTCGACCGGCGACATGGGGATCGACGCCGACCTGTTCGCGGACGCGCTCGACGAGGCCGCCGCCCGCGACGCCCCCGTCACCGTCCACGCCGAGGACGCGACGCTGTTCGACGAGTCGGCGCTGGAGGGCGACCTCGGCGGCGTGGGCACGGCCGCGACCGTCGACGCGTGGTCGGCCTACCGGACGGCCGACGCCGAGGTCGAGGCGGTCGAGCGCGCGCTCGCGGCGGCCGCCGACCGCGACACGCAGATCCACGTCGCGCACACCTCGACCCCGGAGGCGGTCGACGCGGTCGGCGAGGCCCGCGCGGACGGAACGAACGCGACCTGCGAGGTGACGCCGCATCACCTCTACCTCTCCCGCGAGCGGGCGCGGTCGCTCGGGACGTTCGGGCGCATGAACCCGCCGCTCCGGTCGGAGGCGCGCCGCGAGGCCCTGTTCGCGCGGCTCGCCGACGGCGACGTGGACGTCGTCGCGACCGACCACGCGCCGCACACGGTCGAGGAGAAGCGCGCGGGGCTCGTCGACGCGCCGAGCGGCGTCCCCGGCGTCGAGACGCTGTATCCGCTCCTGCTCGAATCGGCCCGGAACGGGGAGTTGTCGCTCGAACGCGTCCGGGACGTCGTCGCCGCGAACCCCGCCGAGATCTTCGGCCTCGACCGGAAGGGACGGGTCGCGGAGGGGCGCGACGCCGACCTCGTCCTCGTCGACACCGCCGACCCGCGCGAGATCGAGGCCGCCGCGCTCCACAGCGCGTGCGGGTGGACCCCCTTCGAGGGCCTTCGCGGGGTCTTCCCCGAGATCACGCTCGTCCGCGGCGAGGTCGTCTACGAGCGCGACCCGGCGACCGGGTCGGCGTCATTCGGCGAGCCCGTCGGGCGGAACGTCAGAGAGTCGTAGTCGCGCACGGCGAGAGCTTGGTGCGGTCGACGCCGAGACGCTGAGACATCGAGACGCTGGACGCCAAAACGCCGAAATCGGCCGCGACGAGCGGACCACCGTCGGCGGAACGCATATCCCGTTCCTCGACTAACCGTTGTGTATCGATGATCATGGGGAGCATTCGCACGGTCGCGTCCAGACGGCCGGCCGACCCGGTCGAGGTCGGCCGGAGATGACGGACCCCGGAGAGTCGGGACGGGCCCCGACCGGTCCCGCCGAGTCGGCGGAGGCGGGATCGGTTAACGCGGGGTCGGTCAGCGCGGAATCGAGCGGCAGCGAGGAGACGGGGGCGACAGCCGCCGCGGCGACCGACCTCGAAACGCCCGCCGACGTCGCCGCGCTCGCGGACCGGGTCGCCAGCGAGGTCGAGGACGTGATCGTCGGCAAGCGCGAGGCGGTCGAACACGTCCTCGTCACCGTGCTGGCTCGGGGACACCTCCTCGTCGAGGACGTGCCGGGCGTCGGGAAGACGACGCTGGCGAAGTCGGTCGCGCGCTCGATCGACGGCTCGTTCAAGCGCGTTCAGTTCACGCCCGACCTGTTACCCTCCGACGTCACGGGCGTCAACGTGTTCAACCGCCGGACCGACGAGTTCGACTTCCAGCCCGGCCCGGTGTTCGCGAACGTCGTGTTGGGCGACGAGATCAACCGCGCCCCGCCGAAGACGCAGTCGGCGCTGCTGGAGGCGATGGAGGAGAACCAGGTGACCACCGACGGGACCACCCGCGAGCTGCCGGACCCGTTCTTCGTGATCGCGACCCAAAACGACGTGGAGCCGGGTCAGACGTACGAGCTTCCGGTCGCGGAAGTCGACCGCTTCACGAAGAAGATCCGGCTCGGCTACCCGGACACGGAAGAGGAGACCGCGATCCTCGGGCGGCTCACCGGCGACCATCCGGTCGACGCGGTCGAACCCGTCGCGACGATCGACGACGTGCGACGGGCCCGCCGGATCGTCGGCGAGATCGAGGCCGCTGAGACGGTCCGGGAGTACGTGGCCCGCCTCGCGGTGTACACCCGCCGGAACGCGCGGCTCGGAGCGAGCCCGCGCGGCAGTCTCGCGCTGATCCGCGCCTCGCAGGCCCGCGCGGCCCTGGAGGGCCGCGGCTACGTGATCCCCGACGACGTTCAGGCCGAGGCGCCGACCGTGCTCTCACACCGGGTCCGGACCGAGTCGGGCGGGACCGACGGCGCCGACGTCGTCGACGACGCGCTCGACCGGGTCTGGGTGGAGTGACGAGATGACCCCGTCCCACCTCCCGGAGAGATGACGCCCACGCTCACCCGTCGCGGACGCGTCGCCGTCGCCGCCGGGGTCGTCGCGGCCGCCAGCGCGCTCGTCGCCGGCGGGCGCGCGCTCGACGCCGTCGTGATCCCCGTCGCGATCGCGATCGCGGCCGGCTACGTTCAGGTGTCGCGAGTCGAGGCGCCCGCCGTCCGACACGTGACGCCCCCCGACGGGTTCGTCGGCGAGACTCGCGGCGTCCGCTTGGAGTTCGGTCCCCGGGGCGAACGGAGCGGTGAGGCCGGGCCGTCCTTCCTCGCCGACGTGCGCGTTCGGGTCGACGAGGGGCTCGACGGACCGACCGCCCCGATCCGGGCGGCCGTCGGCACGGAGCCGGTGTCGTACCGAATCGGCTACCGCGAGCGCGGCGAGCGGACCCTCGGACCGATAGAGCTCACCGTCACGGACGTGTTCGGGCTGTTCGAGCGCGAGCTGGTCGTCGACGAGACCGACTCCGTGACGGTGTTCCCGCCCCGCGATCCGATCCCGACGCGGTTCCGGCGGGAGCTGTACGCGGCCGACGCGGTCGACGTGAGCCGGGAGCGCGAGGAGTTCGACCGGCTCCGCGAGTACACCCGCGGCGACGCGGTCCGCGACGTCCACTGGGCGACGACGGCGAAGCGCGACGAGATCGTCGTCAAGGAGTTCGCCGCCGAGACCGCCAGGAACCGCGTGACGATCGCGGGCGGGACGGAGGTCCGCGGCGGCGAGCGAACGGGGTTCACCCCCGGTGGCCGCGGCGGCGACGCGACCGACGACCGCTCCGCGAGCGCGGCCGCGGCCGACGAGCTCGCGCGGGCGACCGCGAGCCTCGCGCTGGCGCTGCTCGACGACGGCGTGCCGGTCGACGTCCGGCTTCCCGCCGGGCGCGTCTCGGCGTCACCGGGCGGTCGCGGGCGGCGCGAAGTGCTCGAACTCGCGGCGCGGACCGGACCGGGCTCGGTGCCCGACGACGAGGCCGACGTGACGATCGTCGCCGAGGCGGACGGCGCACGGTTCCGGACCGGCGAGCGCTCCGTCTCGTTCGCGGAGCTGCGCCGCGAGGCGGACGAGGAGGCCGGGGCGAACGCCGGCTCCGGAGCGACGCGGACCGGCAACGCGACGGGTCGACCGGAGGTGGCGTCGCCGTGAGCCGCGGCGCGCTCGACGAGCCGGGTCGGCCCCGAAGCGGGTCGAGCGGCGG
>NZ_SGUC01000186.1 GCF_005435165.1 Halorubrum sp. GN11_10-6_MGM | reverse complement strand
CAGTGGAGCCCCCCCACGACGCCCGCCTTCAGGAACGACCGGCCGGCCCCGACCACGGTCGCTCCTTCGCAGGATCCCCGTCCGATCTTCATGGCGCGTTTCCCAAACGCGGCGAACGGACCGCCCGACAAGTGACTATATGGTCACTCAGTGACTCAGCAGTCATATTCTGACCGTTCAGCCATCCGGGCGCTTTCGCTTCATGGCCAGCTCCTCCGATCCGTCTCTGTCCCGTCGCGAGCGTGAGCGCAGGCGACGACGACAGGCCATGCTCGATGCCGCACGGGCCGTCTTCGCGGAGGAGGGATACGCCGACGCGACGCTCGACGAGATTGCGGAGCGGGCGGAGTTCGGCAAGGGGACGCTGTACAACTACTTCGAAGGGGGAAAGGAAGAGCTCTTTCTCGCCGTTTTCGACGAGGCCTCCCAGGG
>NZ_SGUC01000185.1 GCF_005435165.1 Halorubrum sp. GN11_10-6_MGM | reverse complement strand
GAGCGGGCCAACCGCGAGACGCAACTGGTGCAGGCCCGCTCCGACTACGCCTCGGCCCTCGATGGGTTGAAGCAGACCATGGGCATTGACGCCGACGCCGCAATCCAACTCACCGACGACTTAGAGGCCGGCCCGCGCGACCAGTACGCGGAGGTCTCGGTCCAGAGTGCCGTAGATCGGGCCCTCCGAAACCGGTCAGATTTGGAGCGGGCCCGCCTCAACGCCGAGCTGCAAGAGGTGCGCAAGGACACGGAACAGGCCCGCTACTTTCCCACCGTCGCGGCGGTGGCAAACCTGTCGATGTCCGGGCGCGTCCCGAGCGACCGGACCTCCGTGATTTCGGACCCGACCGATCCGTTTGAGTTCGACACGCGGACACGGGGTGTCTTTGCGGACTCGTACTGGAACCCCTCGCTCAGCGTCGGCCTGGAGC
>NZ_SGUC01000184.1 GCF_005435165.1 Halorubrum sp. GN11_10-6_MGM | reverse complement strand
CTTCGCGCCCGATCCAGCCGACCTCGTGGTCCGTGTCGGTGTTGACCAGTGCGTAGTAGGGCACGTCGACCTCGAAGTCGTACCCGAGGACGGCAGTCCAGACCGTTCGGTATTCCGCCGCGCCGGCCGCCTCGCCGAGGCGATCCACGGCGTCAATCCCGGTCTCGTCCAGGAACCCTGCTGTCTGCGGCGCGGGCGGATTCAAGAGAAGCGCGTCGAACGGCCCGTGCGTGCTGCCGGCCGTCGTCGTGAGGTGCCAGCCGTCGTCGGGGTGGAGGGCCGCGATCCGCGTCCCGCGCCTGATCGCCGCGCCGGTCGCGCCGAAGAGATGCTTGGCCAGGCGCGTGATTCCGTCTTCGTACGTCCACCGCCGCGCGTCCCCGTCGCGCCCTTTTGAAACGGTGCCGTCGGCGTCGAACGTCCAGATGGGACC
>NZ_SGUC01000183.1 GCF_005435165.1 Halorubrum sp. GN11_10-6_MGM | reverse complement strand
GTTTACGAGCGTCCAGGTGTCGGCCCCGCCGGTAGAGGTCGGGGCGAAGGTCTGCGTCGAGGAGAGAGCCCGGGACCGGCCGTCTATTTTCATCGTGGCGTCGTAGGAGAGCGTGGCGGGCGCCAGCTTCGTGCCGTCGATTTTCTCGAATCCGCCCGTGTCGCCCGACGGTCCGTCCGGCCCCTGGGCCGCCGCCGGGACGGTCGTCGCCGCGGAATGGACGGCCGCGAAGAAAAGCGCAAGAACGCATCGGAGGAGCAGTCGGCTCATGGCGAGGTGGGGAGAAGAGGAGAGTGCGTGAAGGGTGTTTGCTGTGCCTCCGGTGCAGAAACCGATGAGGGAGGACATGCCAGGGGCATCACGGGCGTGCCCGGCACGTGCCACGTCCGCGTCAAGGCAAGACCTCGGGGGCCCTAAACGGCCGGTCTACAGG
>NZ_SGUC01000182.1 GCF_005435165.1 Halorubrum sp. GN11_10-6_MGM | reverse complement strand
GCCCGGGCATGCCTCACAGGGATCCGTCTGGCAAGCGGCCCGCCCCGATGCTCGTCGGAGGCAGTCCGACTCGTCGGGCCCCGAGAGGGGCCGGCGGTTCTCCGTCCGGGGCAGCCCCCCAGTCACTTCTCACGGACAGGCCCCACGGAAAACGGATTTGCCAACAGATTGCACCCAGGGTGAACGCTGGCGTACTCCCTAGAGGAGGCCATGTCGGAGATCTGGTCGGAGACGATGCTGACGGGCTTCATCAATCTCCTGATTCTGGGCATGGGCATCGTGGCCGTCCTCTGGCTGTCCGGTCGCATCGCCGGCCGCATTCGGCGCGTCCGGGATGGGGCCCAGGCCGTCAGCGACGGAAACCTGGACGTGGAGGTCCCGGTCCGGGCCGACGACGAGATTGGGGAGCTGGCCGGCGGATTCAACGAGATGATC
>NZ_SGUC01000181.1 GCF_005435165.1 Halorubrum sp. GN11_10-6_MGM | reverse complement strand
ACGCAGTCCAAAGAAAAGCAAGTGTGAGATATACAGCCATATGAAGCTTATATAAGTTGATTGGAAGGTATGGTTTTTCGCGACGGGTCCACCCGAAGGAAAAGTCTGCGGGGACGCCATCAGTGGAGACAACGTGGTTTGTAAGCCGGTTTGTGTCATTTTGTCTCCTTAAAACCGGCACAGTTCATACGGAAGGGAGGCACGGCAGTTTTGTGACATACAGATCTTTACGACGACGATCATCAGATGAAGGAGGGGGTCCACATTGTTGTGGAGGGGTGAAGAAACGTGTACAGAAGTGTATGGGCTCTTACTCAAAGCCAGGACGTATAGGCGGTACGCTCCGGTTCTGGAGAAAGCGCCGATGGGCCTTGGGCCTGCATCTTGAAGACCGCATCCGTCACGGCGATCACGGGGAACGAATGGACTGGGGGCC
>NZ_SGUC01000180.1 GCF_005435165.1 Halorubrum sp. GN11_10-6_MGM | reverse complement strand
CGTGATCGCCATCTTCCTGTTCGTCCGGGCGTACCAGGGTCACTACCTGGACGACGAGCGGCCGATCGAGTACTTCGGCCTCTACTGGCACTTCGTCGACATCGTCTGGGTGTTCATCTTCCCGCTGTTCTACCTCTTCTGAGGTAGTTCGCGGCTCGGTTTTTCTTTCTCACGCGCGTTCGTCCTCACGCGCCGTCTTCGCTCACCGGCTCCGCGCACCACTGACAGAAGTCGAACGTCGGATCCGTCTCCTTCCCGCACGCCGGACAGCGGACGGTCTCCGCCGACGGGTCCGCGCCCGCCCCGTCGGCATCGCCTCCCGGGCCCTCCGAGGCGGTCGCGCGCGCCGCCTCACGCTCCCGCTCGTACGCCCGGTTGTTGCGACGTGCCACGACGTACGCGTCGATCACGCTGGCGCCGACGACCGCGGCGGCTG
>NZ_SGUC01000179.1 GCF_005435165.1 Halorubrum sp. GN11_10-6_MGM | reverse complement strand
ACGTTCTCCGCGGGGATGTACGTCTCGCCCTCGCTCCAGCTTAGCCCGCCGAAGATCACGATGGCCAGGACGGCGTTGAATATCACCCCGGCACTGATCACGATGATGCGCTGCCAGACGGGCTTTCCCCGAAACTCCCACGGCTCGGGGTCGGCCTCCACGTGGTCGGTGTCGAGGCTCTCGTCGATCATGCCGCTAATTTTCACGTAGCCGCCCAGCGGCGTGGCCCCCACTGCGTACTCGGTGTCCCCGTACGTCCGCCCGAACAGCGTCGGCGGAAACCCGATCGAGAAGCGCTCGACCCGCATGTCGAAGTACTTGGCCGTCAGGAAGTGGCCCAGCTCGTGGACGAACACCAGGATGGTGAGTGCGAGGAGCACCCAGAGGGTGGACGTGAGAACGCTGACTACAAGCTCCATACAGCAGCAGTGAGGACCGGG
>NZ_SGUC01000178.1 GCF_005435165.1 Halorubrum sp. GN11_10-6_MGM | reverse complement strand
CTACCGGAGCTTGCGCCGCTGGAACCACCGTTCGCCGAAGTTCACGTGAAGAGAGACCCCGAAGAACCGGTCGCGGACGAGGGAGTTGGTGGTCGTCCCTCGCGTTCCGGCAGTTGTATTCAGGTCAATTCGCGTGCCAGAGAGGGAGGTGGGGAGGCTGATGCCCGCAGTGAGGGCAAATTCGTAGAGGGTCGTCTCCCGGTCCGGGCGCACGTACATCCGCTCCGCGTACCCCCCGAAGCGGTAGGCCGCCTGGGCAAAGTACCCGGCCAGCTGATCGTCGCCGGCGGGCACCACCTCGGCCCCGGTGGAGAGGCGCCATCGATCCGCGAGGGTGCCCGGGCCGCCGGCCGGAAAGCGGGACGGGGCGGTCTCGGAGGCCCCGGTGGAGAAGTCGTTGGAGAAGGTGCTCCAGGGCTCGAAGGCCCCGTCGAGGACAAC
>NZ_SGUC01000018.1 GCF_005435165.1 Halorubrum sp. GN11_10-6_MGM | reverse complement strand
GGATGGTCTCCTGATCGGAGACCATCCCTCAGGAATCCACTTGCTCGCCTGTTGCATCGATCTACGATACCTCTCAAACGGCTCCTACGAGAGAGTACCGAAATCGATCTCGGGCTAAACACATACCATAGATGAAAGCTGTATCAGGATGGGTAATATATGTTATGTGAATTATGGTGCCCAGATTTCGAGTAAAGAGAAGGGTGGGTTTGGAAAGTCACACTTCTTATCTGAGGAATATAAAGAAGGCTACAAGAAATTCTTTGAGGGAAAGAATATCAGCCGATACCATATTGAATGGCCTGAAATCTACCTTGACTACCAGCCTAGCGAGATCTACGGACCCCGTCATTCAAAACTGTTTGAATCTGAAAAGATCGCAGTGCGATATGTTTCAGCTGACGACGATTCAATTCTAGCCGCATTTGATGATAGGGGTATGTACACAGATCATCTCACCGTTCTTTGTACAATGTATGATAACGTAGAAGGAACCGATCTCCGGACCGATTTCGAAGGATTCGACAAATTAGAAACGAACTACTCCCTCAAAGCGATTCTCGCAATTGTCAATTCTTCAGTTGACAACTTTTATTATGCCAACAGATTCGCAACAGGAAGTCTTCAAGGAGATTACTCACACGTGTACCCTCAGTCAGTAAGGAAATTTCCGCTCCCCAATGTAGATCTGGAAGGCAAGCATTCGGATCTTGATAATGGACAACTGAGAAAGAAACTATCTGGTAGATCTTCAAATCAAGAGTTGATTTCATCTTATCTAATGGAAGGTGGGGCTATCCAAGCATCGGCTGCCCACCGTTGTCTGGAAACTGCTTGTGACTACCTGATTGACAAAAATAACGAACTCGTAGAACTGAATCTCAATTTGAGAGACCATCTTGGTAACTACGATGCTGAACAGGGGCTCACCAATATCGGATTTGTTCAACCCCCTAAGAACGCAGACGAATCGATGCTCGAACAGACCAATGAACACCGATCAAACCTACGGGTTGGTGATGTATCGTTGGATCGCGAGTCCCCCAATACGGTCCTCGTCGAGGCCACCGCCCGCTACAAGCCGGACGACGAGGACGCGCACGAAACGGACCAGTGGGGCTACACGGAGACGGAGGCGGACCTGATCGAGCACTTCGTTCCGGTCGCCGTCGACGAGGCGGGCGGCTTCGCGAACTTCCGCGAGACGGCGACGAAGACGAACTCGCTGATCGACCGGCTGAAGGCGATCGAGGTTCCCGACGTCGACGACGTGGCCGACGACTTGGAGAACTACCTAGAGACGAAAGAGCGCGCCGAGGAGCTCGACGCGAAGATCGCAAAGACCGACGACCTGATCGACGAGATCGTCTACGAGCTGTACGGGCTCATCGACGAGGAGATCGAGGTCGTTGAGGAGGCAGTAGGAAAATAAACCCCGAAAAGAGTCTCAATCAGCTCAGCGATTTGTCGGTCTCAAAGTAGCGTTTTCAGTCCTGCTCAGATTCAACAGACTTGCCGATCTCTTCGGCACCAAATGAAGACACAAAGTCGTAGCAACGCTTCCGTAGTTCTGGCCGATCGCGACGCGGAGACTGGTCTACAGACTGCTCACGCGCAATATCACGGATAACCTGACGAAGAGAACAATGGTCGCTGGGAGTTGGTTTCTCACCTTTTCGAGCAGTGTACTTGATCCACGTCCACCCATCAGAGGCAATACCGACAAGGGGGCGATTCTCAGCCTCATCAAGGTAGTGAATTGATTCTGTCTGGGCCTTCTTAATTCCGTTCGGGGATTTGAGTTCACCGACCACTGTCACATCGACATTTGTAATGGTAAAATCTGGAGTGTCATCTCCGAGTCCCTCAAATCCCTTCGGTTGTGGCCGATACTGGTAGCCGAGAGCATCAGCAACGTCACGAATGAGGTGTTCCTCGATAAACCGCTCCGGTCCTTGGCGGATTATCCCACCTTCGAGTGGGACTGAGTCGTAGAGGACCTCGTTTGCGTGTTCTCTCGGGACACGTCGATCAAATTCGGTAGCAAACCGCTCGATTGACCGTATAACACGCTGGGCACGCGGATCATTTCGCGGTCTGTCGAAATCAGACTGATCCATCAGTGTTAATCCTTGACTTCTGGAACGTCGAAAGCCTCTCGAAGCTGATCAAGCGTGTGCTGGTCACGTAGCCTAGTCACTGTATTCTGGTTTGCGTACATCCCTTCTTCCCAGACGGCATTCCCTATGTCTCTAGTATCTTCCCAGGCAATTCCTATGACATACTCACGGAGGTCAGGATCCTCTGCGTCCCGGCTTAAGTCACCTTCAAGCGGAGCCTCTGTGAGAGGCACTGTTTTATCGTCAATTTCGACCTTATATTCGTTAGCCGGAGTCTTTTCTTGGGTCACAGTTCCGACTCCGATATACCCTTTTTGTGGGTGGTAGACGAACAGACGAGACCCTTCCGTTGCGGTCCCCATTGTTCGGTGATACCATTCTCCGTGACCTCCCGCAATAAATCCGTATTCGCGGGCGTCGTCCCAATTCCGGTATTTTGTTTGTTCGAAATTCGCATAGAAATCCACGCCACTCCAGTCTTCTCTGGTACTCTCTTCGTCCACATCCTCCGACTGATAGGGGTCATTCAACCATGTCCGGGCAATGTATTCTCGCTCGTCTTCCTGGTAGTAATTGAAACGAACTGCGTTGATCGGCACATCAAATTCCTCAGAGAGGTACTCGATAATTCTCTCTGTCGAGGCGTCAAGTTCAGAGGACACAATCGTCAGGGTATGTTCTTCGTTTACCTCGTCGGGCCCCTCAGAGGAGTCGTCATGATTCGGCCGGAATTTCTCATCAAATCCTGCTTCGAATGAGTCCTCATGCTCGTCCGAGTCTTCGTAGAGTTCTTTGATTTCGTCGTACGTGAGATTTCGAACCCAAGAGGCGTAATCAATTGTCTGCGCAGTTACGTCCCTCGGTGTCCGGTCTCGCTTGAGCTCGACGACATGGAGATCTCCGTCCGCGTCCATCGCCAGAATATCGAGACGCTTCCCGCTTGATGTCGTTATTTGCCGATCGATGACTAACAACGGTTGTCCGAGGACGTTCGGATCTTGGAGAAGGAATTCTTCAAGCCGGTCTTCGCTGTCGAGTTTCGTTGACGAAACACGCTCAAAGTCGTCGTTATCCGCTATTCGCCAGAGACCCAGATCAATTGGCATACTCGCAGATTGTTTAATACACATTTTAATCTGTGGACCCCAATTATCAGCACATTATCCTACTCTGATCGAGCGGACGGAGCAGCCTATCGACGAGGTCGTCTACGAGCTGTACGGACTCACCGAGGAGGAGATCGTGAACTCCGAATAGCAGGATGATGGGTGCGATCAGCTCTATGGGGTATTTTCTTATATTTTCTCACCGTAGTTCGCTATATGGGCGAAACGACCCTCGACGACCGGGGACGCCTGACCCTCCCGAAGGACATCCGAGAGCGATACGGGGACCGCTATCGCGTCGTCCGACTCCGAGACGGTATCAAGCTGGTTCCGGTCGCGGAGGACCCGCTCGAAGCGCTCAGAGACGAGTTCGAGGACGTCGAGAAGACCGCCGAGGAGCTGCGCGACGGTGCGCGGGACGCCGCGATCGACGAGGCGGGGCGCTGAATGTACGCGGAGACCGATTTCCTTCTCGCGCTGATAAAGGACGACGACTGGCTCGGAGACGCGGCCGAGTCGGTGTATCGCGATCACCGGGACGACCTCTGGACCTCCCGGCTCACGCTCGTCGAACTCCTGCTCGTCGCGTACCGTGAGGACCGAAGCGCGGAGCGGACCGTCGCGAACGCGGCCGCGCTCGTGGAGGTCCGGGGCGACGTCGACGGCGTGGTCGCGGCCGCGACGTACGTCGACGAACACGGCTTCACGCCGTTCGACGCGCTCCACCTCGTCGCGTCGGGGGACGACCCCATCGTGTCCAGCGACGGCGCGTACGAGGGGTTCACCCCGCGTCTCGACCTCCGCGACCGGGCGAACGACTGACGCTCCGCAACCACTAAACGCGGCTCGCTCCTTGCTCCGGTAATGGCCGATTGGACGGAGAAGTACCGCCCGAGCACGCTCTCGGAGGTCCGCGGCAACGACAAGGCCCGCGACGCGTTCGCGGAGTGGGCCCGCTCGTGGGACGACCACCACGAGGCGGTCGTCCTCCACGGCAGCCCGGGCGTCGGGAAGACGAGCGCGGCGCACGCGCTCGCGAACGACATGGGCTGGGAGACGGTCGAGCTGAACGCCTCCGACCAGCGCACCGCCGACGTCATCGAGCGCTCCGCGGGCCGTGCGGCGCGCAACGCCACCCTCGGCGGGAGCGCGGCCGGCGGCGGCGCGGGCGGCGGCGATACCGCCTCGCGCCAGCTGGTCATCGTCGACGAGGCCGACAACATCCACGGGAACTACGACCGCGGCGGCGCCTCGGCGATCACGAAGCTGGTCAAGGAGTCCGGTCAGCCCATCGTCCTCATCGCCAACGACTACTACGACATGTCGCGCGGACTCCGGAACGCGACGCGGGAGATCGAGTTCCGCGACGTCTCCGCGCGCTCCATCGTCCCCGTCCTCCGCGACGTCTGCCGCAAGGAGGGGATCGAGTTCGACTCCGACGCCCTCCAGCAGATCGCGGAAGGGAACCGCGGCGATCTCCGCGGCGCGATAAACGACCTCCAAGCCGCGACCCAGGGGCGCGACTCGATCACGGTCGACGACGTCGTTACCGGCGACCGCGACAAGGCGCTGGGGCTGTTTCCGTTCCTCGACGCCGTGTTGAAAGAGGAGTCCGCCGAGGAGGCGTTGCGGTCGTCGTACGCCGTCGACGAGACGCCCGACGACCTGACGCGCTGGATCGAGAACAACGTCCTCGACGTGTACGAGCCGACCGAGGCGGTCCGCGCGTACGACTTCCTCGCCAACGCCGACGTGTGGCTCGGCCGCGTGCGCGCCACCCAGAACTACTCCTACTGGCGCTACGCGACCGACAACGCGGCCGCGGGCGTCGCGGCCGCCCGCGACGGCGAGAAGGGTGGCTGGACGCGCTACGGTCGCCCGCAGTTCTGGTCGTCGTCGGACGCGACCGCCGACGAGGTCGTCGGCAAGATCGCGGCCGCGAGCGGGTGTAGCGTCGCGACCGCGAGACGGGAGGTGTTACCGTTCCTCGAGGCCGTCACCCACCACTGTAAGCCCCGCGACCTGACCGTCGCGATGGCGGCGGCGTACGACCTCGACGAGGCGGGCGTCGCCTTCGTCACCGGCTCCGGCGAGTCGACGAACAAGGTCACGTCGATCGTCGAGGACGCGCAAGCCCGCCGCGAGGAGCTGATCGAGGAACACGCCGAGGGCGCCTTCGCGTTCGACGGTGCCGACCGCGGGGAGGACGCGGACGACGCGACCGCGGCCGACGCCGCGACCGATGAGGCCGCCCCCGATGACTCCGGACCGACCGCCGGCGAGAGCAACGGGCGCGACTCGGCGGACGACGCGACCGCGGAAGACGGTTCCGACGACGAAGCAGACGACGATCAGGCCGGGCTGACCGATTTCATGTGAGACGGGCTCGGCGGGTCACTGACTACCGCGACCGCGGAGCCGAGTCGAGTGCGGACCGGTGTCGGGTCCGCTCGTTTCGGGGGCGTCGATCGACTCGTCGTAGACGAACTCGAATCGGGCGCCGCCCTCGCGGCTCTCCGTGACCGATACCGACCAACCGTGCGCCGCCGCGATCCGCTCGACTATCGCCAGCCCGAAGCCCGTGCCGTCGGGCGCGGTCGTGTGTCCCGGCTCGAAGACGGCGTCCCGCTGGTCGGGATCGATCCCCGGCCCGTCGTCCGCGACGTAGAGCCCCTCGTCCGTCCGTCCGACCCGGACCCGGACCGCGGCGTCGTCAGGCGTCGCGGAGGCGTCAGGCGTCGTCGGGGCGTCGTCAGGCGTCGCGGAGGCGTCAGGCGTCGTCGGGGCGTCGTCGGTCGTGCCGTGTTCGATCGCGTTCCGGAAGAGGTTCTCGAGCGCCTGTCGCATCCGTTCCGGGTCGCATCGGGTCGTTCCGAGGGGTCCATCGATCGCGAGCGCGGCGTCGGCCGACTCGCCCGCGGTTCTCCACGCGCGCTCGACGACCGGCCGCAGGTCGGTCGGCTCGGCGGTGTCGACCGTCTTCCCCTCCCGGGCCAACGTCAGGAGGTCGCCGATGAGCTCGTCCATACGGTCGAGCGCGTCGAGCGCGCGGTCCATCCGTTCGGCCGATGCGTCACCGGCGAGCTGTTCCGCCAGTTCGACGTTGCCGACCGCGACGGAGAGGGGGTTCCGGAGATCGTGGGAGACGACGCTCGCGAACTCGTCGAGCCGCTCGCGCTGCCGCTCTAGCTGCCGCCGACGCTCGACGCGCTCGCCCGCGAGAAAGAGGTATCCCACCACGTCGCCGCCGTCCGTCGTTCGGCCGCGCTCGTGGACCCACCGCGGCTCCCCGTCGGCCGCGACCCGATACACGACGTCGACGGCGGGAGCCTCCAGCGCCTCTCGGAGCCGGTCGCGGTCGGCGCTCGCCACCCGATCGAGCCATCCGCCGTCGGAACAGTCCGACAGATCGAGCCGCGACTCGCCGGCGGCCTCGACCACGAATCGGTCGGGATCTCCACCGGGCCGACGGTACGCGACTCCGGGACGTCGTTCGAGTTGACGCGACACGTGTCAACGAGTCTACTCGGTCGGCATAAACCTTACTCGCCTATCAGTTGTCATGCGCTGAGATCAAGTAAAAACGCCGCGAAATAATCTCTCGAGGGGGTCGGAGCGCCGAGAGACCTTTGTCCCGTCGCTCGGTGGCTCCCGTATGCGCGCAGCGATCCTGCGAGAGTACGGCGAACCGCTCGCGGTTCGCGACCTCCCTGACCCCGAACCCGCCCCCGACGGCGCCGTCGTCCGCGTGGACGCCTGCGGCGTCTGTCGCAGCGACTGGCACGCGTGGGCCGGCCACGGCGAGTGGGCGGACGACCGCGTCCCGCGCGGGCAGGTCCTCGGCCACGAGCCGGCCGGCGAGGTGCTCGCCGTCGGCGGCGAAGTCGACCGATTCCGGCCCGGTGACCGCGTGGTCGTCCCATTCTCGCTCGGCGACGGCACCTGTCCGCACTGCCGCCGCGGCGCCGGGAACGTCTGCGAGGACGGGCGCGCGCTCGGGTTCGAGGCCGCCGCGCCGGGGGCGTTCGCGGAGCGAGTGGCGGTGCCCGCGGCCGACTACAACCTCGTCGAGCGCCCGGACTGGCTCGACGCGACCGCGGCCGCGGCGCTCGGCTGCCGGTACATGACGGCGTACCACGCGCTCGCCGAGCGGGCGGGCGTCGGGGGCGGCGACGCCGTCGCCGTCCACGGCTGCGGCGGCGTCGGGCTCTCCGCGGTCCAGATCGCCGCGGCGCTCGGCGCCCGCGTGATCGCGGTCGACGTCGACGACGACGCGCTCGCGCTCGCGGCCGATTTCGGTGCGGACGCGACCGTGAACCCGGCGTCGCCGTCGGGAGACGGGTCCGTCCCCGAGCGCGTCCGCGACCTGACCGACGGCGGCGCAGACGTCTCGATGGACGCGCTCGGGATCGCGGAGACGTGTCGGAACTCCGTCCGCTCGGTGCGCCCGCGTGGCGCGCACGTCCAGGTCGGACTCACCACCGACGCCGAGCGCGGCGAGGTGTCGCTGCCGATCGACTGGATGACTCGCTGGGAGATCTCGTTCCTCGGGTCGCGCGGGATGCCGCCGACCAGCTACGACGACCTGTTCGATCTGATCGAGGCGACGGGGATCGCCCCCGGCGAGCTGGTCTCTCGGGAGCTGTCGCTGTCGGAGGTGTCGGGACGGCTCGCAGCGATGGAGGAGTACGACGCGCGCGGCGTCGAGGTCGTCACCGACTTCGGCGCGTGACCGTCACCGCTCCCGGTCCACCCCGAGTCCCGGGATCGCGACGCG
The DNA here is from genome assembly GCF_005435165.1 of Halorubrum sp. GN11_10-6_MGM. Classification (GTDB taxonomy): domain Archaea; phylum Halobacteriota; class Halobacteria; order Halobacteriales; family Haloferacaceae; genus Halorubrum. Next base: position 55,721 of record NZ_SGUC01000018.1, on the reverse strand, counting down.
GTCGTCGACGCGCTCCATGAACTTCGACGCCGTGAGCACCAACGCGAGGTACATCGCGCCGAGGACGAGGAAGACGGCGGTGTACCGGAACGTCTCGGTGGCCACCTGGTCGGCGCGGTAGTACAGCTCCGGGACCGTGATGAAGCCCGCCAGCGACGAGTACTTGATCAGGTAGACGAACTCGTTCGTCCACGAGGGGATCGCGTATCGGAGCGCCTGCGGGAGCACCACGTAGTAGATCGACTCCAGCTTCGAGAGCCCGATCGCGCGCCCCGCGGTGATCTGGCCGTCGTCGACGCTCTCGACCGCGCCGCGGATGTACTCGGCCTGATAGGCGGCCCCGTTGAGCGTGAACCCGAGGATCGCGACCCACACCACGTCGCGCGGGAACACGCCCGACACCGCCGCCGGCACGGAGGCCGCGAGGTTCAGCCCGTAGTAGAGCACGAACAGCTGCGCCAGAAGCGGGGTGCCGCGCAGCAGCTCGGTGTAGCCGAGCGAGAGCCACGCCGAGAACCGACCGTACACCCGCGCGACCGCCAGCGGCACGGCGATGAAGAAGCCGCAGACGAGGCTCACGCCGGTGATGACCACCGTGAGCCACGTTCCCTGCGCGAGGACGGGCGTGAGCTCGACCACGAACGCGGCGTCGGCCGCCACCGCGGCGAGCCCGGGCACCGCGGCGAACGCGCCCTCGACGGTCTCCGGCGCGACGAGCGGTTCGCCGACCGGGGCGATCGCACCGCCGAGCCAGCGGTTGACCCAGCTGACGAGGAGCCAGCCCCAGAACAGCGCGCCGGCGGCGACGAGGAGGATCCGGCCGGCGGACGGGTCCGCGTCGGCCACGCGCTCGCCGACCGTCCGCGGTCGCGTCGCCCCCGCCATCAGTCGTGACTCGCGATGCGTTCGAGGAAGCGGCCGGTCCGCTCCTTCTCGGGGCGTTCGAACAGCTGCTCCGGCGGGCCGCGCTCGACCACGCGCCCGTCGTCTAAGAACACGACTTCGTCGGCGACCGCCCGCGCGAAGCTCATCTCATGGGTGACGACGAGCATCGTCATGCCCTCGTCGACCAGGGCGCGCATCACCTCCAACACCTCGCCGATGAGCTCGGGGTCGAGCGCGCTCGTCGGCTCGTCGAACAGCATGAGCTTCGGTTCCATCGCCAGCGCCCGGGCGATCCCCACGCGCTGCTGTTGGCCGCCCGACAGCTCAGCCGGGTACGAGTCGAGCTGGTCGGCGAGCCCGACGCGTTCGAGCTGCGCCGCGGCGCGGTCCCGTGCCTCCTCCTCCGAGAGTCCGAGGACGCGTCGCGGCCCGAGCGCGACGTTGCCGGTCGCCGTCAGGTGCGCGAACAGGTTGAAGCTCTGGAACACCATGCCGACGTCCCGGCGGAGCTCGTCGACGTCGGTGTCGGGCGAGAGCACCTCCTCACCGTCGAGGGTGATCGACCCCTCTTGGGCCTCCGCGAGCCGGTTGACACAGCGGAGCATGGTCGACTTGCCGGAGCCGGACGGGCCGATCAGGACGGTCACGTCGCCCCGGTCCATCTCGAAGGAGACCCCGTCGAGCACCTGCTCGTCGCCGTACCACTTCGAGACCTCGCTCACGCGGAGGAAGGCGTCGTCACTCACGCCGACTCACCCTCCGGGATCGCGTACCGGGTGCCGAGGTAGTCGAGCGCGCGGTTCGTGGTGAACGTGAGGACGAAGTAGATGGCACTGATGAACAGGATGACTTCGAGGACCGCGGTCGTCTGCTCCGTGAACAGGTCGTACCCGCGGGTGAGAAGCTCCGCGAGGCCGATCGCGAAGACGATACTCGTGTCCTTCAACACGATGGTGAACTCGTTTTGAAAGCCCGGGATCGACCGCCGGAGCGCCTGCGGGACGACGACGTACCGGATCGCCTCGAACCGGGAGAGGCCGACCGCCCGCCCCGCCTCCAGCTGGCCGTCGTCGACGCTCGCGAGCGACGCCCGGAAGATCTGCGACTGGTACGCGGCGCTCCGGAGTCCGAGACCCAAGATTCCGGCCGAGATCGCCGGCGAGATCGAGCCGATACCGAGGTTCACCTGCGGGACGCCGATCACGAAGTACATCACGAGGAGGATGACGACGATGGGGGTCCCGCGGAGGACGACCCCGACCGTCTCCACGAGGCGCTTCGCGGGTCCGTCACCGTACACCTCCACCGCGCCGGCCGGGAAGCCGACGAGGAACCCGAGCAGGATCGACGCGACCGTGAGCCCGACCGTCAGCGCGAGCCCGCCCCCGAGGTAGTCGACGTTCCGGAGGACGAACCACCAGTCGACGGGGTCGCCGACGAGCCACGGGTCGATCGATCCGATCGCCGGCACGACGGCGTCGCTCGCCGCCGGCGCCGCGGCGGAGGCAGCGCCCGCGAGAGCGCCGAGGCTGTTCGACGCGGCGAGCGCGAGCGGGCCCGCGACCGACATCCTACTCCTGCCCGAACCAGGTGTTGGTTATCTCTTGGTACGTCCCGTCGTCGCGGACGGTCTGGAGGCCGTCGTTGAGCGCGGACTGGAACTCGGACTCGCCCTGCCGGAGCCCGAAGCCGAACTGCTCGCCGGTCTCCTCGACGAACGCGATCGTCACGGCGCGGTTCGCGGCGAACGTCTCGGCGACCGGGTTGTCGACGACGACGGCGTCGATGTTCTCGTTCGCGAGGTCCTCGACCGCGAGGACGTAGCTGTCGTACGTCGAGGAGTCGCTCTCGGCCACGATCCCCGGGTCGACGAGGTTCGACTGGACCTGGTCGGCGCCGGTGGTCCCGGACTGCGCGCCGACGCGGGCGCCCTCGAAGTCCGCCCACTCCGACGGCTGGAAGTCGCCTCCCTCGCGCACGAGGATCGCCTGGTCGGACTCCCAGTACGGGTCCGAGAAGGCGATCGTCTCCTGGCGATCCTCGGTGATCGTCATCGCGGCGGCGATGACGTCGATCTCCTCGTTCTGCGTGAGCGCGGGGATCAGCCCGTCGAAGTCGAAGGTGGCCCACTCACCGAGCTCGTAGTCGGTCTCGGCGACGACCGCCTCCAGCAGGTCGACGTCGAACCCGACCAGCTCGCCGTCCTGCCGCATCTCGAACGGCGGGAAACCGGGCGCGGTTCCGGGCGTGATAGTGGTGGTGTTCTCGCCGAGGCAGCCGGCGAGACCGGTCAGTCCGACCGCGGCGGAGCCGCCGGTCAGCTTCAGGTACGTCCGACGGCTCACATCGGTCTGGGTGCGGCGTGTCATACCCGTGCGAGTACGGCGAGCGATTTCAACCTTTCCTCCCTCGGACGCGCCGGTTCCGGGTGCGACGGTCGATCGGCCCGCGCACACGGGTTCCGAAACCCGTCTCGACGCGCGTCAGTCGCCGCCGATCGGCTCCGAGGTCGGTCCCGAGGCGTCGGGCCGGCGCAGGGCCCACACCGCGCCCGCGGCGAGCGCGACCGCGATGCCCAGCGCGACGAGGTTGATCTGTTGCCATGTGGCGGTGTATAACACGAGGTCGCGACCGAGCAGGAGCGTCCCGACGAGGGCAGTCATCGACCCGGCGGCGAGCGCGCGGACGGTGCCCGCCGTTCCGGCGTCGAGACCGTCGTACCCTCCCCGGACCGCCTCGGTCGTGTACGCGATCACCGCGACGAGCCCGAGGTGCCCGGCGAGGCCGGTGATGTAGAAGGCGGCCTGCGCGGGCGGCGCGTAGGTGAGGAACGGCACCGCCCGCGAGAAGACCGCGCTGGCGACGATGCCGGCGACCGCGATCCCCGCGGCGGCGCGGAGCAGCCGCGCGTTCCCGCGCCCGCCGCCCCAGATCGTCGCCAGCCCGAGCAGCGTGAAGATCGTCAGCGCCACGATCAGGTGCGCGGCGTGCGTCGACACCGTGTACCCGCCGGGGACGAGCCCGCCGAGTGTGACGGTGATCGCGCCGACGGTGATCTGAACGGGGAGGATCGCGACCGCCAGCGTCGCCGCCAGCTTGGTCCGGCGCTCGAACTCGGAGCCGAGCCACGTCCACCCGGCGACCCCGATGATGAGGAAGCCGGTCACCATCGCCCACGCGCGGTGGAACCACTCGATGAAGTCGGGGTTGATCGTCAGCGCCGGGATGAGCTGGTCGGAACACAGCGGCCACTGGGCCTGACACGCCAGCCCCGAACCGGTCGCCGCGGTGTAGACGCCGAGCGAGAAGAGGACGAGCGTCATCCCCGTCGTCGCCGCCGCGTATCGCCTGAACGTTAGCCACGCGGGCCGAAGACTCATTGCCGGATTTCGGGCGCGCGCGCACTTAGACCGTTCGGCCGCTCCTCGCCTCCGGGAAGCGGACGGCGCGGTCGTCCGCCGTCCGATCAGGGCGTTCATCAGACGGCCGATCAGGGCGGTCGTCCGCCGTCGGATCGGCGCAGCCGTCCGGCTTCCGAATGTTTTTGACTGACCAGTCAGTCAGTATTGGTACGAACCGAATGGACCACACGGACCGACCGATCCCCGACGCCGCGAACAGTCCCCTCCCCGAGCGCGACGACCTGGGCCCCTCGGAGGCGGTCGCCTGATGGGGCTCCGCGACCGCGTCGACTCGCTATTTAAAGGAGCCGACGAGCTCGACCTCACCTCGGGCGACATCGGGTGGCCGCTGTTTTTCCTCTCCCTCCCGATCGTCGTCCAGAACCTCTTTCAGGTGCTGTACAACCTCGCCGACACCTTCTGGCTCGGCCGGTACAGCACCGAGGCACTGTCGGCGATCACGTTCGCGTTCCCGATCGTCTTCCTGATGATCTCGCTGGCGTTGGGCGTCTCCGTCGCGGGGAGCGTCCTCGTCGCGCAACACACCGGCGCCGGCAACGAGGACCGCGCCGCCTACGCCGCGTCGCAGACGATGGCGTACGCGGCCGTCATCTCCGTCGTGCTGGGCGTGCTGGGATACGTCCTCGTCGACGACGTCACCGCGCTCCTCGGCGTGAACGAGACGGTCGCGCCGCTCGTCGTGGAATACATGCGGGTGTACGCGGTCGGCCTGTTCGCGGTCTTCGGCTTCGCGGTGTTCATGGCGCTGATGCGCGGCTACGGCGACACGGTGACCCCGATGTACGTCATGGCCGGCTCGGTGGTCCTCAACATCCTCCTCGACCCGATCTTCATCTTCGGCTTCGACGCGAACCCGCTGTTCGGCGCGCTCGGCCTCGGCGGGCTGGAGGCCGCGGCCCTCGACGCGACGGGGTTCACCGGCTGGGGGATCGGCGGCGCCGCGATCGCGACCGTCGGCTCCAGGGCGCTCGCGCTCCTCGTCGGCCTTCAGATCATGTTCCGCGGCGACCGCGGCGTTCGGATACGGCTCTCGGAGATGCTCCCCGACCCCGAGTTCGGGAAGACCGTCCTCGGCATCGGACTGCCCGCCTCCGCCGAGGGCGCGGCCCGCTCGGTCTCGATCACCGCGCTCCTCGTCGTGGTCGCGAACTTCCCGAACGCGGTCAGCGGGGCGTACGGCATCGGGACGCGGATCTTCTCGGTGATCTTCCTGCCGGCGCTCGCCGTCTCGCAGGGGATCGAGACGATGACGGGACAGAACATCGGCGCGGACGAACTGGACCGCGCCGCCGAGACGAACCACTTCGGCGCCCGCGCCCTGCTCGCGCTGCTCACGGTCGGCGGCGGGGTCATCGTCCTCGCTGCGCGGCCGATCGCCGGCGTGTTCTCCCCCGATCCGGCGGTCGTCGACCACGCGACGACGTTCCTCCGCGTGAGCGGCCTCTCGTTCGGGTTCATCGGCGTGATGCGGGCGTACACCGGCGGCTTCCGCGGCGCGGGCCACACGATGATCGCGGCCGTCATCTCCCTCGTCACCCTCGGGTTCGTCCGCCTGCCGGTCGCGTGGGTCGCCGCCGGCTCGCTGGGCGCGATGGGGCTGTGGATCGCGTTCCCGATCTCGAACGTCGTCGGCGGCGTCGTCGCGTACCTCTGGTTCAAACGCGACACCTGGCGCGACGGGAACCTGACCGAGGAGGAGGCCCCCGTCGACGAGATCGGCTCGGGCGTCGCGTCCGCCGACAACGACTAGTCGTCGCGTCGTCGCCGACCCCGACCGACGCGTCCGCTTCGGGACCGATCGCTAGCCCGACAGCTCTCGTTTCGCCTTTCGCGCCCGCTCGGACATCTCGCCGTTGCCGTCGACGTCCGCGAGCGTCTCGATCGCCTCCAGTTTTCTGACCGAGTCGTCGAGGAAGGAGAGCACGTCGCCGGTGTACGCGTACACCATGTAGTCGTCGGTCATCACGTCGACGATGGCCTGCGGGCCGAGCCCCTCGGCGCGAAGTTCGAGGACGTACCGCATGAACTTCTCTTCGGGATGGCCGCAGTAGGGGTTCGAGTCACAGTCGCAGTCGAGGAAGTCCTCGGCGAAGTCGAGGACGCGGTCGCGGGTCGTCTCGTCGAGCTTCGAGAGGCCGTCGCCGGTGAACAGCAGGTCGAGGGTCGCGCCGGCGAACGCCCCCTTCGGAATGTTCGCCTCCAGCTGGGAGGAGAGCTGGCGGTGGTTCTTGACGTAGATCTTGTCGGTGAAGGCCACGAGTTGGCGTCGATACGCCCGCGACCGTCAAAAACGACGCGGTGGTCGACGACGCGACCGAACCCGCCCCGGGCGCCACGCCGTCGCACGCCCGTCCCGGAGTCGTAACCGTTATTTATCGAAGCGAGGTAGTTGACGACGCGTGTCCGGGTTAGGGTAGTGGACTATCCTTCAGCCTTGTGGAGGCTGAGACGCGGGTTCAATTCTCGCACCCGGACCTTTACCGACGAACGGAGTGAGGAGCGAAAAGTCCGGACGACGAGATTGAATCACGCGAGACGAGCGAAGCGAGTCTCGCTCGGGTTCGATTCTCGCACCCGGACCTTCTCGCGGCGAGCAACACCGCGAGCCGCGAGGCTGCGCAGGACGCGGACCGCGCTACCGCATGCCTTCGAGGATCTGGAGGTAACGGAACCCCGTCTCGCTGTAGTCCTTCGACGACGCGCTCGCGGCGTCGCGGAGCTCCTCGATCCGGTCGGTGTACTCGTCGTTGATCACGAGCCGCACGCCGGGCTCGTGGTCGCGCTCGGTGCGTTCGACGACCTCGGTGAGCCCGGCGGTCTGGTGTCCTTCGCTGACGTACGGCGACCACAGCTGGATCTCGGCCAGCGAGAGGTCGTCGAACACGACGTCGAGATAGTCGACGACGCGCTCGAACTTCTCGGAGATCCGCTCTAAGCTGTACTGGTAGCTGGCGTTCCCGTACGCAGCCCACTCGTCCGTCGAGGGCGTCCCGGAGTACAGCTGTCCGTCGAGGTGCGTGACGACTTCGCAGGCGAGGACCCGCTGGCCCTCGGGAGTCGACTTGACGCCCAGCACGTCGAGCTCCGTTTGGTCGCCCTGCTCCATGGACCGCTGGTTGTACGTCACGAGGTCGCACCCCTCGACGACGCGGAGGTACGCGCCGACCAACTGCTCTCCCGGTTGCGGCTGCGTCATACACCAGAACCGCCACCTGCCCCGATAAGTCTTCACGAGCGCCGAGCGGACGGCGGCGGTCCGCCACGAGGAAGCTACGGCTCAGCGGTCTCCGCCACGGTGCCCGCCAGTCGGTCCAGGAACGCCGGTTCGTACGCCTCGTCGACGTGATCGACGTTCCACAGCCCCGACTCGGAGATTCGTTCGTGCGGACTGTCCCGCCCCAACCACTCGTCGCTTCGGTCGTCGATGGCCTCCGTCTCGTAGTTGCTAACGAGTGCGATCGCGTTCCGCTCGATGTACGCCCGGTCGCTCTCGGGTCCGGGCTCGTCGTCGACGTCGATCCACAGGAACGGGAGGTCACGGATGTACTCGCTCACGCGTCGCTCGTGATCCAACTCCGCGAGTCGACGCTCGCGGTCCGCGGTGGAACCCTCGCCCCAGTGGGGGTACTCCTCGCCGAGTCCGTTCCGTTCGATCATCGCCCGTCCGACGTGCTTGCGGAACACCGACCCGCGGTGGTTCCCGCCGCCCTCGTAGCTCCCGCGGTTGGCTCCGCGGTGCGTTCGGAGCCGGTTCCACAGCGATGTTCCGGACCCCGTCGAGACGGCGTGCGTACCGACGCGCGTGAGCCGAAGCTGGTCGGTCGCCTCCCGCGTTTCGTTCGTCGCGAAAAAGAAGTAGACCCCGCGCTCGGGCCAGTCCATGTGTCCGGTACAGTCCGAGAGGCGTCGCTTCCCGTCGCCGGCCGCTTCGAGACGATCGAAGAGGTCGTAGAGCCGTCCGAGGTCCGACGCGCGAGACATGCGATGCCGTTCCGGGGAGACACACAAAGACTCTCGGGCTGCCGGACGGGAGCGCGCTAGACCCAGATCCGCTCGCCGTCTTCGGGGACCACCACGTCCTCGGTCTCGGCCCGGAGTTCCTCGCGCGAGAGCAGACAGTGGTTGATCGCCTCCATGTGGACCACGGCGATCGCGGCGTCGGTGGCCTCGCGGACGGCCGCCACGTCCTCGACCCCCATCGTGATCGGCTCGCCTTCGGTGAACCGCGCCGCGCCGCCGTTGAGGACGACCGCGTCGGGGTCGAACCGGTCGAGCGTTTCGGCGACCGGCTCGTACCAGACCGTGTCGCCGGCGAGGTACAGCGTCTCGTCGCCGTCGAGGACGAACCCGGAGACCGGCCCCATCCGCTCGGCCAGTTCCCCGTGGCCGTGGCGACCCGGAGTCCGGTGGAGCGTGACCCCGTCGAATGAGGCCGTCTCCTCGACCGGTCGCACGTCGGTGAACCCCTCCTCGGCGAACGCGTCGGCCTCGGCGGGCTGACAGAACAGGGGCACGTCGGCGTCGAGCTCCTCGACCGCCGCGTCGTCGAAGTGGTCCGGGTGGCGGTGAGTGACGATCACCGCGTCGTGGGATAGGTCGACGTCCGGCATCGGGACGAGCGGGTTGTTCCGGTCGTTCGGGGTGTTATCGATCGGCGGTAGCGCGCCCTGCGGCGCGAACAGCGGGTCGACGAGGAAGGTCGTCCCGTCCACGGTCGCGAGGACCGTGGCGTTGCGAACGAGGGTGACGTCGGAGCCGGCGGCTGTCGACATACTCCCGGTTCGGCGAGCAGCGGGTTGTGACTTGCGCCGCCGGCATCGGGGCGCGATCGCGGGGGTCGTCGGGGCTCGCTCGCGGCGGTCGGCAGACCGAGTCCCGTGGCCGCGACTACCGCGTTCCGGTCGCTCTCGTCGCACTCGCGTAGTTATATAGTGCTCGCGAGCCGTGTCGCTACTCATGGACGGATCCGAGACGACGACCCGACGCGAGCTACTCTGGACGGACGGGCTCGGCGCCGTCAGCGCCGCGACGATCCGGAGGGCCGACGCGACCCGCTACGTCGACGACCTCTCGGTGCGCGCCGAGCCGCGATGAGCGACTCGGTCGGAGAGGCTTCGGCCGGGGGAGACGTCAACGACGCCGGCAACACGGACACCGCCGACACGATGCGCGAGCGCGCCGGCGAGAACCGCGCGAAGCTCTGGCTGCTGTTGCGCGCGAACCGGCTCGTCGTCGCGGCGGTCCTCACTGTCGTGATTTTCGTCGCGTTCGTCGCCGCCGCGGTCGTCCTCTCGCCGTCGCTCGCGGCGAAGGTCGAGGCGAGCGACCCGATCGAGACGCTGTTCGCCTCGATGATCACGGCCATCGTCACCGGGGCGACGCTCGTCGTCACGATCGGACAGCTCGTGCTCACGCAGGAGAACGGCCCGCTCGGCGACCAGCAGGAGCGCATGAACGGGACGCTCGCGGTCCGAGACGACATCGCGGAGCTGACCGGTGCGCCGACCCCCACGGACCCGGCCGCGTTCCTCGACGCGCTCCTCGGCGCCGCGGCGGAGCGCTCCCGGGCCCTCCGCGAATCGGTAGGCGGTCGCGGAGGCGGCGGCGACGAGGCGGACCGACCCGCGCTCGAAGCGGACGTCGAGGACCTCGCCACGGGAATCGCCGAGAACGCCGACGCCGTGCGCGGCCAGCTCGACGGCGCCGAGTTCGGCTCCTTCGACGTCGTGTTCGCCGCGCTCAACTTCGACTACGGCCCGAAGATCGGCCGGATCGAACGCATCACCACCGATCACGACGAGGCGCTCACCGACGACGAGCGGGACCTCCTCGTGGAACTGCGGGAGTCGCTGTCGCTGTTCGGCCCCGCCCGCGAACACGTCAAAACGCTGTACTTCCAGTGGGCGCTGATCGACCTCTCGCGGCTGATCCTGTACGCCGCGGTGCCGGCGCTGGTCGTCGCCGGTCTCATGGTCGCGGCCGTCGACGCCGGGACGTTCCCCGGACGGACGCTCGGCGTCGACCACGTGACGCTCGTCGTCGGGGGCGCGTTCGCGGTCGCGCTCCTCCCGTTCTCGCTTTTCGTCTCCTACCTGCTCCGCGTGCTCACCCTCGCGAAGCGCACGCTCGCCGTCGGGCCGTTGGTGTTGCGCGACTCCGAGTAGTCGATCCGACGTCTCCGCGGGGCGGCCCCGCAGTCCGCGAGTTGGTCGCCGGATCCCGGCGGTCACTGCTCGCTGCGTGGCAGTCACCGACCCGCTTCGTGGCGGTCACCGCCCCGCCGCGTTCGGTGCGTCGGCCGACCGGTCCGTCACGGTGAGTTCGCCGGAGAGCAGGTTCGCGGACGGCGGGGCGAGCGTGATTCCCTCCTCGTCGAAGCGCCGTTTCACCAGTCGGCGGAAGTCCGAGCGGATCGTCTGGATGTCCTTGTTTCCCGGGTCGTCGGTCCAGAACTCCGCCTGTATCGTGATCGCGTTCTCGCCGAGTTCGACGATGCGCGTGTTCGGCGCCGGGTCGTCGAGCACCGGACCGATGGTCGTGACGATCTGCTGGAGCTCTAGCAGCGCCCGCTCGGTGTCCTCGTAGTAGGCGACGTCCACCTGTTCCGTGAGCCGAAACCGGTCGCGGCCGTACGGCCGGGTGATCGCGTTGGCCGTGAGCTCGGTGTTGGGCACCGATATCGTCTCGTGGTTCGGCGTCCGGACGCGGGTGACGCGGAAGTCGACCGCCTCGATCGTCCCGCTCCCGCCCGGCCACTCGATCTAGTCGCCGACGTTGAAATCCGGGTCGGCGACGAGGAACATCCCGCTGACGAGCGACCCGAACACCTGCTGCCCGGCGATACCGAGGGCGAACGTGAGCGCCGCGATGATGACCGCCGACTCGGAGAGCACCCGTCCGTACCCGGCGCCGATGATGCCCGTGAGGACCGCGAACCCGATCACCGCCACGCGGAGGTACGTCTCCGTCGCGGTCTCGATCGTGGCGTTGTTGCGGTTCCGCGAGCGGACGGCCCGCGTCGCGAGCGGAACGAGGACGATCTGGCCGACGAGGTAGACGATCGCGAACCCGACCGCGAACCAGAACAGCTCCGACAGCACCTGATCGTACGCCGAGAGGAGCTCCGTCAGCCACTCCGGGAGAGTGATCTGGTAGACCATACCTCAAGGTGGGAGGTGTGCCGATTAAAAACCCGACACCGCCCCGTGACGCGCTCTTCGTTCCCGTGCGCCGCCGTCGGATCCCTCTCATCGAGCGTTCGAAATGTGCGCCCGCGACACTAACGACCGGTCTCATCTCCGGCGGCGTGCCGCGTCGACCGGGAAACCCTCGTGGCGGGCGGTCGCCTGCGCGGCGACGGGCGGGTCGCGTCTGCGACCGATGTGACGCGCCTGGGTTCTCCGCGCTGTCATCGCTCCCATCGGGGAGTACTCGGGCGGGGACTAATGGCGCGCGACTCCGCATAACCGGTGAGCGGTTTTAAAGGGTCGGGTGGACGCTCAGTCCTCTTCAGTCCCGGCGACGACCACGCGCTCGCCGTCGTCCGTCTGCGGCTCGGAGACGGAGACGGGGTCGATCCCGCGACGGTTGGCGTCGAACTCGGAGAGGAGGTAGACGAGGCCGACGAGCGCCAAGACGCCGATCGGGAGCAGCGCGAACGGCGTGATCCCGAAAAAGCCCCACGCGAGCAGCAGCGCGATCGAGACGAGCCCCACCGTGGCCGCGTAGTAGATCTGCGTGCGGACGTGGTCGATGAGGTCCGCGCCGGTGAACGTCGCGGACAGCACCGTCGTGTCGGAGATGGGCGAGCTGTGATCGCCGAAGATCGCCCCGGAAAAGATGACGCCGACCATCACCGCGACGAGGGCGTGCCCCTCGGCACCGCCTCCGGTTATCTCCCAAGCGACGGGCACCGCGATAGGGGTCATGATCCCCATCGTCCCCCAGGAGGTCCCGGTCGAGAAGGCGATGAAGCCGGCGACGGCCATCACGAGCGCGGGGAGGACGGACTGGGGGACCGTCCCGACCGTCGCCTCGGCGACGTACTGACCCGTCTCCAGCGCGGAGATGACCTCCCCGATCCCCCACGCCAACACGAGGATGGACACCGCGGTGAGCATGATTCCGAACCCGTCGACGGCGTGCTCGGTTGCCTCCCCCACCCCGAAGATCCGGTACGCCTTCCCGAGCACGAACCCGGACAGCACCATCCCGAACGACCCGATCATCAGGGCGGTCGCGAAGTCGGCGCCGATGACCGCGTTCCACAGGCGGTCGCCCGCGCTTCCGAACTCGCCCGCGAGGAAGTCGGAGAGGAAGCCCGTCGGCGCGAAGCCGCCGGACCAGAACGCGGTCGCGACTGTGACGGCGACTAGGACGGCGACCGGCGCGAAGAAGTTGATCAGGCGCGGCGTCGACGCCGGCGGCTCGCCCAGTTCGCCCGCCACGTCCTGCATCGGCTCCGCGCCCTCGCGGGTGACCTGCCCGGTCGTCCACGACCGGTGTTCGGCGGTGAGCATCTCCCCGTAGTCGCGGCCCCACAGCACGACGATCGCGACCATCGCGATGGCGAGGATCGCGTACATGTTGAACGGGATAGAAGCGAGGAACACCTCGAAGGTGCTGGGTCGGTTCGCCTCGGCGACGCCCGCCTCCGCGTACCCCTCGTCGATCAGCGACAGCTGGAACGCGACCCACGAGGAGATGCCGAGCGTCGCGACGGGCGCGGCGGTGGAGTCGACGACGTACGAGAGCTTCTCGCGGGAGATTCGGAGCTGATCTGAGACGTCCTTCATCGCCGAGCCGACGATGGCGGTGTTGGCGTAGTCGTCGAAAAAGAGGACGAGTCCGAGGCCCCACGCCGCCAGCCCGGCCTTGCGCTGCGTGTCGAGACGCTCGATCGCCCAGTCGCGGATGGCGTAGGTCCCTCCGAGGTTCCACACCATCGCCACGCCGGAGCCGAGCAGCAACGTGAACACGAGGATCGTCGCCTGGAACCCGTCGTCCGCGATGATCGCCGCGACGATCCAGTCGAACGTCTGGACGATTCCCAGCCCGCCCGTGTAGATCACGGCCCCCGACCAGATGCCGAGAAAAAGCGAGAGGATCGCCTTGCGGGTGACGATCGCCAGCGCGATGGCGAGCAGCGGCGGGAGGATCGAGAGCGCTCCGAACTCGGACATTGCGTGAGAATATCACCCACCATTATTTATAATGTGTTGCCTACCGGGGCGGACTGCGGGACGGCCGCCGGACCGCTCCGTTCGGCGACGGTCCGTCGGGGACTCGGGGCCGTCGACGGCCATCTCTCGTCGGACCGGCCGTTCCGCCGAACCGCCGACCGCGCCCGGCGGAATCGACCCGTATCCGAACGCACTTACGTCCCTGTCACTGACTCACGCGCAATGTCTGTACGAGTCGGTATCCTCGGCGCGACGGGGGCCGTGGGCCAGCGATTCATCCAGCTGCTCGACGATCACCCGACCTTCGACCTCGCCGCTGTCACGGCGAGCGCGGAGAGCGCGGGGAAGACCTACCGCGAGGCGGCCAAGTGGCGCGTCGACACCCCGATCCCGGACGACGTCGCCGAGATGGAGGTCGCGGAGACGACGCCCGCGGGCGTCGCCGACGCCGACGTCGACCTCCTGTTCTCCTCGCTCCCCTCGGGCGTCGCCGCCGAGGTCGAGCCGTCGTTCCTCGAAGAGGGGTACGTCGTCTCGTCGAACTCCTCGAACGACCGCATGGCCGAAGACGTGCCGCTCACCATCCCGGAGATCAACCCCGACCACCTCGACCTGATCGAGGTCCAGCGCGACGAGCGCGGCTGGGACGGCGCCCTCGTGAAGAACCCGAACTGCTCGACGATCACGATGGTGCCGACGCTCGCGGCGATCGACGAGTTCGGACTGGAGCGCGTCAGCGTCTCGACGCTTCAGGCCGTCTCCGGCGCCGGCTACTCCGGCGTCACCTCGATGGAGATCATCGACAACGCCATCCCGCACATCGGCGGCGAGGAGGAGAAGATGGAGACGGAGTCGCGCAAGCTGCTCGGCGAGTTCGACGGCGCCGAGGTCGCGCTCCACGACGCCGACGTGGCCGCCTCTTGTAACCGCATCCCGACGCTCGACGGCCACTTGGAGAACGTCTTCGCCGAGTTCGCCGACGACCCCTCGGCCGCGGACCTCCGCGAGGCGATGCGCTCGTTCGAGGGCGCCGGCGACCTCCCCAGCTCGCCCGACCAGCTCATCAAGGTGTTCGGCGACGACGAGCCCGAGCGCCCGCAGCCCCGCCTCGACCGCACGTACGCGGACGGGATGGGGATCGTCGCCGGCGGTGTCCAGACGACCGACACCGGTGCGAAGTACAACTGCCTCGCGCACAACACGATCCGCGGCGCGGCCGGTGCTTCGCTGCTCAACGGCGAGCTGCTCGTCGAGGAAGGGTACGTATAGACCGCAAAGCGACGTCTCAGTGTGCGGTGATGTGAGCAGCGAGAGACCTTCGATCGCTCTGACAGCCGGCACGTAGCGCCGAGGATCACTCACGCGATAGAGTCACTGGCGATTTTAACTCGCAGCGACGGAGCTGGGGAGGCGTGAGGTGCGGTGCTGTTGTGAGGCATGGCACGAGGGGGCAGTTGCGAGGGCGAAGGTCACCGATGTAAGCACCTCAGCGAAGGAGCGAGTAAACAGAGTGACTGAACGAGGCGCGACACGAGACGCACGGGCTCTCGCGGCTGGGCTTCGGCAGTCGTTGTTACCACTCTGCGATTAATCACTTATCTCGGTAGGGGGAAGGAAGGAGATCTTAAATAGTTGACCCAGAATAGTCGGTCGCGTTAAGTTAGAGAATGAGGCGCTCGACTTCAGAGTGTCTATGGCCGAAATCGAACGCCTCAGCGAACGTATCGCGTGGATCGACTTGTCGTTTGTGGAGCGAGATCGAACGCCGCGATGGGCGATTGAAGTAGGGATTCGCTGTCACTTGGTCGGTATGTCACTACGTGAGATAAGTAAATTTCTCGAAAGCTTTGGGATAGATCGGAGTCACGTCGCTATTCATAACTGGGTTCATAAAGCCGATCTACAGCCGATCTCGACCGTCTCCGAGGATCAGCTTGCGGTTGACGAAAAGATGATCCGCCTCCATGGCCAGAAGTTCTGGCTGTACGGCGCGGTTGATCCACAGACGAACGAGATCCTTCACGTGAGCCTCTATCCGACCGCAAATAAACAGATCACGCGATGGTTTCTGACCGAGCTACACCGCCGCTATCAACTCAATAACGTGGAATTTCTCGTCGATGACGCAGACTATCTCGGATCAGTTCTCGCTGAAGATGGTTATCGATTTCAAATCATTCGACATGGAAATCGGAATGCCATCGAACGTGTCTTTTGGGAAATAGAACGACGAACGTCATCGTTTGCGAATAGTTTCAGCAATGTCGCGCTAGAGACAGCTCAAAACTGGCTCGAAGCCTTCGCCGTCTACCACAATTCACGCCAAACTTAACGCGACCGAATAGCCGCAGCAAAGAGCAATATAATCGCTCCGTCAACTATCGTGATTCGCTTGTAATTATCGGATTCAGAATACTCTTACACCTAGGACAGAATTTGTTTTCGAAAGCGACGGGGACTTCTGGTTCACTGTATCTCGTTCCTCATCATCCTGATTCCGGCTCTGACTTTTCTGATCGCTTTGTGACTCCATCACCGGTACGAAGTGATTGGAGCTCGTTGACAAGTATGCTAATTGTTCTATATCGCTCCGATTTTTTTTGAGCCATTGCTTTGAGAACAATCCGATCCAACTCAGCCGGCAGTTCGGATCTACAGTCACTGGGTGCTTTTGGTTTTGTATCGTTGACGACAGCGCACCTTACCGCGAGCTGAGATCCTGTGTGCGGCGGCTCTCCTGTGAAGACCGTGTACAGTAGGACACCGACTTGATAGATGTCTGTGAGCATGTCTGGGTCCCCAAATTTTTGTTGTTCAAACTGTTCGGGAGCAGCGTACTCCACGGACAACGCTTCCATCGTTCCGGTTTGTTCAGCGAGTTTCCGTGATCCCCCCCAATCCGCGAGTTTTGGAACGTCCCACTTCCTGTCCTTGGTTTCACGGAACAAGATATTCTCGGGTTTGATGTCTAAGTGTGCAATTCCGTTGTTATGCGCGAGTTCGACTCCGCGACAGATACACTCCCCTATCCATAGTGCTTCGTCTATCGGGAATCCGTCTGGATGGTCGGCCAGTCTATCCCCAAGACTACCCCCGTCCATGTATTCCATTGCAATCCACGGCAACTGGTCACCGGTGTCGACGATTCCCACAATATGCTCAGAGGTATTCCACCGGGGCTTCTGACGTTCCTGGTTGTCGAGCATCTCCCACGTTTCAGCTTCCTCGAGGAATGACTCAACAACCGATTTGTTGAGAGTACGGTTCTGTTGTTGTGGTTCTTTTAGAGCAACCTGATTGGGTGGACAATCGTCCAGAATTTTTGCCTGATGTACAATTCCTTGACCACCACTCCCAATCGGTTCTCCCGCCTCAATCTCGTCGTCTGTTAACGCTCTCCGAGGAGGGCTTGAGACAGCAGCCAGATCTGGCTCACGAGATGTGTCTCCAGTTTCAATAGCAACGGTCGTGTGATCTGACGAAAGGTACGTCGAGTCAACTGGACTGTCTGTGTCCTCGTCCGATGGTTTACCGGGATCTCTTTGGTTAGGAGAATTATGTGGGTGGCTTGATATCCGTGCTGGATCTGTCGTTACACGATTCTTATGATGACCCAGCGTACCTAATAATACTCGAGAGTCATCACTTGATGCCTTTGTCTCTATATCCAGAGCATAAACGTTACCGTCATCACATCCAATATAAAGAACACCATTCACTACTGTTGGTGAAGACACAGTTCTGTCTCCCAAGCGGAACAGAACATGTTTCTCTCCGGATGTAATGTCAATCGCATAGACGTTACCATCCTGATCACCGGTAAAAAGCGTCCCATCCACTACTGTGGGAGATTGGAATCTTGACACGCCGTCAGCATCCCATTTTTCCCAGTGCTGATGTCAATAGCGTGTAACTTCTCTGAATAGGTTACCGTAAAAAGGGTATTTTTCGCAACCGTGGGTACGGTAGTCGATTCGACCCAGCCGTTCAATCCCACCCGCCACCGTTCATCTCCTGTATCGGGTTCCAGAGCGTGGACGTATCCCTGCTTAGATTTGTCGGCGTGAAGAATCCACGTACCAACAAAGAGTGTATAATTGGACACCGTTAGCGACGAGTGACCACACGGGAACTCGAACGGCTCGAATCTCCACTGTACCTGTCCAGTACTAATATCAAGCGCGGTCACGCTACCGGTAGAGTGGGAGGAACCAGTCGTTCCGGTGCCAATATAGAGTGTTCCGTCTACAACAACCGGTGACTGAGGGGAAGATCCCGTGGTTTTGTAGCGCCACTGGCTCTCACCCGAGGTCGCGTTCAGCGCGTACACAATGCCGTCGTTACTTTTGACGAAGACAGTCTGATCCGCTACTGTTGGCGAAGATTGGACCGACTCTCCTGTCTCGAAGTGCCACTGTCTCTCACCCGAGGCCGCATTCAGCGCGTATACGTTGCCGTCGTCACTTCCAACGAAGACAGTCTTATCAACCACTGTCGGCGACGAGACAACCGTGTCATCAGTTGTAAATTGCCAGCGTTCGCGTCCTGTCTCGGCTTCGAGTGCGTAGACGGTGCCATCAGTACTGCCAACGAAGAGTGTCCCATTTACTACTGTAGGCGACGACTGTATCTTACTCGAAGTTGGATACTTCCAGAACAGTTGACCACTCATCGTTCAATATTTGTATGTGTCGAATATTAATAATTTGGTTATGAGAGTCAAAGAGAACATCTACGGCTACAGACGCAGGACGAATCTACTCATAAGAAGACACATCTGTCAACAGTAGCGCAGCGCGCGTTTCTAATATATACATCAAACTATGATAAATATGGGACATTGGTAGGGTCAGGTCGGAGCGGGGCAGATTCCGAACGACCCTCGGGGGCGGCCAGCCTGCCACTTGTAACGAGGTCGTTCAGAAGTTAATGATCTCTAATGTGCGAACGAGAAATTCGCTTCGTTAACATCAGTCAACTACTGACCACGACGACTGGGTTGAATGGATTCCCGCAGATTGGGTCCCCGTGACTGCGAACGTGAAACTCCCACCGCTCAAGATTTCTCCGGCTTTACCCGGTGGTGGATGCTAAAATACACAGTCGGAGACATGACTGTCTCCACCGCCACGGCCGACCCGCTCGCGCCCTACTTCCCTTCGAACTCGGGCTCGCCGTCGCCCATGAACGCCGTGATCCCCTCCATGAGGTCGTCGGTGTTCATCACGTGGCCGAAGCCCATCGCCTCGACCTCCAGCCCGGCCTCGTTGTCGGTCCGGCCGGCGTGGATCGCGCGCTTCGTGTACTTCTGTGCGATCGGCGGGCCGCCGGCGAGCTGCTCGGCCAGCTCCCGCGCCCGCTCGTCGAGCTCGTCGTCCGGGACGACCTCGTTGACGAAGTCGTAGTCGGCCATCGTCTCGGCGTCGTAGCGGTCGGCGGTGAGGATGATCTCCTTCGCGCGCCCCTCGCCGACGATCCGTGCGAGCCGCTGCGTGCCGCCCCACCCCGGGAGCAGGCCGAGGTCGAGCTCGGGCTGGCCGAGCTCGGAGCGCTCGGAGGCGATACGCATGTCCGCCGCGGTCGCGAGCTCCATCCCGCCGCCGAGGCAGTAGCCGTCGATGGCGGCGATGACGGGTTTGTCCGACGACTCCAGCTTGCCGAACGTCTGCTGGCCCTGCCGCGACAGCTCGACGGCGTGGATCGGGTCGGCGCCGCCCGCGGCCATGCTCTGGACGTCCGCGCCCGCGGAGAAGGCGCGGTCGCCGGCGCCGGACAGCAGGATCGCCCGCACCTCGTCGTCGGCGTCGAACCGGTCGACCGCGTCGGCGAGCTCGTCGAGGACCTCGCCGCTGATCGTGTTCATCCGGTGCGGGCGGTCGATCTCGACGTGCCCGACGCGGTCCTCGACCGCGACGTTGAGCACCTCGTAGTCGGCCGTGTCGCTCCCGTCGCCATCGGCGTCGCCGGCGCCGCGGAACCCGCCCGCCTCGGCGGCCTCGCGCAGGTAGTCGGTCGCCTCGTAGCGTTCCTCGCCGGTCTCGTCGGCGAGGTCGTCGAGCGTCTCGACGAGGGCGTCGAGCCCCTCCTCGTCCGCGAGCTTGGCCGGACCGTCCGGGAAGCCCGCGCCGAGCTTGACGGCCTCGTCGACGTCGTCGGCGTCGGCCACGTCGTTGCCGATCAGCCCGGCCGTCTCGTTGGCCATCACCGCGAGCAGCCGGCGTCGGACGTCGGCGTCGACCGCGTCGGTCGGGATCTGGGCGCCCTCGCCGTCCTCGTAGTCGTAGAAGCCCTTCCCGGTCTTCTTGCCGAGCTCCTCCGCCTCGACCTTCTCGCCGAGCAGCGGGCAGGGGCGGTAGGCGTCGCCGAGGACCTCGTGCATGTACTCCAGTACGTGGTAGCCCACGTCGATGCCGACCTGGTCCGCGAGCTCGAACGAACCCATCGGGAGGCCCATGTCGAACTTCGTGGTGGAGTCGACCGCCTCCATCGTCGCGTCGCCGGACTCGACGATCCACGCCGCCTCGTTCATCAGCGGGACGAGGATGCGGTTGACGATGAAGCCCGGGCTGTCCTTTCGCACCCGAACGGGGGTCTTCCCCATCGACTCCGCGAGCCCCTCGATCAGTTCGAGCGTCTCCTCGCTCGTGTGCTCCCCGGAGATGACCTCGACGAGGTCCATCCGCACCGGCGGGTTGAAGAAGTGCATGCCGCAGAAGCGCTCGGGGCGGTCGGTGACCTCGGACAGCTCGGTGATGGAGAGGCTGGAGGTGTTGGTGACGAAGACGGCCTCCTCGGGGGCGTACTCGACGACTTCGTCGTACACGTCCTTCTTGATCGCCATCTTCTCGGGGACGACCTCGACGACGACGTCGGCGCCGTCGAGCGCGTCTTCGAGGTCGACGAACGCCTCGACGCGGTCGAGCGCGGCGTCCGCCTCGTCGTCGCCGATCCGGTCCTTCTCCGCGAGCTTGCCGAGCGACCACTCGATCTGGTCGTACCCCTTCTCGACGAGCTCCTCGTTGATGTCGCGCAGCGACACGTCGTAGCCGGCGAGCGCGGCGACTTCCGCGATCCCGTGCCCCATGTTTCCGGCGCCGAGTACCGCCACGCGCTGGACGTCTTCGAGTTGCATACACGGACGGTCGGAACCGTCATGGTTGAACGTTTCCATCTTCCAAACGCAAAACGGTCCGTAAGTTTATTCGGGTGAGGGTCGAACCCCCTTTCGCGTCCCGCGGCGCGACGCCGTGGCGGCCCGGCACCGATCCGAACCTACTCGTGTCGCGCTCCCGTCTCCCCGACATGGACGACCGAGTCGCTGCGACGCTGCGCGAGGACCCGACGATGGCAACGCTCGTCGACCGGCACAGCCCCCTCGACGTCGCGCCCGCGGCCGACGAGTTCGCTCGGCTCTGTACCTCGATCGTGAACCAGCAGCTCTCGACCGCTTCCGCGGCGGCCATCCGCGAGCGGTTCCTGGACGTGTTGGGCGGCGAGCCGACGCCCGACCGTGTCCTCGCCGCCGACGAGTCGGCCCTGCGCGAGGCCGGGCTCAGCGAAACGAAAGTCGAGTACCTGCGCGACGCCGCCGCGGCGTTCCGCGACGACGAGCGCGACTTCACCCGGGAGGGGCTGGCGAACCTGAGCGACGACGAGGTCGTCGAGCGGCTCACCGAGATCCGCGGCGTCGGCGCGTGGACCGCCCGCATGTACCTCATCTTCGCGCTCGGCCGCGAGGACGTGCTCCCCCTCGGCGACCTCGCGGTACGGAAGGGGATCGAGCAGGTGTACGCCGACGGCGGGGAGCTGTCGCGCGCCGAGATGCGCGAGATCGGCGACGTGTGGCGCCCCTACCGGAGCTACGGCACGCGGTACATCTGGGCCGAATACGAGTCGTAATTGGCCGGATTCGGATCTGCTGTGGAGGCTACCGCCAACGCTCCGGTCGCTCGATAATAAACGAATGATGCTGGACTGACAGCGAACACCTCCCCAGCCTCGTCGCTGGCACCCTCCGCTTCGCTCCGGGAGCCAGCGACTCCCTCGCGCGTGCTCCTCGCGGCCGCCTTCGGCGGCACGCTCGGAGGCACGCGCCGCCGCAACCGCTCCGCCTCGGCGACGGGCGTCTCCGTCTATTCCTCTTCTTCTAAGATCTCCCCCGCCTCGTCGCGCTCGGCCTCGTCGGTGTCGGCGCGCCGGCGCACGTCCACCCGGTAGTCGGTGAGGATGTCGCGGCCGAGCAGCAGCGGGTACTCCATGTGCCCGCGGTCCTCGACGCTCGCGGTGACGGTGTGCTGGTTCCCGCCGATCCCGATCACGAGGTCGACGACCGGGCGCGCCTTCCCGCCCTTCACGCTGCCCGATTTCACCCGCGTCATGCTCTTGATCGGGCCGGCGCCGATCTCGGCCGCCAGCTGCGTGTCGATGCTCGTCCGGGTCGCGCCCGTGTCGGACTTCGCGAGCGCCTGCGTGGAGCCGGAGGTCCCCGTCACGACGACCTCCTCGATGTAGCCGATGTCGGGCTGCTCGGTCGAGTTCGGCTTCGGCGCGGGGGCACAGGAGGGCCGCGAGTCGTCGAGCGTCGCGGCGATCCGGTCGACGTCGTCGTCGTCGACCTCGCCGCCGACCGTCTCGATCGCGAGCTTCGCGATGTGTGGCGCGGGGCTGGTGCCGGTCGCCTCGTACAGCCCTTTGAACCCCGCCGTGGGGTTCACCTCGAGGACGTACCAGCCGTCGTACCCCTCGACGAGGTCGACGCCGGCGTAGTCGAGGTCCATCACTTCGGCGGCGTACAGCGCGGTGTCGGCGGCCTCCTCGGGCATGTCGTCGGTCGCGTCCTCGACCGCGCCGCCGAGCGCGACGTTGGTGCGCCAGTCGCCCTCGGGCGCGTAGCGGTACATCGAGCCGACGATCTCGTCGCCGACGACGTACACGCGCAGGTCGCGGTGCTTCTCGTCGTCGCGGTCGATGAGCTTCTGGAGGAACGCCTGCCGGTTTCCCACCTTCGGGTTCACGCGCTCCGTGAGGTCCACCTTCCACGTCCCGCCGCCGTGGGTGCCGATCGCGGTCTTGTACACGCCGACGTCGCCGAACCGCTCGCGGCCCTCGTTGAGGCGATCGTTCGAGAGCGCGAGCAGCGCGTCCGGCACGCGGATGTTCCAGTCCGCCAGCGTCGCGGCGGTGGCGAACTTGTGGATCGACGCGAGCACGGCGTCCGGCTCGTTCAGCATCGGCCGGATGCGCTCGAACGTCGTCGCCAGTCCCAGCAGCTCCGCGGGCTGGTCGGTGTTCGACAGGAGCAGCCGGTTCGCGATCACGTCGACCGCGGGCTCGACGGACACGTCGCCGTCCTCGACGCTGACCGCGGCGTTCTCCTCGCGGAGCCACACCGGCTCGTGGCCGAGGTCCTCGACCGCGTTACAGATCGCCTTCGTCTCCTTGCTGTTGTGTAGCGACAGCACTCCCACCCGAACCGAGTCCGAACTCATACCTCTCCTTGCGCGGGCCGCCCTAAAAGACGCCCCGATCGACTCGACTCGGGGGGACGTCGGGTCGCCCGGTCGCCATATATATACCCGGCGCCGTGTTCCGCTGGAGCATGAGCGACGACCGGGCGTTCACGTACAACGGCGGGGCGGTGCCGCCCGGCGAAACGCAGAACATCCGCTACGGAATCAGCGAGACGTACCTCGGCGACCCGGTGCGAATTCCGGTCACCATCGTCAACGGCGAGCGCGACGGGCCGACCGCCTTCCTCACCGCCGCCGCGCACGGAGACGAACTCAACGGGATCGAGGTCGTCCGCGAGGTCGCCCACGAGTGGGACCTCTCGGAGCTTGCGGGCACGCTGGTCTGTCTCCCCGTCCTCAACGTCCCCGGCTTCCTCGCTCAGCAGCGATATCTCCCCGTGTACGACCGCGACCTGAACCGGTCGTTCCCCGGGAAACCCGGCTCGACCAGCTCGAAGCGGATGGCCCACCGGATCTACGAGAACTTCATCGCGCCCTGCGACTTCGGGCTGGACTTCCACACCTCGACGCGCGGGCGGACGAACATGCTCCACGTCCGCGCGGACATGACCGACGAGGCGGTGTACCGGCTCGCGATGGGGTTCGGATCGAAGGTGATCATCGACAGCGACGGCCCGAGCGGCACCCTCCGCGGCGAGGCGACCGACGACGGCATCCCCACGATCACGATCGAGATGGGGGAGGCCCACCGGTTTCAGCGCCCGCTGATCGACGACGCGCTCGCCGGCGTGCGCTCCGTCTTCGCGGAGTACGGCCTGCTGGAGACCGACACGGTGCGCTGGCCCGGCTGGCGCACGGTCGTCGCCGGCACGGGCGAGAAGACGTGGCTGCGCGCCGACTCCGGCGGCATCGTCGACACCCACTTCGAGAGCGGCTCGCTCGTCCGCGAGGGCGAGCGCATCGCGACGATCACCAATCCGTTCAAGGAGGACGCGGTCGCGGTCGAGGCCCCCTTCACCGGCCTGCTGATCGGCCTTCTGGAGAACCCGGTCGTCTACCCCGGCAATCCCCTGTGTCACCTCGTTGAGATCGGCGAGTCGACCCGCCGTGCGATCGAGGCCGGTGACGCACCCACGCCCGTGGGCCAGCCGACCCCAACGGCCTCGGAGTGAGTTCACTCGGTCACTCCCCGCCGAGCCGTCCCCGTCACTCCCCGGCGAGCTGCTCCCGAAGCCCGACGGCGGCGCCGGCGACGACCGCGAGGAAGCCGACGAGGAACGCGACCGGCTGGAGCAGGACCCGCTGAGCGACGACGGCCCCCGGCTCGCGCTCGACGGTTCGGGTCCAGAACTCGTACCGCTCGCCGTCGCGCTCGACTATCAGCAGCCCGTCGCCGAGCGTCGGGTCGGCGGGGTACGACAGCGAGTCGACGCGCTCGTCCGGACTCTCGACGCCGAACCCGCCCTCGGGCGCGTCGCGGGCCCGGTCGAAGGCCGCCCGCGCGTCGGGATCGAGGTCAGCGTACGCGACGACCGCGTCGGACGCGTTCGACTCGCTTCCGCCGTCGGACCCGTTCTCCACGCCGGTCGCCGGCGACTCGATGCCGGCGACCGACCCCTCACCGACCGGCTGGACGGTGTGCGTGTAGGCGGGGTTCGGCTCGCCGACCGCGACGGGGAGGAACAGGGGGTTCGCCATCAGGAGAACGCCGAGCGCGACGAGCCCGGCGGCGGCGATCGGGGTGCGCATACGTCGCGTTCGGCGGGCCGGGAGTTGAGCGTTCGGGCTCGTCGTCGCGCTACCGTCCGATCGTCCCCTGCCGCGTCACGGGCGCGTCGGGGTCCATCAGGAACGCCACGACGGTCGCGCCCTCGTCGCCCGCGCTCACGGTCGGCGGGGCGCCGTCGCCGGTCCACAGGGCGCTCTCCGTCTCGTCGAGCGCGACGCCGTCGACGTCGACGCTCCCCTCGAAGACGTACACGTAGGCGTCGCGGCCATCGATCTCGGGGAGCGTCGCGCCCGCGTCGGCGTCGAGGCGCACGTCGAAGCAGTCGACCGCGTTGCGCACGGTGAAGGGGTGGTCGGCGCCCGCGGGCGCGAACACGCGGCGCCACTCGTTCGGCTCGGGCTCCGGCAGCGGGCCGTGCTGGATGCCGGGCTCCATGCCGAGCTCCGTCGGCCGGACGAATATCTGGAGCATCCGCAGCGGCGGGTCGTCGGCGAGCGTCTCCTCCGCGTGCCAGAACCCCGACCCCGCGTTCATCACGAGGAGGTGCTCCGAGTCGGTGACGAGCTCGTTCCCCTCGCGGTCGTCGTGGCGCATCACGCCCGCGGGCACCCACGAGACGATCTCCTCGTCGCGGTGCTGGTGCATCCGGATCAGCGTGCCCGGGTCCATGAACGACTCGACGACGGTCGAGAGCGGCCCGTAGCCGTGGTCGTCGTGGTCCGAGAGGTTGCGGCCGGGGAAGTTGAACCGCGTGCGGAACTTCCCCTGATTCTGAAATACCTCGGAGCGAGGCGCCGGGTGAAGGCCGCTGTCGGCGGCGGTGGTGGAGTCCATTACCAGACGGTAAAATCCCGTCGGCAAAAAGGCGTCCGGTGGGGGCGACGAGCGTGGCGGGGGGAACACGAGCGTGACGGAGGCAACGGACGCGACCGCGGGCGGCCGCTCGCGCCGGCGACGCGCTCTTCCGTCCCGCGCCCCACGCTCCGATACCGTGCCGACCGTCCTCTCGGACCGCGACCGCCGCAAGCGCGACGACCGGCCGGACGGGGCGTTCTACGACGAACCGCGGTTCGTCACCCACGCCGACGACGCCTTCCTCGCGCGGCTGACCGCCCTGTACGACTCGGTCACCGAGCCGGGCGACCGCGTCCTCGACGCGATGAGTAGCTGGGTGTCGCACCTGCCCGACACCGAGTACGAGCGCGTCGTCGGACACGGGCTCAACGAGGCCGAACTGGCCGCCAACGACCGGCTCGACGAGTTCGTCGTCCGCGACCTCAACGCCGACCCGTCGCTCCCGTTCGACGACGGAACGTTCGACGTCGTCTGCTGTGCGCTGTCGGTCCAGTACCTCCAGTATCCCGGTCCGGTGTTCGCGGCGTTCGCCCGGGTCCTCGCGCCCGGCGGAACGGTCGTCGTGAGCTTCTCGAACCGCATGTTCCCGACGAAGGCGGTCCGCGCGTGGCGTGCCGCCTCGATGGGCGACCGCGCCGGTCTCGTCGAGCGATATCTCGACGCGGGCGGGTTCGACGTCGTCGACCGGATCGCGGAGCGCCCCGGCGAGGACCCGTTCTACGCCGTCGTGGGAACAAACCCGTGACCCCGCGACGCGTCGCGGTCGGGATGTTCGACCTCTCGCTCGTCCTGACGCTCGGCGCCGCGGCGAGGCTCGCGCACGTGCTGTGGTACCGCGCCTTCGCGACGAGCGTCGCCGTCGACCTCGCCGGCTCCGCCGCGCTCGGTGCCGTGTTCGGTGTCGGACACGTCCTCGTCGCGTCCGGCGACCGCGTCTTCAGTCCGGCGAGGAGCGACGTCGACTCGTGGGTGTGGCGCCCGCGCCGGGTCGCCGCCGCAGTCGCGGTCGGCTTCCTGCTTCACGCGTCGATCTCGCCGGCGTTCACGCCGTTCGGCCTCGAACCGACCGGCGTCAACGCGGTGCTCGCGGTCGGCGGCGTCGCGGTCGGCTGCTGGTCGCTCGCGGTCCGCCGGGGAGCGCGGGCGCCGACGTGAGAGATGGACCGCGGCGCCGTTCAGTCCGCGGTCGCCGACTCGCTCGTCTCCAGCCCCGAACCGCTCGGCGGGCGGAGGAGGAACACCGCGAGTCCGGCGGCGACCGCGAGCCCGCCGCCGAGGACGAAGGTGGCGTTCCATCCGGTCGTCGCGACGAGGTAGCCGGCGACGGTCCCGGAGAAGATGCCGCCGCCGACCTTCGCGGTGTACAGGACGGCGTAGTTCCCGGAGGAGTTGGCCGCGCCGTAGTAGTCGGCCAGCAGCGACGGGAAGAAGACGTACAGCGGCGAGGAGAAGAACATCGCGCCGAGGACGAACGCGACGAAGACGGCGCCGTTGCCGGCCTCGCCGGCGCCGACCAGCCCGATCCGGAACAGCCCGGCGAGGAGGAACGACCCGGCCATCACGCGCTTGCGGCTGAACCGGTCGATCGCCTCGCCGAGGACCAGCCGCGAGACGCCCGCGGAGATGGGTAGAAGCGTCGCCGAGAGCGTCGCGATCAGCGCCGCCAGCCCGAAGTTCTCCGCGAACCGGACCACGTTCGCGATGACGAGGAGGTCGGCGCTCGCCATCGCGACGAACATCGCGAACAGCAGCCAGAACTGCCACGTCGAGAGCATCTCCCGCGTGGAGTAGTTGCGGCCGCGGATCGACGCGGCGAGCCCGTCGTCGCCGTCGTCACCCTCGTCGCCGTCTCCACGGTCCAGCCAGTCCGTCGGCGGATCGCGGAGGAGGAACGAGCCGACGAGCGTCACGACCAAGATCCCGATCCCGATGTTGCGGAGTACGTCGCTGTACGCTGCCGGGGTCGCGTTCACCCGGACGTACGGGACGACGAGCGCGCTCCCAGCCGCGAACGCCATCGTCCCGACGCCGGTCGTCAGCCCCGTCCGGTCGGGGAACCACTTGACGGCGGTGTTGACGGCGACGGTGTAGACGATGCCGACGCCGACCGCCCCCAGCGAGTACAGCAGGTACAGCTGCCAGAGGCTCGTCGCGTACGCGAGGCCGATGTAGCCGCCGCCGGCCAGAATCGCCGCGAGGAACGTGAGCGCGCCCGGGCCGCGGCTGTCTCGCCACTTGCCCGCGGGAAACTGCGAGAGCGACTGAAAGACGACGTAAAAGGAGAACACCGCGCCCAGCGCCGGCAGCGCGATGTCGAGGTTGGCCGCGAGCGGCTGCTCGATCGACGACCAGACGTACTGATACGGGCTCACCGCGGCCATCATCCCGGCCGCGGCGGCGATCTGCCACCACCGCGAGAAGCCGAGCGTGTCGGCCGCCCGTGCGGCGTAGTCGACGCCGGAGGCCTCCGATCCCGACTCGGCGTCCGCTGGCGAACCGGATTCGGAGTCGGCGTCCGCCGCCGTCGGTTCGTCCTCACCCATCGTCCGTCGTCGCCCGCGTGCTATCGGTCGTCGCCCGCGTGCTATCGGTCGTCGCCCGCGTGCTATCGGTCGTCGCCCGCGTGCTGTCGGTCCGTGTCATGTCGTGCGTGTCCCGCGTCGGTCCGCGTTGCGGCGCCGGTCTCGTCGGCCCCGCGCGGCCGTTTCGTTTCCATCCACCACACTCGCCGACTAAAACGCGTCGTTGCGGTCGGTCCTCGCTTACCCGCCCGCCGGCGGTCGCGGGGAGTCCGGGGAGGGCCGGCGTCGCCCCGCCTCTCCCGTCGGTCGCGACGGACCGCGACCCCCGCGGATAAATTATGATAATCGTCTATCCTGTCGAAAATTGTTAAGAGCAACCCTCTCGTACATGTATTCGAACACAGGGCCTTCGTCGAACCGACGGCCCGAACCTCACAACATGTCCACCGACGTCGACCCCGCCGACCCCGCCGACCCGGACGACGGAGCCGCGACCACCGCCAGCGACGCCGACTTCGCCGCGCCGTCTCCCGGGGCGGGGCGCTTCGAGCGCGTGCTGGTCGTCACGACGGACGACCCCGCCGGGCGGGCGGCGGCGTCGACGGCCGTCGACCTCGCCGCGGCCCACGGCGCGACCGTCGACGCGCTGTACGTCGTCGACACCACCGAGGGCTGGGACATGGTCGTCGAGCGCCGCGAGCGGGCCGGCGAGGCGCTCGTCGAGTCGGTCGAGGCCGCCGGCGCCGCAGCCGACGTCGACGTCGAGAAGTGGTTCCGCTACGGCACCCCGCACCGGGAGGCGGTCGACTTCGCCGCCGCGCACGACGCCGACCTCGTGGTGGTCGGTTCCGCCCGCCGGACCGGACTCGACCGGCTCCTTCACCCCGACCCGCTTCCGGCTCGCGTCCGGCGCGGCGCCGACGCCCCGGTCGTGGTCGTCGGCCCGGACGACGACTGAGCCCCTTTTCGCCGTCGTACCCGCCGCACCCGCCGCACCCGCCGCACCCGCCACACCCGCCGCACGCGACCGGTTAAGTGATCGCGGTCCAAAGGATCGGTGTGACAGACGTAGGCATCGTCGGCGCGGGCGCGGGGGCGGCCGCGGCGGCGTTCGTCATCGACGAAACCGTGCCCGACGCGGACGTGACCGTGTTCGAGAAGTCGGGCGGGCTCTGCGGACGCGCCGCGACCCGTCGCCACGACGATCTCACGTACGACTACGGGGCGAACTACCTGAAGAGCGACGACGACCGCGTCGTCGACCTGGTCACCGAGATGCTCGACGACGAGGGGCTCGTCGACGTGACGGAGCCGGTGTACACCTTCGACGCCGACGAAGAGGTGTCTCCCGGGCGCGACGCCGACGACCACAAGTGGAGCTACCGTCGGGGGCTCACCCAGATCGCGAAGCGGCTGTTCGATCGCACGGACGCGACGGTCCACCGGCGGACCCGGATCGAGACGGTCCGGCGGGTCGGCTCCGAGGACGCCCCGAACGGGACCGGAGAGGGGCGCTGGGAACTCGACGACGCGGACGGCGAGACGCACGGGCCGTTCGACGTGCTCCTCATGAATCCGCCGGCCCCGCAGACCGCCGAACTGCTTCGGACGGCCGAGTGGGACGACCCGCTCCGCGAGACGCTCGTCGACGCGGTCGGCGACGTCGAGTACGGCAGCGTCTGGACCGCGATCCTCCGGTATCCGTTCGCGCTCGACGTTCCCTACTACGCGCTCGTCAACACCGACAAGGAGCACGCGGTCGGGTGGATCTCCCGCGAGGAGTGTAAGGCGGGCCACGTTCCCGACGGCGAGACGCTGCTCGTCGTTCAGGCGAACGACGCGTGGTCGGCGGCGCACTACGACGACGACCCGGTAGAGAACGTCGACGCGCTCGCGGAGCACACGGCCGACATCGTCGGCGACGAGCGCCTCGCGGACCCCGCGTGGACCGACCACCAGGGGTGGCGTTACGCGCTCCCCGAAGGGGGCGTCGACCGCGGGCCGGTCGACTCGGCGCGCGACGCGGGGCTGTATCTCCTCGGCGACTGGGTCGCGGGCGAGGGACGGCTCCACGCCGCCATCGCGAACGGGCTCGACGTCGGCGAGCGCGTCGCGTACGCGATATAAAAACGTCGAGAGGGAAAAGGTCGAGAGGGCACCGCTGCCCGAGGGGATTCTCTTAAAAGACGGTTCGGCGACGCGTTTCGAGAGGGGTCTGCCGCCTCAGTTCGTCGTGATCCGGTACTCGACGGTTCCCAGCCCGGGGAGCGTGAGCGTTCGGACGCGACCGCTGCGCCGGCGCAGGGTGCGCCTGACGGACCGCGAGAGGACGGCGAGCGCGACGGTACCGATGAGCAGCGCGACGGTCGCGACGGGGTACGTGAACGCGACGAACGGAACGATGACGAGCGCCAGGTAAACGAGCACTCCCAGCGGCGAGCGGCCGGCGGGCGGCGACTCGGAACCGATCGGCCGGTGAGCTTCCGCCGAGGTGATAGAGCCTTGGTACATATCTCACCGTACGCGCTCCCCCGACTAAAACCTTTCACTTCCCAAATATGTTTTGAGAAACGGTACCACACTACACCGACTCTAAACATCTAAAACGGTTGTTAATGGGGTGTAAGGTGTACCACGGTACTCGTTGATACACTTCTCAAAATTCTGTGAGATACTCCGTGTGCCGGGGTTTCACACTCAGAGGCCGGATACCTCCTCGCGACGACCGACATTCTCGACGGGCACGCACGGCGTGATTTTATTTCAAACAGATTGTCTCTGTACATACCGACAGCAACACGATGACACTCGACACACTCACCACCGACCCGGCGGTCGCCGTCGCGGCGGCGGAGCGAAGGCGCGTCGTCGCCGGCCTCGCCGACGGCGCCGTCGAGACGGGCGGATCTCCGCGTTCGCGGACGGGTCGAGGAGATCGTGCCCGAACTCCGCGAGACGCACCTCCCCGCCATCGAGGAGGCCGCGAGCCACGTCGACGACCTCCCGGAGCCCGACGCCGAGGACTTCGACGACCGACCGCCGCCGGCCGAGCGCCCTTCTCCCGAGCGCTCCCTCGGCCGAGACCGACCCCCGCGAACGCGGCCCGGGACGTTTATCCCCGGGCGCGGGCGACACCCGACAGCGATGGCCGAGCCGATCCTGAAGTGGGCCGGCGGCAAGCGACAGCTGCTCGACGAGCTGTACGCTCGGTTCCCGGCCGAGTTCGGTCGGTACCACGAGCCGTTCGTCGGCGGCGGCGCCCTCTTCTTCGACCTCGAACCCGCGGGCGCGACGATCAACGACGCGAACCCGCGGCTCGTGAACTTCTACGAGCAGGTCCGCGACCGCCCCGACGAGCTGATCTCGCTGCTGGCGTCGTTCGACGACCCCGAAAGCGATCCCGACCCGGACCTCCCGTACGCCGAGGAGACCGCGCGCGGCCGGGACGTGGACGCCTACTACTACCAGCAGCGCGCGCGGTTCAACCGCCGGCCGTACGAGGGCGCGTTCGATCCGTTAGAGGAGGCCGCCCTCCTCCTGTATCTCAACCGCACCTGCTACAACGGGCTCTACCGCGAGAACGCGGACGGCGGATTCAACGTCCCGATCGGTCGGTACGCCGACCCCGACTGGGTCCAGCGCGACCGGGTCCGGCGCGCCAGCGACCTGCTCGCCGACGCCGAGATCCGTAACGGCGACTTCGCGTACGTCCTCGACGCCGCCGACCCCGGCGATCTGGTCTACTTCGATCCCCCGTACGAGCCGATGAGCGCGACCGCGAGCTTCAACGAGTACAGCGCCGCCGGGTTCGACCGCGAGGACCAGCGCCGGCTGCTCGACGTCGCCGGCGAGCTCGACGACGCCGGCGTGTGGGTCGTGCTCTCGAACAGCGGCGTGATGTACGACGCGTACGCCGAGGCGGGCTTCCGCGTCGACCGCGAGGACGCGACCCGCGCGATCAACAGCGACGCCGACGGCCGCGAGGCGGTCGACGAGATCGTCGCGACGAACGTCCCGCCCGCCGAGCGCGGTGCGGCCGGCCAGCGCGAGCTGTCCGGGTTCTGACTCGCTCGTCGACGCCACACCCCGCCCGGACCCGTTGGCACTCCCGTTAGGGCGGGCTTTTTGACCTCCCCCGCCGACGACCCGGGTATGACCGATCTCGACATCGACCTCGTCCTCGTGCCCGTCGACGGCAGCGAGGAGTCACACGAGGCGGTCGACTACGCGATCGCGCTCGCGACGGAGTACGGCGCGAGCGTCCACGCGCTGTACGTCCTCGACGAGGAGGTCGTCCGCGCGATCGACCACGGCGTGGTCGACGAGAGCGAGGTGGCCGACGACTCGGAGGCGTTCACCGACTCCGTCGCGCGCCGCGCGGAGGCGGCCGGGGTCCCCCACAGCAACTCGATCGCGTACGGCTTCTCCACGTCGGTGAAGACCGTCCACCCCGGGAGCGTCGTCCTCGACACCGCCGAGGAGCTGGAGTCGGACTTCATCGTCGTCCCGCGGGAGCCGGTCTCCGGCGACCCCGGCGAGGTGCTGGGCAAGGCCGCGGAGTACGTCCTCCTGTACGCGAGCCAGCCCGTGCTGTCCGTCTGATGGTCGGCGGCCTCCTCCCGGCGGGCACGACGCTGCCGCCCCTCCCGCACCTCCTCGTCGTCCTGCTCGCGACCGGCGGGGTCGCGCTCGCGCTCCGCCGACGCCGCCCGCGAGTGACCGGCCGCCGCGTGCTCGCGCTCGCCCCGTGGATGGCGCTCGGCTCCGCCGCGCACGTCCTCTACGTCGTCGACGCGCTCCCGCCGCTCCTCGCGCCGTTCGCCGGCTCGCCGACTGTCTACCTCACCGTGGGGGCGCTCGCGGGCGCGGCGTGGCTCGCGGCCGACGCCGCCCGGCCCGATCGGGTCGCGGCGACGCTCGCGGGCGCCGGCGCCGTCCTCCTCGTCCCCGTGGTCGCGGTCGCGGTCGGCACCGGAATCTCTCTCGCGGGCGCGCGCTGGTCGGCGCTCGCGCTCGCGCTCACCGTCCCGATTGCGGGCGCCGCCTGGGTCGGGCTGACGCGGCTCCGGCCCGAGACCGCGGTCACCGGCGGGGTGGGCGCCCTCGCGGTGTTCGGCCACGCGCTCGACGGCGTCTCGACCGCGGTCGGGACGACCCAACTGGGATTCGGCGAGCGCACGCCCGTCTCGCGGATCCTACTGGAAATCGAAGGGCTCCCGTCGGTGCCGGTGCTCGGTGAGGGGTGGCTGTTCCTCCTCGTGAAGCTCGCCGTCGCGAGCGCCGTCGTGTGGCTGTTCGCGGCGTACGTCCGCGAGGACCCGGCGGAAGGGTACCTCCTGCTCGGGTTCGTCGCGGCGATGGGGCTCGGCCCGGCGGCGCACAACCTGCTGCTGTTCTCCGTCGCGGCGTGAGGCCGAGCCGGGATCAGAGCACCGCCAGCGCGAACGCGACCGTGACGCCGGCGAGCAGGACGGCCTGGACGAACGCGCTGGCGAGGGCGCCGACCACCGCGTACGCCGCCTGCCGAGCGGCCTCGCGCGCGTCGCCGCCGTGCTCGTCGAGGGCCGCGACGAAGACGGTGCCGCCCAGTCCGACGACGAGCCCGATCGGCCCGAGCGGGATCAGGAGGACGATTCCGACCAGCGTCCCGACGACGACGGTTCGCGTCGACGCGCCGCCGAGCTTCCCGGAGACCATTCCCGACACGAGGTCCGCGAGCGAGGCCAGAAGCGAGACGAGGACGAGCGCGACCAGCACGGCGAGGCCCGGCTCGGCGAAGCCGGTGGTGTACGCGTAGCCGACGACCGTCAGCGCGGCGAGGGCGCCGCCCGGCACGAACGGGACGAACGCGCTGGCCGTCCAGACGACGAGCAGCGCGATCGCCAGTCCGGCCGCGAGAGAGACCATACGAGAGCAACGTCGCGCGCGCTCAAAACGCTTCACCCCGTTCCGTCGAGACTGACGGTCGCTGACCGCGACCAGCGACGGATGCGGAAGGCGCGGTCGGCGGCCGTGATCACGTCGAGTCGGTCTGCCAACCGATGAGTCTCTCGAATCCGTAGGTGAATCCGAGGAAGAGGGCGACGAACACGACCCACCGAAACGCGTCGAACGTCCCGGTGAACGCGAGGACGTTGAAGATGTACGACAGCGAGGCCCCGACGAAGGCGGCCGCGTAGAGGTTCCGACGGAGGTCCATAGCCGGGTCTCGGCCAGATTCGGCATAACTCTTCCTCCGGTCGCCGCCGCCTCGGTGGGCCCGGCCTACCGCCCGCAGCCCGCGACTCAGTCTTCTTCCTCGACGACTTCCGGGTCCTCGATGGCCGACTGGAGGGAGTCGAGGCCGTTGACCCACTCGGAGACGAGGCCGTATTCGAGGTCCTCGACGAGCTCGATGTCGAGCGCCTCGCCGTCGATGACGCGCGTCCCGGCCTGAACCACGTAGCCGAGCGCGGCGTCTAAGTCGTCGCCCTCCTCGGCCTCGGCGGCCGCGCGCACGAACTCGGTCACGTCGCCGTCGACGACGCCGCCGACGACGTACTCCTCGGCCGCGTAGAAGACGGGGACGAGCGAGGTCTGGACGCCGTCGATCAGCATCACCTTGTCCTCGTCGTCGAACTCGACGTCGGCGAGGACGATCTCGCGGATATCGCGGACCTCCTCGACGGCGCGCTCCTCGTCGATGCGCCCGTCGTCGAACGCCGCGAGCACCTTCACCACGGCGATCGCCGCGTCGTCCTGGAGGTTGAGGAGGAGCCGCGCCGAGTCCTCGTTCTCGGGGTCGAGATCCTCCTCGGCCAGCCTGTCGAGCCAGTTCTGCCAGCGTTCGTCGGTATAGAACGTTTCGACGGCGTCGTCGTCGGTCATGTCCCGTACGTCGCCCGGACTACTCAAATGCCTTTCCTATCGATCGCCGCGCGAGACCGCGTCTCACCCGCGTGAGTCCCGGATTCCGGGGAGGCGCTTCGGTCACGCGGTCCGCCCGCGACGGGGCCTCGCGACCGCACCACGGCTCGCGGGTCACGTCATCGGATCGTCGCCGAGGTCGGGGTTCTCGCGGGCGAACGCGACGAGCCGGTCGACGTACGACTCGAAGGGCGGGACCGAGACGGCGGTGCCCGCCAGCGCGTCGCTCGCGTTCGGACAGCGGTAGCGGGTCGGGTGGTCGAAGTAGTCGATCGTCGCCGGCTCCACGTCGACGCCGCCGGCCGAGAGCAGCCACGCGGCCGCCTTCGCGACCGGTTTCGGCGTCGGCACGGTGACGGTCCGGCGCCCCGCGGCGTCGCCGAGCGCCCCGACGAACTCGGGGACCATCAGGGGGTCGGGGTCGCAGAGCTGGTACGTCTCGCCGACCGTCTCCGGGCGGGCGCTCAACTCGGCGATCGCGTCGACGACGTAGTCGCGCGGGACGACGTTGAGTTCGGTCGCGGCCGCGCCGGGGACCGAGAACGCGACCGCGAGCCGCCTCGGTTGGGCGAGGAGCAGCCGGAGGAGGTTGTACGGCCCGTCGAGCTTGTCGGTCTCGCCCGTCTCGCTGTCGCCGACGGCGATCGCCGGCCGGTAGACGGTCGCGGGGAGCCCCTCGGATATCCGCTCGCGCACCGCGACCTCCGCGCGGTACTTGGTCTCCTCGTAGTGATTGTTGAACGACTGTCCCTCGCGGAGGTGTTCCTCGGTGAAATCCCCGTCGTACCGCCCGCTGACGTAACAGGTGGACACGTAGTGGAGGCGCTCGACGTCGACCCGCTCGGCGGCGTCGAGGACGCGTTCGGTGCCGCGGACGTTCACAGCCTCGGCGAGGTCGGCGTCGACGCTCAGGTCGTACACCGCCGCGAGGTGGTACAGCTCGTCGACGCCGCCGAGCAGGTCGGGGTCGTCGAGCGCCGACCCGAGACCGAGGTCCGGCTGCGTGATGTCGCCCTCGTAGAGGTGGACGGCCGGTGGATCGCCGTCTTCCGCGGAGTCGCCGTCTTCCGCGGAGTCGCCGTCTTCCGCGGAGTCGCCGTCTTCCGCGGAGTCGCCGCCGTCCGCGGAGTCGCTCCCGACCGCGGAGACGATCTCCCGGGCGCGACGCTCGGCAAGGTCGCGGTACTGCGGCTGTATCAGGCAGGCGACCGGGCCGTCGCCGCGGGCGAGGACGCGACGGAGGAGCGCCGAGCCGAGGAACCCGGGAAACCCGGTGAACAGGACCGCCGGCGGCCGCGAGGGGGCGGCGTCCGTCACGGCTCTTCCCGGTCCAGCGTCGCCTCGGTGTCGATCCCGTACACGTCCCGCGGCGTCTCCACGTGCGCCCGCCGGACGGCCTCGTCGCGCCCCGCCTCCAGCAGCCAGCGCACCCGTCGGGGAACGGTCTTCGGCCCCAACACCATCCCCGGCCGGTCCGGGTCGTCGACGAAGTCGGTCTCCATCAGGAACGGCTCGCCCGCCTCGGCGGCGCGCTCCAGTCGGTCCTTGTCGCTCATCACGCTCGGCGTGACGCCCGCCAGCTCGCCGGCCGCGTAGTGTTTGACGACCTTCTCGGGGTCAAGGCCGACGTCCTCGGCGACCGCCGCGAGGTCGGTGAGGTCCTCGGTGGCCTCGGTGTGGAGCTGGACCGCGCAGTCGACCGCGGCGCCGAGCTCGAACGCGCGCCGCGTGACCGCGTTCGACGCGTCCCACACGGCGTCGCTCACGTCGTAGTGGGGCCGCCCGGACTTCAGCGCGAGCGCGTCGCCGTCGGCGACGTACTCGCTCGCGACTTCCAGCCCGCCCGCCATGAGGTCGCGCGCCTCGCCGGGCGAGAAGCCCTGCTCGTCGACCAGCCGGCTGATCAGCCCGGGATGAACGCCGAGGACGGGCCACGCCCGGCCCGGAAGGGCCTCCGTCGCGGCCGCGACGGTCTCCAGCGTCTCCTCGAAGACGGCCCGGAAGTCGTCGGGCTCGTCGGGCTCGACGCCGAGCAGCCACGAGGGTTTGTTCACCACGAGCAGGTGCGTGCCGCCGAGCCGCGCGAACTCCTCGACCGCCTCGACCCCGCGGCCGTGCCGCGGGTCGAGGTGGAGGTGGTTATCCAGCACCGGCGTCCCGAGGTCCTCGGTCATGGGAGGGCGTTCGGCCGCGCGGGATTAGAAGGATCGGTCCTCGGTCGTCGCGCCGTCCGTCGGCGTCCGCTCAGTCGGCGCTCTCAGTCCGCGCGGTTCGCCGCGAACTCGGCGTCGGAGCGCGGCACCGTCACGTCGGGGAGGCCGGCCTTGATCGCCTCGCGACGCTCCTCGAACCGCCCGGGCAACACCAACCGCTCGCCGAGTTCGTCGAGGGGTTCGTCGCTCGCGTAGCCGGGGTCGGCGGTGGCGAGTTCGAAGAGGACGCCCGCGAACTCGCGGAAGTAGACCGAGCGGAACCAGTGGCGGTCGATCTGTTCTGTCGGGCGGAGCCCCATCGACGCCACCGCGTCTCGCATCGCGGACTGGTCGGCGTCGGTCGGGGTCTGGAACGCGACGTGGTGGACCGTGCCGCGCCCGGAACGCCCCTGTCGGTCCGCCTCGACGACGTCGACGTACTTCCCGACCGGCCCGCCCGCGGCGAAGCGGGTGCGCTCGTCGCCGGTCGCGGCGTCGGCCTCGGACTCGGTCTCGGCCAGCCCCATCGTCCGGAGGAGCCGCGCCGTGCGCTCGGGGTCGGCGATCCACAGCGTCACCGAGTGGAAGCCGCGGATCGCGGCCGACTCGGGGACGTGCGCGGTCCACGCCGTCGTCGGATCGTCGTCGGGAATCTCGACGGCGACCAGCTCGATCGGGAGCCCGTCCGGGTCGCGGAACGGGAGCACGGTCTCGCCGAAGCGCTCCTCGCGTTCGTCGTAGTCGACACCGCGCTCGTCGAACCGGTCCTCCCAGAAGTCGAGGCTCCCCTCGGGCACGCGGAACGCGGTGCGGGAGACCTGCCCGGAGCCGACCTCCCCCTCCGGGAGGTCCGTCCACGGGAAGAACGTCATGCTGGTGCCGGGCGTCCCCTCGGCGTCGCCGTAGAAGAAGTGGTACGTCCCGGGGTCGTCCTGGTTGATCGAGCGCTTCACCAGCCGGAGACCGAGCGTGTCCACCCAGAAGTCGAGATTTCGCTGCGGGTCGCCCGTCACGCAGGTCACGTGGTGGATCCCGGGCGTCGGCGTCGGGCCGTCTCCAGACCCGTTCTCGGCGGTCTCGGATTCGTCTGTCATACCCCAGCCTACGTCGCGGAGGGACTTGAATCGGCGCGGACACGGGTGTTACCGGGCCCGAAGTGCGTCGCCGAGATGCGCTGACAGCGGCTGCGATTTATAAACGTGCGGTGGCGCGTGCCTGCGAGCGGCCGCCCTCGGCGGCCGCGAGACAGCATGCGCGAGGGAGTCGGTCGCCGAAGCAGAGCGAGGCGACCGACGAGGCTGGGGAGGCGTGAGGTGCTGTGCGGTCGCGGTGCGGGGCGGGGCTCGAAGGGGCAGTCGCCGGCGCTACGCGCCGGCTGCCAGAGAATCTCCGATTCTCGCTGTCGCGAGGGCGAAGCACGCCGCAGCAAGCACCGCAGCGAGCAACGCGAGCGAGGAGCGCAGCAAGGCGCGCGAGTCCTCGCGACTGGGGCTTCGGCGGTGTTCGCCACCGATCTGTTGACGGTTATTTATAAGCGAGCGACTGGGGCTTCGGCGGTGTTCGTGTCGATCGGCGGTTTATAACTGAAATGGTATCACCGAGCCTCCCTCGGTGGCGGCTCGGTCCGAACGTATCGATCAGAGAGCTCGCGCCATCGCCCGTTCGATCCGATCCCCGAGCGTTTTCAACTGATCGCCGACCGCGCCGACCGCCGCTAACACCGGGTACGTGACGTCGAGGTCCTGATAGCAGTACGTCGCGAAGCCGACCTCGTCGCCGAGCGCGAGCCGACGTTCGTGGTCCGCGAGAACGCGCTGGCGGCGAGCCGCGATGCGGTCGCAGTCCGCTCTGAGCGCCACCGTCCGCGTCCGACAGGCGTCGAGCGCCCCGAAGCCGACGTCGGCCGCCGCGTCGTTCTCGTCGCCGAGCTCTCCGTCGATCGCGTCGATCTCCGTCCGGATCGGGTCGAGGCGCGACCGCGCGCGCTCGACGGACTCGGTCTCCGACTCCAGCGCGTCGCAGAACGCCTCGCGCTCCTGAACCGCGGTCTCGACGGCGCCGAGAAGCGATCGCTTGTACTCCGCGCGGAACCCCTGCGTCCGCGTGAGCGCGTAGGCGAGCTCGGGACCGAACTCCTCGGCGACGCTCCGCTCGTAGGTGTCGTCGTACTCCTCGGCGTAGTGCGGGACCGACATCACCGTGGCCTGATAGGCGTCCCTGACCGCCGCGAGCGGCGAGCCCGGGCGGGGCGCGCTCCCGCCCGCGTCCCACACCGCGCTTCCGGCCGGATCCCGAACCGCGCTCGACACGCCGGCGGGCGCGTTCGACGCGCCGGAGCCGAACCCGGCGCCCCCCGAGCCGCTCCCGCTCTCGTCCGGGATCGACGACACCCGACTTCGGAACGCCCGCAACGCCTCCCGTTCGTCGACGACGCGCCGGCGCTCGACGCGGAGGGCCGCCCGCGCCGCCCGGATCGGTCCGCTCCCCTCCTCCGCGTGGGTCGCTGCCATACGCCACGCCACGCCGGCGACCCTCCTAAGCGCTTATATGTGGGGTATCCTCCGACACGGAGGCGTTCGGACGCCTCCGGAGCGGTATATATCGCGCCGGCGAGGGGAGCGACTTTGACCCTTCGGTGCCGACCGTCGGTATGGAGAAAGTGTCCCTCGACGAGGCGTTCGACTCGTTCGACGAGCCGTGGTCGCCGCGGCTCGCCCGCGAACTCAACGGACAGGCGGTGAAGCTCGCGAAGGGCGACGGGGAGTTCGTCTGGCACAGCCACGCCGACGCCGACGAGCTGTTCTTCGTCCACGCCGGCCGGCTCCGGATCGAGTTCCGCGAGGCGGACGACGCGGTGTTGGAGGCGGGCGACCTGCTCGTCGTCCCCAGCGGCACCGAACACCGTCCGGTCGCCGAGCCCGAGGCCGATATCCTCCTCTTCGAGCCGACCGAGACGCGCAACACGGGCGACGTCGAGACCGACGAGACCGTGACCGACCTCGAACGGCTCGGCTGACGGGGCGGGTCCGCCCTCACGCGACGACCTGCGTCCGCTTCGGTCAGCCCTCACGCGACGACCTGCGTCCGCTTCGGTCAGCCCTCACGCGACGACCTGCGTCCGCTTCGGTCCGCCCTCACGCGACGGCCCGCGTTCGCTTCACACGACCGCTCGCGCGAGCGACCCGAACAGCGGCAGCCCCAGTCCCGCGCCGACCGTGACGTAGACGACCGGGATCATCTCCGACGCGGCGCCGGCCGCGGGGCCGAGCGAAACCGCGAACGCGGCGAGGACGACGACGCCCGCGGCGAGCGCGTACCCGACGCCGCGACGGGCGGTCGGCGCGACGAGCGACGCGAGCGCGCCCGCGGCGATCAGCCCGAGCCAGTGGAGCGACGCGAGCCCGACGCCGGCGGCGAGCGCGGCGACGAGCGCGACCGCGTGCGGGCGCGGCTCGGTCCTGACGCGGTCGCGGAGGGAGCGCGACTCCGAGGGCGCGGTCGACTCGGACGCGTCGCTCACTGTGACCCCTCCGTCGACCGCTCGAACCGAACGACCGGATCGCCGCCGGCGCCGAGCGGCATCGGTCGCTGGTCGTTGCCGAGCCAGCGCCGGAGCTGGTCGTCGTAGTGCTCGGAGAAGTAGTCGCCCGAGTTCCCGCCCGGGAGGACCGCGGTCGCGTCGGTTCCCGGTCGCACCACCATCCGCCAGCTCGACCCGACCGACGACTCGACGCGGTAGTTCTTCACCGTCGCGGGCGAGCCGTCCGCGGGCAGCTCCTCGTAGTTCAGGAACGGCGCCTCGCCGCCGAGGGGGTGGCCCATCGCGCGGGTGGTGTTGTAGTCGCCGTACCGCTGCCAGTCCTCCGAGCCGGCCCCCCCGACCTCGTCGAGCGCGTCGCGGAGGGCCGCGACCGCGAGGTCGCCCCGCGAGCGCCCGTCGAACAGCGGGTCGTCGTCCGGGAGCCGCGCCAGCGTCCAGTCGCTCGGGTAGTACGACTCGACGAGGCGGTCCGCGATCCGGGCGCCGCGGTACGGGGTCGCGTAGTCGACGCCGACGTAGTGGATCGGGTCGTCGATCGGGCGCTGGTTCGCCGTCGAGAGCGCGGCGGGGTCGATCGCGTGCGGCTTCTCTTCGAACGGGACGAACCCCTCCCACGAGGACTCGCCGAACGGCTCGAACCCCGCCCACTCTCCCTCGCCGGCGGAGCCGTCGAAGACCCGGTCGCCGTCGACGACCTCGCCGTCGGTCCGGCGGATCGGCAGCCGCCCGGTCGCGAAGTAGAGCGTTCGGCCGCCCGCGTCGGCGTACACGAGGTTCTGCGTCGGGAGGTCGAAGTCGCGGGTCGCCGCCAGCAGATCGTCGATCCCCTCGCTGCGCCCGTACG
Source organism: Halorubrum sp. GN11_10-6_MGM (assembly GCF_005435165.1). Lineage (GTDB taxonomy): Archaea > Halobacteriota > Halobacteria > Halobacteriales > Haloferacaceae > Halorubrum. The sequence goes on along the minus strand of NZ_SGUC01000018.1, from coordinate 14,173 downwards.
CCTCGATGGCGGTCGTCGTGCGCGTCGCGGTGTGGCCGGTCCACGCGACGCCGACCGTCCGCCCCTCGCGCTCGATGAGGGGGCCGTGAACGGTGCGTCGCACGCGGAGTTCGCGGTCCTCGCCGCCCGCGACCGGGATCGTCTCGCGTCGGTCGACCTCGAAGGGGCGCCACTCGCCGTCGTACCGGTAGCGCTCGCCCGCGTCGTCGATCTCGTACCGGTAGCAGTCGAGGACGTCCGCGCCGAGGTTGGTGAACGACCACGCGCCGCGGTCGTTCGCGCCCGCGATGACGAACGGAACGCCGGAGAACGTCGCGCCCCGCACCGACCGCTCCGGCGTCTCGACCGACTGCTCGTACCACAGCGGCGGCGCCTGGAGGGAGAGGTGCGGGTCGTACGCGACGATCGGCGTCCCGCTCGCGGTGTTGTCGCCGGAGACGACCCAGCTGTTCGAGCCGACGCCGGTCGGCGACTCGAAGCCGGAGAGCCAGTCGGTGAGCGCGGGGTCGACGGGGTCGGCGGAGCCGAACCCGGAGCCGCGCGCTCCCTCGTGAGATGCGCGCTCGCCCGCGTGCCTCGCGGACTCCCGCGTGCCCCCGAGCCGCGTCTCCGTCCCGTCGAGGATCGGGTACTCGTGGTCGTACTGCGTCGGGAACAGGGTTTCCGCGCGCTCCGCGCCGAGGCGGTCGGCGACGAGCGCGCGCCGGAGTTCACCGAAGCTCCCCGTGAGCGTCCACGAGATCTGTTTCTCCATCAGCATCGAGTCGACCGGGGTCCACGGCTCGGGCTCGTAGCCGATCAGCTCGAACTCCAGCGGGAGCGGCAGGTCCTCCATCGCCGCGTTGACGCCGTCGGCGAACGCCTCGACCAGCGGCCCCGCGCGCGTCTCGGCGACGGCGTCCCACGTGACCTCGGCGGCGTCGGAAAAGCCCATGGCGACGTTGAACTCATCGCTGTCGAGCGTCGCCTCGCCGATCACCTCGGAGAGCCGGCCGCGCATGACGCGGCGCTGGAGGTCCATCGCGAACAGCCGGTCGAACGCTTGACAGTAGCCGACCGCGAAGTACGCCGCGGGCTCCGCGTCGGCCGTCACCTGCGGAACCCCGAACTCGTCGCGGGCGACGCTCGCCGCGCCGTGCGGGCTCTCGACGGTCTCCGGGAGCGATCGGTCGGCGGCGTCCCACGCCTCGCCCGACGGCGGGGCGAACGAGTCGAGGAGGTCGGCCGCGTCGCTCGCCGCCAGCCCCGCGCTCCCGGCCGCGAGGACGCTCGCGAGGACCGCGCGGCGCGTGGTGTCGCGTGTCACCTCCCGATCCAGACCGCGATCCCTCATTATCATTCGGGTTCGAGTTCGGCGGGAAACGTACATCCGTCGCCCGACCGAACCGGAGATCGATGGAGGTCGCGCTGATCACGGTCGGTGACGAACTGCTCTCGGGGGACACGGTGAACACGAACGCCAACTGGCTCGCCGCCGAGTTGAGCGAGCGCGGCGTCGCTGTGGCGCGGATCCTCTCGATCCCGGACGACCGGGCCGAGATCGTGGCGCGGGTCCGGGAGTACGCCGCGGCGTTCGACGCCGTGATCGTCACGGGCGGGATCGGCAGCACTCCCGACGACGTGACGATGGAGGCGGTCGCGGACGCGTTCGACCGCGGGATGGCCCCAACCGACCTCACGCGCGAGTCGGTCGAGCGCCGGCTGGCCGCGATCCGCGAGCGCGTCCCGGACCGCGAGTTCGACGTCGACGTCGCGGCCGAGGCGGCGGTCCCCGAGGGGAGCCGCCCGTTGCTGACCGAGGCGGGGCTCGCGCCGGGCTGCGTGGTCGAGAACGTCTACGTCATGCCGGGCATTCCGGACGAGCTGAAGGCGACCTTCGAGACGGTCGCCGACGAGTTCGCCGGCGACCGGCGCTCGCGGTTCCTCTACACCGTCGAGCCCGAGTCGAACATCATCGACGCGCTGGAGGCGGCCGGGGAGCGGTTCGACGTCGCCGTCGGCTGTTACCCCGACCGCGAGGCCGACCACAACCGGTTGAAACTGACCGCGACCGACGGCGACGCGCTCGACGACGCCGCGACGTGGCTGCTGGAGCACGCGAACGCGAGCGAGACGCCGGTGTCCCGAGACTGGTGAGACGGTCCGGCGATCCGGACACACAGCCGCGGACCGGTTTTGTACGAGTGCGATATATCGGGCGATACGATGGCGAAAGCAGCAATCGTGATCCTCGCCGGTAACGAGTCGCACGCAGACTACGGTCGCCTCGCGAACGCGCTGGAGGCGGCCAAGGAGTTCGCCGAGAACGACGGCGACGAACTGAAGCTCATCTTCGACGGCGCCGGGACGCAGTGGGTCCCGGAGCTCGAAGACGAAGAGAGCGACTATCACGAGCTGTACCAGACCGTCCGCGACGACGCCGCGGTCTGCGACTACTGTTCGAGCGCGTTCGACGTCGCGGACGCGGTCGACGACGCCGGGCTGGCCACACTCGCGGAGTACGACGGCCACCCGAGTATCCGGTCGCTCGTCGACGACGACTACGAGGTCATCACGTTCTGATCGGTCGGACAGGCCCGTCGCCTCAGGAGAGTCCGACCGTTCCGTTCTCCCGACCGCCTCAGTCGGCCGCCTGCCCGCCGTCGACGGGGACCGTGTGGCCCGTGACGTAGGAGGCGTCCGACGAGCAGAGGAACGCGACGACACCGGCGATCTCCTCGGGGTCGGCGATCCGCCCCATCGGCACGTCGCGCATCGCGGCGGTGTCGTAGTCGGCCCGAATCGTCCGGATAGCCGTTCGGATCAGTCGGAGGGCGGTCCGGAGCCGGTCCCGGAGCGAGGGCGCCGACCCGCCCGGGCCGTCGCCGAGCAGCCCGGACTGGATGTTCGTCTTCGTCGGGCCGGGGGCGACCGCGTTGACCCGGATCCCTCCCTCGGCGTGTTCGAGCGCGACCGACTTCGTCAGGCCGACCACACCGTGTTTGCTCGCCGAGTAGCTGGAGAGGCCGGGCATCCCGACCAGCCCGGCCTCCGACGCCGTGTTGACGATCGCGCCGTGGCCCTGTGACTTCATCACCGGGAGTTCGGCCTTCAGACACGCCCAGACACCCTTCAGATTGACGTCGATGATCCGGTTCCAGCGCGCCTCGGAGATCCCCGTCACGTCGACGAAGTCGGTCAGGATTCCGGCGTTGTTGTGCGCGAACTCCAGACTCCCGTACGTCTCGACCGCGACGTCGACCATACGCTCGACCGACTCGGTGTCCGCGACGTCGACCTCGACGAACGTCGCCTCGCCGCCTGCGTCGTCGATCAGCGCCGCGGTTTCCTTCCCCTCGGCCGTCGCGATGTCCGCGACGACGACGTTCGCGCCCTCCTCCGCGAACCGGAGCGCGGAGGCGCGTCCGATTCCCGAGCCCGCGCCCGTAACGAGGGCGGTTCCGCCCGCAATTCCGTTCATGTCACCTCGCTAGTCGACTCGTCGCCTCAAAACGGTGCCGGCGGCGCGCGCGACGGCGTTCGCGACCCGCGGTCAGTACCGCGAGAAGTTGTCGTCGGGGTAGACCCGGTCGTCGGCGAGGTCTACCACGTCGAGCGACGCCAACCGACGCAGCCGCTCGGCCGCGTCCGTCTCGTCGAGTCCGAGTTCCGTGGCCCGGCGGAGCACGCGCTCGCGCGTCGGCACCGATTCGACGAGTCCGTCGTCGTCTAACACCAACTCCTCGGCGATGATCGCCTTCAGGATCGCGCCGTGCTGGCGCTTCGAGGGCGTCCTGTCGTCGCCGGTCCACTCGATAGAGAGCGTGCCGTCGTTGTTGACGTGCGAGACGACGAACCCGTCCGGAAGCGACTCCGTCAGCGCGGCCACGAGCGCCGCCCGATCGAGGCGCGCCGTGAACCGATACCGGTGCCCGTCCGCCGACCGTCCGGCAACCTCGACGTTCGCCCCGGCGCGCTCGACGGCGTCGGCGACCGACGCGGACAGCCGCCGCCCGATCGCCGACGCCGCCTTGTCGCGCTTCTGCGCGGCCTTCTTCGCCTCGCTCGCCGCCCTGTCGTGTGCTTCCATCCGCTCGTGTAACGGCGTGTCGTCCATACGCCTTCACTCGGAGCCAACGGATTACCTCTTCCGTCCGGTTCCGGATCGTCGTCTCCTGGAGATGCCGCTCGTCGTTGCGAGGAATCAGAGATGGGTTGGGGCGGATTCGACCCCGCCGACCGCGCTCGCTCCCACGGTCGCTCGCGCCGGCGGTTGAATCGCTCCGGCCCGACCGCTGGGCCTCCGCCTCGCCCCAACCATCGCCGGCCGCTGGCCGCCGATTAGGGGCGTCAACCACCTGCCGTGTGAGGGTTTGTGGAGCGAGAAGCAACACCGAAGCTATTGATGAAGCTCAGTATTCAGCTTCATTTGGCTGGATTATCGCTTTCGAATACTGTTTCGTTTCTTGAGGTATTTGGTGTTGATCGGGTTCGGTCCACCGTTCACAACTGGGTTCACAAAGCTGATCTACAGCCGGAATCTGGTCGGAGCCCGAATCACGTTGCGGTCGATGAGACCGTGATTCGACTTGATGATGAACAGTATTGGCTGTACGCTGCTGTCGATCCAGAAACGAACTATTTACTCCATACACAGCTTGAACCGACAAGAAACAATGCTCTCGCAGATCAGTTTTTCGCAGATCTCCGCGAGAAACACGACGTAGATGACGCGATCTTTCTCGTTGATGGCGCGGTTCCACTTCACCGGGCGTGTGACAAACACGACCTCGATTTCAGATACGAGCGACATGGAAATCGAAACAGCTCCGAAAGTGTATTTCGTGAGGTAAAACGCAGAACTACCATCTCTCAAACTGTTTCAGTAACGCCGAAGCAGAAACAGCAAACGAGTGGCTCAGACCGTTCGCCTTCGCATGGAATCAGCTTATCTGAACACTACCACCATTCTTGCCACAAGTTTTATTTAATCCCACTCAGGCTTCTACTACAGATGTCTCCTGATAACACTACCCACACAAATCGTCGTGCGTTGCTCACCATCGCTGGGGCCGCCGGGATTGCGGGCATCTCCGGCTGTGTCGGATTCGGAGGGAATGGCGATGGAGGCGATGGAGGGGGCGGCGACGGAGACGGTACGGACGGTGGGACGGGAGGTTCAGACGCTCCCGAGACAATTACGCTCGGACAGCCCGCGTCGCTCAGCGGCCAGTGGGACTTCCTCCAACCCGGTATCTCACAGGCGACTGACGCTGCTGTCAACCATATTAACGAGGCCGGTGGTCCACTGGACGCCGAACTCGAAGTCGCCCGCCGCGATACCGCGGTCAGTCCGCAGGAGGCGCGGACCGTGACGACACAGTTGGTCGAGAACGACGATGTCACGGCGATCATCGGGTTGTTTTCGAGTGAGATCAATCCGCTCTGGGATCACCTTCAGGAACTCTCGACCCCAGTCATCACCCCGTGGCCAGGATCGACCTTCCTTGATACTCGTGGAGGTGACAAGGGAACCCCTGAAGATTTGAGCGACGACGAGTGGGTGTGGCGGACCGTCGTCGGTGACACGGTCCACACGAGCGGTAGTGCCGCCTTCGCAATTGAGGAAGGCCTCGACACATTAGGTGTAATCAACGGGACTACCGAGGGAGAGCGGAGCTACGTTGAGGGGTTTGTCTCCGCCTACGAGGCCAACGGCGGGACTGTCGCCGAACGGGTGGAGGTCGAACTCGGTGCTTCGAGTTATCAATCGGCGCTCAGCCGCTTGTTCGAGGCTGATTTCGATGCGTTCCTCATGAGTCTCCCACAGGAGTCAGCGATCACAGCACTGAGCGACTGGTCCGACGGTGGGTACGGTCGACAACCGATCCTCTCAGACACGCTGACATCACAGGCGGTAATCGATCAGGTTGGTAGCGATCTCAACGGTGCCTGGGGAGCCACTCCCGGGCAATCCGGGCCGAACTACGACACGTTCGAAGATATCTACTCCGAGGCGGGTGACGCGGATATCAACGCTTGGACGCCCCCGGCTTGGGACGCGGTTCAAGTGACTGCGCTCGCAATCGAACGGGCAGGCGAGGCCACACCAGAAGCGATTCAACAAAACCTCGGTCCGGTCAGCGGAGGCGAGGGGACGGAGGTCAGCACGTTCGCCGAGGGGAAGGAGGCGCTCGCAAACGGCGAGGAAATAAACTACCAAGGCGCCGCAACCCCGGTCAACTTCACCCAGCACGGCAACGTGTTCGGGTCGGTCAGCATCAATACGGCACAGGACGGCGAGTTCACTCAGACGAGTGAGGTCTCCGCCGCGGATGTCCGGAGTTTCGTCGAGGAAGGCCAGTACTGATCTCGATGGGACTCCTTCAAAACATTATTTTCGGAGTGGTCACGGGCTCGTATATCGCCATCGCCGCGATCGGATTCACTCTGATCTACGGGATCGTGAACATGATCAACTTCGCGTACGGCGAATACCTGACTCTCGGCGCATTCATCGGATTTTTCGCGGCGACCACGTTCCCTATCCCGCTCCCGGTCGCTGCACTCGTCGCAATGGCCGGCGGGGGACTTGCGAGTATCGTACTCGCACGCGGCTTCTTCACTCCGATAAATCAGACCGGGCCGGTTCCGTTACTGTTGACGTCGATTGGTCTCGGCATCGCTCTTCGAAATGCTATCCGCCTCGTCGCGGGACGAGAGGCCCGGTACTACGATACCGAGACGACGACGTTTCGATTCGATGCGATCCCGGACCTCTCGGTCGGGTCCGTAGATCTCCTCGGCGGATTCTTCGTTACCTCGGAACAACTGATAGTGGTCGCGTCTGCCGTCACCGTTTTCGTTGCCATCCACGGTCTCCTAACCCGGACAGATGTCGGGATCGCAATGCGGGCGATGGGCGACGACGAGAATCTCGCTCGGGTCCGGGGAATCGACACGCAACTGATCCGCGACAGTGTCTGGGTGCTGGCTGGCGTTCTCGCAGGGCTTTCGGGCGTTCTCTTGGCTATTCAAACGAACGTGAACGCGACAACAGGGTTCAGTCAGATCCTCCAGATCCTCTCCGCAGCCATCCTCGGCGGTGCGGGGAGCCCGTACGGCGCAATCCTCGGTGCGTACCTCATCGGGATCGTGTTGGCGCTCTCGACGGCGTTTCTCCCGTCGGGGATGAGCGGCCTCTCCTCCGCAGTTGCGTTCGCTATTCTGATCATCGTGCTGCTCGTCAAACCGAGCGGAATCGCGGGAACGGAGGTGCGTGAAGCATGAGCGCCCTCGATCGGATCCCAACAGACAACGGTGATCTAGCCCTCCTCGCGGGGTTGTGTTGTGTACTCCTCGGCGGGCTATTTGCGTTGACGCCGCTTCGAGCCCAACTTCCCAGCGCGTTTTACGTCTTCGTCGAGGTCGGGATCCTCTTCGTGATCTACGGACTGCTCGTGCTCGGACTCGATCTCCAGTACGGCCACACCGGCCTCGTCAACTTCGGTCACGTCGCGTTCTTCGCAGTGGGCGCGTACGGAACGGCGATGCTCTCTGCGCAGGACACCTTCGCCGGAATCGGGCTTGGATACCCCTGGCCCCTCGCTCTCGGTGTCGGTGTCGTGGCTGCTGCGCTGGTCGGACTCGGTGTCAGCGTCACCTCAATCCGGCTTCGAGGAGATTTCCTCGCCATCGTGACTCTCGCGGCCGCCGAGATACTCCACTCGATATTCGTCAACTTCGAGGGAGTGTTCGGCGGGAACGTCGGGATCCTCGGTGTTCCGCGCCCGATCGCCGCACTCGTCGGCGACGCCGATACCCGGCTTGCTGCGACACTACTCGTCATCGGCGGCATCACGTTGGTGACACTTGCCGGAGTAACCCGGCTCACGAGCGCTCCGTACGGCCGCGTGCTCCGGGCCATCCGGGCAGACGAGCTCGTCACTCGGTCGGTCGGCAAATCTACGGTCACCTACAAGACACAAGCGTTCGTCTACGGGGCAGCCCTCGCGGGGCTCGCTGGCGGGTTATTCGCGCTCTACAACGGCGCAGTTGCGCCGGGATTCTTCACCATTCAGGTGACGGTGACGGTGTGGATTGGCATGTTGCTTGGCGGCGCCGCGAACCACCGGGCTGTCCTAGCCGGGCTGGCGATCATTATGGGACTACGACTCATCTCACGGTTTGCGCTCGACGTGACGCCAGTCTCCTCGGACGTGTTCGCCTCCATTCGACTCGTCGTTGTCGGGCTCATTCTCGTCGCGGTGATCCGGTACCGACCGGCCGGGATCTGGGGAGATCCGCAGGAGTTAGGGGTGGACCGATGAGTCTCCTGTCCGCCGATGAACTCGTGAAAGAGTTCGGCGGTCTGCGGGCCATAGACGGACTTTCGGTGTCGATTGATACGGGAGAACTCGTGGGCGTTATCGGCCCGAACGGCGCGGGAAAATCAACTTTGTTCAATTGTATCAGCGGCGTCATCACGCCGGACGAGGGAGTCGTGACGTACGACGGGACAGAGGTGACCGGGGACCCGCCGGAGAAGCTCGCCAGACGCGGGCTGGTTCGAACGTTCCAGTCTACGAGAGAGCTGGAGACAATGACTGTTCGTGACAACGTGCGGCTCGCCGCACCCGATCAGCCCGGTGAACAGACGCTTTCTGCGCTGCTTCGCACCGACTCGATGCAGTCTGCGGAACGAGCTGTTCGAACTCGTACAGACGAGTTGCTTGAGACATTCGAACTCGATCATCTCGCCGACGAGTACAGTGGGAACCTCTCTGGGGGGCAGCGGAAGCTTCTGGAACTCGCTCGCGCGTTGATGTTAGACCCGGATCTGCTGATGCTCGACGAACCGTTCGCCGGGGTGAATCCCACGCTGACCGATGAAATCGCCGAACGAATACGTGAACTGAACGAGGACGGGATGACTGTGATCATTATCGAACATGAGCTCGAAACACTGACTGAGTTGGTCGACAGACTGATCGTGCTCCAACAGGGTCGGATACTTGTCGACGGACAGCCGGATGACGTGTTGTCGGACGACCGCGTCATTGAGGCGTACCTCGGAGGTGAAGTGTGAGCCTGCTCGACGTAGAGGACCTGGAGGCTGGCTACGGTGACATCAAGGTCTTATCTGAAATAAATCTCCGCGTCGAGGACGGAGAGTACGTTACCATCGTCGGGCCCAACGGGGCGGGCAAATCGACGGTCATGAAGGCGATTGTGGGACTCGCAGATTGCTTCAGCGGAACGATCACACTGCGAGGAACCAATATCGCAGGTATGCCGCCCGAAGAAGTCGTTTACGAGGGAATCGGGTACGTCCCCCAATCGAATAACATCTTCCCGACACTATCTGTTGAAGAGAATCTTCGGATCGGAGCGTACGTACTGGAGACAGTCCCGGAAGAGCGGAAACAGGCAGTATACGACCGATTCCCCGTCCTTGCGGACCGTACCGACGAGGAGGCCGGATCCCTGTCTGGCGGCCAGCAACAGATGCTTGCGATGGGATGCGCGTTGATGCTCGATCCCGACGTCCTGTTGTTGGACGAGCCGAGCGCGGGGCTTGCGCCTGACCTCGTTGATGATATGTTCGACCGTGTCGACAGGATTAATGACGCGGGAACGACCGTGCTGATGGTCGAACAGAACGCCAAAGAGGCGCTCCGGCGCTGCGATCGCGGCTACGTCATCGCTAACGGTGAGAACCGGTTCGAAGACGATGGGGAGGTTCTCCTCAACGACGAGGAAGTCCGGCGACAGTTCCTCGGCGGGTGACCAACAGTTTCCAGTCGTATTCCCTCGGTCGATTACTCATTTCCCGGAACAACGCCGATATACCGACAGCCGACCGGGTCCGTTATCGACAGCCATTCGACCGGACGTCCCATGAACGAGTCTTCAACGGCGTCGCTGAACTCTGAAGTGATCTCTCCGTCAGACCCGAGTAGGTACCCGACCGGGCGCGGACCGAATTCGTCGATACGGTCAGCGAGGAACCCCTCCACTTGCGGCTCCACTAGGGCGACTGGCTGATCTGGGTAGGACGCGACAGTCGCCGAAAGCCGCTGGTCGTCACCGCGGTTTGGGTCGGTCATCTCGAAGGCTGTTTCGAACTCCTCGATCGCCGCCTCAAGATCAGGGACACCAAGTATTACGGTGTCGACGCCGTGTACCAGTGACTCTGCCAATCCGCCCGTCGGTTGGACACGACGCTCGCGCGGCGTCCGATCGCTGATGAGAAACGGGAGCGTCGACCCTAGTTCACCCTCCCCGAGTGTCGTGAGATCCCACTCAACGAGCGTCCCGTCGTCACGGACCCGTTCGTACTGGTTCGGCCCGTCGACGGTGATACCCCGGTCAGCAAGGTCGGCACTTACTGTCTCGATATCGTCGACGCGGACTGCCCACGCGCACGGACCCCCGTCCCCGTGGATAGGGTCGTTCCACCACGGTGACTCCTCGTCGGGGTTAACCGTCGAAATGAGTTCGAGGTAGCTTCCGTCACGGAAGCCGACGACAGACATGTGAGTGACTCCGTTCGAGTGTCGGCCGCCGTACTCTGCCTCTAGTCCGGCCTGACTGAACGACTCACCGAGCCGATCGAGCTCCTGACCGGCGACCGTCACGTGGTCGATCTGGAGATCCATTGAGTCCTCCTTCGCAACACGGGCCTTCATTCGTTTCGGCCGGCTCAACCGGTATCTCTAATCCCTCTTCAAATAATATGTTCACAGCATGGCGGAAGCTCCCTTCGACCTGACGGCGCGAGTGGCGGAGGTCTCTGATGCGGAACCGTTTCCTGAGGCGAACAAGCCAGAGATGGTCAAACTGTGGCTTGACCTCGGCGAGGAGTCACGACAGTCGGCGGCGCAGCTTGGTTACCATCACGATGCGGCAGACCTCGTCGGTCAACAGGTACTCTGCGTCACGGACCTCGGATCGATCCGCATTGCCGGATTTAATTCGGAGGCGTTGACGCTCGGCGTTCCGGGCGACGACGGGAATCCGGTACTCGTGACCCCAGAAAAATCTGTCCCGCTCCACGGCGAACTGTACTGAGAGAAACGATGGGCACCGACCGGGTCCGGTCGCCGAGTCACGGATCCCATTCCTCCGCGGCAACTCCTACGCCCGGCCCTAAGCACTCCCGCTTTCCGCCGTCACTCATCGGGGAATAGTTCGACGTCGGTACCGTCGTTCGCCTCGGCGGCGCGGCGATAGATCGCATCGGTCGCGGCGGCGTCCAGCGTCGCCGAGCCGACCGACGCAACGACAGCGCGAGTCCCCGGCGAGAGATCATGATCCCCGTCGCCGAGGATCGATCCGAACTCAACGAGATCAGACGCTGTGAGGTCGGTTCCACGGAAGTCTCCGGTCTCGATCACCTCAGACGGGACGTCGGCGAACACCGTCTCTGCACCCTCGATCACCGTCTGTTCGAGTTCTCGCATCTCCTCGGTGAACGCGCCGATGGCGACGACGAGCGTCTCATCACCTAACTCGGCCGCCGGAAACACCGGCTCGGTCGCGGTAGTCGCCGTGACGACCGCATCGGCGCCTCTCACTGCTGTGGCCGGGTCGTCGACGGCGCGAGCCGGAATCCCTTCGCCCGAGAGGTCACGCGCGCACGCTTGCCGGGACTCGCTCGGGGAGTACACGCGCACGTCTTCCAGTCCGGCGACGGTCGCAATTGCGCGAGTCTGCCAGCGTGCCTGTGCGCCCGCCCCGATAACCCCTAGCGTCAGCGGATCGGGGGCTAGTTCCCGGGCGGCCAGTGCGCCGATACACCCCGTCCGGGCGTTCGTGATCATCGTCCCCGCCACGACCGCCTCCGGAATCCCGGTGCGGGCGTCAGTGAGTGCGATCTGCGCGTTGATCGTCGGGAGTCCCCGGTCGACGTTTCCCTCGTGGACACCGACCAGCTTCGTCGCGTACCGCTCGGCCCCGTGAATGTACGCAGGCATCGCAATAGCGGTGCCTTTCGACGCCGGTCCGTCGAGTCCTTGGCCCACTGGGAAATGTGGGCGTTCAGGCCGCTCGACTTCGTCTACGGCCTGCTTCACGAGTGCCTCTCCTACGATTTCGACGAGAGACGCTAAGTCTAGGTGTCGTTCGACGACGGTCTCAGGAATCACGCGAACCATATCGACCCCGACGACTGGTGATGACTTAGGTATTGTTAGCTTCTAGCACGGCCATCCCGAGTACTTCGGTCACGAGCGTCCAGAGCGGCTCGACTGCGATACGCCTGAACGGCTGCCGACAGCCGTGTCAACCGTTCACCCGTGTTAATTTATACCAGTGACACGATACGCCTCTATGAGAGTCCTCGTGTGCGGCGGCGGCATCGTCGGTCTCGCAGCGGCACACGCGTTAGCAGACCGCGGGGCCGACGTGACGCTTTGCGAGCAAGGCTCGCTCGGCGGGGGCAGCACTGCCCGGTCAGCCGGCGGGATCCGATCGCAGTTCTCCACTCGGATCAACGTCGAACTCTCACTGTTCAGCAAACACGTTTGGAACACCTTCGAGGATCGATTCGACGTCGATATCGGATTGCGAACGAGCGGATACCTGTTCCTCGCGCGAAGCGAATCAGTGGCCGAGCGATTCCGCGACGACGTCCAGATGCAACGCGACCTCGGAGCCGAAACCGAATTCCTCGACCCGGGAGCGGCGACCGAGTACTGTCCGGAACTCAACACCGAACGCTTCCGCGCCGCGACGTACAACCCGACAGACGGGTTCGCCGACCCGAACCTCGCCGTACAGGGGTACGCCGAGGCCGCCCGCGGTCTCGGGGTCGAGATCCGACCCAAGACGACGGTCACTGATATTCATCGGTCCGGCGATCGCGTCGTTGGTGTAGACATCGTCGAGAACGGAGCCACGGAGCGGATCGACGTTGATTACGTCGTCAATGCGACCGGCGCGTGGTCGTCCAGACTCGCTGAAATGGCCGGCACGACGCTCCCGATCTCCCCGCGACGACGGCAAATCGCCGTCGTCGCCCCGTCAAAACAGGTTCCCGAGTCAGTACCGCTGACAATCGATATAGAAACGGGATCGTACTTCCGACCCGAGCGCGACGGCGCCGCGATCGTCGGCGGACACTTCGCCGAGGACGACCACGCCGTCGATCCGGACGGGTACGACCGGAACATAGAGATGGAATGGGCCGCCGAAGCGGTCGAGCGTGCCGCCGACTGCGCGGCGTACTTCGGCCCGGAAACGCGGATCAAACGGGGCTGGGCCGGGCTGTACGCAGTGACGCCCGACAACCACCCGATCCTCGAGGAGACGCTCCCGGGCCTCGTGACCGCTGCCGGGTTTTCCGGTCACGGGTTCCAACACGCACCGGCGACCGCGCGGATCGTCTCTGACTTAATTTTCGACGGCGAGACGGATCTCGTCGACGTCTCCCAGCTCGCGGCCAATCGGTTCGAAAACGGGTCACCACTCGACGAACAGAGCGTCGCGTGACCTGCGCACAGACCATCCCAGCTACTGTCGGCAGTGACACTAGGACACGATTCCGGGGCGGACGACGTTCAGGCTACGATGAGTCGGTCGAGAGCGACTCACGGACACGCCGAGCGATGTACGGGAAATCGAACGGTGGTCGTGCGTCGGGATCGATGGGGTCGACGTGGCACACGATGACGGTGACGCTCGATGACTCGGTGGCCTCCCGGTAGGCGTCTGTGAACGCCTCAGAGTCCCGAACAGTGACTGCGTCGAGACCGCTGTTTTCAGCGATCCCGGCGAAATCGGTGTGCTTAGCCTGAAGCGACTGCCCGCCCGTCGTTCCGTAGACGTCGTTCGCCCACACGACGACCGTCAGGTTGTCAGGATCGCATCGCGCGACGGTCGTGAGCGTGCCGAGCGACATCAGCAACGACCCGTCGCCTTCCAGGACGGTGACGGGTTCGTCGGTGCTGATGGCGAGGCCGAGTCCGACGGCTGTCGTCACGCCCATGCTTCCCCACTGGTAGAAGTTTCTGGGTCGCTCAGCGTCCGAGACGCTCGCCAGAACGTAGGACGCGACACCTAGGTTCAGTACCTCACAAAGCATCCTCGACTAGCTGTTTCTGAAGCCTGAGTTTTGTATCGAAGCGGTTGTACTGACGGTCTCGACGGGAGAATCACGGACCGATCGACGGGGAGTTGTCGCTGTCGGCGG
>NZ_SGUC01000177.1 GCF_005435165.1 Halorubrum sp. GN11_10-6_MGM | reverse complement strand
CGGCACTTCCTTCACGTACTCGTCGACCTCGCTGTTGGAGAATGTCATGATGCCCCCGACCCCCAGATAGAACCCCAAATTCCAGGCCCGCTCGGCCACGTCGGGCGGATCGACGTAGCAGTGCAGAATCCCGCGCATCTTCTCCGGGACCTCGGCCCGCACGTACTCCTCCTCAAGAATGGCGAGTATGTCCTCCGCGGCGTCGCGGTTGTGAATCACAAGGGGCAGGTCGGCCTCAATGGCCAGGCGGCTGTGCGTGCGGAAAAAGCGCTTCTGGCGGTCGTCAAACGACCGGTCCCAGTAGTAGTCCAGCCCGCTCTCCCCCACCGCCACCACACTCGGGTGCGAACACCAGTTCACGACCGCCTCAAAGTCCTGCTCGGTGGCCTCTTGGGTCTCCGAGCAGGACTTTGAGGCGGTCGTGAACTGGTGTTCGCACCCG
>NZ_SGUC01000176.1 GCF_005435165.1 Halorubrum sp. GN11_10-6_MGM | reverse complement strand
AGGGGGCCGCGACCATGGACTTCATGGAGCAGGAGAAGGAGCGGGGCATTACCATTACCTCGGCGGCCACCACCTGCTACTGGGATGACCACCGGGTTAACATCATCGACACGCCGGGCCACGTCGACTTCACGGTCGCGGTGGAGCGGTCCCTCCGCGTGCTGGACGGGGCGATTGCCCTGTTCTGTGCGGTTGGGGGCGTGGAGCCGCAGTCGGAGACGGTCTGGCGCCAGGCCGAAAAATACGACGTGCCGCGGATCGGGTTCGTGAACAAGATGGACCGAACCGGGGCGGACTTCGAAAACGTCCTCGAGATGATGGAGGACCGCCTCAGCGCCAATCCGGTCCCGGTGCAGTATCCCATCGGGGCGGGCGACATGTTTCGAGGGGTCATCGACCTCATCGAAGGCAAGGCCATCATCTACGACGACGAGTCCCAGGG
>NZ_SGUC01000175.1 GCF_005435165.1 Halorubrum sp. GN11_10-6_MGM | reverse complement strand
ACGTTTGGTCTCTTCAGCGTCTTCCCCATCGGGCTCGTCCTGCTGATCGTGGGCGTCGGGTACTTTTCTCTTCTCGGCCCGTACGTGCTTCCCTCCAAGCGCGAGGAGAGCGACACGACCTCCCCCGGCCAAAAGCTACTGAACGTATGGGGCCTCTCGGATAGCATCTATACCTTCCAAATCCCCAGTGGCAGCGCCCTCATCGGGAAATCCGCCGAGGAGTCCCGAATGGGCGCCAACTACAATATCAACCTGTTGGAGGTGTACGACGACGAGCAGTCGGACTACGACATTTGGCGGGAGATCCGGTTCCAGAAGCAGCAGAAGATCGTCGTCCAGGGCCAGGAGGGAGACGTCGAGGCCTTCAAAAATACCTACGGCCTTGAACTGACCGAAGAGGAAGACAAGTCGGATCTTGGATCGAGCGGCGGGTACATAGAGG
>NZ_SGUC01000174.1 GCF_005435165.1 Halorubrum sp. GN11_10-6_MGM | reverse complement strand
CCTTCACGCTGCGGGAGGTGATGTTCACGATGGTGCCGTCGTCGCCCTCCCTGAGGTGGGGATACGACTCCCGCGCCAGCCGGACGACGCTCATCACGAGCAGGTCGTAGGCGTGCTGCCAGTCCTCGTCGTCGGTGTCGAGGAACGAGCCGGAAGGAGGGCCGCCGGCGCTCGTCACGAGGTGGTCGACAGTGCCGAACTCGTCGACGGTCGCCTCCACGAGCGCTGTGACCTCGGCGGCGTCCGTCAGGTCGGCCGGCTGTGCGACGACCTCGCCGGTCGCGACCGCCTCGATCTCCTCTTTCGCGGCCGCCAGTCGCTCCTCGTCGCGGCCGTTGATGACGACGTCGACGCCCTCCCGCGCCAGCGCCTTCGCCGATGCCTTG
>NZ_SGUC01000173.1 GCF_005435165.1 Halorubrum sp. GN11_10-6_MGM | reverse complement strand
GACGCGCTCGGCCACGCCGACGCGTCCCCGGAGGCGCCCGCGGACGAGTGGACCGAACTCCCGCGGTGACTCGTCCGTCGCTCCCGCGGTGACTCGTCCGTCGCTCCCGCGGTGACGGTCGGTCGGCTCCACCGGTTCCGGGCCGGCCGGAACGGCGTAGCGTCCCGGCCGGCCGCGGTCGAGGTCAGTCGTCGTCGGTCTCGGCGTCCTCGACGATCCGGGCCGTGCGCTCCTGCGCGCGGTCGATGAACTCCTGCGGAAGTTCGTCGATCTCGCCGGCCTGAACGCCCCAGAGGTGCGCGTACAGCCCGTCGTTGTCGAGCAGCTCGTCGTGCGTGCCGCGCTCGGCTATCTCGCCGCCCTCCAACACGAGGATCGTGTCCGCGTCCTTGATCGTCGAGAGCCGGTGGGCGATCGCGAACGTCGTCCGGTCGGTCGTGAGC
>NZ_SGUC01000172.1 GCF_005435165.1 Halorubrum sp. GN11_10-6_MGM | reverse complement strand
ATCCGGAACGTCGTTGGGCATTGAAGGGGAGGGCAACTGGGAAACGGCCACGGCTAGTACAGCGCCATGTCGAACGTGCGGCGGTGCTCCTGGGTGACGGGGTGCTGTTCCCCGAGCAGGGTAAAGAGGGCGATGCACGCCTTCCGCGCGCCGTCGTCGTCGTAGTCGCGGTCGGTGCGCACGACGTCAATGAACTGGTCCAGCGCCGCGTTGAAGTCCTGATCGGCGAGCGCGTCGAGGGCCGCGACGTACGTGTCCTGTGCCCCGTTCTCGGGGAGGGCGGACGGGTCCTCGGCGAGCTCCAGGAGACGGGCAATGGTCTCCACGCCGTCGCGCATCTGACGGAGGGTGGGATCGGCCACCTCGGCCTCCTGGGCCAGCACCTGTGCCCGGTTTGGGTCCTTGAACGCGAGGGCGCGCGCCATGAGCACCTGGGCCTCGTC
>NZ_SGUC01000171.1 GCF_005435165.1 Halorubrum sp. GN11_10-6_MGM | reverse complement strand
GGCTACGAGGGCGCCCGGGTGCAGGCGGGCGATCCGCTGTTCGAGCTCTACAGCCCGCAGTTGGTGGCGACGCAGGAGGAGTACCTGGCGGCGCTCCGGACCGCCAACAAGATGGAGGCCGACGAGGGGGCCCAGCGGCTGGTGGACGCGGCCCGGCGGCGCCTCGACTACTGGGACATCGCCGCGGAGCAGATTGAGCGGTTGCGGGAGACGCGCACGCCGATGCGAACGATGACCGTCACCGCCCCCGCGAGCGGGACCGTCACCACGAAGCAGATCACGGAGGGGGAGAAGTTTTCGCCGGGACAGACGCTCCTCCACATCACCGGCCTAAATCCACTCTGGCTCATGGTAGACGTCTACGAGCAGGATCTGTCGTGGGTTGACGTGGGCAGTCGGGCGCAGGTGGAGCTACCGTACGATCCGGGGCGGACGGTGACGGGG
>NZ_SGUC01000170.1 GCF_005435165.1 Halorubrum sp. GN11_10-6_MGM | reverse complement strand
CATCATCGCCGTGTTGCTGCGGCTGATGGACTCCTTTAAGATCTACGCCGAACCGTTCGTGCTCACAGGCGGCGGCCCGGGGAGCTCTACAACCTTCCTCAGCACGTACACCTCACGAATGGCCATTGGGGGCTTTCAGATGGGAAGAGGCGCGGCGACGTCGCTGATCTACTTCTTCATCGTGATCCTTATCTCCTTCGTGATCTACATCGTCATGCTTAATCTTGGACAAGGCGCAGGTGGTGACCAATGAACAAGAGATATTACCTCATCCTGTTTTTGGTATTTATATTGATACCAATCTACTGGATGGTCAACATGTCGTTTAAGCCGAACTCCGAGATTCTGAGTCGGCTGACGCTCTACCCGCACGAGTTCACGCTCGCAAACTACGAGGAGATTTTGACCTCGGAGTTCTGGCGGGCCGGGTATATCAACTCCATCATCA
>NZ_SGUC01000169.1 GCF_005435165.1 Halorubrum sp. GN11_10-6_MGM | reverse complement strand
TCCTTCGGCGGTCCAACCGGCACGGTGGGATCGACGGGGTCGAAGTGGAGTTTCGGCGCACGGACGGGACGACCTTCACGGGCCTGCTGAGCGCCACGACCGTTCGGGGGCCCGACGGGGCGGTGCAGTACTACGACGGGGCCGTCACCAACATCACCGACTGGAAGCGACAGGAGAAACGCCTCCGGCAGAGCCGCGAGCGGTGGCGGCGCCTCGTCGAGAAACTCCAGGATGGGCTCCACATCGCCGTGGACGGGGAGATTCGGTACGTCAACCCGGCGGGGGCCGCCATCGTGGGGGCGGAGGCCCCCGAAGACGTGATTGGCCGCTCCATCCAAGAATTCGTGGTCTCGGACGGGACGCAACAGGACCTCATCGAGAATCGCCTCCGGACGGTCTATCAGGAGCGGGCGTCAACTCCGCCCCGCGAACTCGAGATCGTCGGGGTGGAT
>NZ_SGUC01000017.1 GCF_005435165.1 Halorubrum sp. GN11_10-6_MGM | reverse complement strand
CCGCGTCCACGCACGAACAGAAGTGTTCGTTGCGCTGTGCCTACGGCTCGTTATTGCCATCACCAACTACGAGCGCGGAAACCTACCGGGCTGTGAGAAGCTATGAGATGGATTCTATGACACGCTCATGTAGGTCTAGCCATATCGTGGATTCGTAAAAGGGTATCGTCGCGGCTGAGAATTGACGGAAAGCGAGGGCATCGCCCGGGAAACGATACTACAGGGCGAGTTACTTTCCGAGAGATTTCATCTTTTTCGAGTTGGAAAAACGGAACTCGCGCGGCTACGGCTCGTTCGAGTTCCACGAGAACGCCGAGGGGAGGTGGTGCGGCGTGTTTCCGCCGCGCTCGTCGGCTCGCGCGCGGTACGCGTCGAGGTCCTCGCGGAACGAGGGGTCGGCCACCGCGATCAGTTCCTCGGCGCGCTCGCGCGGGGAGAGTCCCCGGAGGTCGGCCACGCCGTGTTCGGTGACGACCACGCTCGCGTCGTGTTCGGAATGGTCGACGTGCGGCGTCAGCGGGACGACCCGCGAGACGTCGCCGTCGACCGCGGTCGAGGGGAGCGCGACGATCCCGAGCCGGCAGTTTCGCGCGAAGTCGCCGCCGCCGCCGATGCCGTTGACGACGCGGGTCCCGCCGATGTGGGTCGCGTTCACGTTGCCGTAGAGGTCGACCTCGACGGCGCTGTTGACGCCGACGACGCCGAAGCGGTCGATGAGCTCCGGCGCGTTCGAGACGTCGGCCGGGCGGAGGACGACGTCCTCGGCGTAGCGTTCGACGTCCGCGAACAGCCGATCTTGCCCCTCGCTCGACAGCGCCAGCGAGGTGGCGCTCGCGCCGCGGAGGTCGCCCGCGTCGAGCATGTCGAGGAGGCCGTCCTGAACCACCTCCCCGACGTACGCCACGTCGCGGTCGCCGAAGTCGACGTCCGCGAGCGCGCCCATCAGGGCGTTGCCGAGGCTGCCGACGCCGAACTGGAGGTTCACCGCGTCGGCGAGCAGGGGGTTGCGGTCGAGTTCGGCCTCCAGGAACTCGCCGAGGTTCGCCGCGATGGCCTCGTCGGTCGCGGAGACCGCGCGGAACTCGTAGGGGTCGTCCGGCCGGTCCGTCTCGACGACGGCGGCGAGCTTCTCGGGGTCGAACGCGACCGCCGGGCCGCCCGTCTCGCCGAGCGGGTCGTCGAGGGGTATCGGCGCCCGGTTCGGCGGGTCCTCGCGCACGTGGACGTCGTGAACGCGGGCGAGGTCGAGCGGCTGCGCGCGGTTGACCTCGACGACGAGCCGGTCGGCCGCGCCGACGTAGGCGGGCGTGTGTCCGATCGACGTGGAGGGGACGAGCCAGTCGGGGCCGACCGCGACCGCCTCGACGACCGCGACCGTCTCGCCGCGCATCCCTGCGCGGAGGCCGCCGAAGCGAACCTCGTCCGCGAGCCGCGAGATGTGGCGGTCGTGGAAGGCGAGCCGGCCCTCGTTGGCGGCCCCGCGGGAGGTCTCGTTCGGGACGAACGGGTAGCGCCGGGCCATGTCGCCGGACTCGACGAGGTCGCGGTCGATCTCGTCGCCGACGCCGCCGCCGGAGATCACGGTGAGCTCGCGCTCCCCGTCGGCGGCGGCGACCGCCTCGGGCACCAGCTTCGGGTAGCCGACGCCGCCGAAGCCGGAGACGAGCAGCGTCGCGGTCTCGGGGACGAGCGCGGCCGCCTCCTCGGGACCGGCGAACGGCAGGTCGCCGCCGAGCCGCGTCGCCGGCACCGGGTCGTCGAGCGTGGGCGCCGCGGGGCCGGAGGGCGCGGGCGTCACTCCAGGTCCTCCGGCTGGGTGCCGATCCCCTCGGGCCAGCCCGTGGGCTGCGCCGCGCTCGGCTCGGCGTGCGAGCGCTTCAGAACCATCGGCGTGCGCTCCAAGGAGAGGACGAGCTCGTCGTTCTGGTTGTACGCGCGAAGCTCCGTGGTGACGATGCCGACGTGGTCGCGGGAGGAGGACTCGCGCTTCTCGATCACCTCCGACTCCGCGAACAGCGTGTCGCCGTGGAAGACGGGCGCGTGGTGGCGGATGGCGTCGTAGCCGAGGTTCGCGGTCGCGTTCGCGCTCACGTCGATGACGCTCATCCCGACCGCGAGGGCGATGACGAAGGTGCCGTCGACGAGGCGCTCGCCGAACTCCGTCTCGGCGGCGTACGCCTCGTTGAAGTGCATCGGGTTGAGGTTCATCGAGAGGTTGGTGAACCAGACGTTGTCCGTCTCGGTCACCGTCCGACCGTAGGGGTGTTTGTACACGTCCCCGACCTCGAAGTCCTCGTAGTAACGCCCCTCCCAACCGCCGACGAGCCGGCGGTCCGTTTCCCCATCGTCGCCGCCGTCCGTCTCGGCCTCGTCTCCGTCGTGTGCGTCGCTGTCGCGTGCCATACCGACCCCGACAACGAACGGCTAAAAGAGGGTTGCGCTCGCGGCCCCGTCCGCCGGATCGGCCTCGGCGCGATCGATTCGGCCTCAGCGCGATCGATTCGGCCGCCCCGCACGGACCGGGCGCGCCGGAGCCTACAGCGACGACGTGTACAGCAGCAGGCCGACGGAGACGATGGTGACGAGCAGGATCCACCCGACCATGATGATCCCCATCTGCCGGTGCGTGAGGTTCGTCCCCTCAAGGATCTCGGAGATACCCATACGACGCTCAACTTACTCGGGATATATAAGCGGTCTGGGTCCGGAAGGGTCGGTCGACGCGGGAGAGCGGACCGAGTCCCGGAATTCAGCGTTCGACTTTCTAACCGCGGAGGAATATTAAAGAGAGTTCGTATACGACGTATACACATGAGTACTCGTAACGTTCGGCTCGATGAGGACGTCTACGAGCGGATAAAAAGCGAAAAGCGGCCGGACGAAACGTTCTCCGAGACCGTGGAACGCCTGATTGGCAGGGCGTCCTTGCTCGATCTGGCCGGGATCTTGAGCGACGAGGAAGCCGACGAGTTCCGGCGCGCTATCGACGAATCCGACGAAGCCGGCACGCGGGAAATCGACGAGTTGGTCGACCGATTCGACGGCGACGATGATTCTTGATTCGTCGTTTCTCATCGATCTGATGAACGGCGACGACGGGGCGGTGGAGGCCGCACGCGAAATCGAGGGGAGCAGCGTCCCACAGCGAGTACCGGCGCAGGTCGTGTACGAACTGTACGTCGGCGTCGGCTACTCGGAGAGCGCGTCCCGAGAGGTCGAGAACATCCAGTCCGTGTTGGAGTCGCGTCCCATCGTCGGTCTCACCGAGGACGTTGCGAAACACGCCGGACGTATCGACGGACAACTCCGTCGCGAGGGAGGTCGCATCGGACAGGGCGACATCAAGATTGCCGCGACTGCGATCCGTCACGACGAACCGGTTATCACCGGCAATCCAGCGGATTTCAATCGGATCCCGGACGTTGAAGTCCGCGAGTACTGAGACGCCGCTCGCGACGTTGCTCGCGGTACAAAAACATGGACTCGCGGGGGTCCCGTGAGCGGCAGCGAACGGGACCACGCGAGGGAACGACTAAGCGAACGAAGTGAGCGCAGGAGTGGACTCGCGGGGATTTGAACCCCGGGCCTCTTCCTTGCGAAGGAAGCGATCTGCCACTGATCTACGAGCCCTCACGACGAACCAATCGCCGTTCGTATTTGTACCTTACCTTTCGGTGACCGGCACGCGAGCGGTTCCCACTTCGGGACCGAACGGGTTCGATCGAGCCGGCCGACACCCGCGAACGCGGCCGGCACCGACGGGGTTAGGTACCCCGCGAGGGAACGTATTCGTCAGGCGGTCTCCGGTCGGCCTCGTCGATTAACGTTTCTGAGACGCATTCCACATTCGTTACTCTTTTGCCCGCGGACGACCGACCGTGAGATATGTCAGACGCGACGGCGACCGACGCGGACACCGACGTGGACCCGGCCGCGCTCGCGGCCCTCAAACACGTCGGGCTGGTCGGCGGCCTCTCCGAGACGAAGGTGTCGTGCGCGGCGCTCGGCGACCGACTCGACGCCTCCACGCAGACCGCCTCGCGGCGGCTCCAGACGCTCGAATCCGCGGGCTACATCGAGCGCGACGTGGTCAGCGACGGGCAGTGGGTCCGGGTGACCGACGCGGGCGAGGCCGCGCTCCGCGCGGAGTACGCCGACTACCGCCGGCTGTTCGAGTCGGACGTCGAGCTGTCGCTCCGCGGGTCGGTCACCGGCGGAATGGGCGAGGGACGCCACTACATCACGCTCCCGGGGTACGCCGATCAGTTCCGCGAGCGACTCGGCTACGACCCGTTCCCGGGCACGCTCAACGTCGACCTCACCGAGGAGAGCGTCCGCCGGCGCGGCGAGATGGCCGGCATCGACGCCGTGCCCATCGACGCGTGGGAGGGCGAGGACCGCACCTACGGGGCGGCCACCTGCTACGGGGTCACCCTCGTCGCGGGCGACGAGCGCTACGAGGAGGTCCACGCCATCGTCCCCGACCGCACGCACCACGACGACGACCAGCTCGAACTGATCGCGCCGGACCGTCTGCGCGACGCGCTCGACCTCGCGGACGGCGACGCGGTAGAGGTTCGCGTCGAGCCGACGAGTCGCGCCGACGAGCCGGAGGCGACCGCGGTCGAGACGGAGGCCGCCTGATGCGCGCCGACGTCGACGCCGACGCGGAGGCGACCCCGGGGGCGAGAGAGTCGGTCGACGCCGAGACCACCGACCCCGTCGAGCGCGCGCTCGACGCCTTCCGCGCCGGCGACCCCGTCTGCGTCCACGACTTCGCGGACCGCGAGGGAGAGACGGACATCGTCTACCCGGCGGGCGCCGTCGACGAGGCCGCGGTCGCGCACATGCGCAACGACGCCGGCGGGCTGATCTGCGTGGCCGTGAGCGACGCGGTCGGCGACGCGTTCGACCTGCCGTTCCTCGCCGACGCCATCGACCACCCCGCGGTCGACGACGACCCCGACTACGACGACCGGTCCTCGTTCTCGTTACCCGTGAACCACCGCGAGACGTTCACCGGGATCACGGACGCGGACCGCGCGAAGACCATCGTCGAGGTGGCGAACGCGGCCGGCCGCGTCCGGGACGACCCGACCGCCTACGGCCCCGACGACTTCGCCGCGGAGTTCCGCGCACCCGGTCACGTCCACGTGCTGCGCGGCGACCACGACGGTCTCGCGGGGCGGACCGGCCACACGGAACTCGGCCTCGCGATGGCCGAGGCCGTGGGCACCGCACCCGCCGCCGTGGTCTGCGAGATGCTCGACGACGAGACCGGCGACGCCTTGGCGCCCGCCGACGCCGCCGCCTACGCGGCCCGCCGCGACATCCCCTACGTCGAGGGGGCGACCCTCGTCGAGGCGCTGAAGTAATCGGTTCGCCGGCGCCCGCGCTCCGGCCCGCCGTTCTCCTACCGTCGGCTCGCTCGTATCGCCGCGATCCGCCGACTGGACCACCCGACGAGCCAGTACTGCCAGACCGCCGTCCCCGCCGCCCCGAGCGCGAACAGGGCGATGGCGATCAGCGGCGACGACCCCGACCAAGCGACCATGACACCGAGGTACACGGCGGCCGCCATGGGCCACGCGAGCACGGCGGCCGCCGGGAGCCCGACGACGGCGATCGACAGCGCGTCGGTGAGCCAGACGGTGAAGCCTATCGCGGTGACCCCGGCGAGCGCGGCGGTCTTGACTGCCCGCGACCGCGAGGGCGTCGGAACGCGGTCGGGGGCGAGCGCGACGAAGCCCGCGGCCGCGGCGTACGCGAGCAGCGGCAGCGCGGCGAAGAACAGCGCCTTCACGACCCACGGCCACGGGTCGAGCGCGAGGACGCCGCCGCAGCCGAGGACGTACGCGGCGACGAGGAACGGGAGGTCGTGCGCGCGTCGCGGGCGGAGAGCGCCGAGGGTCGGTGACGGCGGATCGGCCATGTCGGATCTGAACCCCGGCGCGTCATAGGCCTTCGGGGGGTCCGCGGCGAGCGTTCCGGCAGCCCCCGGCCGCTTGTCACAGTTTTAAGCCCGCCGACCGCAACGACCGAGTATGGGATTCGACGAGATGGACGTCGACACGATCTGGAAGAACGGGGAGTTCCTCGACTGGGAGGACGCGACCACCCACGTTCTGACCCACGCGCTCCACTACGGGAGCGGCGTGTTCGAGGGCGTCCGCTGTTACGACACCGAGCGGGGACCGGCGGTGTTCCGGTGGGAGGAACACCTCGACCGGCTGTTCGACTCCGCGAAGATGTACGACATGGATATCGAACACTCCCGCGAGGAGATCACCGAGGCCACCCTCGAACTGCTCGACCGGCAGGACCTCGACTCCGCGTACATCCGACCGATCGCCTACTACGGCTACGACTCGCTCGGCGTCTCGCCGAAGGACTGCCCGACCGACCTCGTGCTCGCCGCGTGGCCGTGGGGCGCGTACCTCGGCGAGGAGGCCCTCGAAGGGGGCGTCGACGTGATGGTCTCCTCGTGGCGGAAACACGCCTCCTCGCAGGTGCCGACGAACGTGAAGACCACCGGGCTCTACGTCAACTCGATGCTCGCGGGCGAGGAGGCGCGCCGCAACGGCTACGTCGAGGCGATCGTCTTGAACAAGGAGGGGAACGTCGCGGAGGGGCCGGGCGAGAACGTCTTCATGGTCAACGACGGCGAGATATACACCACCGGTCCGGCGCAGTCCATCCTCGAAGGGATCACCCGGGACACCCTGATCGCGCTGGCCAAAGAGCGGGGCTACGAGGTCCACGACGAGGCGGTCATCTCCCGCGGACAGCTGTACACCGCCGACGAGCTGTTCTTCACCGGCTCCGCCGCCGAGGTCACGCCGATCCGCTCGGTCGACGACACGGAGATCGGCGCCGGCACCCGCGGGCCGGTCACCGAGGAGCTCCAACAGGCCTTCTTCGACCTCGTCGAGCGCCGCACGGACGACCACGACGAGTGGTTCACGTACCTGTAGTTCGCCTCGGCCGCCGTTCTCCCGACCAGTTTTTCGGAGCCGCTACGCACCCGAACCGCTACGCACCCGAACCGCTACTCGCTCGAACCGCTCTCGTCGCCCGGTGTCCCCCCGTTATTCCCGGGGGTTCCGTCCGTCCGCACGCGCCCGAATCCGCCGGGAGTCCCGTCGGCGTCGCCGGGCTCCTCCTCGTGGACGGGGACCTGATGGGCAGACTCCGCGAACCCTGCGGAGAGGACGCGCGTCATCCCCTCTTCGACGGTCTCGCCGGTCTCCTCGATGCGCTCGGGTTCGACCTCGATGACGAAGCCGGTGGTGATGTTCGGCGCGGTCGGCATGAACAGGACGATCTTACCGTCGCGGGTCTTCTTCCCGGTCCGGAAGGCGGTCATCCGGATCCCGGGCCACGTCTCGATGTACACCGGGCTCTGTAGCTCGTCGGTGCCGGAGATCGCCGTCTCGATCGCGAGCTTCGAGGCGTTGTACACCACCCGGAGCGCCGGGATCCGGTTGATCGTGTCGTCCACCGCAGACTCCGCCAGCCGACCGAGGGTGGTCCGCATGAAGTACCCCACCGCGAGCACGACGGTCGCGAACACCGCGAACGCGATGACGACCCGGGAGAGGGGCTCCAGCGGCCCGGGAATGACCGCCGGTTGGAGGTCCTCTATCAGCGGGATCGAGGCGATGTACTGGTAGATCCAGCGGAGGACTAACAGGAGGACAAGGAGCGGCGCCAGCACGATGAGCCCGCTGGCGAAGTCGCGTTTCCACGTGGACATCTATCGCGTTGGTATGCGTCGGCGACCCTTAAGAGGGCTTCTACGCGATCGGATGGCGGGGCGGCCGGCCCGGCTGGCTGCGCTCGACTACCGACCGAACACCGCCCGCACCGCGAACGTCAGGTTCTCCTTGCGCTCGCGGACGCGACGGTAGAAGTACGAGATCCACTTGTCGCCGTACGGCGCGTACTGATACACGTCGATCCCCTGCGCGGCGAGGTCGCGCTGGGCGTCCTCGCGGACGCCCATCAGCATCTGGACCTCGTACGTCGCACCGCGTTCGCGCGCGAGCCGGTCCGCGAGCGAGATCATCGCCGGGTCGTGGCTCCCGACGGCGATCCCGCGGTCGCGCCGCTCGAAGAGGAAGCGCAGGTCGTCGCGGTACGCCTCGTCGACGCGCGCCTTGTCGGTGTACGCGATCGACGACGGCTCGTCGTACGCCCCTTTCACGAGCCGGATCTTCCCCGGGACGTCGACGAGGCGGTCGAGGTCGTCGGCCGTCCGCCTGAGGTTCGACTGGAGACACTGGCCGACGCTCCACGGGTAGTCGGCGGCGATCGACTCGAACGCGTCGAGGGTGGCGTCGGTGGTGTCGGCGTCCTCCATGTCGCACCAGACGAACGCGTCGAGCTCGTGAGCGCGGGCGACGATCTCGCGGTAGTGCTCCTCGAACAGGTCGGGCGAGACGTCCATCCCGATCTGCGAGGGCTTCACCGAGACGCAGGCGTCGAGGCCGCTGTCGGCGATGTCGTCGAGGAGCTGGAGGTACGCGTCCGTGTCGGCACGCGCGTCGGCGGGATCGTCGTAGTGCTCGCCGAGCAGGTTCAGGATGACGGCGACGCCGTCCTCGTTCGCGGCGCGGGCGTGGTCAAGGGCCGTCGGAACGCTCTCGCCGGCGACGAACCGACGGGCGATAGGGGGGAGCATACTGATAGTTCCGGACGGAGCGAACTTTACCTTTGGCGACCCGGCGGCCGTGACCGGAAGGCCGACCCGAGGCCCGCGACCGGAAGGCCGATCCGAGGTTTATAACACGCCGCGCGTCGCCCGTGGAGACATGATCGGTACGCTTGTCGCGACCGCGTTCTGGGCGATGCTCCCGGCGTACGTTCCGAACAACGCCGCGGTGCTGGCGGGGGGCGGCCGTCCCATCGACGGGGGACGCGAGTGGCGCGGGGCGCGGCTGCTCGGCGACGGGAAGACGTGGCGCGGCACCGCGGCGGGGACGCTGGTCGGCGTCCTCCTCGCGCTCGCGCTCAACGCCCTCGCCGACCCCGCGAGCGCCGCGCTCGGCGTCTCCCTCCCGACGTTCGCGTTTCCGGCCGCGGTCGCGCTCGCGTTCGGCGCGATGTGCGGCGACATCGGCGCTTCGTTCCTCAAACGGCGGTCCGGCCGAGAGCGCGGCGCCGCGTTCCCCGGCTTAGACCAGTTGGACTTCGTCGTCGGGGCGCTCGCGCTCGCGTTCGTCGTCGACACCGACTGGGCGCTCGCGGTGTTCACGCCCCGCGTCCTCGCGGTCGTCCTCGTGATGACCCCCGTCCTCCACGTCCTCACGAACGTCGGGGCGTACGCGCTCGGACTGAAAAACGAACCGTGGTGAGCGGCCGGACACCGCCCTCGAACGAGCCGCGGTGAGACGGGTCCGACGCCCGCCCGCCCCGAGCGGTGTGAATATTCGTATTGAGACCTGTTTGCCGAGATAACTGATCGTCCGTCCGCTATGTTCTCGAGAACGAGAACGGGAGAAAGATATATATGTTGGTGTGGCATACCATATCACGCATGTCTAGTAGTGCACCCAGCTCGGACGGCGACGTGTTCGACGAGTTCCTCTCCGACCGCGGCCACGAGACGGAGATCGTAAGCTGGGAGCGATCCTATAACAAGCTCCAGTGCCCCGAGTGCGGTGCGCTCCACGAGGAAGGAACCGCGAGGTGTTCGGTCTGCGACTGGCGGCCGAGCTGACGTCCGCGGCGACACCGCGTTTCGCGATTTTTCTTTCCGCTAATCTCCCCGGTAGTATTATGTGGAATTACTCGATAGAGGCTACCATGCCGACCTGTCAGAACTGCGGTTCGTTCGTCACGACAGATTACGTTCGGGTGTTCACCCCGAACGAGGTCGATCGTCCCCGCGTCTGCCCGGCCTGCGAGGACATGGTCCGCGACGGCGCCGACGTCCGGGAAGCGCGCGCGACGCGGGGGAGCTGAGGCGGGAGCGGGCGATGCGTCGCCGCTTCGTCGCCGCCGAAGCGACGCTCGCACGGGCGATTACCGAGCCACGGCGTTTAAGGAGAACCGGAATCTGGGGGTAATAATGACTGATACCACGGCGACGCGGCTGTTCGGGGGGCCCGGGAGCGGGAAGACGACCGCGCTCCTCGACCGCGTCGAGGAGATTCTCGACGAGGAGGGCGCCGACGTTCGCGACGTGCTGGTCGTCTCGTACACGCGCGCCGCGGCCGCCGAGATCCGCGAGCGGCTCGCCGAGCGGCTCGACATCTCCCCGCGTAGCCTCCAAGGGAACGTGAGCACGATGCACGCGAAGGCGTACGAGCTGCTCGACCTCTCGCGGGGCGACGTGGTCGGCGAGGACGACAAGGAGGCGTTCTGCGAGGAGTACGGCATCGAGTTCGAGGACCAGCACGGCGGCGCCGGCCGCCGGACCGCGCGCTCGACGACGATCGGTAACAAGATCATCGCCACCTCGCAGTGGCTCCAGCGCACCGAGCGCGACGTAGCCGACTGGTACGACGTTCCCTTCCAGTGGAACGTCGAGGAGGTCCGACTCCCGCCCGAGGAGGACCCGAACGCCCAGCAGGGGAACAAGTACACGCCGACGTGGCCCTCCGACGACGACCGCATCGACATACCCGAGACGATCCGGGCGTGGCGCGCGTACAAGGGCGACAACGATCTGGTCGGCTTCGCCGACATGCTCGAACGGGTCGCGCAGCGCTCGCTCGTCCCCAGCGTCGACTACCTGATCATCGACGAGTTCCAGGACATCACGACGCTCCAGTACAACGTCTTCGAGGAGTGGCGCCCGCACACCGAGAAGGTGCTCATCGCCGGCGACGACGACCAGGTCGTCTACGCGTGGCAGGGCGCCGACCCCGACCTCCTCTTAGACACCGACGTCGACGAGGACGTCGTCCTCCCGAACTCCTACCGGCTCCCCTCGGAGATCCTCAACGTCGTCAACGCCGAGATCCGGCACATCGACAAGCGGCAGGAGAAGGACCTCCACCCGCGTAAGGAGGGCGGCACGGTCGAGGCGATCGAGTCGCCGTCGATGATCGAGCTCGTCCGGAACGTGCGGTACACCATCGAGGACGACGAGGGCGACGTGATGTGCCTGTTCCGGGCGCGCTACCAGATGTTCGACTTCATCGACGAGTTCATCGACCACGGCATCCCGTTCACGATGCTCACCGACGGGCGGATGTGGACCGACCGCGTCCAAGACTACGTCAGCGCCGTCGAGAAGGCCGAGGACGGCGATCCAGTCACCGGGCTGGAGGCGCGACGGCTGGCGGACATGCTCCAGGAGTCGGCGTTCGGCACCCACGACCGCGAGGAGTTCTACGACTTCCTCGACGACCGCGAGGAGGCGGCCGACGCGGACGACGTGGCCGAGATCGAGGTCGCGGCCGACACGCTCGACGAGTACATCCCGTTCATGCCGGACACCGCCAGCGCCGACGACATGGTCCGGAAGGTGACGAGCTTCCAGCGCAAGTCGATGGGCGCGTACTTCGACGGCGAGTACCAGGGGACCGACCCGACCCGCGTCCGCGTCGGCACCATCCACTCCGCGAAGGGCCGCGAGGCCGACCACGTGTTCGTCGCGACAGACCTCACGGAGAAGGTCGTCGAGCAGATGGCGGCCTCCATCGACGACCCGACCGACGTCGACGGCGTCGAGGAGTTCACGAAGTCCACGAGCCCCGTCCCGGTCCTCACCGACAACGAGCGCCGCGTCTTCTACGTCGGGATGTCTCGGGCCCGCGAGCGGCTCGTGATCATGGAGAGCCTCATCGGCGGCGCGCCGACGCTCCCGATAAGCGTCCTGCTGTTCAACGAACTCCGCGAGGAGCCGCCACAGGAGCTCGTCGAGGAGGTCCAATCCGAGGTGGCGGTGCCCGAACCCGAGCCGTGAGCGAGGACGCGGCGAACTCGGACGACGCGGGAGGAGAGCTCCGCCCGCTTCGGACCGACCTCGGACCGGTCGTCGAGGCGGTCCACGCGGCCGACGCCGACGCGTTCGTCGCCGTCGGCGACCGCTTCGACGACGAGCTCCGCTACCTCACGCGTTTCGCCGGGCCGGACCGACCGTCCGCGCTGGTCGTCGTTCCGACGGGCGGAGCGACCGGTGACGACTCCGACGCCCGCGCCGTCCTCTGCGCGCCCGCGCTGTTCCGCGAGCAGGCGGAACGCGAGTTCGTCGCGAGCGCGCGTGACCCGGACGCCGGCCCGACGAGCGGCGGCGGTTCGGCGGTTCACGACGGGGTCGTCCGCGAGGTCCGGACCGGGAACGTCGGCGACCACGCCGGCGAGCGCGCGGCCGCCGTCCTCGACGACCTCGTCGCGGCCGAACGCGGCGATCGCACCGTTCTCGCTCCCGCGTCGATCCCCCACGACGCCGCGGTGTACCTCGAACGGGCGGGCAACGAGCTCGCGTCGACGGACGCGGTCGCGGCCGCCAGAGAGCGGAAGACACCGGCGGAGGTCGACCGGCTCCGGCGGGTCCAGCGCGCGACGGTCGCCGGGATCGCCCGCGCCGAGGCGGTCCTCGCCGAGAGCGAGGTCGTCGAGGCGGGCGATCCCGCCGACGGAGACACCGCCGAAGACGACCCGGAGGACGGGCGCCGTCCGCCGCTCCGGTGGGACGGCGAGCCGCTGACGACCGAGCGGCTCCGCCGCGAGGTGAACGCGGTCCTCGCCGCACGCGGCGTCCGCGACGCGGGCAACACGGTGATCGGCGCCGGGCCGTCCGCGGCCGACCTCCACTACGTCGGCGACGACCCCGTCCGTCCGGGTGAGACGGTGCTGCTCGACGTCTCGCCGCGCGGCCCGGACGGCCACTACGGCGACGCGACCCGAACGTTCGTCGTCGACGGCGACGGCGGCTGGGAGCGCCGAGCGTACGTCGCGGTCGAGGCCGCCCGCGAGGCCGCGCTCGCCGAGGTCGAACCGGGCGTCCCGGCGAAGACCGTCCACGGCGAGGCCGCCGCGGAGCTGGCCGCCTACGGCTTCGACCCGAACGCGGGGGAGGGCGAGGCCGGGTTCACCCACGGCACCGGCCACGGCGTCGGCGTGAGCCTCCACGAAGGGCCGTCGCTGACGGGCGCCGGCGAGCTTCGGCCGGGCCACGTCGTGACGGTCGAGCCCGGCGTCTACGACCCCGAGGTCGGCGGCGTCAGGCTGGAGGACCTGATCCTCGTCACCGACGACGGGTACGAGATACTGGCCGAGTACCCGTTCGGGATCGCACCGACCGACGAGGGGGACGAAGCGTGAACGCGAGCTGAGCGCCGGCTCGGGTCGCCCCGCCGGTCACCGGTTCGCCGCGTCGCCCTCGACCGCGGCGTCGCTCGGCTCGGACCCGTCGTTTTGGTCGGCCGAGTCGTCCGCCGACGCCCGGTCGGCGGAACCGCCGCGGAGCTGGGACGGGAGGAGTCCGGAGAGCAGCCGTCGGAGGATCTTGGCGGGGTCGAGGAAGTACTGCGGGAGGACGACCATCGCGACGGCGACGACCAGCAGGCCCCCGCCGAGCGCCACCTCGCCGGCGAACAGCCGGACGACGGCGTAGTTCGCGAGCGGGAGCGCGAACACGAGCGAGGCCGCCAGTCCGATCATATCGAGCAGTCCGAGTCGCATCGACCCTCCGTTGATCCCCGGCGGGCAAAAGGACCGCGGCGCGTGGCCGACGGCCGGCCCGCGATCGGCGAGCGGGCAGCGATCGGCGAGCGGGCAACGCTCGGCGCGTCGACCCAGAACCGATATCCGTCACCCGCCCCCAGTTCCGGTATGTTCACCGGCATCGTCGAGGGAACCGGCACGGTCCGCCAGCGGACCGAGACCGACGACGGGCTCCGGCTGCGGATCGGCGTCGACGGGTTCGACGACCTCCACCACGGCCAGTCGATCAGCGTGAGCGGCGTCTGTCTCACCGTCGAGGAGTTCGCGGGCGGCGGCGACGAGGGCGACGACGGGGGCGGCGAGTGGTTCGAGGTGTTCCTCGCGAGCGAGACGGTCGCGAAGACGTACCTCGGCGAGGTCGAGGCGGGCGACGCGGTCAACGTCGAGCGCGCGATGCCCGCCGACGGGCGGTTCGACGGCCACGTCGTTCAGGGCCACGTCGACACCGTCGCCGAGGTGACGGGGATCGAGCGCGTCGGCGAGGACTGGCGGTTCGCGTTCGCGATCCCAGAGGACCACGGCGACTACCTCGTGGACAAGGGGTCCGTGACGCTCGACGGCATCTCGCTGACGGTCGCCGAGAAGCGCGGCGACGAGTTCGACGTGGCGATCATCCCCACGACCTACGAGCTGACGACGCTCTCGGAGAAGTCGGTCGGCGACCCGGTCCACCTGGAGGTCGACGTGATCGCGAAGTACGTCGAGAACATGCTGGACGGGTACGCCGCGGGCGACTGAGCGGGAACGCGCAGTTTCAGAGGAGCGAGCGCGTCAGTCGTCGTGCGCGTCCTTCGCGCCCTTCACCGTCTCGCGGACGGCGTCGACGCCCTCGTCGTGAAGGAGGTCGCCGACGACGATCACGTCGCTGTGGGCGGCCATCTCGTTGGCCGACTCGTAGTCGCCGATCCCGCCGCCGTAGAAGAGGGTCGCCTCGTCTACGGCGTCGTGGGCGGCCGCGACCTTCTCCGTGTCGCCGAAGGTGCCCGAGTACTCGACGTAGACGATCTCTTGGCCGAACATACGCTCAGCGACCTTCGCGTACGCCGCCACGTCGTCGGCGCTGAGGTCGCAGTCGGCCTCCGTCAGCTGGGCGACCGACGCCTCGGGGTTCATCACGATGTACGCCTCGGTGTGGGTCCGGCTCCAGTCGAGGTCGTCGATGCGGACCCACTCCTTGTGCGCGCCGGTGATCCAGAAGGGGCCCCCCGCGTTGAACACGGTCGGGATCAGGTAGCCGTCGAGCGCCGGCGAGTCGATCACGACGCCCGGGTTCGACGGCTCCTGGTACAGCGGCACGTCGTACTCCGCGGCGGCGTCGACGACGCGGGTCATCTTCTCCGCGGTGACGTCGAGGGTCCCGCCGATCTCGATCGCGTCCGTCCCGGTCCGGCAGACGTCCTCGAAGGTCTCCCCCGGCCGCAGGTCCTTGTCGGGGTCGACCTTCAGCACGTGGTCCCAGTCGTCCCACGGGTTGTTCATCGGAAGCGACTCCACCGGCAGGAACCAAAAAGGTGCGGAACCTGTCCCGCGAGCGGGCACGTCGCCCGGCTCGGAGCCGGCTTCGGGCGTCGCGGTTCGATCGTCGCGGCCGCCTCAGAGCAGGTCGTCGAGCTCGTCGTTCTCGAACGCCGCCGCCGGGTCGGGCTTCTCCTCGCGCTCGTCGCGGACCGCCTGCCGCGCGCGCTCCAAGAACGCCTCGACGCGCTGCGAGCGTTCGACGCCCGCGAGGAGGACCAGGGCGGCGATCCGGTCGGAGTCGAGCGGGAAGTCGCCGCCGCGGACCTGCATCGACCCCGTCTCCTCCTGGAGCCACTTGCGGGCCTTCTCCGCGCCCTTCCGCGAGATCCGGTCCGGGTCGCCGGCGACCGCGACGAGGGCGGCGTCGGCGTCGGTGGCGTTCGGCAGCGAGAGGCCCGTCATCACCGCGCTGCGGACCGCGCTCGTCACCGTGGTGACGTTCTCCTGCGGGTCCTCGGCCGCGGGCGCCGAGGCGAAGCCGACCGCGGCCATGCCGCCCGCGCGGAGCGTGTTGATCACCTCGCTCGTGTCGACGACGGACTCGCCGACCCCCTCGACCGCCTCGCCGGCGGCCAAGATGAGGCCGACGCGCTTCGCCATCGACGCGTTGATCGCCTCGTAGCCGCCCTCGACGGACTCGCCCGCGGAGCGCCACGCGTCGTTGTCCAAGAGGATCGTCGCGTCCGCCTCGCGCACCAGCGTCTTGAGCGACCGGCCGGCGTTCACCTGGTACATCGTCCCCTCGTCGCGGCCGGGAAGGATACCGATCGCGTAGACGGGGACGTCGTACACGCGGTTCAACTCGCGGACGAGGACCGGCGCACCGCCGGAGCCCGTCCCGCCGCCGAGGCCGGCGACGACGAAGATCGCCTCGGCCTCGGCGGTGATCTTCGGGGCGAGCGCGTCGAGGACCTCGACGGCGTCTTCGTCCATCACTTCCGCGCCGAGTTCGTTGTCGCCGCCGACGCCGTGGCCGCTGACGCGCGACTGCCCGACGAGGACCGTTTCGAGCGGGAGCGGGTCGAGATCGGCCGCGGCGGTGTTGACGGCGAGCGCGTCGAGGACCGCGCCGTAGCCGGCGTCGGCGTCGAACTCCGCGAGGGCGGTGGTGAGCTTGCCGCCCGCCTGTCCGACGCCGAGGAGGACTGCTTTCATGCGAGGACGTACCGTCCCCCTCGACAATACTGTTTCCCCCGATTTTAAGAGTGAAACCGCGGGCAACGGGTCCGCATGACCGACCACGCGCAGGACGTCGCACCGACGACCGCGGGACTGGACGCGACGGGAGCCGAAACGGACGCAACGTCGACGAGCGGGGAGACCGACGCGGCGGCGACAAGCGCAGAGACCGGCGCGGCGGCGGCGGGAGCGAAGACCGAAGCGACGGCGGGAACGAAGGGGCCGGACGACCGGATCGAGGCCCGACTCCGCGCCGTCGAACGCGCGGTGACCGGGAGCGACGCGCGACCGGCCGACGCCGCCGCGGACGCGGAGGCGACGGCCGAGCGCGAGCGGCTCGAATCGCGGCTCGACGACCTCGAAGCGCGCGTCGCGGAGCTGGAGGCGGCGACGCAGGCGATCCGGGGCTACGCGGGAGCGGTCAGAGCGGTCAACCGCGAGGTCGAGCGGCGGGCAGACCTCGCGCTGGCGCGGGCGACCGAGGCCGGGAGAGAAGGGGACGCTGGACGAGAGAGGGGTGCCGGACGAGCGGGCGGCTCCCGGCGAGCGGGCGACCGAGATACGGGAAGCGACGGCGTCGGGCGAGCCGCGAGCGACGGCGAACGCGCCGTCGCTTCGGAGTGTACCGTTCCGTCGGAGAGCGCCTTCGACGCCGCCCTACCGGACGACCGCCCGGCGCCCGGACCGCGCGACGGCGACCGCGGCCGCGACGAGGACGGTGGGACCGCGGGCGACGATGACGGCGACGCGTGGGCGGCGGACGCGCTGGATCGCCTCAGGGAGTCGCTGTGAGCGAGCCGTGATCCGCGTGGCCCTCACCGTCCTCGTGGCGATCGCCCTCCTGACGGCGTCGATGCCCGCAGTCGAAACGGCACGAACCGCGACGACGGCGGAGCGTATCGGCGCCGAAACCGAGCGACTGGAGCGGGCGATCGGCGCCGTCGTCGCGGACTCGACCCCTGTGAGCCATCCCGCGATGGCGGCGCAGACGACGGTGCTCCTGCGCGTGCCGACGGGGTTCGCCGCGGCCGATATCGATCGCGTCGCGCTCGTCGAATCACCGGACCGGCCGGGCGGCGTCGCGCTCACGTATCGGATCGACGGCCGGCCGGCGCGCACGCTCCGCGTCGGAACGGGTCCCGCAGAGACGGCCGTCGACCTCGGCGGGGGACCGATCGCGCTGCGGCCGGGCGGAGTGAACCGAATCCGGATCCGGTACGTCGACGACGACGGGCCGACGGTCCGGATCCGTCGAGTCGGATGAGCCGGGGCGACGGGGACGACCCGAACGACCCGGACGAGCGTCCGAGCGATCCTTTATATATCAAACCGCGGCCCCCCACGCCATGGACCTCGATCTCACCGAGCGGATCGCCGGCGATGCCGAGGAAACCGGCGATCTGCCGCGCCGACTGCTTCCGTGGATCGACGACGACACCGGGGACTGTCGGTGCGAACCGACGTTCCGCGAACCGGTGGGGACGGGAGTCGAAGGCCGGGCCGTGCTCGACGTCGACGCCAACGGCTGCCCCGGGCGGGGCGACCTCGCCGCGAGCCCGGACTGCCTCGCGACCGTCGTCACGGCGCTCACCGACCGCGACGCCGACGTGATCCGAACTCGACACCGCGGGCGGGAGCGCACCTACGCCGACCGCGCGGCCGACCTCCTGATCGCCGCGGGACGCTTCCGAGAACGGATCGGGTTCCACGAGGAGCGGCTCGCCGACCGAGTCGTTCGCGATCCGTTCGGTGCGGCGGCGGAGGCGGCGGGACGCGCGGGGGCGGCGAACCGCATCGCGAACGAGGCGGGGCTGCTTACGGCCGCCGAGGACCTCGCCGGAGACGCGGACGCGGGAGAGAACGGACGCGATCTGAGCGAGAGTCTGCGCGCGCACGTCGGTCCGACGGCCGCGACCGCGCGCGTCGCGGCCGCGCCCCCGCCGGGCGCGACGCTGGTCGACCGCTGGACGGTCCCGACCGGGGCGACGGTGCGCCTCTACGACGGCGACGACGCCCTCAGGACGTACCACCTCACGCCGCCGACCGCCGATCTCGACGCGGACGCGGTGGCGACCCTCGCCGCCGCGAGAGACCGTCTGCTCGACGATCCACAGGGCGGTGACAGGGCACCCGGGCGCGCGGTGCGGGCGGCCGCGGACGACGACGATCCGATCGCGGATCTGACCGAGATCCTGCGGCGGCACACGCACGGCTACGGGACGTTCGAGCACGTCTTCGCCGACGACCGAGTGAGTGACGCGACGGTGACGGCGCCGGTCGCGGAGAACCCCCTGCGCGTCGTCCTCGACGGCGAGCGGTGTCGGACGAACGTGCGACTCCCGCCGGAAGGGGCCGCCACGCTCGCGTCGCGGCTCCGGCGGTCGAGCGGACGGGCCTTCTCGCGGGCGACGCCGACGCTCGACGCGACGATCGAGTCCGAGACCGGGCGCGTCAGAGTCGCCGCGGCTACGGCCCCGGCGAGCGACGGTCTCTCCTTTACCTTCCGGCGCGGCGATCCGGAGGCGTGGACGCTCGCTCGGCTGGTGTCCGTCGATACCCTCACGCCCGCGGCGGCCGGGCTGCTGTCGGTTGCCGTCGAGCGCGGCGTGACCGGGCTGATCGCCGGCGGACGGGCGGCCGGAAAGACGACGGCCCTCGGAGCGCTGCTGTGGGAGCTACCGGCCGAGACGCGGACGATCGTTATCGAGGACACGCCGGAGCTCCCGGTGGACGCGCTCGCCGACGCCGGACGGGACGCACAGCGGCTCCGGGTCGGGGACGGAGCCGAGCTCGCGCCGGCGGACGCGGTCCGGACGGCGCTCCGCATGGGCGGCGGCGCGATCAGCGTCGGCGAGGTTCGGGGCGAGGAGGCACAGGCGCTGTACGAGGCGATGCGGGTCGGCGCCGCCGGCGAGACGGTTCTCGGGACGATCCACGGTGAGGACCCGGCGGCGGTCGAAGAGCGCGTCGTCACTGACCTCGGCGTCCACCGCTCCTCGTTCGGCGCGACCGACCTGATCGCCGTGTTCGACGACCACCGCCTCGCGTCGATCGTCGAAGTCGGCGGCCACGAGGGGGGCGTACACTTCGATCCGCTCTTCGAACGGACCGAAACCGGGCTCGTCGCGACGGGCCGGATCGACCGCGGCGAAAGCCGGCTGATCGAGGATCTCGCGGAGCCGGACGAACCGTACGCTGCGGTTCGCGAGGCCGTC
Source organism: Halorubrum sp. GN11_10-6_MGM (assembly GCF_005435165.1). Lineage (GTDB taxonomy): Archaea > Halobacteriota > Halobacteria > Halobacteriales > Haloferacaceae > Halorubrum. The sequence continues at coordinate 47,636 of NZ_SGUC01000017.1, read as the reverse complement.
GAGCGTCGGAGCGACCGAATTCGCGACGCGGTTCGAACGGGTCGGATCGCGCCGGCACGGTACGCCGGAGGCGACCGATGACGGGAACCCGATCGAACCCGTCCGGCGGGTCGCGTCGTTCCGCCGCCGGCGACGAGGCGGACGCCTCGGAGGAGCTGCGACGAGCGGTCGCGTTCCTCGGGTGGGACGTCTCAGCCGAGCGCGTCGTGGCCGTCGGATACCGGATCGGCGCCGCCGCCGGCGCGGTCGTCACCGCCGTCGCCGCGCTCGTCGGCGGCGCGGTCACTGCGGCACCGGCGGGGATTGCCGCCTTCGTCGGCGTGGTACACGCCGTCCACCGGACGCCGGTGTGGCTGGCGTCGCTCCGTCGGACGCGGGCGCTCGGCGCGGCGCCGGGGCTGGTCGGACGGCTCGTGCTGCGGATGCGGCTCGACCCCTCGGCGGAGCGGGCGGTGCGGTTCGCCGCGCGGACGGGCGACGGGCCGCTGGCCGCTGCGCTCTCCCGCCACGAGCGAGGCAGCGCGGACGGGCCGACGAGCGGTCTCCAGGCGTTCGCCCGCGAGTGGCGCCCGTGGTTCCCGGCGATCGATCGCGCCGCGGCCCTCGTCCGAACTGCGGCGACCGCACCGCCGGAGCGCCGCGGGCGGTGTCTCGACCGTGCCCTGGACGCGACGCTCTCGGGGACGACCGACCGGCTGGCCTCGTTCGTCGGCGCGGTGCGCGGGCCGGTCTCCGCGCTGTACGCGTTCGGCGTGTTACTCCCGCTCGCGCTCATCGCGCTGCTTCCCGCGGGCGCCGCGGCCGGCGTCGCGATCGGTCCCCGGCTCGTCGCCGGCCTGTACCTCGTCGCGCTTCCCGGGGGGCTGGTGGCCGCCTCGGCGTGGCTGCTCTTCCGCCGACCGGTCGCGTTCCCGCCGCCACGGATCGGCGGCGATCACCCCGACGTGCCGGAGCGACGCGTCCACGCACTCCTCGCCGGGTGCGCCCTCGGCGCCGCCGCGGCTGTCGTCACCGCGCGAGCCGTCGCGCCGTGGGCGTGGCCGGTGGCGGGGATCGGCGTCGGCGTCGGGAGCGCGCTGTTCGTCCTCGCGCGACCGCGCCGGGCGGTGTTGTCGGACGTGCGCGACGTCGAGCGGGGGCTCCCGGACGCGATGACCGTGATCGGCGGGGACGTGGCGGAGGGGGTCGCGGTCGAGACCGCGGTCGCGAACGCCGGCGAGCGGCTGGACGGCGCGACCGGCGAGGTGTTCGAGCGCGCCGGGCGACGGAGCGACACGCTGCGCGTCGGCGTCCGCGAGGCGTTTCTCGGACGTGGCGGCCCGGCGGCCGACGTCCCGTCGCCCAGGGTCAGGGGCGCGATCGCGCTGCTCTCCGTCGCCGCGCGCGAGGGGCGGCCCGCGGGCGACGTGCTGCTGGAACTCGCGGATCAGCTGGAGTCGCTACGCGAACTCGAACGCGACGCACGCCGCCAGTTGGCGACCGTGACGGGGACGCTCTCGAACACCGCCGCGGTGTTCGCGCCCCTCGTGGGCGGGGCGACGATCGCGCTCGCCACGGGTATCGACGCCGCCGACGTCGGGAGTCTGGGCGCCGGAGCGGCGGCGGGCGCAGACGCGCTCGGTGGCGGCGGGCTGGGTCCCGGCGGCGGAGCGGCCGCCGGCACCAGTGGCGCGGCCGGGGGAAGCGGCGCGGCCGAGACGGGCGGCGGCGCGGGGGTCCTGTCAGTACCGGTACTCGGGCGGATCGTGGGGACGTACGTGCTGCTGCTCGCGGCGCTCCTCACCGGGCTGGCGACCGGCCTAGAGCGGGGGTTCGACCGGACGCTGGTGGCGTATCGGATCGGTATCGCGCTGCCGACGGCCACCGCGACGTTCCTCGTCTCGTTCGCCGGCGCCGGCCTCCTGTTTTGAGCCGGTCGGTTCCGGGACTGCGACGGCGATCGGATCCGGCCCCCGACGCCGACCATTTATATACGAAGCCGCGGCCAGCCGCGCCATGTTCGAGATACACCTCGACGCGACGTACGCGTGGCTCGGGCTGGCCGTCGTGAGCGTCGCGGCCGTCGGCGTGGCCGCCGCCTTCCCGACCTCCCCGCCGCCGGACGCCGACGGCCTCGCGCGCACGGTCGACTCGGTCGCGGACGGTGAGTATCCGGCGACCGCCGAACACGGACTGGCGGCGGAGCGGATCCGACTCGCGAGCGGCTCCGTCTCCCTCGGCGACGATCGGGGGACCGCGCGGGCCGCGCTTGACGCACCCCGTATCACGCCGGTGGTCCGGCCGCCCGCCGCGGCACCGAACGCGACGACGGACGCGAGACTCCGGCGCGTCCTCGACGGCGCCCCGCCGGACGCCGCGTTCGACGATCCGGCGGCGTTCGCGGCGGCGGCCGACCGCGCGAGGGCGGCGGACGCGAAGTGGACGCCCGCCCCGGATCGGCTCACGGTTCGACGGGTGCATTACGGCGGCGTCCGCGTCACGCTCGTCGGGTGATCTCGCGTGTCGGACAGTTCAACCCCGACGAGAGATTCGGAACCGATTGGTCCGACGAAGCCGCTCTCGACCGCCGACCGCGCCGCCGTCGAACCCCTCGCCGCGCTCGTCGCGGTCGTCGTCGTCGGACTCGCGCTGGGCCTGTACGCCGGCGCGTTCGCGGACGCGATGCCGGACGGCGACCGGGCGCGCGCGGAGGCGGCCCTCGATCGCGTCGATCAGCGAGTCACCGTCGGCGGCGTCGTCGATCCGAGCCGGATGCGAGAGATCGAAGCGCCGGGGACCGAGACCGCGATCGAAGTTGAAGCGGACGGCGAACGGTGGCTGGCCGTGTCGGGACCCGACGCTCCGGGCCCGCCCGGCGTCCGCGTTCCGAAGGCGGTCGCGACCGCCGAACGGCGGGTGACGGTCCGGATCGCACCGGGGCGGAACGTCCGCGGAACGCTTCGGGCGGTGGTGTGGCGATGACCAGCACTGTCCTCGACGTGACCGTACTGCTGCTCTGCGTCTCCGCGAGCGTCGTCACGCTCGGGGCGAGCGGTGTCGGCGGTCCGGAGGGTCCGACCGCGAGCGACGCCGCGGACCGACTCGTCACCGAGACCGCGACCGTGACGTATCCCGACGGGGGCGCGCCGAACGACACGCGCCGCGTTCACGCGACCCGAGCTGAGCTGCTCGCGCTGGTCGCCGAACGAGTCGCGGACGGCGGCACGAAGGCGGCGTTCGACCGCCGTGCGGTCGACGCGGTTCGTACCGGCGTCGGTCCGCGGACGCGCGTCGACGTGACCGTCGACGAACCGACACGAACGGACGAACGGGTCGCCGGCGTGCCGGAGCGGTATCGGACGCGGGGGGAGTCATCGTCGACCGCCTCGTTCGGGTCGAGCGCGGGCGAGACTCGGTGGACGGTCGCCGTCGGACCGGAACCGCCGCGAGACGCCACGGTCAGCGTCGCGGTCGTTAGACAGCCGCTTCCGGGCGGCACGGACGTCGGATCGGCGCCAGACACCGCCGATGCGGGCGCCGTGGTCCGGATCGTCGTCCGGAGGTGGTGACCGTGGGGAGTCGCGACGACGGCCGATCGAGCGTCGACCGACGGCCGCGGACGTTCACCGTCGACGAGCGAGCGCGAGTGCCGTTCGCGCTCGTCGGCGTGCTGCTGCTCGTGACGAGTTCGGCGTACGCGGCTGGACTCGCCGATCAGGGGCTCGTCGGCGAGGATCGGCGCGTCGAGCGCGCCGTCGAGCGCGTCGACGCCGACGCCACCGCCGCGCTCAGGAGCGCGGCTCGGGAAGCGGCCCACGACGCGGCGACGGAGCCGGTGACGCGTGCGCCGGACGGACCGGCGGCCGAGGCGATCCGCGAGGCGTCCGCGTTCGAGGACGCGTTGCGAGTCCGACTCGCGATCGCCGGCGCCGAGGCGCTTCGCGAGATCGAGACCGAGGTCGGCGACACCGGGGCGAGCGTCTCGCTACCGACCGTCGACTCGGCGGCGGACCTCGTCGCCGCCCGCGAACGAGTTCGCGTCGAGCCGGCCGCGAACGGGACCGCGACGCGGGTGACGTTCGAGGGCGTCGCGACCACGGCGACGCGGGACGGTCGGACCGTCGTGAACCGGACGCGGTCCCGGACGGTCACGGTCGCCGTGCCGACGCTGGCCGCTCACGAGCGAACGGAGCGGTTCGAGCGCCGGCTCAACCGCGGACCGGTCGAGGGGCCCGGACTCGGCCGACAGGTCACCGCCAGCCTCTACGCGATGGCGTGGGCTCGGGGGTACGGCCAGTACGCCGGCGCTCCCGTCGAGAACGTCGTCGCGAACCGCCACGTCGAGCTGTCGACGAACGCCGGGATCGTCCGCGTCCAGCGGGACGTGTTCGGAGCCAGCGACCCCGACGCCCGCGGCGGCGTCGCGCGAGCGACGGCTCGAACCGGAGTGACCGACCTGCTCTCGCCGACGGGCGTCGACGAGGCCTCGTGGACGGACGCCGTCCTCGGAGCGCCGACGCCGACGGGAGGCGCCGGGGGAGTTGATTCGACCTCGACGGAGAGTGCGGCGGCGAGCGGAGACGCGACGGCGAGCAGAAACGCGACGGCGGGCGTCGACGCCGCGTTCGACCCGGCCGGAGACGCGACGAGCGAGACCGCGTCGGTCGAGGTCGGACACGCGGCCGACCGCGCCGCGACCCGCGTCCACGACGGTCTCGGATCGATCGTTCGGGCGAGCCACCGCGTCGAAGCGACCGTGGAGACGGAGACGACGCAGGTCGCCGACGGCGGTCACGTGACGCCGGACCGGCCCCGATCGCTGCGCGACGAGCCCTGGCGGCGGGTCGACACGTCGCGGACGGAGCGCGTCCGCGTGACCGGCGGGAGCGACCTCCGAACGGGGACGGACGGCGCGACGGTGTCGGCCGGGGAGTCGGTGTCGTTCGGGGGCGCGACGCGGGAGGTCGTCGTCGAGCGCGAGGCGACCGCGACGTGGGAGCGACGGATCGTCGAGCGCGGGCCGAACGGGACGGTTCAGGACGTGCGCATCGACCGCGCCGTGACGAGCGACGATGCGACGGACCGGTATCGCGTCCGCGTATCGGTGACAGGAACGTACGCGCCCCGCGGCGACGCCCCCGACAGGCCGACGGCGACGTTCGGCGCCGCCGACGGCCGGGGGCTCGACGGGCCGGACCTCGCCGACACGCCGGCGACCGCGAGAGCGGAGCTGGACATCGAGACGGACGCCGACGTCGATCGGCTGGCGCGCGCCGCCGTCGAAGCGGGCGACGAGCGGCGGTCGGCGGTCGTGTACGGCGACCGGTCGGATGCGGACCGAGCCCGGATCGCGAGGGACGTCTCGTCGCTGTCGGAACGCGTTCGCGACTTAGAGACCGAGGCGTCGATGGCCGACGCAGCGACCGGCGAGTCGACGCCGTACCGCGATCTCGCCGCGACCGTGCGCGACCGCCGCGACGCGCTCCGCGACGCCCCGGCGAGGTACGACGGCGCGGTCGACCGCGGGCGGGTCGCCGCGCGCGCCGCGTATCTCGACGCCGTGATCGAGGAACTGGAGTCGGCCGCCGAAGACAGGGAAGCGGCGACTGACGGGGTTTTGGACCGAGTGAACGACGCGTTCGGGGGGCCTCCCGTGGGCGAAGTGATCGCCAGCCGCGAGGCCGCCCGCGACCCGGGAACCTACGCCGTCGGCGACGACGGGCCGGGCGGCGCCGTCACGTTCGCCCCGGAGGGGTCACCGGGATACCTCCCGCGGACGACGGTCGACGGCGAGCGCGTCGAGGGCGTCGACGGCACGACGACGCGACCGCTCGCGACGCGAAACGTGAACTACGTCACGCTCCCGTACAGCGACGTCTCCGGCGGCATCGCCGATCGGATCCTCGGGACCGACGACACGGTCCGACTCGGCGTCGCCGGGCGGTCGCTCCTCGCGGCCGACGAGGCGCTCGCGGCGGCGGACGACGACGACCTTCGCGCCGATCGGAACGCGCTCGCCGGACGGGTCGACGACGCGCTGCGACGCGTCGACGGCGCGCTGAAAGACCGGCTCGCGAGCCGGACCGACCTCTCGCGCGAGGCGCGGAACGCGGTCGTGGAGGACGTCGCGGCCGAGTACGACTCGCTCGGGGACAGAGCGGTCGCGGTCGGCGACGGCGAGTACCCGAACCGGGTCGCGACCGAGGCGGCCCGAGTGGGATCGCTGTCGAGGGCCGAGCGGATCGGACTCGCGGCACACCTCCGCGTCGAGGTGCGGAAAGCGGCGGGACGAGACGCGGTCCGGATACCGGCCCGATTCGTCGACGCGACGACGGCGGCGTCCCGAACTATCCGCCGGGACAAGGTCGAGTCGAAGATCGAAGCCCGCGCCCAGAAGGCGGTCGCGTCGGTGCCCGACGAGCGGGTTCCGAAGCCCGTTCGCAGCGTCGGAGCGGGGCTGCCGGTCGCGCCCGTGCCCGGGTACTGGGTGGCGACCGTCAACGCGTGGAACGTCGAGGTGCGAGGAGAGTATCCCCGGTTCGCGCTCCGAGCGGACGTCGGGACCCCAGACCGGCCGTTCGAGTACGTTCGGGAGCCCGGCGAGGTCGCCGTCGAGGTGAACGGCGAGTCGGTGACGCTCGGCGCCACGGAGCCGGTCGCGTTCGACACGCGGACGGTCGTCGTCGTCGCAGTTCCCGCCGGTCCCCCCGGCGTCGGGGACGTCGACGGGACGCGAGAGGAGACGTCCGGCGGCTGGCCGTGCCCGGGACCGCTGACCGCGTCGCCGGAGGCGGGCGACGACTGCGAAGCCGCGCAGGGGGACTGACGGACGCCGTCGAGGCCGCCGACCGCAGGCGTTTTGAGACGGCGCGACCGAGAGACCCTATGTTCCACGAGGTCGTCGACGGTCGCGGAGCCGGACCCGACGTCGACGCCGACGAGCCGGCGGCCGATGACCTGCTCGCCGCCTTCGAGGCGATGGTAACGCAGGCGGCGGCGGGCGTCGATCCCGACGGGCTGGTCGGAGAGGTCGGACTGACTGAAGCGTCCGCGAACGCCGTCCGCGGCGGGGATGTCGCGGGCCTCTCGCTCGCGGACGCGACGGCCGTCCTCGCGGCGGCGAACCCGGATCGCGACGCCGACACGATGGTCGCCGAGGTCCGCGATCACCTGCTGATGGGAATGGCGACGGCCGTCCTCGACGTCGACTCGATCGCCGCGAAGATCGACGCCGACCTCACCGGACAGGAGGTCCAGCAGGCGCTGGAGGGCCGAACGACGATGACGCTCGGACAGCTCGCCGAGATCCTCGCGGTAATCGAGCGCCGGAAGCCATGAGGGTCGTCGTCGTCGGCTGCGGTTACGTCGGGCTGACGCTGGCGGAGCAGCTCCACGCTCGCGGGCACTCGGTCACCGGCGTCCGGCGGTCGGACGGCGGGCTCGATGCGGTCGACGCCGTCGGACCCGGCGTCGAGGCCGTCCGGGCGGACGCGACCGACCCGGAGTCGCTCCCGGCGCTCCCGGACGCGGACGCGGTCGTCTTCGCGGCCAGTTCGGGCGGGAAGGGTGCCGAGGCGGCTCGCGAAGTGTACGTCGATGGGCTGACGAACGTCGTCGACGAGTACGGCTCGCGGGCCTCCCCCCCGGACCGACTCGTGTACACCTCCTCGACGGGCGTGTACGGCGACCACGACGGTGGATGGGTCGACGAGGAGACGCCGGTCGAGCCGACGACCGAGAAGACCCGCGTCCTCGCCGAGGCCGAGCGAGTCGCGACCGAACACGCGGCCGACCGGGGGATCGACGGGACCGTCGTCCGGTTCGCGGGACTCTACGGTCCCGAGCGCTACCGGCTGGAGCGGTACGTAGAGGGGCCGGTGACGGCCGGCTACTTGAACATGGTCCACCGCGACGACGCCGCGGGGTCGATCCGGTACTTGCTGGAGACGGACCGCGCGCGCGACAGCGCCGTCCTCGTCGTCGACGACGAGCCGGTCGACAAACACGCGTTCGCCGATTGGCTCGCGGACGCCTGCGGCGTTCCGCGCCCGGAGAAGCTGTCGAAGGACGAGCGGATCGCGGCGGGCGACCTCTCCGCGGCGGCGGAGCGTCGCATACGGACCAGCAAGCGCTGTTCGAACGCGCTGCTCCGCGAACTCGGCTACGAGTTCGCCCACCCCACGTTCCGGTCGGGGTACCGCGACGCCGTGCGCGCGTATCGGGCCGCGAACGGATAGCGCGTCCCCCAACGAGGGAGCTCGTCGGCTCGGTCCGGGACGAGTGCGTTCGATTTCGTCGGTTCCGATCGGTCGGAACAGTGACGAACCTTCATGTGCTGGGAGAGACTGGCATCGACTCATGGGAGCGATGAGCGCCGCCGGCGACCGATTCTCGACGGCGGAAGCCGTGGTCCGCGAAAATCCCGAGGTCGCCGTCGGGGTGGCGCTCGCCGTCCTGTTCACCGTCGCGGTCGTCCTCGTCTTCGTCCGGGCCCGGCGGACGGCGGGGGTCCGGTTCCGCCGACTGCTGGCCGACGAAGACGAGATCGCGGTGTTGATGCACCCGAACCCGGACCCCGACGCGATGTCGGCCGCCGTCGGCGTCGCGTCGCTCGCGGACCAGGTCGACGTCGAGGCGACCGTCCAGTATCCCGGACAGATCCGCCACCAAGAGAACCGGGCGTTCCGTACCGTCCTCGACCTCGAACTGGAGCCGATAGAACACGTGAGCGACCTCGCGGCGGAGTCGGTCGTCTTAGTCGATCACAACGAGCCCCGGGGGTTCGCCGGCGCCGACGGCGTGTTGCCGACGGCCGTTATCGACCACCACCCGGGGGACGGCGCCGGGGAGTCGTTCACCGACGTGCGGACCGACTACGGCGCGAGCGCCTCGGTGGTCGCCGAGTACTTCCGGGACAACGACGCGGTCCCGGTCCCGCCGGACAACCACGCGAGCGAGACCGGGAGCAACCTGACGCTGTCGACGGACACCGCGACCGGGCTGTTGTACGGGATCTTGGCCGACACGAAACACCTCACCGTCGGCGCCAGCGAGCCCGACTTCGCGGCGGCCGCCTACCTCTATCCCGGCGTCGACCAGGACCGGCTCGACCGGATCGCGAACCCCGCGGTCGACGCGGAGGTCTTGGAGGTCAAGGCCCGCGCGATCGCGGGACGCCGCGTCGAGGGATCGTTCGCAGTCGCCGACGTCGGCGGCGTGAACAACGTCGACGCGATCCCGCAGGCCGCGGACGAGCTGATCCAGCTGGAAGGGGTCAGCGCCGTCGTGGTGATCGGCGAGCGGGACGGGACCGTCCACCTCTCGGGGCGGTCGCGCGACGACCGGGTCCACATGGGCAACGCGATCGCGGCGGTGTTAGACGACGTCGACAACGGGAACGGCGGGGGGCACTCCCGGATGGGCGGCGGGACGATCGAACCGGAGGTCGACCCGACCGGAGAGGGAGAGACGGAGGCCGTCGACCGGGACGCGCTCGCCGACGGCCTGTTCCGAGCGATGGCCGGCGACGTGTGACCGAGCCGACGCGGTGCGACCGGGACGCTGGACCGTCGGCACCGACCGAGCGTGCGGATTTAAGTCCCGGGACGCGGTTCGTCCGACATGGACGTCGCTGACGCGCTCGACGACGGATGGCTCGCGCTCGCCGGCGTCGGCGCCGGATACGCGCTCGCAGTCGGCCTGGTGTTTCTGCTGTTCTTCGTCGTGCCGTCCCTGGCCGTCGCGGCGCTGTAGCGGGGCGCTTCGACCGAAACCGACCGTCGGAAAACAGTGATCGGGCTGCGGGTTTCGAATCGAGGCGAAGTCGGTCCGATCAGGCGAACGCCAGCGAGTCGTCGGCGCTCGTCTCCTCGTCCTGCCGGAGCTTGTCGTGGGCTTCGAGGAAGTCGTCGAGGGTGACCTCGGTGCGGTCGTCGCGGATGGCGAACATCCCGGCCTCCGTACAGATCGCCTTGATGTCGGCGCCGGAGGCGTCGGGCGTCAGTTCGGCCAGCTCCGCGAAGTCGACGCCGTCGGCGAGGTTCATGTTGCGGGTGTGGATCTGGAAGATGATCTCGCGGCCCTCGGTCTCGGGCTTGGGCACCTCGATGAGGCGGTCGAAGCGGCCGGGGCGGAGGATGGCGGGGTCGAGCATGTCGAAGCGGTTGGTCGCGGCGATGATGCGGACCTCGCCGCGCTCGTCGAAGCCGTCCATCTCGGAGAGCAGCTGCATCATCGTGCGCTGGACCTCCGCGTCGCCCGAGGTCTTCGAGTCCGTGCGCTTCGAGGCGATGGCGTCGATCTCGTCGATGAACAGGACGGCGGGCTGGTTCTCGCGAGCGACCTCGAACAGGTCGCGGACGAGCTTCGCGCCCTCGCCGATGAACTTGTGGACCAGCTCGGAGCCGGCCATCTTGATGAACGTCGCGTCCGTCTCGTTGGCGACGGCCTTCGCGAGCATCGTCTTGCCCGTCCCGGGCGGGCCGTACAGCAGCACGCCGCTCGGCGGGGTGATGCCGACGTCCTCGAACATGTCGGGGTGTTCGAGGGGCATCTCGACGGTCTCGCGGACCTCCTGCATCTGGTCCTCGAGCCCGCCGATGTCGGCGTAGGTGACGTCCGGCGAGTGTTCGACCTGCATCACGCGGGCGCGGACGTCCGTCTCCTTCTCCAGCTTCTTGACCACCGACAGCGAGTTGTTGACCGCGACGCGGTCGTCGGGGTCGAGCTTCTCGCGCATCTCGTCGGTGATCTCCGTGAGCGCCTCCTGGTTGTTTCCGTGCTGTTTGATCACGGCCCCGTCGGGCGTGATCTCCTGGACCGTCGCCACGAACAGCGGGGACTGCTTCAGCTTCTTGTTCTCGTGCGTGAGCCGTTCGAGCTTCTGCTGGTACTTGTTGTTCTCCGCGTTGGCGTCGAGGAGCTTGTCGCGCATCTCCTCGTTCTGGGACTCTAAGACGTCGAGCCGCTCCTGTAAGGAGTCGATCTTCTCCTGTTTCGACGCCGAACCCTCGTCGTAGGGCATGTCGACGTCGTCGACCGTGTCGCTCATTGTGCTTATTAAAGCGTCTCGCGGATAAGAGGCTTCGGGTGGGGGCACGATAGCGCCTGTCTCGGGAGCGAGACGGCGGACGACGACGCCTCGGAGCCGCGAGTGCGTCACGTAATAATGCTTGTAGGTAATTAGAGTGTATAGTAAATATTATCAACTAGCATGACGACGATCGGGACACGCATGAGCACGACCGACGCCGTCACCGCCGACGACGGGACCGCGGACCGCTGGGCCGCCGTTCGCGACCTCCCCCCGAGCGCGAAGCTGGTCGCGAAGGTGTTGGACTACAACGACACGCTGACCCAGAGCGAACTGGCAGAGGAGACGCTGCTGCCGCCGCGGACCGTCCGGTACGCGCTGTCGCGGCTCGAAGACGAGGGCGTCGTCGACTCCCGGTTCTCCTTTTCGGACGCGCGCAAACGGTTGTACTCGCTCGGCATCTGAACCCGACGCGCCGCCGAGTCTCGGCGTCACCGACCGTCCGCGACGGTTTATATCGGATGCCGCGCCAGTCGGTCCGTGGTCTCGACTACCGCCGTCAAGCGCGCGCTGGCCGCGCTCGCGACGCGCACCGACACCGCGAGACGCCCGTACGTCGCCGTGATCGACGAGGCGGACGCCGCGCGAACCGACCTCCGGCGCGCGGCCGGGTTCGTCGACGCCGTCGGCCTCGATCGGCTGGCGGACGCGGTCGACGCCGCGGACCGCGCGGGCGACGAGGCCGCCGCCGAGCGCGGCCGCGACGCGCTCGCCGCGTACCGGGCGTTTCGACGGGCGGCGGCGGGCGACGCCGTCGGAGACCGTCCGGAGGCGACCGCCGGAGACGACGACACCGGGGCGACCGCCGAGGACGACGGCACCGAGGCGACCGCCGGTGGCGACGGCGACGGGCCGCCGGGGGCGGACCGCTGCGCCCGCGACCACTTCCGCTCCGGCCCCGGAATCCCTAAGCCCGACACCGGCCAAGGGCCGGACAGATGACACGGGTGATCCACACCGGCGACACCCACATCGGGTACTCGCAGTACCACTCGCCGGTCAGACGCCAGGACTTCCTCGACGCGTTCGAGGCCGTGGTCGACGACGCGGTCGACGACGGCGTCGACGCCGTCGTCCACGCGGGCGACCTCTTCCACGACCGGCGGCCCGAACTCCGCGACCTGATGGGGACCATCTCCGTCCTCCGCCGGCTCGACGACGCCGGGGTCCCCTTCCTCGCGGTCGTCGGCAACCACGAGTCGACGCGGGGCGGCCAGTGGCTCGACCTCTTCGAGCGCCTCGGGCTCGCCACCCGGCTCGGCGACGAGCCGGTCGTCGTGGGAGACACCGCCTTCTACGGCCTCGACCACGTCCCCGTCTCGCGGCGCGACGACCTCGAGTACGCCTTCGCCGACCACGACGTCGAGTACGCCGCCCTCGTCGCGCACGGCCTCTTCGAGCCGTTCGGGTACGCTGACTGGGACACGGAGACCGTGCTGACCGAGAGCGACGTCGCGTTCGACGCGATGCTCCTCGGCGACAACCACACGCCCGACACCGCGGAGGTCGCCGACACGTGGGTCACGTATCCGGGCTCGACCGAGCGCGCGAGCGCGAGCGAGCGCGAGGGGCGCGGCTACAACCTCGTCGTCTTCGACGCCGACGGGGCCGGCGGCGACGACCGGGTCGAGATCCGGCGGCGCGCGCTCGACACGCGCCCGTTCGTCTTCGTCTCGGTCGAACTCCGCGAGGGCGAAGGCGAGTCGCGGGTCCGCGAGCGCGTTCGCGAGTTCGACCTCGCGGAGGCGGTCGTCCACGTCGAGATCACCGGCGAGGGCGACCCGGTGACGCCGGCCGTCGTCGAGGAGTTCGCGACCGACGAGGGCGCGCTCATCGCGCGCGTCACGGACCGCCGCGAGGTCGACGCCGACGGCGAGGTGGACGTGAGCTTCGCCGACCCCGAAGACGCGGTCCGCGACCGGCTCGACGAGATGGCGCTGTCGACCGCCGCGCGCGACGTCGAGCGCACGGTCCGCGAGGACACCGTCCCCGACGCCAACGTCCGCGAAACGGTGAAACGCAGGATCGAGGAGCGGCTCGACGACGAAACGGAGGGGCTTGACGCGTTCGAAGCGGTCGAGACGGCCGCCGAAGCCGGCGACGCCGGCGGCAGCGTGGACGACGCCGACAGAGAGGACGACGGCGGCGGTGAATCGAAGTCGGACCAACCGGAATCCGACGCCGACGAATCGGACACCGAATCCGACCCCGCGGACGCGACCGATCCCGACCCGTCGGCGGCCGACGGACAGGTCTCCATGGAGGACTACCTGTGAAGTTCGACCGCGTCCGGCTCGCGAACTTCAAGCCGTACGGCGACGCCGACTTGCGGCTGACGGAGGGCGTCACCGTGATCCACGGGCTCAACGGCAGCGGGAAGTCGTCGCTCCTTGAGGCCTGCTTCTTCGCACTGTACGGGTCGAAGGCGATCGACGGCACTCTCGACGACGTCATCACCAACGGCGAGGAGGAGACGGAGGTGGAGCTGTGGTTCACCCACGACGGGGTCGCCTACCACGTCGAGAGACGGCTCAAGTCCTACGACGGCCGGATCGACCACCAGTGTACGCTCGAATCGACCGACGGAAGCGACGTGACTCGCGACGGCGCCCGCGCCGTGCGCGAGTTCGTCACGGAGCTGCTCCGGATGGACGCCGAGGCGTTCGTCAACTGCGCGTACGTGCGGCAGGGCGAGGTGAACAAGCTGATCAACGCGACCCCGCGCGAACGGCAGGACACGATCGACGACCTGCTCCAGCTGGGGAAGCTGGAGGAGTACCGCGAGCGCGCCGGCGACGCCCGGCTCGGCGTCGAGGACGTCCTCGAAAACCGACGGGGGCGCCTCGACCAGCTCGACGAGCAGATCGCCGCGAAGGAGGACCGCGACCTCCACGCCCGGCTCAACGAACTGGAGAGCGAACTCGGCGAGGTCACCGACGAGATCGACCGGTACGAGACGCAGCGGGAGCAGGCGAAGGAGACGCGCGACGCGGCCGCGGAGACGCTGTCGATCCACGCGGAGAAGCGGGAGACGCTGGAGTCGGTCGAGGCGGAGATCGACGAGATCGAGGCGTCGATCCGAGAGGCCGAGCGCGAGCGCGACGACCACCGCGACGCGATCCGCGAGACGCGCGAGCGGATCGACGAGATCGAGGCGGAGATCGACGAGCGGCTCGACGACGCCGGGCTCGACGCGGCGACCGAGGAGGCGGTCGCCGACCGTCGCGCGGCGCTCGACGATCGAGAGGACGGGATCCGTGAGGATCTCGACGACGAGCGGGTGAGCGCCGAGGCGTTCCGGAACCAGGCGACGAACCTCGCCGGGAAGGCCGACGACCGCGTCGAGCGCGCCGCGGAGATCGAATCCGAGGCCGACGCCCTCGCCGACGAGGCCGAGGCGGCGGCGGCCGAGGCCGACGAGCGCGAGTCCTCGATCGAGGATCTGCGCGAGGAGGCTGACGGACTCCGCGAGCGGTTCGCGGCGGCCGACGTCGACCGCGACGACGTCGCCGACGAGCGCGACGCGCTGCGCGACGAGCGCGGCGAGCTCCGCGAGCGGATCGCGGAGCTGTCGGCGGAGGTGAAGAACGCCCGCGAGCGCGTCGAAGAGGCCGAGGAACTGCTCGCGGCCGGGAAGTGTCCCGAGTGCGGCCAGCCGGTCGAGGACTCGCCGCACGCCACCGGGATCGAGGCGGACCGCGAGCGAGTCGCCGAACTGGAGTCAGAACTCGAAGACGCCCGCGAGCGCGAGGGCGACCTCGACGACCGGATCACGGAGCTCGACGAGCTCGCCAGCGCGGCGGACCGCCTCGACGAGATCGACGGGCGAGTCGAGACCCTCGAAACGCGCGTCGAAGAGCGGCGTGAGGAGGCGGCGCGGAAACGAACGGACGCCGAAGCGAAGCGCGAGCGCGCCGCCGAGCTTCGCGCCGAGGCCGAGGAGACCCGCGAGGTCGCCGAAGAGAAGCGCGAGGAGGCCGAGGCGGCCGCGGAACGCGTCGAGGAGCTGGAGGCGTCGCTGTCCGAGCTCGACGCCGCCCGCGAGGCGGTGACGGCGGTCGAGGAGCGCCTGTCCGCGGTCGCGGACGCCGAAGACGAGATCGAGCGCCGCCGCGAGAAGCGGGAGAACCTAGAGGAGGTGAACGACGAGCGGCGCGACCGGCTCGCCGACAAGCGCGAGCGCCGCGACGAGCTCGCGGACGCCGTCGACGAGGCCGCGGTCGAGAAGGCGAAAAAGCGGAAGGAAGACGCCGAGCAGTACCTCGAACGGGTCGCCGACGAGCTCGACGCCCTCGACGAGCGGCGCGAGGAACTCCAGAACGCGATCGGCGGGGTGAAAGGCGAACTCCGCGAGTTGGAGGGCCTCCGCGAGGAGCGCGAGGCGCTCGGCGAGCGGGTGTCGGCGCTCGGAACGCTCCACGAGGAGACGAGCGAGCTGGAGTCGATGTACGGCGACCTGCGCGCCGAGCTCCGCCAGCGGAACGTCACGGAGCTGGAGCGCACCCTCAACGAGACGTTCGAGCTCGTCTACGGCAACGACGCCTACTCGCACATCGAGCTGGACGGCGAGTACGTCCTGACCGTCTACCAGAAGGACGGCGAGCCGCTCGACCCCGAGCAGCTGTCCGGGGGCGAGCGCGCGCTGTTCAACCTCTCGCTGCGCTGTGCGATCTACCGGCTGCTCTCCGAGGGGATCGAGGGCGCGGCGCCGACCCCGCCGCTCATCCTCGACGAGCCGACCGTCTTCCTCGACTCCGGCCACGTCTCGCGGCTCGTCCGGCTCGTCGAAGAGATGCGCGGGTTCGGCGTGCGTCAGATCGTCATCGTGAGCCACGACGACGAGCTGGTCGGCGCGGCCGACGAACTCGTCACCGTCGAGAAGGACCCGCGCTCGAACCGCTCGACCGTCCGGCGGGAGGACGCGGCGGACCTCGACGTCGCGTCGCTCGCGGACGACTGAACGGGCGGTCTCTCTGACGGCGCTCCGCACCTTCCACGTCGGCGCGCCCGCGAGCGCCCGCCGGGCGCGAGCGGACCGCGAGGGAGTCGGTCGCCCGGAGCAACGCGGAGGGCGACCGACGAGGCTGGGGAGGCGCGAGGCACACGCTCGGCCGAACGAAGAAATCGAGGCCGCAAACGGCCGCGAACCGCCCCGAACTGCCGCGGTTCGAGCTTATGAACCGACTACTCGCCTCCCTCGGACTCGCCCCGCAACAGCCCCAGCGCCTCAACCGCGACCGGGGTCGCATCGTAGCCGCGTCGCCCCGCGACATCGGCCTCGTCGACCAGTCCCGCCGCGCGGAACTCCGTGATCGTCCCGTGGAGGTCCGACTCGCACATGTCGGCGGCGTTGAGGAGGTCGATCGCCGCGATCGGCCCCTCGTCGACGATCACGGCGAGCAGGCCGAGCGACCGGTCGCCGCGGACCGCGCCGAGCGTCCGGCGGACGGGATCCGGCACGCCGGAGGCGGCGGTCGCGAGCGCCGACTCGCCGTCCACCACGCGGAGGTCGTCGTTGTCGACGTACCGCTCCGCGCCGGTGTCCGGATCGCGGACGCGGCTGGACTCGGCGGACCGCTTCACGAGGAGGTACGTCTCGCCGTCGCCGTCGCGGACCGTCTGCATGGTCGGAGAAGGGCGTTCGCCGGACATTACGCTTCCGGAGATTCGAGGAGAAGGCCTCGCGCCTCAGCGCGGGGAGGATGTCAAGCTTCCGGGGACGTCGCGTCGGCGTCCGGATCGGCCGCCCCTGACACCGAGTCGTCGGAGTCGGCGTCCGCCTCGGCCTCGTCCCGGGACCGCTTCCACGCCCGGTACGTCTGGTAGGTCCGGACGCCCGCCAGGAGCCCGCCGACGAGCAGGGCCAAACCGATCCGCGACCAGCCCTCGAAGAACCACACCATCGGACCGAGCGCGACGAGGAGGACCGCGGCGTTGGCGTAGATGACGGCGGCGACGAACGCGCGGAGGGTTCCCTGATCCACGTCGCTCGCGTCCTCGAAGTCACCACCGTCGTCGAACGTCTTCACCGACGGCGCCTCGGGGATGTCGGGCGTCATCTCCCGCTCGGCGTCGGAGCTCTCGCCGACGGAGATCTCGCCCTCGTCGTCCTCGTCGAGGCTGAACACGCCGGTCGTACGCCGCGCCGGGTCAAAGGGGTTCCGTCCGTCAGACGGGGTTCGTCGGTCAGACCGCGTCGGCGAGCCGTACGGTTCGGCTCGCTTCGACCCACGCGAGGGGGTTCGTGGCGTCGAAAAGCACCACGTTCCCGTCGTCTTCGTACGCCTCCACCTCGGCGTCGACCGCGTCGGAGTCGGCCGGGCGAGCCACCGGTTCGGAGCGTGGGTCCGAAGACATAGACCGTGGTAAGAAGTCACACAATATATGCCTTTCCGTGGCGGGAGACCTCGCCGCACCCGAAAGCCGAGTTTTTTAGCCGGGTGCCGCCGAAGGGCGGATATGACTCAGTCGGGGCTGTCGGACTTCTCGTCGAGCGGCGACGCGGGCGACGAGGCCGACGGCGACACGGACACCGAACGGGAGGAGCTGGCCGCCCAGGAGGCGGCCGTCGTCGCCGGCGGCGGACGAGGCCACGTCAGCGACGTCGTCGACATCGACGAGGCGAAGTTCCCGGAGTCGACCGGGACCGTCGAGCTGATGATCACCCAGAACGACTACGCCGTCGAGGGGTACGGCAGCGACGAGTACCCCGTCGTCCACGTGTTCGGCCGACGACCCGCGGAACAGGTCGACGGGGAGGCCGAACACGTCGACGGAGACCCGGACCACGACGCCGTCGAACACCTCCGCGTGCTCGGCGTCGAGCCGTACTTCTACGTCCCCACCGCCGACCTCGACCGCGATCCGGTCGAGGAGTACGACGTGGTGATCGGGACGCGCGAGGAGGATCCCGACGGCGAGCCCTACGAGAGCATCCGCGGCGAGCCGCTCACCCGGATCGTCACGCGGACGCCCCGGGACGTGGGGAACATCCGCGACGACTTCGAGACCAGCTTCGAGGCGGACATCCTCTTCCCGAATCGGCTCCTGATCGACAACGGACTCAACGGCGGGATCCGCGTCGAGGAGCGACGGCTCGACGACGAGGATGGAACGATACAGGTCCACCAAGGACATCTCGAACCCGCGGACGTCGACGCCGAACTGCGGGTGAACACCTTCGACATCGAAGTTGACGACCGTCGCGGGTTCCCCGAGGACGGCGAGGAGCCGATCATCTGTCTCACCAGCCACGACTCCTACGACGACGAGTACGTCGTCTGGCTGTACGACGCGCCGGAGGCCGAGATCCCGCCGCCGGAGGACCTCCCCGACTACGAGGGGATCGTCGGGGACGGCGAGATCGGCTTCGAGGTTCGGACGTTCGACGAGGAGGCCGCGATGCTCGACGCGTTCGTCGACTACCTCGACGAGACGGACCCGGACGTACTGACCGGGTGGAACTTCGAGGACTTCGACATGCCGTACGTCCTCGACCGGTTGGAGGTGCTCGACGACGGGAGCCAGTACGACCTCTCCGTCGACCGTCTCTCCCGGATCGGCGAGGTGTGGCGTTCGGGCTGGGGCGGCCCGGACGTGAAAGGGCGGGTCGTCTTCGACCTGCTGTACGCCTACAAGCGCACGATGTTCACGGAGCTGGAGTCGTACCGCCTCGACGCGGTCGGCGAGCGCGAGCTGGGCGTCGGCAAGGAGCGCTACACGGGCGACATCGGCGACCTCTGGGAGCAGGACCCCGAGCGCTTGCTGGAGTACAGCATCCGCGACGTGGAGCTGTGCGTCGAGATCGACCGCGCGCAGGACGTGATCGCCTTCTGGGACGACGCCCGCAAGATCGTCGGCTGTAAGCTGGAGGACGCGACGACGCCGGGCGACGCGGTCGACATGTACGTGCTCCACATGGCGTACGGCAACTTCGCGCTCCCCTCCAAGGGCCAACAGCAGGCCGAGGAGTTCGAGGGCGGCGCGGTGTTCGACCCGATCTCGGGTGTCCGCGAGATGGTGAGCGTGCTCGACCTGAAGAGCCTCTACCCGATGTCGATGGTGACGATCAACGCCTCGCCGGAGACGAAGGTCGACCCCGAGGAGTACGACGGGGAGACGTATCGGACCCCCACGGGCGTTCACTTCCGGAAGGAACCAGACGGGATCATCCGAGAGATGGTGAACGAGCTGCTCGACGAGCGCGAAGAGAAGAAGGCGCTTCGAAACCAGCACGATCCGGGAACCGAGGCGTACGAGCAGTACGACCGCCAACAGGGAGCTGTGAAGGTCTTGATGAACAGCCTGTACGGCGTCTTCGGCTGGGACCGGTTCCGGCTGTACGACCGCGAGATGAGCGCGGGCGTCACCTCGACCAACCGCGAGGTGATCGACTTCACCGCCGGCGTGACCGAAGAGCTAGACAGGAAAGTCACGTACGGGGACACCGACAGCGTCATGCTTTCGCTTGGTGACTTGTCGAAAGAAAGTGCGATCGAGACCTCCTTCGAGATAGCGGACCACATCAACGAGCGCTACGACGACTTCGCGCGCGAGGAGCTGAACGCCGACTCGCACCGCTTCGAGATCGAGTTCGAGAAGCTCTACCGGCGCTTCTTCCAGGCGGGCAAGAAGAAGCGGTACGCGGGCCACATCATCTGGAAGGAGGGGAAAGACGTCGACGACATCGACATCACCGGCTTCGAGTACAAGCGCTCGGACATCGCCGGCATCACGAAGGAGGTCCAGCAGAACGTCATCGAGACGATCGTGACGGGCGACGACATCGACGAGGACTTAGAGGAGGTGAAGTCGTACCTAGTGGACGTCATCGCGCGAGTGCTCGACGGCGACGTCGACCTCGACGAGATCGGGATTCCCGGCGGGATCGGCAAGAAGCTGGACGCCTACGACACGCCGACCGCGCAGGTCCGCGGCGCGAAGTACGCGAACCTCATGCTCGGGACCAACTTCGGGAGCGGATCGAAGCCGAAGCGGCTGTACATCGAGAAGGTCCACCCCGACTTCTGGGCGCGGATGGAAGACGAGGAGGGACTCGATCCACAGCGCGACCCCCTGTACGGGGAGTTCAAACGCGATCCGGACGTGATCTGTTTCGAGTACGCCGACCAGGTGCCCGACGAGTTCGAGGTCGACTGGGAGAAGATGCTGGACAAGACCCTTCAGGGACCGATAGAGCGCGTCATCGAGGCGCTCGGAATGTCGTGGGAGGAGGTGAAGACGGGCCAAGAGCAGACCGGGCTCGGCTCGTTCATGTGACCGGCCGCGAGGGGAAACGCCGAGCGTCAAAAGCAGTTTTCGATCGGAAGAAAATTTCTTGTTCGATCTGCGAGTTTTGAGGCGGAGATGCGTAACCGTTAACCCCCGCAATACCCACTGTACGGACACGAGGCACGAGAACACAATGGCAACTCTCGAAATCAACGACCTTCGGGCACGAGTGGCCGAAGAGGGCGGTGAACGGATCCTTCGCGGCGTCGACCTGACCGTCGAGTCCGGGGATATCCACGCGCTGATGGGTCCCAACGGCTCCGGGAAGTCGACGCTGGCGAAGGTGATCGCCGGCCACCCGGCCTACGAGGTGACCGACGGGTCGATCTCCCTCCACTTGGACGAGGCGGACGTCGACGACGTCGACGTCGACCTCGACGACGACGACTACCACTGGGAGCTGCTGGAGCTGGAGCCGAACGAGCGCGCCGCGCTCGGCATCTTCCTCGGCTTCCAGTATCCCGCCGAGATTGAGGGCGTCACCATGACGAACTTCCTCCGCCAGGCCCTCAACGCGAAGGCGGACGAGCGCGAGGAGCTGTTCGAGGACGAGGAGGAGGCGGAGGCCGAAGCGGACGACGACGAGGACGAGGGTTACGAGACCTCCCCGATGGAGGGCCCGGCGGACGACGGCGAGATCGGCGTCGCCGAGTTCCAGGAGATCCTCTCGGAGAAGATGGAGCTGCTCGACATGGACGAGAAGTTCATGCAGCGCTACCTCAACGCCGGCTTCTCCGGCGGCGAGAAGAAGCAGAACGAGGTCCTCCAGGCCGCGATGTTGGAGCCGAGCGTCGCCGTGCTCGACGAGATCGACTCCGGGCTCGACATCGACCGCCTGAAGGACGTCTCGAAGGGGATCAACGCGCTCCGCGACGAGCAGGGCACGGGCATCCTCCAGATCACCCACTACCAGCGCATCCTCGACTACGTCGAGCCCGACCACGTCCACGTCATGCTGGACGGCGAGGTCGTCAAGAGCGGCGGCGCGGAGCTCGCCGAGAAGCTCGAAGACGAGGGGTACGACTGGGTCCGCGAGGACGCCTTCGAGGCGGCGTAACCGAATGCGGGCACGCGACACACGTAAACACGGGAATCCGTAACAACACACTATGAGTTCACAACAGGACGACCTCAAGGAGACAGACACCGAGGCCCGCTTCGAGTTCAAGAAGGAGGAGAACTCCGCCTTCAAAAGCGAGAAGGGCCTCACCGAGGAGACGGTCCGCGTCATCTCGGAGGACAAAGACGAGCCGGAGTGGATGCTGGAGCGCCGCCTCCGCGCGTTAGAGCAGTTCCAGGAGATGCCGATGCCGACCGACTGGCCCGGCCAGCCGGATCTCTCGGAAGTCGACATCGACGAGATCGTGCCGTACATCCGCCCGGACATCGAGACCCGCGGCGGCGCCGAGAGCTGGGAGGACCTCCCGGAGGAGATCCAGGACACCTTCGACAAGCTCGGCATTCCGGAGGCGGAGAAGAACGCGCTCTCGGGCGTCGGCGCGCAGTACGAGTCCGAGATCGTCTACCAGAACATGCAGGAGCGCTGGGAGGAGAAGGGCGTCATCTTCTGTGACATGGACAAGGCGGTCCAAGAGCACGAGGAGATCGTCCGCGAGCACTTCATGACGAAGTGCGTCCCCCCGAGCGACAACAAGTTCGCGGCGCTTCACGGCGCCATCTGGTCCGGCGGCTCGTTCGTCTACGTGCCGGAGAACACCACGGTCGAGATGCCCGTCCAGGCGTACTTCCGGATGAACTCCGAGGGGATGGGCCAGTTCGAGCACACGCTCATCATCGCCGAGGAGGGCTCCGAGGTCCACTACATCGAGGGCTGTTCGGCGCCGAAGTACTCGGCGTTTAACCTCCACTCCGGCGGCGTAGAAGTGTTCGTCGGCGAGGACGCTCACGTCCAGTACTCGACCGTCCAGAACTGGTCGAAGAACACGTACAACCTCAACACCAAGCGCGCAATCGCCGAGAAGGGCGGGCGCATGGAGTGGATCTCCGGCTCGATGGGGTCGAAGGCGACGATGCTGTACCCGTCGACGATCCTGAAGGGTCGCGGCGCCTCCGACAACCACATTACTATCGCCTTCGCGGGCGAGGGGCAGGACATCGACACCGGCGCGAAGGTGTACCACAACGCGCCGAACACGAAGTCCACCGTCGAGTCGAAGTCGATCGCGAAGGACGGCGGCCGCACCAACTACCGCGGGCTCGTCCACATCGCGGACGGCGCCGAGAACTCCTCGACCGCCGTGGAGTGCGACGCGCTGATGTTCGACAACGAGTCGACGTCGGACACGATGCCGTACATGGAGATCAACGAGTCGAAGGTCGACGTCGCCCACGAGGCGACCGTCGGCAAGATCGGCGACGAGGACATCTTCTACCTCCAGTCGCGCGGTCTCGACGACGACGACGCGAAACAGATGATCGTCTCAGGGTTCATCGAGCCGATCACGGAGGAGCTGCCGATCGAGTACGCCGTCGAGCTGAACCGGCTCGTCGAGCTGGAGATGGAGGGTTCGCTCGGATAACATGAGCACGCAAGCAATCGAGAGCCTCTCGGAGGACACGGTACGACGCATCGCCGACGAACGCGACGAGCCCGAGTGGCTCCTCGAAACCCGCCTGAACGCGCTGTCCGCGCTGGAGACGGCGGATCTCCCTGACGTCATCCAGACGCCGGGGCGCCGCTGGACCGACCTGGAGGCGCTCGACTTCGAGGCGCTCGTCGACCCGCTGAACCAGTCGGACGAGACCGAGCGGACCGCGGGCGACGACGAGGTCGTCGTCCTCCCGTTCACCGAGGCGCTCGCCGAGTACGGCGACGTGATCGAGGCGAACTTCGGCTCCGTCCTCGACCCCGAACACAACTACCTCACGGCGCTTTCGGTCGCGCTGTTCACCACCGGCACGTTCGTCTACGTCCCCGAGGGCGTCGACGTCGAGGACGTGACGGTGCGCGCGGAGATGAACTCCCGCTCGCTGTTCAGCCAGACGCTCGTCGTCGCCGAGGAGTCGTCGTCGGTGACGATCCTCGAATCGATCACGTCGGGTGACGGCGAGGGCGAGGCCGCCGCCTCGGGAACGGTCGACGGCGACCGGTACTTCTCGAACCTCGTCGAGGTCGTCGCGGGCGAGAACGCGAACGTCCAGTTCGGCTCGCTCCAGAACCTCGATTCCGACGCGTACACCTACTCGCTGAAGCGCGGCGTGACGGACACGTACGCGACGGTCGACTGGATCGAGAGCAACTTCGGCTCGAAGCTCACCCGCTCCGACATCGAGACCGAGCTCAACGGCGACGGCTCCGAGAGCCAGATCGTCGGGACGTTCTTCGGGACGGACGACCAGCACTTCGACATCAACGCCCGCGTGTGGCACCAGGCCGAGCAGACGACCGCCGACCTGGTCACCCGCGGCGTGCTCGACGACGTCGCCCGCTCCGTCTACGAGGGCGTTCAGGACGTCGGCGAGGACGCGTGGAACACCTCCAGCTACCAGCGCGAGAACACGCTGATGCTGTCGGACGAGGCCGAGGCGGACGCGTCGCCGAAGCTCATCATCCACAACCACGACACCGAGGCGTCCCACTCGGCGACGGTCGGACAGGTCGACGCCGAGGACCTGTTCTACCTCGAGAGCCGCTCTATCGACTCGCGGACGGCCCGGAATATGCTCGTCGAGGGCTTCTTCGTGCCCGTCTTAGAGGAGATCGCGGTCGACGAGTTCCGCGACGACGTCGAGGAACTCGTCTTCGAGCGCCTCCAGTAGACCGGTCGGCGCTCGCGGTTCGCCCGCCGAACGGATTTTTCCGGCCCCGACCCGCCCGCGGAGCGACCGGCGCGCGAGGGGAACGGCTTAAGACCGACGACGCCCGAGTCCGGGGTATGCGAACCCGCGTCTCGTGCCGTCTCGGGTGGTCGCGGTGAGCGTGAGCCAGCGGGTCGCCTCCGACGACCAGCTCGCGCGGCTGCTCCAGATCGGAATCGTGCTCGAGGAGGTCGTCGAAGCGCGAACGCACCGCCACTACCAGCAGCTGGACGCCGAGCTCGACGAGGAGGTGGAGGCGCTGCTCGCGGACGCCGCCGAGGAGTCGGCCGACCACCGCGAGCGGCTCGAAGCGCTCATCGAGGGGCTCGGCGTCGACAGCGTCCCGTTCGACGAGATCGAGTCGCTGGTCGACGCCCGCTACGGGCGGACGCGGCCGGAGGATTTCGACGACGTGCTGTACGACCAGCTGTGCAACGAGGAGACGGCGTACAAGTTCTACGACGACCTCATCGAGGCGATCGAGGGCTCCGACGCGACGTTCTCGATCGACCGCGAGGAGTTGATCGCGACCCTGACGGCGATCCGCGACGAGGAGGCCGAGGGCGTACGGGAAGTCACGGAGGTCATGGAGCGCCGATGAACCGGGCAGACGAGTCGCCGACGAGCGCCGACGGAGGACAGCCGTGAACACCGCAGACCAGTACCTCAAGACGATATACGTCGTACAGGACGAAGAAGACGGTCCCGCCTCGACCGGGTCGATAGCCGACGCGCTCGGCGTCAGCCCGGCCAGCGCCAACGAGATGATCGGCAAGCTCGAAGAGCGGGGGCTCGCCGAACACGAGAAGTACAAGGGCGTCAAGCTGACCGACGACGGTTATCGTTCGCGCCCGCGACGCGCTCCAGACCTACTGTATCATCGAGCGCTTCCTCGCGAACGTCCTCGCGGTCGAGGACTTCCAGGCGGAAGCCCGGGAGCTGGAGGCCGTCATCGACGACACGGTCGCCGAGCGGCTCGACACCATCATCGACCGCCAGCCGGAGTGCCCGGACTGCTTCGACCCCGAGACGGACGCCTGCGCGTGTCTGGAGGTCGCGGCGGCACCGGTCGAGCCGGAACAGCAGTAAGAGCGGTCGTGGAAAGCCGTCAGCGAATCGTTTTAGACGCCGGTCGAGTACCGCAGAATCCCGGCGATACCGCCGAAGGCGTCGAGCAGCTGCTCGCCCTTCTCGAAGTCGGTCGAGATGAACCGCGTCTCGGTGCCCCGCTGCTCGGCGATGGTCATCAGGTGTTCGATGACGTCCTCGCGCTCCTCGACCGCGGCCGTCTCGCCGCACTCGCTACACTCGTGGTCGGGCGTCGAGTGGCGGGCGTCGACCACCTCGTACTCCTCGTGGTCGTTCGGACAGTCGTAGACGACGACGTCCGAGCGGAGGTCCTCGGAGATGAGCAGGCGGTCGACGGAGCCCATGATCAGGTTCCGGCGGGTCTGATCGAAGCCGTAGGTGGCCTCCTGGCCGGTGTTGAGCTTCTCGAAGAACTCCTCCATGTCGTTTTTGTCCTGAACGATCTCCTGGTCGGCGAGCGCCTCCTGCCCCGCGTCGACGAGGTCCTTCAGCCCGGACTCGTCGGTGTACGCGACGTCGAACTTGCCGAGCACCTTGTCCTGGAGCTCGTGGTGGAGGTAGTCGCCGTCGAGGAACTCGTCTTTCGTCGGCGAGGGGCCGCCGACCAGGATGCCGTCGAGCTCGTGGCGCTTGTCGACGAACAGGTCGTTGGCCATCCCCGCGACCTCCTGATAGAAGTTGTCGATCGCTTCGAGGCGCAGACGGGCGAACCGCTGTGCGGACTGCCCCCCCTTCCGCTGTTTGCCGGGGACGAGCGAGGAGGCGGACTTGACGGGCTCGACGCGTTTCCCCTTCAGCCAGCCGACGTTGGCCTCGCGGCGGTCCAAGACGATGAGCCCGAACAGCCCGGTGTCTTCGAGCATGTGTTCGAGCGGCTCGGTGAGGAACTCCGAGTCGCAGTGGTACCGGAACGACTCGACGGGCTGCGGGGGCGACTCCAGCGTCCGGGTGACCATGTCCGTCTGCCCGCCGCCGCTGTCGATCGCGCCGGAGAAGATCACGATCCCGTTCTCGGGCGGGAACGTGTCGTAGTAGCGCAGCCGGTCTTTGATCGACGTGAGCGCGTCTTGGACGGCTGTCCGAGTCTGCTTCGACTTGATGTTCGACGCCTCGCTGTGCTCCTGGGTGACGTGAGCGACCACGTCGGAGATCTGCCTCTCTTCGGGGATGTAGATGGTGACGAGCTGGGTGCCGGAGCCCTCGTAGTCTTTGAGCTCCTCGATGACCTTGCGGAACTCGTACTTCCGGCGGTCCTCGTTCGCCTCCTGTGCGTCGCTACTCATTATCCTGAATACGGTCGCGTGCGTGTAAGTAAGCTTTGACCTATCGATACGGCCGGAAGCGGCCGTCTCGCCGGCCTACATCGACTCCGGCGCCTCGACGCCCAGCACGTCGAGCGCGTTCGCCATCGTGTGTTTGGCGGCGGCGACGACAGCGAGCCGCGCGTCGCGGAGGGGCTCGGTCTCGGCGGTCACGACCGGGCACTCGCGGTAGAACGCGTTGTAGGCGTCGGCGAACTCGCGGGTGAACGTCGCGACCGTGTGCGGTTCGAGGTCGTCCGCGGCGCCCTCGATCACCGCTGGGAAGCGGGCGACCTCGCGGAGGAGCTCGCGGGCCGCGTCGGTTTCGAGCGCGCTCGCGTCCACGTCGAGCGCGTCGGGGTCGACGGCGCCGTCGGCGTCGGCCGTCACGCCCGGCACGTCGATCCCGGCGGCCGCGGCCTCGTCGAGGATGCCGGCGCAGCGCGCGTGGACGTACTGGACGAACGGGGCCGACTGGGCCTCGAAGTCGAGCGCGTCCTCCCACTCGAAGGTGATCGCCTTCGCGGGCTGTTTCGAGACGATGTCGTACCGGACCGCGCCGATCCCGACCTGATGCGCGATGCGCTCGACGTCCTCGTCGGTGAGGTCATCGTCGCGGATGCGGTCGTCCATCCGGGACTCGACGGCGTCGCGGGCGCGGTCGATCGCCTCGTCGAGGAGGTCGTCGAGCATCACGCCGGTCCCCTGCCGGGTCGACATCTTCCCGTCGGGGAGGTTGACGTACGAGTAGATGACGTGGCCGAGCCGGTCGGTGTCGTTGCCGAGCAGTTCGAGGGTCGCGTCGAGCTGGTCGGCCTGGAGCTTGTGGTCCTCGCCGAGGACGGTGACGGCGCGGTCGTAGTTCGCGAACTTCCACTCGTGGTGGGCCAGATCGCGGGTGGTGTAGAGGCTGGTGTCGTCCGAGCGGAGGAAGACGAGGTTCTTGTCGATCCCCCAGTCGTCGAGCTCCAGCTGCCACGCGTCCTCCTCGTAGACGGCGTTGTCGGTCTCCTTGAGCCGCGCCGCGATCTCGTCGGTGGAGCCGTCGCGCATGAACCGCGTCTCCTTGACGAACTCGTCGAACTCAGCGGGGAGGCGCGCCAAACAGTCCTTCATCCCGCCGAGCACCGCGTCGACGACCTCGCCGACGCGCTCGTACGTCTCCTCGTCGCCCGCTTCGAGCCCCTGAAGGATCGACTGGATCTCCGCCTCCGCGGCCTCGACCGCGTCGGCGTCGGCCTCCTCCAAGAACGAGTTCCCCTTGCGGTAGTAGCGCACGAGGTCGTACTCGGCGCGGTCGCGGGCCGGCTCCTCGTCGAGGTCGGACTCGTCGAACCGCTCGTACGCCCACGTGAACACCGCCATCTGCCGGCCGGCGTCGTTGACGTAGTAGTGGCGGTCGACGTCGTAGCCCGCGTACGCCATGAGGTTCGCGACGGCGTCGCCGACGATGGGGTTGCGCGCGCGGCCGACGTGGACCGGGCCGGTCGGGTTCGCGCTGGTGTGTTCGACCACGACCGACGTGTCGCGGTCGGGGAGCGCGCCGTAGTCGGCCTCGACGGCGGCCGAATCGAGCGTGTCCGCGAGGTAGCGCTCGTTCGCGTGGAAGTTGACGTACGGCCCCGCGGTGTCGACGCCCGCGATGTAGTCGGCGTTGGCGACCGAGACCGCCTCGGCGACCGTCGCCGCGACGTTCGGCGGCGCGTCGCCGACCTCGCCCGCGAGTCGGAAGGCGACGCTGGAGGCGAGCGTCGCGTCCATGTCGTCGGGCGGGCGCTCGATGCCGAGGTCGTCGGTCGGGAGGTCGAGCGAGTCGAGCGCGTCCGCGAGCGCCGCCTCGACCTCCGACCGGAACTGCCTGAACATACCGTCCGTTCGACGGGCGGGTTAAAAGGCCCTTCCGAAGCGGCTCGGCGTCAGGAGAACGGGAGACGCAACACAATTTGGAGATGAGGTGCGGTGGCGCGTGCCTGCGAGCGGCCGCCGGTGGCGGCCGCGAGGAGCACGCGCGACGAGGCTGGGGAGGTGTGAGGCTGCGGTCCCGTGAGCGACCGGAGGGACCGAACGGGAGTGCGGAAGTCGCAGCCCGCGTGGTTCGAGAATCAGAGATTCTCGTTATCACGAAAATCTTCGATTTTCGAACGACAGCGAACGCAGTGAGCGAGCAGGACCGTCTTCCGGTGGTGCTGTGCGGGGCGGGACTCGAAGGGGCAGTCGCGAGGCGGGCAGAGGCGACGTAAGCACCGCAGCGAGCAACGCGAGCGAGGAGCGCAGCAAGCGTCTGCCCGCCTCGCGACTGGGGCTTCGGCGGTGTCTGTGTCGATCGGCCGCTTATAAACAAGGACAGCAACGTACAGCCGAGCGACTGGGGCTTCGGGAGTCTACCCAGCTCTGTCCGAGTCGATCCACGGGCCCGGTTTTTTGTCCGTGCGCACCGATCTCAGGGCCGTGTTCGACGGGCCCTCCTGTCCCGGGTGCGGAAGCACCTACCTCGTGGTGAGAGTGCGAACCCACGGGTATCCGCGGTCCGATGACGCTCCCGGGACCGCACGCCTCTATCGGTGTTTCAGGTGTTTCCACGGGTTCACCCCGGACGAGATCAGTCCGGAGGTGTAGCGCTCGCGAGGCTACTCCACGATCTCGTCGATCAGTTCACGCGCGCTCCGTCTGACCGCCTCGTCGCTCTCGATCGAGGGCTCCCACCCCAGTTCGACCAGCTTCTCGATCGACAGCCGCATCTTCGGCACGTCGCCCGTCCAGCCGCGGTCGCCGCCGGTGTAGCTGTACTCGGGGGCGACGCCCAGTTCCTCGCTGACGATGTCGGCGATGTCGGTGACGGAAGTCGTCGTCCGCGTCCCGAGGTTGTACACGTTGTACGCGTCGTCCGCAGTCTCGACGACGTGCTGGATGGCGTCGACGCACTCCGAGACGTACATGTACGACTTCTCCTGTCGGCCGTCGCCGAGGATCTCCAGTTCGCTCGGGTACTCGTCTAACTTCTCGATGAAGTCCGGGATCACGTTGCCGCGCTGGCGCGGGCCGACGATGTTCGCGAACCGGAACACCCACGACTGAATCCCGTACGAGTGAGCGTGCGTGGAGATGAGCGCCTCGTCCGCGAGCTTCGAGGAGCCGTAGATCGAGATGGGTTCGAGCGGGCCGTAATCCTCGGGCGTCGGCCGCGGCGCCTCACCGTAGACGGTCGACGAGGAGGTGAACGCAAAGCGGTCGACGCCGACCTCGCGCATCCGCTCTAAGAGGTTGTACGTCATCTCGGTGTTCTCCTCGAAGAGGACCCGGTCGTCGTCGTAGTTCGTGTCCGTGTACGCCGCGAAGTGAAAGACCATATCGAGGTCGGCAGTGACCGCGCGGGCGACGGCGTCCGGGTCGGTCACGTCCGCCTCGACGAACGCGGCACCGGCGGGCACGCGGTCGCGGGTCCCTTTCGAGAGGTCGTCCGCGACCCGGACGGTCGCACCCCGGTCGAGCAGGGCGGCGGCGAGGTGGCTTCCGACGAGGCCGGCACCGCCCGTCACGAGGACGCGCGAATCGGCGAGGTTCATACCGGCCCGTCGGCGGTCGCGGGTAAGTAGGTGTGGAATCGCAACGCGATCGGCGGCGTCGAGCGCGTCGCAGTTTATAAGTTCTCGAACGCCTCGTCGACGAGCTCGCCGGTGTGGGCGACGATGTCCGCCATCTCGTCGTCGTCCGGCGCCATCCCAACGAGCCGGGCGATGCGCATGATCGAGACGTGGTAGACGCGCTGCGTGCCCGGTTCTTCCTCCCAGACGACGACGTTACACGGCATGAGCGCGCCGAGCGTGTTGTCCGTCGCGTCGAGCGCCCGGTCGGCGACCTCGGGGTTACACGCGCCCAGCACGTAGTAGGGGTCGCGACCCGCGTCGACCTTCTCGTTGAGCATCTCGGACGGCGAGAACTCGACGGGGACGCCGAACCCGGCGTCGGTGAACACCTCGCGGACGTGTTCGATCGCCGCCTCGTGGTCCATTTCGAGCGTCGCCTGCTGTTCGCCGACGTCCTCCGGGTCGATCTGACTCGGGTCGATTGGGAGCGTCATTCGTGTGTTGTCTTGTGCTTACGTAACAAAATCCCTTCGGATATCGCGTCGATATCGGAGCGCGGCCGCCGGTCGTATCGCTTCGAGGCTGTCCCCCGGCAGCACAGTATTGTTTAATATATACAAAATAAATAAATCGCCGGGCGACGAACGGAGACGTATGGCCGAAGACACGGGAGCGGCCCCACCGACGGCGACCGGCGGCGAGGCTCCCGCCGAGTACGTGCGAACCAACCGCGAGGCGTTGGTCTCGCTGGCTCTCGACCTGCTCGCGGTCGAGACGTCGAACCCGCCCGGCGACACGCGCGAGATCGTCGCCGCGATCGAGCGGTACCTCGACCCGCTTCCGGTCGACGTCGAGCGGTTCGCCGTCGACCCGGCGAAGGCGAACCTCCTCGTGCGAGTTCCCGGCGAGTCCGACCGCACGCTGCTGTACAACGGACACCTCGATACGGTGCCGTTCGACGCCGACGCGTGGACGCGCGACCCGCTCGGCGAGCGCGACGACGACCGCGTCTACGGGCGGGGCGCGACCGACATGAAGGGCGCCGTCGCGTCGATGCTGTTCGCGATCCGGGCGTTCGCCGCGACCGACACGGAACCGCCCGTCGACCTCCTGTTCGCGTTCGTGAGCGACGAGGAGGTCGGCGGCGACGCCGGGCTTCCGGCGCTGCTCGACGCGGGGGCGCTCGACGCGGAGAGCTTCGGCGCGGACATTCTCGACGCGGACGCGTGCGTGATCGGGGAGCCGACCTGCGAGCGGGGCCGTCACTCGGTCACGGTGGCGGACCGAGGCAGCATCTGGCTGACGCTCGAAGCGGCGGGCGAGGCGGCGCACGGCTCCCGGCCGACGCTCGGGGTCAACGCCGTCGACCGGCTCTACGACGCCGTCGAGACGTTGCGCGACCGGTTCGGTTCCGAGCGGCTGGCGATCGGCGCCGAGACGGAGCCGATCGTCGAGGAGTCGGTCGCGTACTACGCGCCGTCGATGGGCGAGGCGGCCGCCCGGGACCTCTTCCGGTACCCGTCGATCAACCTCGGCGTCTTCGAGGGCGGCGACGCGGTGAACGCCGTCCCGGGGTCCGCGCGCGCCGAGATCGACGTGCGGCTGACGGCCGGGGTCGACACGCCCGAGGTGCTCGCACGGATCCGCGAGTGCGTCGCCGACTGCGAGGGGATCACGGTCGCGGACGCGTCCTGGAGCGTCGGCACCGCAGAAGATCCCGACGGCCCCCTCGTCGAGGCCGTCGCGTCGACGGCGGCGGACGTGACGGGAGACCGGGTCTTCCGGCGGAGCGCGACGGGCGGCGGCGACGCCAAGAAGCTCCGAAACGCCGGGATATCGACCGTGGAGTTCGCGCTTGGGACCGACACGCTCCACGCGCCCGATGAGCACGTCCCCGTCGACGCACTCGTCGGCAACGCGGTCGTCTACGCCCGGCTTCCGGCGGCGTGGCGGACCGAGATCGACCGGGAGTAGTCCGCAGGCGAGCGGGAGGGCGCGCTCGCCGGAGAGCCGAAGCGGGGAGGAAAGACTTAGATACCGGACTGTTCCATTAGTGGGTATGAAGTACAATACTAATGCGGCGAGCGGACGGTCCCGCGCGGGCGACGAGCGCGGGTCCGCGGTCGTCGGAGGCGACCGACGCTCCCCCTCGCACCGCCCGTCTGACGCCGACACGGCCGACGCGGCCGGCTCGCGCTGACGATGGAGCGCTTTCGGAACACCGGCCAGCCCGACTGGGACTGGTGGGGAAAGCTCTGGCCGACGCCGGGCGCGACGCTCCGAGACCTCGGTATCGGGGCCGGTCGGTCGGTCGCCGAGGTCGGCTGCGGGAGCGGCTACTTCGCGCTCCCCGCCGCCCGGATCGTCGAGCCCGCACCGGTGTACGCGGTCGACCTGGACGCGGCGCTGCTCGACGAGCTCGAATCGCTCGCCGAGCGACAGGCGATCGAGAACGTCGTTCCGGTCCGCGGCGACGCCCGGGACCTGACCGATCTGCTCCCGGAGCGGGTCGACGCGCTCGTCGTGGCGAACACCTTCCACGGCGTCGACGACCGGTCCGGGTTCGTCGAGGAGGCGTTCGAAGCGGTCGAACCCGGCGGGCGCCTGATCGTCGTCAACTGGCACGACCGCCCGCGCGAGGCGACGACAGTCGGGAACGAATCCCGGGGACCGCCCACGGATCTTCGGATGGGTCCCGAGGAAACCGAAGGCGCCGTGAGTCGCGCCGCGCCGTTCGAGTTGAACGGGCGCGTCGATCTGCCGCCGTACCACTACGCGCTCGTGTTCGAACGGTAGCCGCGCGACCGCCGCCGCGGCCGTCGGTGGGTCGGCGGGCATCAGTATTTTCAGAATAGTGGAATATACGCACAAGACTAATACCGCGCGTCGGTAACCACCGCGTGTGAGACAGCCATGACCGACACCGAACCCGCAACCGACATCGAGCCCGACGACACCGTCGACGCCAGGGGCGCGGCGTGTCCCGGCCCGCTGATGGACCTCATCGGCGCGATTCGGAGCGCCGACTCGGGTGACGTCGTCCGACTGCTGAGCGACAGCGACGGGTCGCTCACCGACGTCCCCGAGTGGGCCGAGGAGGCCGGCAACGAGCTGCTCGCCGTCGAGGAGCTCGACGACCACAGCGCGTTCTACGTGGAGAAAGCATGACCGAGCGCGTCGTCATCGTGGGGGGCGGGACCGGCGGGTCGGTGCTCGCCAACGACCTCGCCGACCGGCTCGAACCCGAACTCGACGCCGGCGACGTCGAGGTCACCCTGATCAACGACGACCCCGAGCACGTGTACAAGCCGGTGTGGCTGTACGTGCCGTTCGGCCAGCGAGAGCCGGCGGACGGTCGCCGCGCGCTCGACGAACTGATCGACGACGCGGTCGACCTCCGGATCGACCGAGTGACCGAGGTCGACACCGAGTCGCAGCGGCTCCGGTTCGACGGCGACGGGCCGCCAATGGAGTACGACCGCCTCGTGTTGGCGACCGGGTCGACGCTGGAACCCGAACGGATTCCCGGTCTCGCGGCGGGCGGGCACGACTACTACAGCGAGTCGGGCGCGACCGCCCTCCGCGACGAGCTGCTGTCGTTCACCGAGGGCGAGTTCGTGTTGAGCGTGATCGGGACGCCGCACATGTGTCCGGCCGCGCCGCTGGAGTTCGTCTTCATGGCCGACGACTGGTTCCGCGAGCGCGGCCTGCGCGACGACGTCGAGGTCACCTACACCTACCCGATCCAGCGCGTCCACGGGAACCCCCACATCGCCGAGTGGGCCCGGCCCATCATGGAGGAGCGGGATATCGAGGTGGAGACGTTCTTCAACGCCGAGTCGGTCGACCCCGACGCGGAGACGCTCGCGTCGATGGAGGGGACCGAGCTCGACTACGACCTCCTCGTGGCGATCCCGCCCCACGGCGGCATCGACCTGATCGAGGCGGCCGGGCTCGGCGACGACGGCTGGGTCGACGTCGACAAGCACACGCTGGAGGCCGAGAACGCGGAGAACGTCTACGCGCTCGGCGACACCGCCGACACCGGCGTCCCGAACGCGGGCAGCGTGGCGCACTACCAAGCCGGCGTGGTCGGACAGCGGCTCGCGAGCGAGGTCCGCGGCCGCCCGGCCACGGCGACGTACGACGGCAAGACGCTGTGTTTCATCGAGACGGGGATGGACGCGGCCTCGTTCGTCGAGTTCGACTACGAGCGCCCGCCGTCGCCCGCGCCCCCCTCGGAGAAGCTCCACTGGTCGAAGCTGGCGTACAACGAGTCGTACTGGCTCACCGCGCGAGGGTTGCTCTGACCATGTCCGAGACGGACGCCCAGACGGACGCCGCCGAGCCGACAGACCTCGAAGCGGCGATCGCGGAGAACCCGGAGGCGGTCGCCGCGTTCGTGGAGCGGCTCGACGCGGTCAACGAGCTGCTGGACGTGCTCTCATTGGGCGAGGGCGCGCTCGACGACGAGATGGTCCGCGAGCTCTCGGCCACGGGGTCGACGCTCGCGGAGTCCGCCGACGGCCTCGCCACCGACGAGACCGTAGCGCTGGCCGAGGCCGTCGGCGAGAACGGCGACGACCTTCGGGCGGCGCTCGACACGCTGCTGGAACTCCAGCGGAGCGGCACCCTCGACGAGTTGGCCGAGATCGCCGAGGTCGGTTCGCTGGCGACCGCGGCCCTCGACGACGAGATGGTGCGGTCGCTGGCCGGCACCGGCGCCGCGCTCGGTGAGGTGGCGCAGACCGCGGCCGACGACGACACCCGCGACGGCGTCGAGACGCTGCTCGCGGGCGTCGGCGAGGCGGAGCGCGAGCCGCCCGAGCGGGTCGGTGCCGTCGGACTGCTCCGCGGCGTGCGCGATCCGGAGGTCCAGTACGGGCTGGGCTACCTGCTGGCGGTGGCGGGCGCGATCGGTCGCGAGCGCGCCGACCGCGAGGGCACCGCTGCGGAGTCGCGATAACGGCGGAACAGTCGTTCGAGAATCGGAACCGGGGGACGGTCGGCGGTGGTCAGACGAGCAGTTGGATGTCGGCGTCGGCCATGTCTTGGAGGGCGGTCGCGGCGCCGACGCCCGTGGTGACGCCGTCGTAGAAGTCGGCCTCGTCGTATCCCATCAGGTCGATGGTCATCTGACAGGCCTGGAACTCCACGCCCATGTCGAGGCTCGTCTCGAGGAGCTCCTCGATCGTGGCGGTGTCGTTGTCCGCGATCCGCTTTTCCATCATCTTCGTCGTCACGCGGTCCATCCCGGGGAGCGCGGCGACGGCGTTCGGAACGGGCATGTTGGGGTTGCCGACGGAGCTGAGCTTGAGGCTCTTCGAGCGCTCCTCGTGGAGGATGTCGAGCCCCCAGAACGTGTGGAAGACGGTCACGTCGTAGCCGAACGCGGCCGCGGTGCTCGCGAGGATGAGCGGCGGGTACGCCATGTCCAGCGTCCCCTTCGTGGCGATGATGCTCATCTTCTTGTCCCCGTCGTCGGTGGCCTCCGCGAGCGCCTCCTCGAGCTCGTCGACGCGCGCGGCCAGCTCCGCGCGCGAGGGTGCGTCGTCGGTCGACGCGTCCTCGGCCGACGCGTCGGGCGTGTCCGTGCTCATCGTTACTCCGTCTTGCGGACGTAGTGTTTGTACACGTCGTCGCCCTCCGTCTGGTCGACGAGCTCGACGCCCTCGGTGCCGGCGGCCCAGCCCTCGATATCGCTCATGCTTCCGGGGTCGGTCGCCAGCACTTCGAGGACCTCGCCCGCGTCGAGGCCGTCGATAGCGGACTTCGTCTTCACCACTGGCATGGGGCACGATGCGCCTTTCACGTCGAGCGTCTCCGCGATGTCGAATTCGGCACTCATGGGATATCTGCTCCGGTCGTCTGTATTGGAGCTAGCGCACAATACCCCCTGGTACAGTAAAAGATTGTCGATTCTTGTGAAGAGCGCCAACTACTGTATAAGGTAAAACCGGTTTAGGCGGTTTACAAACCGCACCAGAAGGCAGTAGAAGGTTTTCTGACGGTTTGACCGGGTAGTAGTATTGCTTAGAAAAGGAAATACTATGAAAATACTTTTGTGCGTCGACCCGGTACAACCGAGTGCGAAACATGAATGCCGACGACTTTCCGACTCCGGACGTCGACGTCGACTCCGTCGACCCGGACTCGCTCAAACATCGAATCGACGCCGGCGAGGACGTCGCGATCCTCGACGCGCGCATGCAGTCGGACTACGACGAGTGGCGCATCGACGGCGAGAACGTCACGTCGATCAACGTTCCGTACTTCGAGTTCCTCGAAGACGACGTCGACGACGACGTCCTCGACCGGATCCCCGACGACCGCGAGGTGACCGTCCTCTGCGCGAAGGGCGGCGCCAGCGAGTACGTCGCGGGCACGCTCGCGGAGCGCGGCTACGACGTCGACCACCTCGAAGACGGGATGAACGGCTGGGCGAGCATCTACGAGGCCGTCGAGGTCGACCGCTACGACGGCGCCGGCACGCTCCTCCAGTACCAGCGCCCCTCTTCGGGCTGTCTCGGCTACCTGCTCTACGACGACGGCGAGGCCGCGATCATCGACCCGCTTCGGGCCTTCACCGACCGCTACCTCGACGACGCCGACGACCTCGGCGTCGAGCTGACGTACGCCATCGACACGCACGTCCACGCCGACCACATCTCGGGCGTGCGCGACCTCGACGCCGAGGGCGTCGAAGGCGTCATCCCCGACGCCGCGGTCGACCGCGGCGTCACCTACGCCGACGAGCTGACCACGGCGGCCGACGGCGACGCGTTCGCGGTCGGCGACGCGACGATCGAGGCCGTCTACACCCCCGGCCACACGACCGGGATGACCTCCTACCTCGTCGACGAGAGCCTCCTCGCGACCGGCGACGGGCTGTTCGTCGAGAGCGTCGCCCGCCCGGACCTCGAAGAGGGCGACGACGGCGCCCCCGACGCCGCGCGCATGCTGTACGAGTCGCTTCAGGAGCGCGTGCTGACGCTGCCCGACGACACCCTGATCGGCGGCGCGCACTTCAGCGACGCCGCCGACCCCGCCGCCGACGGCACCTACACGGCGCCGGTCGGCGAGCTCGTCGGGGAGATGGACGCGCTCACGATGGCCGAAGACGAGTTCGTCGACCTGATCCTCTCGGACATGCCCCCCCGCCCGGCCAACTACGAGGACATCATTGCGACGAACCTCGGCCAGGAGGCCGTCGACGACGAGGAGGCGTTCACCCTCGAACTCGGCCCGAACAACTGCGCCGCCAGCCAGGACTCGCTCGCGGGTGACTGACGACGCCGATGGTTGCTGACCCAGTACTGCTTCAGGCGATCGCCGATCTGTTCCCCAACGGGATCGGCCGGTACGCCGTCGGCGGACTGCTCGTCGGCCTCGGGACCGTCGTCATCTACGCCGGTACCGGCATCCCCGCCGGGGCGAGCACGTTCCTGGAGTCGACGCTGTCGTACGTCTCCGACCAGCCGCGGTTCCGGCGGTACGTCGCCTCGCGCGACTGGCGGCTCGTGTTCACGGCCGGGATCGTCCTCGGCGGACTCGCGTTCGCCGCGACGTTCCAGTCGGGCGTAGTCACCAGTTCGCTGTACGAGCCCGGGACGACCGGCCGCCTGTACGAGGTCGCCGGCGTGACGCTCTGGGCGACCGACGTCCAGCCGTGGCGCCTGTTCTTCGGCGGAATACTGGTCGGTATCGGCACCCGGATCGGGAAGGGGTGTACGTCCGGCCACGGCGTCTGCGGCGTCGGCTCGGCGTCGAAGACGTCGCTGGTCGGCGTCGCGACGTTCCTGACCGTGGCGATCGGGACCGCACAGGTCGTCGCCGCGCTGGGGGTGAGTCCATGAGCGGTCGGCACCCGCTGTTCAAGCCCCTGGTGTTCGTCGGCGGGCTGATCTTCGGGTTCGGGCTCGGATTCAGCCACATGGCGCGGCCGGAGGTCGTGTTGAACTTCCTCCAGTTCGACGACTTGGGGCTCCCGTTCGTGATGTTCGGGGCCGCGATCGTCTCCGGGGTCGCGTTCGCCCTGCTGCCCCGGCTCCGGGAGGGCGCGCCCCTCACGGGCGATCGCTACGAGCGGCGGCTGAAGCCGTTCGACCGGAACGTCCTCGTCGGCGGCGCCGTCTTCGGCGTCGGCTGGGGGCTCTCCGGCATCTGTCCGGGGGCGGCGTACGCCAGCCTCGGGGTCGGCAACGTCACCATCCTCTGGGCGCTCGGCGGGATGTTCCTCGGCGCGTACGCGCAGGGGTACTGGCGGAGCCGGAGCGAGACCCGCGACGCCGCCGCGGCGGGCGCGGACTGACACGCCCGCACGATGGACCCCGCTCTTATCGCGCTCTTCGTCGGCGCAGCGCTCGCCAGCCTGTTCATGGCGTGGGTGATCGGCGCCGGGTCGAGCGGCGCGACGCCGTTCGCCCCCGCGGTCGGCGCGAACGCCATCGGGACGATGCGGGCCGCGCTCCTGGTCGGCGTCTTCGGCTTCGCCGGCGCCGTCACCCAAGGTGGCAACGTCTCGGAAGCCGTCGGCAGCGGCCTCGTCGGCGGGATCAGCCTCCCGGTCGCCGGCGTCATCCTCGTACTCCTCCTCGGTGCGGGGCTGATGGCGGTCGGCATCATCACCGGGATCCCGATCGCGACCGCGTTCACCGTGACCGGCGCCGTCATCGGCGTCGGCCTCGCGCTCGGGGGGACGCCGGTCCCGTCGAAGTACGGGCAGATCGGCGCCGTCTGGCTGCTGACGCCGTTCGTCGGCGGCGGCATCGCGTTCGGGATCGCCTCGGTCCTCCCGCGGCCCGGAGTTCCCGAGCGGTACACCGTCGCGGCGCTCGCCGGGCTCGTCGGCGCAGTCCTCGTGAACGTCCGGTTCAGCTTTCTGGGTGAGGGGCCCGCGCCGGGGACCGTCCGCGGACTCGCGCAGCGGACCCTCTCGGTCGACGGGCTCGCGTCGGCGGTCGCGATCACGGGCCTCGCGGCGCTGGCCGTCGCATCCGTCGTCCGGTGGGACGTGCGCCGCGACGAACAGGGCGGGCTCCGGCGCGTCCTGCTCTCGCTCGGGTCGCTCGTCGCGTTCTCCGCGGGCGGGAGTCAGGTCGGGCTGGCGGTCGGCCCCCTGTTACCGCTGCTCGACGAGGTGGGGATGGCCTCGACGACCGCCGTCCTCGTCGGCGGCGGGTTCGGCATGCTCGTCGGCTCGTGGACCGGCGCGCCCCGGATGATCAAGTCGCTCTCGCAGGACTACTCCTCGCTCGGGCCGCGTCGCTCCATCTCCGCGCTCGTCCCGTCGTTCCTGATCGCGCAGCTGGCGGTGCTGCTCGGGGTCCCCGTCTCGTTCAACGAGATCGTCGTCAGCGCCATCATCGGCAGCGGCGCGGCGGTCGGGGGGCGCGACGCGGTGGACGCCGGAAAGATCCTCACGACGGTCGGCGCGTGGGCCGGGTCGTTCGGCCTCTCGTTCGCGCTCGCGTACGGTGTCGCGTTCCTCCTGTTATAGCCGGGGACGCCGCGGCGCCGATCGCTTAGAACTGTCCGAAGCGGCGGCGTCGCCGGCGGCTCCGTCGCTGGCGGCCAGCGCGTGACACCGCGACAACGCGATTTCGTTCGATAGGTCAGGTGTGTCGGGCGCGACGCCCGCCGGCCGGTCCGCGACGCTCGCCGGCCGGTCCGCGATGCCCACCGGTCGATCGCGGTCCCTCGCGGAGTCCTCGCGGAGGCCATATCCTCTCTGTAAGTTATCGGTACTCCGACCGAGGTTACCGGAATATAGTATTGTACAGCGAGCCCAAAACCGTTATAGGCACGAAGCAGGTAGAGGGGAGTGAGCAGAAATGTGCCAGAAGCGAATTTCCGTGTTCGGAAGTCGGAGGGAGCGTCGATGGCGGGACTAGAGATACCCACGTGGGACCCGGAGACGGCCCTGCTTATCGGCGCGATCCTCTTCGAAGCGTTCGTACTGTACGTGGGGTACGGCGGCCTCGAACGGCTCGTCGGCCCCCATCTGATGCGGCTCGTCGTCGGAGGTGACGCGAGTGCTCGGTAGCCTCCTCAGCGGACCCGGCTTCCTGGGGACGAGCCCCGAGATGCTCGCCCTGTTCGCCGGGTTCGGCCTCGTCGTCGGCGTCCTGTTCGGGTTCTTCGGCATGGGCGGGTCGTTCCTCGTCACGCCGGCCCTGCTAATGTTAGACTACCCGGCGCCCGTCGCGGTCGGCAGCGGGATGGCGTTCGTCTTCGGGACGGCCGTCATCGCGACGCTGAAACACCACGACCTCGGGCAGGTGGACTACAAGCTCGGCGTGATCATGATCACCGGGACGACGATCGGTATCGAGGCCGGGCGCGCCAGCGTCTACTACCTCGAATCGCTGGGGCTCGCCGGCGGCGTCATCAGCGTCGCCTACGTCGTCCTGCTCGGCGGCGTCGGCGCGATGGTGACCCGCGACGCCCTCAACGGCGGCGGGGGCGGCGTCGACCACGAGACCGCCGATAAGGACCTCGACGAGTACGAGATCCCCGAGATCGCCAAGAAGATTCAGCAGACAGTCCGGATTCCGCCGATGGTGACGCTCCGCGGCGACGTCCGCGTCTCCGCATGGGTGATCACGGCCGTCGCCTTCGCGACCGGCGTCCTCTCCGGGTTCCTCGGCGTCGGCGGGGGGTTCATCCGGATGCCCGCGATGATCTACGCGATCGGCGTTCCGGTGCCCGTCGCGGTCGGCACCGACCTCTTCGAGATCGTCTTCTCGGGCGGGCTCGGGAGCTACCTCTACGGTCAGGGCGGCGGCGTGAACCTCGGTATCGTCGTCCCGCTGCTGTTCGGGAGCGCGCTCGGCGCGCGCGTCGGGTCCGCCGCGACGGCCGTCGTCGACGCCGACGAGATCAAGGTGTACTTCGGCGGGATGCTGCTGGTCGGCTCCGTCGCCGTGGGTATCGGCGAGGTGGGCTCGTACCTCGGCAACGCGACGCTCGAACTGCTCGGCTTAGTGCTCGTCATCGGCGCGGCGGTCGTCGTCGCGTTCGCGGTCCTCTACACGACGGTCACCTCGCTCCGCGTGACGCGGCAACAGCAGACGTCGACCGCCGACTGACCGACGTTCCGCCGTCGCGTCCGCGGTATTGTTCAGTTGTTCCAAAACAGATGACAAAACGGGAGCGATCGGTCCGTCGCGCGCCGTCGAGCGGTCGGCGCCGCGCCGTCGGCCTCGGTCCTCACAGTCCCTCTTGACCGTCCTCCTGCGCGAGGAGGACGACCATCGAGAGCCCGGAGATGGCCAGCAGGATCAGCGTCGGCACCACCGCGTACTGGTAGAGCGCGGTCTCCTGTGCGCGCCAGATCTGCGTGACGATCGTGTCGAACCCGGTGGGGCGGAGCACGAGCGTGACCGGGAGTTCCTTCATCGTCGTGAGGAACACGAGTGCGGCCCCGGCGACGATGCCCGAGCGCGTGAGCGGGAACGTCACGCGTCTGAACGCCCCGGTCGGCGACTCGCCGAGGGTGCGCCCGGCCTCGACGAGCCGACGGTCGACCTGAAGGATCGACGTCCGGGTCGACCCGACCGCTTGCGGGAGGAACCGGACGACGTACGCGAACACCAAGAGGGGGAGCGTCTGGTAGATCCACGGCGCGTAGCCGGAGCCGAAGTACACCAGCGCGAGCGCCAGCACGATGCCGGGCACCGCGAAGCCGACGTACGTCGCCCGCTCGAAGACGACCGCGAGCGGCGAGTCGTGGTTCGCGGCGAAGTACGCGATCGGGATCGCGGCGAGCGCGGCGACGACCGCGGCGGCCGCCGAGACCGACACGGAGTTGAGCACCTGTATCGGCTCGAAGGCGAGCGAGGGCCGGCGGCCGGCCTCGGAGTTGACCAGCCACAGTCCGAGAATCCACAGCGGGACCAACAGGGCGAACGCGGACACCCCGGCCGGGAGCAGCGTCGCCGGCCAGCGAAGCCACCCGAGCGACACCCGGTCGTCG
Organism: Halorubrum sp. GN11_10-6_MGM; assembly: GCF_005435165.1. Classification (GTDB taxonomy): domain Archaea; phylum Halobacteriota; class Halobacteria; order Halobacteriales; family Haloferacaceae; genus Halorubrum. The sequence continues at coordinate 5,504 of NZ_SGUC01000017.1, read as the reverse complement.
GTGCGGCCCGCGTCGTCGCCGCTCGTCTCTCGGTTCGAGCGGACCGCCCACTCCAAGGCCAGCACGAGGACGACGACGACGAGCAGTTGGAGCGACAACAGCGCGGCGTAGTCGCGACCGAACGCGTTGTACTCGACGTATATCTGCCGAGTGAACACCGGGAGCCGCATTATCGACGGCGTGCCGAAGTCCGAGACCGCGTACAGCGCCGCGAGCAGCGATCCGGCGGCGATCGCGGGGCGAATGGTCGGGAGCGTCACGCGGCGGAACGCCGCGAGCCGCCCGTGGTTCAGCGTCCGAGCCGCTTCGAGGAGGGTCGTGTCGAACGACAGGAGCGCCGCCCGGGTCGTTAGGTAGACGTACGGGTAGGTGTACAGCGTGATGACGAGGATCGAGCCGGAGAGCCCGCCGATCTCCGGGACGCGCTCGACGCCCAGCGGGGCGAGCACCTCGTGGAACTCGCCCTGCGGGCCGAACGCCGAGACGAACGAGAAGGCGCCGACGTAGCTCGGCACGACGAGCGGGAGGGCGGCCGCGACCGACCAGAACCGGCGGAAGGGGAGGTCGGTCCGAGCCGTGAGGTACGCGAGGGGCACGCCGATCGCGATCGAGAAGCCGGTGACGCCCGCCATCAGCAGGAGGCTGTTGGCGAGCACGTCGGCGGTCCCGGCGCTGAAGAGCAGGCCGACCGCGCGCTCGCGCTCGACCGCCACCGCCTCGATGACGAGCCACGCCAGCGGGAACACGAGCGTGGCGGCGATCGCCGCGCAGAGCAGCGTCAGCCCGAGCGGGAGCCTGTCGTCGCCGTCGGTCAAGCGGTCGCGGAGCCGGTTTCGCAGGGTCATTGTGCGGAGACGGAGGCTGTCTGTCGGAGCGTGGTCGCGCCCGGCGTTAGGGGTTCCGATCGCCCGTTGGGAACGACCGCGCTCCGACGGATATAAGAATTTAGGGCTACCTAAAATACTCCATGGAACTGACGCGACGCGACGCGGCGGCCGCGCTGGCCGCGATCGGCGCGACCGGCGGCGTCGCGCTCGGTGTCCGTCGAACGACCGGGGGAGCCGACAGCGGAGCGGGAGGCCCCGACCCCTCGTCGGACGGCGCGGCGCTCTCCGACGAGGCGGTCCGCGAGGCGATGACCGCGGTCGCCCGAGTCGTCTACCCCGAGGCGGTCTCCGGCGTCGACGCGTTCGTCGGCGGCTTCCTCGACGGGCGCCTCGACGGGTCGGCGCACGCGGCGGGGGTCCGCGCCGCGGCCGCCGAGGTCGAGTCGGCGGCCCGATCGTGGTACGACTCCCCCGTCACCGACCTCTCGCCCGCCGAGCGCGACGGGCTGCTCCGGGAGCTCGGCGCGGACGTGGCCGACGAGAATCCGGACGGAACGACCGCGGAGCGGGTCCGCTTCTTCGTCGTCAACGAGCTGCTGCTCGCGCTGTACGCCTCGCCGACCGGCGGCGAGCTGGTCGGCATCGAGAACCCGCAGGGGTACGCCGGGGGCGCCGAGAGCTACCGGCGGGGGCCGCCGTGAGCGGCGCCGAGAGCGTCGGGAACGAGCGGTCGGACGGCGGCGACGCCGGCCGCGACGTCAACCGCACGCCGGTCCCGGACGCGGACGTCTGCGTCGTCGGGGCCGGCCCGGCCGGAGCGCTCGTCGCCGACCGGCTGGCGGCCGACCACGAGGTCGTCGTCCTCGACGCCGGGCCGCGGTTCGACCCCGCGGACCGCCTCGCCAGACAGGAGCGCGCGATACGCCCCTTCTACGGGCGACCGGACGTATGGGGTGGCGGCGGCGCGCGCGACGCCTACGAGAACGCCGGCGACCGCTCGTACCCCCTCAACCACGCCCGCGTGAAGGGGGTCGGCGGGTCGACGCTCCACTGGCAGGGGATGGTGATGCGGCTCCACGAGGACGACTTCAACTCCGGAACGGCGCGGGGCGTCGGCCCCGACTGGCCGATCGACTACGCCGACCTGCGCCCCTACTACGCTGAGTCGGAACGCGAGCTTGGTGTGGCGGGCGCGTCGGACAACCCCTACGCGCCGCCTCGCGAGGAGCCCCACCCGATGCCCGCGTTCGAGCCCTCCTACAGCGACTCGCTGTTCGCCGAGGCCTGCGAGGAGCTGGGGATCGACATGCACTCGGTGCCGAACGCGCGCAACTCCGAGCCGTACGACGACCGCTCGCCCTGCGTCGGCTACGGCACCTGCCAGCCCGTCTGTCCGAGCGGCGCGAAGTACGACGCGACGGTCCACGTCGAGCGCGCCGAGGAACAGGGGGCCACCGTCATCGACCGCGCCCCGGTCGAGCGGCTGGAACACGACAGCGACGACAGGGTGACCGGCGCCGTCTACGCGACGCCGGACGGGGAGCGGCACCGGCAGGCGGCGGACGCGTTCGTCGTCGCCGCCGGCGGGGTGGAGACGCCGCGGCTCCTCCTGCTGTCGGCCTCGGACCGCTACCCCGACGGGCTCGCGAACGGGAGCGGCCACGTCGGCGAGTTCTTCATGGACCACCTGTTCGCGGGCGCGGGCGGCACGCTCGACGAGCCGACCAGACAGAACCACGTCGGCTTCTACACCAGCGCCTGCGACCAGTTCTACGACGAGGCCGACGAGACGCAGGCGCCGTTCAAGCTGGAGTTCTTCAACTACGCCGGACCCTCGCCGGTGGAGATGGCGCTCACCGGCGACGACTGGGGCGACTCCCTGCTGGAGCGGCTCCGCGACGGGTACGGGACCCACGTCGCGATGGGCGGACTCGTCGAGCAGGCCCCCGACGCCGACAGCCGGATCACCCTCGCCGACGACCGGACGGACGACCGCGGCAACCCCGTGCCGCGGATCGAGTGGACCGTCGGCGACCGCGCGCTCGACACGATCGAGCGGGCGAACGAGGTCCAAGTCGCGATCTTAGAGGAGCTCGGCGCCGACGTGGAGTGGGTCGCCGGGCCGGACGCGACGGGACCCGCCTACCACCACATGGGCACGACGCGGATGAGCGACGACCCCGAGCGCGGCGTCGTCGACGCCGACTGTCGGACCCACGACCTCGACAACTGCTGGATCGCGTCTAGCTCCGTCTTCCCGACGAGCGGGGCGATGAACCCCACGCTCACCATCGCCGCGCTCGCGCTCCGCGTCGCCGACGACGTGGACGCCCGGCTCTCAGAGACGAACTGACGGTCGTTTGCCACTATTTTAGGTAAACCTAAAAACTCAAGTGCGTCCGGACTGAGAGACGGGTAATGAGCGACTCAGCACACGCGACGAACGGGTCGGCGGCGTCGGTCGGGGCGGACTCGGCCGACAAGACGGACCAAACCGAAGGGTCGGACGCGGCGGTCGGCGCCGCCGCCGACGAGGCGGCCCGGGGCGACGAGTACACCTTCGACGACCTCAGCGTCGTGATGGGGACGTACAACGAGGAGGAGGCGATCGCGACCGTCCTCGACGACATCGACGAGGTGACCGACGGGAAGGCGGAGGTCGTCTGCGTCGACGGCTCCTCGGACCGGACCGCGGAGATCGCCCGCGAACACGGGGCGCAGGTCATCGAACAGGAGCCGCAGGGGTACGGCGTCGCCGTCCGCGAGGCGATCTTGACGCCCGACCGCCCCGTGGTCGTCACGACGGACTGCGACGACACCTATCCGATGGAGGCGCTGCCGGAGTTCCTCGCGGAGGTCAACGACGGCGCCGACGTGGTGAGCGGCGACCGGCTCTATCACGGGGCCGAGGCGATGCCGGCGTTCAACCGGTTCGGGAACCACGCGTTCGCCGCGCTCGCGAGCCTGCTGATGGGCGAGCGCGTCCACGACACCACGACGGGGATGCGCGCGTACCGCCGCGAGGTCGTCGAGGAGATCGGGTGGACGGAGAACACCGGCCTCTCGGCGGAACTCCTCATCCGGCCCCTGATGCGCGGGTACGACGTGCGGGAGCGCCCGATCGCCTACGCCGAGCGCCTCGGCGACACGAAGCTCGACCCGATCGGCGGCGGCGCCGCCATCGCGAAGTCGATCGTCACCGTCTGTCTCGAAGAGCAGCTGCGGCGCTTCTGAGGGCACTTCTCCCCTCGACGCCGTCGTCGGACGGCGGTCCGGAGGTACACTGTGGGCACAGTGGACCGCCGCCGGCGACGTTTTCACACTTGTGAGCGGCGGCGCTGAACAATTACGATACTAAGAGCGGCGGAGTGGACTACGGATACTCTGTGCTTGGATTTCGAGGAGGGAAGTCCACGAGATTATACCACGTCATGTGCCAAGTATTATGATTTGGCCTCTTGGATGAAGTCTCTCGTTTCATCAGGGAGATCTTCCACATCCAACCTTCTCGCACACATACGGAGCAAGCGCTCTGTCTTTATATTAAATTGATTGGACAGTTCTTTGAGTATCTCCTTGCCCTGAAGTTGATCAATGTTTCCATTCTCTGCTAGCTGTTCAACTTCCTTCCGGATCTCTGAAAACTCACTCACATCATCTAATTTATTTCCCAATTCATTTTTTGCGAATGAACCAATATCATCAAATCCTTTTGATTTTTCAAAACTTCTATAGCTAAGATGTAATTCACCAAACTGTTCGTTCCATCTAGTGTGTGCCTCTTTTTCGATGAAATTCTCGTGTAATACAATATTGGATAACAAGTTTTCAATATCTTGTGGTGATTCGTATCCCTCTGTTTTTAGTTTTCGACCGAGAATGTCTTGAACTGTCTCAAATATAACATCTGGTTTTAGGATTAAATTCTCTACAGAGGTGACTGGAAGAACGTGTATATTATCTGGTATTTGTTTATTCAATTTCATACCTCTATCACGATCCACAATTGCGTACAGATCAACTCCATCTAATTTTGGGACCATTTTATTAAATGTCTCATCCAGATTTACGATCGGGTCTTTTCCCCCCATTTCAATGACACTGAGTTCTTTTTCGATTTCATCATCAATTCTTTGAATAACCTCCCTATCGTCTCTGCCCTCCACTAGTAGTATATCTTCACCAGATGACAACGCTGTTAAACCCATTTCTTTACTGATTAAATTACGAAGTTCGTCTGGAACCTCCGAAGCAGAGCGTAATTGATTTTCTTCAACTTGATCTGGATAAAATAGGAAGTAAAGTGAATCGTCAGGAGTATTATCAATGATCATTTTCGAGTGTGTACACATGATGATCTGTACCTTACGGTTCGAATCCGACTTTTGGTTTAAATAGTCTTTAATATAATTTAAGAAATTCAATTGGAGCTGTGGATGAAGATATGCCTCAGGACTATCGTATAAGACAACTAAATCGTCTTCAGATTTATTAACAATGTTTGAGTCTCCGAATTGCTCCTCGATCTCGTCTTCAACCAATAAAAATAACGCTCTTGTGGCGGAGATTGTTGGTGAGTCATAGCGCAGTTTCGAGGATGGTTTTGAGCGCTTCTTTCCCCGGTTTTCGGAACACTTCACGACGGAGCTGAAACGCTCGGAGATATGGTGTGAGTCT
>NZ_SGUC01000168.1 GCF_005435165.1 Halorubrum sp. GN11_10-6_MGM | reverse complement strand
CGTGCACGCCGGCCGTGCATTCGCCGACGGCGTAGAGGCCGTCGACCTGCGTCTGGGCCGTTTCGAAGTCGACCTCGATGCCGCCCATCGCGTAGTGGGCCGTCGGCGCCACCTCCATCGGCTCCTCGGTGATGTCGATCCCGTGCTCGGCAAACTCCTCCACCATACGGGGGAGCCGGTCGTGAATGTAGTCGTCGTCGCGATGGGAGATGTCCAGCAGCACGGCGTCATCCTCCGTGCCCCGCCCCTCGCGGATCTCCTGCTCGTTGGCACGGGCCACGACGTCCCGGGCGTCCAGCTCCATCTGCGTCGGTGAGTAGCGCTCCATGAAGCGCTCGCCCTCCGTGTTGTAGAGCCGCCCGCCCTCCCCACGGACCGCCTCGGTGACAAGGTGCCCGGCCTCCGCCTCGGGCTTCACCTTCCCGGTGGGGTGAAACTGCACGAACTCCATGT
>NZ_SGUC01000167.1 GCF_005435165.1 Halorubrum sp. GN11_10-6_MGM | reverse complement strand
GGCCCTCGGCCTCAAGGGCGCCTCCGACGAGCTGCAAAACAAGGTCATGCGCAACGTGAGCGACCGGGTGGCCGAGGCCCTCGACGAGGAGATCGAGCTGCTCGGCCGCGTCCGGGTAAGCGACGTTGAGGAGGCCCAGAACCGCATCCTGGAGATCGCGCAGGAGCTCGAAGAGAAGGATGAGATCGCGCTGACCAGCGCTTCCGAAGAGGCGGTCATCGAGTAGCGGCCCCTTCGCTGTTCTGTTGCATTGCCGGCCTGCACACGAAATGGGACGTGTCATCAAAAACACAGACACATCGGACGTGACGTCCGTCTCGCTCGACGAGGACGTGCTCGCGGAGGGGGCCGACCGCATTCCCGCCGAGCAGGTGGCGGAGGCGGAGCGCGACGACGCGGACCCGCCGCCGGGGGGCGCGGCGCCCCAGGGACGCGTCCTGCGGGCGGGGGAGGCC
>NZ_SGUC01000166.1 GCF_005435165.1 Halorubrum sp. GN11_10-6_MGM | reverse complement strand
CAACATGTACATCGACCAGGGGGAGGAGGAAGACATCCTCCACCTGAAGCGCACGCTGGAGCGGCGCATCATTCTCGCGCTCGGTGCGGAGTCGACGGAGACGCCGCCGCCGATCTCCGACGCAGCGCCCGCCCCGTAGCGGCTGCGGGGGATCGGACTGTGTGCTGGGGTGCCATTCCGGGGGGCGACCGAGGACGCTACGAGGCCCGCCACCGGCGGAGGAGCCAGGCCCCCAGAGCGGTGCCGCCCAGGCCCACCACCAGGGGCGTGAGGGAGGGCGTGGATGCGGCGTTTGGGTCGACGAGCCCGCTCGTGCGCCCGATGTCATCGATCTGGGGCACCGTGAGGGTGCCCTCCATCGTGGGGGTCACGGCGGCCTGGACGGCGGCCGCCGCCACGAACTCGACGGGCAGCGGCCGGCCCTCGGCCGTGGCGTACGGGTGGGGCCGCATGCCC
>NZ_SGUC01000165.1 GCF_005435165.1 Halorubrum sp. GN11_10-6_MGM | reverse complement strand
AGCGAGACGGTGTAGGGGTGTGCGGGATTTTCGTACACCTCACGGGTTGGCCCCAGCTCCACGATGTTACCCAGATACATTACGGCGACCCGGTCCGCGATGTGGCGCACGACGCTGAGGTCGTGAGCAATAAAGAGGTAGGTCAGCCCAAGCTCGTCCTGAAGATCCTCTAGCAGGTTGATGATGCGCGCCTGTACGGACACGTCGAGCGCGCTCACGGGCTCGTCAAGCACCAGGAAGTCCGGCTCCAGCGCGAGCGCCCGAGCGATGCCAATGCGCTGGCGCTGCCCGCCCGAGAACTGGTGCGGGTAACGGTAGAAGTGGTCCTCCGTTAGCCCGACTTGCTCAAGGAGTTCGAAGGCGCGCTCACGGCGTAGCTCCGATTTGTGCCGCTTGACGGCGACCGAGACGGTCGTCGTCCCGTCGCGGCTCACGCTGAGGTTCAGGTCCTCAGCCG
>NZ_SGUC01000164.1 GCF_005435165.1 Halorubrum sp. GN11_10-6_MGM | reverse complement strand
CACCATGAGAGTGGCTTCTTTTAAGCCAATCTCAGTCGCGTTTTAAGCCAATCCGCAAATCAGAAACGACGCCCCGTCGGCCCTATCGTTCAGGTTCCCGTCGAGACGATTCAGTCTGACGGGTCGGCACGGCATGTGCCCGACAGTCAGCCCAAGATCAAGTCTGGTATTCCTCTGCTCGGAGTGCTGTACTGAGGGCTGCATCGGTGCCTGCATTGGCGCACATAAATGGCATTATGTGCGCCTACGCACGCCCAGAAGTGTGCCCAGCGGCGACGCCCAATGAGAACGCCTGGCGTGAACACTTGAGCGCCCCGACTTCCGCTCGCTTCCCAGAAGCTCCTCCTTCCTACCCGATGCCCTCCGACGTCACCGTCCACGGCTCTAGCGACAGCTCCTCCAGCGGCAGCTCCTCCTCCAGTGATAGCTCCGGCAAAAACTCTGGCCCTGGCGAAAGC
>NZ_SGUC01000163.1 GCF_005435165.1 Halorubrum sp. GN11_10-6_MGM | reverse complement strand
GCCCGGCATCGCGAACGGCCCCATCTCAAGGAGCACGCTCGCCAAGAGGGGACCGGCCCCGAAGCCGATGAGGCGGAAGGAGTTGTACACGCCCATGTTGCCGCCCCGGCTGCCCGCGTCGCTCAGCTCGTTGACGATGGCCAGGCTCGCCGTGATCGTGAAGGCCGCCGCGAGGCCCTGGACCACCCGCAGCACGAAGAGGTGCCAGTAGGCCGTAGCCGCGGCGAACGCCAGATTGATGGCCCCGAGGACCACGAGCCCACCGATCACGAAGACCTTTCGGCGGCCGGCCCGAGCGGACAGGCGCCCGGCCAGCGGCTGTGCGATGCTGCTCGCGATGCCAAACAGTGCCAGGACGACGCCCGCGACCATCGAGGCGGGAACGCCAAAGATGCGCCCCCCGACCGCCTCGCTCGCCACATAGAGCGGCAGCACGATGATGAGAAACGAGTTCCCCAC
>NZ_SGUC01000162.1 GCF_005435165.1 Halorubrum sp. GN11_10-6_MGM | reverse complement strand
GTAGAGTCGCTGACGAAGCTGGCCGGGATACCAAATCACCGGCATTCGTCCTAAGTATGAGGCCCACATACTGAATGTAGAACCAGACGCGATCAAAACACCTGCCTGGGATAGAGCAAGCATGTCGGCGATGCTTGATCCAAAGTACGCCCGGATTGTGTTCGGAGCGTTCAGGATGGGTCTCAGTCTGTCGTTGTCAACATCTGAGAAGATGTATGCAGGCACGGACTCTCCAATCACGGACCGGACTTGGCTCAGTTTTTTCTTGTACCAGCTGAGGGGAAGTTTGGTGTTGTGTCCAGCGTCCTCAAGATCCTCGCCCGGCCCTGGCTCCTCGAAGTCGTCACCAAGGCGCACATGGACGCATACGGATTTTCGCGGCACCTCCTGAATTCCATCCTTGTGCTTTCCTTTCGTCATAGACAGAAGTTCATGACGAACGAAATCGTGTTCTTTAAC
>NZ_SGUC01000016.1 GCF_005435165.1 Halorubrum sp. GN11_10-6_MGM | reverse complement strand
GTCAGATTGAGCTTGATCGATCGCCTCATCGAGTTCCTCTTCACTCAGATGTTCGAGGTGATCTTTCGACGGTCCAGGCATAGTTCGTACTTACACTCTAATATTACAAATTTTTCGGCTATCACTATCGCCGCCGGCGACTGCCCCTTCGAGTCCCACCCCGACCGCACAGCACCGCAGCCTCACACCTCCCCAGCCTCGCGGTTCGCTCGGGCTCCCTCCGGTCGCCCGTCGCTCACCGCTCCCTCGCGCGTGCTCCTCGCGGCCGCCGAGGGCGGCCGCTCGCGGGCGCGCGCCACCGCATCGGTCTTATAAACAATTCCTCCCGGCGGATCAGTACGACCGCGGCAGTCCCAGCACGTTCTCGCCGAGGTAGTTCAGGGCGAGCTGCTGGGTGACGGGGACGAGCCGCGTCAGGCGGGCCTCGCGGAAGTAGCGCTCCACGTCGTACTCGCGGGCGACGCCGAAGCCGCCGTGGGTCTGGACCGCGGCGTCGGCCGCCTCGAACGCGGCCTCCGCGGCGAGGTACTTCGCGACGTTCGCCTCCGCGCCCGCCTCGGTGCGTTCGAGGTCGTCGAGCCGGTCGGCCGCGCTGTAGATCACCTTCTTGGCCGCGAGCAGGTCGGCGTACGCCTCGGCGAGCGGGTGCTGGACCGCCTGATTGGCGCCGATCGGACCCCCGAACACCTCGCGCTCGTTGGCGTACTCGATGCCGCGTTCCAAGGCGACCTCGCCGAGTCCGAGACACTCGGCGGCGATCACCAGCCGCTCCTCGTTGAGCCCGTCGAGGACTTGGTAGAACCCCCGTCCCTCCTCGCCGATCAGGTTCCGCGCGGGGACGCGCAGGTCGTCGAAGTACAGCTGGTAGGAGTGGACCGCGCGGCTCGCGCTCTTCGGGATGCGCTCGATCTCCAGCCCGTTCCCGTAGGCGTCGTCGAGGTCGACGAGGATCATCGAGATGCCGCGGGTGCGCTTCTCGACCTCCTCGCGGGGGGTCGTCCGCGCCATCAACACGAGGTAGTCGCTGTCCTCGACGCGGGAGATCCACACCTTCTCGCCGTTTACCACGTACTCGTCGCCGTCGCGCTCGGCTCGCGTCTCCATCGCCGTCGAGTCCGACCCGGCGTTCGGCTCGGTGAGGCCGAACGCCTGGATGCGGGCGTCGCCGTCGGCGACGCGGGGCAGCAGGTCCTCCTTCAGCTCCTCGTCGGCGTACTTCACGATCGGGACGGAGTTGTAGATCCCGCCGTGGATCGACTGCGGGCCGGCGAAGCCGCCGCCGCTCGCGGCGATCTCCTCCATCATCACCACGGCCTCGCTCGTCGACATCCCGACGCCGCCGTACTCCTCGGGGACGAGCATGCCGAGCCAGCCGTCCTCGGCGAGCGCGTCGACGAACTCCGTCGGGTACGTCGCGGTCCGGTCGCGCTCGCGCCAGTACTCGTCGCCGAACTCGGCGCAGAGATCGCGGATGCTGCGCCGCACGAGCGACTGCTGTTGGGTGAGTTCCACCGAGTCCCGCCAGTCCTGTGTCATGGTCTTTCCTTCCAGTCCCGGCCCATAAGGATTCGTGAGCGGGCAGTACGCGCCGACACGATCCGGAGTCGCCGCCGCTCCGCGGACCTGCGATTGCCGGGACGACACCGCTTATGAACCGGGGCGTGGTCCCTGCCGGTGGATGGACCGCTCCTACTGGCGAACCGTCTCGCTGGTGACGCTGTGGCAGGTGTCGGCGAGCATCTGTTACTACACCGTCTTCGCCGCGACGACGTTCTTCCGCGACGAGTTCGGGCTCTCCCGGTTCCAGGTCGGGCTCGTCGTCACGACGCTCACGCTCGGCTACGCGCTGTTCCTGCTGCCGGTGGGAGCGATAACCGACCGCGTCGGCGAGCGCCGGACCCTCTCGCTCGGCCTCGTCGGCCTCGCCGCCGGGATGGTGCTCGTCGCCGGCGCGCCCTCCTACGCGCTGCTTTTGGTCGCCGTCTTCCTGCTCGGCTCCGTCTACAGCACTGCGATGCCGGGGACGAACAAGGCGGTGTACGACAGCGTCTCTCCGGGGCGACAGAACACCGCGATGGGGATCAAACAGGTCGGCGTCACCGGCGGCAGCGGGATCAGCGCCCTGCTCGTCACCGGGCTCGCCGGCTACCTCTTCTGGCAGGCGGGATTCCTGATCGCGGCGGGGGTGGGCTTCGTCGTCGCCGTCGTCTTCGGCGTCCTCTACCGCGGCGCCGGCGGCGGGTCGACGAGCCGCCCGGACCTCCGCGGACTGGCGGGCAACCGGCCGTACGTCCTGCTCGTCGTCGCCGGGCTGTTCCTCGGCGCGGCACTTTTCACGACCACGGGGTACACCGTCCTCTACGTCGAGGAGTCGGTCGGCGCGTCGGTCGCGTTCGCCGGCACCGTGCTGGCGATCGTCCAGCTGTTCGGCAGCGGCGGGCGGCTCCTCGGCGGGTGGCTCTCCGATCGCCTCCCGGGCGACCCCCAGACCCGGATCGGCGCCATCCTCCTCGTCCAGACGGTCGCGAGCGCGGCGCTGTTCCTCGTTGTCGCGCGGACCTCCACGGAGGCGACCGCCGCGGCCGCGTTCGCCGCGCTCGGATTCTTCGTGTTGGGGTTCACCGGCGTCTACTACTCCGTCATGGCGACGCTGGTCCCCGCCGACCAGATGGGGAGCGCGACCGCCGGCTGTCAGGTGGCGCTCACCTCCGGGGCGCTGTTCGCCCCGCCCGCGTTCGGCTACCTCGCCGACACGGCGACGTACCGCGCGAGCTGGACCATGCTCGCCGGGGTGTGCGTCGTCGCCGCCGTCCTCGTCGTCGCCGTCATCCGCGCCGAGCCCCCGGTCGGCGAGACGGCGATGACCGAGTAGCGCGGTCGCGGCGCGTCGAGGCGCCGCGGTCGAGGCGGTGTCGGCACCGACCGCCGGTTCTCGCGCGACGCCGCCGGACGCCGCGGGCGGCTCGCCCCGGACTCTCGGCAACCGCGGCGGCTACCCCCGAGGTTATGAACCGACCCGACGAACCCCGGACCCACATGGACGCCGCCGAGCGCCGGATCGTCGGATTCACCGCGGGATCGCACGGGCTCGTCCACACCTACGAGCTGTCGATCCCGATCCTGTTGACGGTGTGGGTGAGCGAGTTCTCGACGACCGCCGCCGCGCTCGGCGTCGTCGTCACGCTCGGCTACGGGCTGTTCGGCGTCGGCGCGCTGCCGGGCGGTATTCTGGTCGACCGCTTCGGGTCGAAGCCGCTCATCCTCGCCTGCCTCGCCGGGATGGCCGGCTCGTTCCTCCTCGTGAGCGTCTCGCCGACGCTCCCCGTCCTCGCCGCGGCGATCGCCGTCTGGGGGCTCACGGCGAGCGTCTACCACCCCGCGGGGCTGTCGCTGCTCTCGACGTCGATCGACCAGCGCGGGACCGCGCTCGGCTACCACGGGATCGGCGGGAACCTCGGGATAGCGCTCGGCCCGCTGGCGACCGCGCTGCTGCTGTTGGCGTTCGACTGGCGGCTGGTCACGGCCGCGCTCGCGCTCCCCGCGCTCGCCGTCGCCGCGTACGGCGTCACCGTCGACGTCGACGCGGCGCTCTCCTCCGACGCCGCGGCGACCGCTGGCGTCTCCCCCGAGGACGCCGACGAGGGCGACTCGGACGGAGAAGGCGACTCGGGCGGAGCGGGCGACCCGGACGCCGAGACCGACTCGTCCGACGGGACGAAAGGCGAAGTCTCGCTGTCGTCGATCGCGGCGGACACGCGGGTCCTGATCGCCGGCGGCTTCCTGATCGTGTTCGCGTTCGTCACGTTCAGCGGCCTCTACTACCGGACGTTCCTCACGTTCCTCCCGGACCTGCTCGGCGACGTGCTCGGCGGCCTCGTCGACCTCCAACTGGTCGACCCGGCGAGTCCCTACGCCGACCAGTTCGACGTGGGGCGGTACCTGTACGTGGCGGTCCTCACGGTCGGCGTGTTCGGCCAGTACCTCGGCGGTCGCATCGCGGACCGCGTCCCTCCGGAGTGGGGGTTGATGGCGCTGATGGGCGTCCTGTCGGCGCTCGCGCTGCTCTTCATCCCCGCGACCGGGAGCGTCGCCACCTTCGTCGCGGTGTCGCTCGCGCTCGGCGTCGCGCTGTTCACGGTCCAGCCGCTCTCGCAGGCGACCGTCGCCGCCTACTCGCCGAGCGAGGCGCGCGGCCTCTCGTTCGGCTACACGTACGTCGGGATCTTCGGGATCGGCGCGCTCGGCTCGACGCTGGCCGGGACGGTCCTCACCCGCGCCGGCCCCCGAGAGCTGTTCGTCGTCTTGGCGGTCATCGCGGCGCTCGGCGCGCTGGCCGCGACCGCGGTCACCCGCTTCGCGACGCGGCGCGACTGAGCGCGAGTGGGGGGTCGCCCTCCTAAATCTCCCCGCCGTGCGGTCGCGGGGCCGACCCTCCGCCTCGTGTTCGACCCGCCGACCGCGGGGCGTTCGCGGCCTCTCGAATCCGGCGGGGGTATTTAACACGGCCGGCGTTCAACTCCGGCGTATGTACCACGTCCTGTTGCCGGTCGACATCGAGACGGACCGCGCGCTCTCGCAGGTCGCCGTCCTCGAATCGCTCCCGGCCGACCCGGCCGAGGTCGAGGTCACCCTGTTGCACGTGTACGAGTCCGTCGACGCGCCCGCCGACGAGGCGGGCTCGTCCGTCATCGACGAGATCAACGAGTCGATCGAGGACCTCCGCGGGATCCCCGACTCGCTGGAGGCCGTCGAGGCGCGGCTCGACGAGCTCGGCATCGCCCACGACCGCGAGCTCCACGTCGGCGACGCCGCGGACGCGATCCTCGCTGTCGCGGCCGACCGCGACGTCGACGCGATCGCGCTCGGGATGCGCGACCGCTCGCCGGTCGGGAAGGCGCTGTTCGGCAGCGTCAGCCAGTCGATCATCCTCAACGCCGACCGTCCGGTCATCGTCGGGAAGCCGTCCGACGAGGACTGAGCGACCGCCCCGTTTCCGCTCCGTTACTCCGCTCCCTTACTCCGCGGTCGCCGCCTCGACGAGCTCCGCGACGGACCGCCCGTCGAGCGACTCGACGACGCTCGCGAGGCGGTCGGCGTCGACGCCGCTGCCCGCGAGCAGCCCCGCCGCCTTCGCCTCCGTCTCCGCCGCCGACATCGGCCGTTCCGGCTCGCCGAGCGGCACGCTCACCGACGCCTCGCGCGTCTCGCCGCCGGCCGTCACGGCCACCCGGGCGCCCCACTCCTCGGGGAACCGCGTTTCGATCGCCGGGTCCGTCCCGACGCTCGTCGCGTCCATCAGCCGCCGGATCGCGGGGTCGTCCCACCGCGGCGGGTCGTCGAGCCGGCCGACGGCGCGCAGGAACGCCTCGGCGTCGGCGGTCCCCTCCGTGAGCGTGAGCGCGGCCGCGAACGGGGCGGAGAACTGGCAGTCGACGAACCCGTCCGGGCGCCGCTTCGCCTCGATCGGCTCGCCCGTGAGCCGGACGCCCGCGCTCGGGATCGCGACCTCGATCGACTCGACCGCGTCGGGGTCGACCTCGGGAGCGATCTCCCGGAGCGCGTCGATCGCCGAGTGGAGGTACCGACAGCACGGGTACGGCTTGCGGCCCGTCTGCGCGACCGCGTCGCGCTCCCCGATCCGCTCGACGGCCGCGGGATCCGGCTCGTCGGAGTAGCCGGCGAAGAAGCCGTGTTCGCCCGCGAGGGGGTCGGCCGCGCCGACGACGCCGGCGGCGGCGAGGTCGGTCGCCTCGATCCCGCGCCGGGCGGCGAGCCCCGGGTGGAGCCGCTTGTTCCACGCGCCGTTCGCGAGGAACTGGAGCGAGCCGGCCGCCTGGCTCCCCGCGATCCCGAACGCGTTCCGGAGTTCGTCCGCGTCGAGCCCGCGGACCACGCCGGCGGCCGCGACGGCCCCGAAGGTGCCGCAGGTCGCGGTGACGTGGAACCCCCGGTCGTAGTGGGCGTCGGGGCCGACCGCCTCGCCGACCGTACAGGCGACGTCGTAGCCGGCCGCGACGCCGTCGCGGAATCGGTCTGCGGACGTGTCCTCGCCCTCCGCGGCGGCGAGCGCGGCCGCGATCACGGGCGCTCCCGGGTGGAGCGACGAGGGGAGGTGCGTGTCGTCGAAGTCGAGGCTGTGCGCGAGCGCGCCGTTCGCCAGCGCGGCGTCGGCCGGAGTGAGCCGCTCGCCGCTCGGCAGGAGCGTCGCGGTCTCGTCCGTCTCCGGGTCGGGCGTCGGCCCCGCGAGCTTCCGGACGCCCTCTAGGATCGCCGGGGTGGAGTCGGCGTGGGTCGCGCCGCCGATCGCGACGGCGAACCAGTCGAGGAGGTGCGCCGGGAGGTCCGGGCGGTCGCCGTCGACGGACAGGCAGTGGTCGACGATGCGGTCAGTTACCATGCCGGCGGGTCGTCGCCGCCGACAATCAAGGTTGGCTCCGCGGCAGTCGCCGGGTCCGGGCGGCGGTCAGTCGCGCGGGACCTACGCGGTGTGTTTCGCTTCCTCGGGGTCCTCGACGACCTCGACGCCGCGGTTGTTGACCGCGTACGGGTCGAGCCCCTGTTCTTGGAGGAACTGCTTATAAAGTCGCTCGGCGGTCTCGCCGTCCTTCTGCTTGTCGCTGGCGTGGTCGCACAGCTCGACGAGAGTCTCGGGCACGTCGTTCTCGTGGACGATCCAGTGGTTGATCGTGTCCGACAGGCGGCGGATGGGCGAGGTGAAGTGGCCGTAGATGTCGAAGTTGAGCGCGTGGTGGCCGCCGAACGGGTCGTTCATGTACTTCGCGCGCGGCATCACCTTCAGCACGGCGCGCTGGATCTTGTTGAGCTGGCGCTCGGGCGACTCTTCGAGGGCGGCGTTGACCGCCTTCCGCGGGTCGTCGCCCCACGCGTCGCCGGGGATGGAGACGCCGTCGAGCTCCTGGATCTCTTTTAAGGCCTCGTTCCACTGGTCGGGGGTCGGCTGCGGGTGGACGCGATACATCGCCTCGACGCCGCGGTCCCACATGAGGGTGTGCGTCACCGCCTTGTTCGCCTTCAGCATCGACTCCTCGATGATGGTGTGCGCGCGGTCGCGGCGGGGGTTGAGGACGAGCGAGCCGTCCTCCTTGCGCTGCTCGTGCATCCGGTCCGCGAGATCGAAGGCCAGCTGGTTCTTCTCACTGAGGGGTAACTCGGGGTCGTCGAGCCGCTCCTCGCACTCCGAGTAGGTGAGCCGCTCGTCGGAGTTGATCACCGATTTGTAGATGTCGATGTCCTCAAAGGACAGCGTCTCCTCGTCGATCTCCATCTCGACGGTGTGCGCGAGCCGGTCTTCGTTCGGGACGAGCGAGCAGACGGTCTCGGCCAGCACCGGCGGGAGCATGTGGATCGTGTAGTCGGGCAGGTAGACGGTGTTGGCGCGCTCGACCGCCTCCTCCCACATCGCGGTGTCGGGCGTGACGTAGTGGGTCACGTCGGCGATGTGGACCCACAGCCGGTAGGCGCCCTCCTCCCGTTCGATCGAGATGGCGTCGTCGAAGTCCTGCGCGTCGACCGGGTCGGTGGTCCACGTCGTCAACTCGCGGAGGTCCTCGCGCTCGTCGATCTCGGCTTCGATCTCCTCGTAGACGCCCTCGGTCCGGGCCTCGGCCTCGCGGAGGACCTCGCTCGGGAACTCGTCGCGGATCTCGAACTCCTCGAACAGCTCCTCTCGCTTCTCGGCGAGTCGGTCCGCGAGTTCCGGCGTGATCGTCACGGGCCCTTGGTCCTCGGCGGACCCGGGCTTCGGCTCGTCGTCTGACATACCTCACCCAACGCGGGTGCGTTAGAAAGGCCTGTCGGGCGGGCTGAAACGGGGGTCGGGGACTCAGACGAGCGCCGCGATCAGCGGCGTCAGCGCCAGCGCGCCGACCGCGAGCGCGACGACGCCGAGGACGATCGGGACCGCCGACGAGCCGACCAGCCGGAGCGCGGTCGAACGCGCGCTCGCGTCCGAGACGAGGAACGGCGACCCGTCCGCGATCCGCGATTTCACCTCGCCGACGGGCGCGTCCGGGAACGCCTCGCTGTCCCCGACGACCGTCACCTCGTCGCCCGGGCGGAGCGCCCGCTGGACGTACCGGCGCCGCGGGTCGTCGCCGATCGTGAGCGGGCCGATCTCGTACCCCGTCTCCGTCTCGTCGACCTCGTCGACCGCGTCGATGAACCCCCGGACGCGCTCGGGCGGCTCCTCGCCCGCGTCGAGCTTGATCTTCTCGTCGACGTTGAGCGAGAAGGTCGCCGCCGCGGGATCGACCCGGACGCCGGTCCCGCCGTCGTCGACGCGGAAGGGAACGCCGGCCTCGCCCTCGTCGATCGCGACCCACGACTGCCCGTTCCCCTGACTGCGGAGCTCGGACACGTCGTACTCGACGCAGAGGCACGGGTCGCCCCCGAACGGCGCGGGGAGCGTCTCCCCGTCGACTTCGGCGGCGCGGCCGGTCACCCGTATCCGTCGTTCCGCGCCGTCGAGCCCGGCGGGGTCGGTCGCGCTCGCCCGGACGACCCGGATCGCGTCGCGGGCGCCGGCCGCGCCGTACGCGAGGAACGCGAGACCGACGACCAGCGCGCCGGCGCCGACCGCGCTCGGAACGAGGTCGACGGCGCCGTTGCTGAGTACAAACGGGCCAACGGCACCGCTGTTGAGTACAAACGGGCCAACGGCACCGCTGTTGAGTACAAACGGGTCGACTGTCCCGAACGCCGACAGCACGGCGTTATCGGTCGCGGCCGCTGCGTGGAGGGCACACATGCGTACGGTCGCGGTACCGAGCCGGGACGGGTATCGTTACCGATCGCGGTCGCGGTCCGAGCGCGTGCGGTCCGACCGACCGCGGTCCGAGCGGCTCCCCGACCCACTCTCGTCGGTCCGGTCGCCGGCGTCGTCCGCGACCGCGTCGGCGTAGCGGTCGAGGAACTCCTCGGTGGAGAGGCCGTCCGATTCGATCGAGAGGATCAGCGATTCGAGGCCGTCGCGGGGCTGGTGGGATATCTCGTCGTCGCAGTCGGCACAGAGGTACTCGAACTCCTTGTCGCGTCGGTTCCAGCGGTCGCCCTCCTTGTCGTACTCGCGCGCGTCCTCCCGCAACACCGAGTCCCCGCACGCGATGCACACCACCGTCCGCCGGTCCCGACTCCCCCGGGAGCGCCACATATCCGTCACCTCGGCCCCACCCCACTTAGCGTTTGGTGCGGCGGCCGACGCGCGTCGGACGCGGTCTCGGTCCGCTCGCCGGACGCGGGCGAGGAGCCGCCCGTCGGGCGCCGCTTCGGATCGCGGCTCGGGACGGGGTCTCGGTCCGCCCGTCGGCGGGGCCTCGGGTCGAGCGCGTCCGCTCCCGCGGCGCGACGTACAGACATATTACCGTGGACTCTCTGCCCTCTGTATGACGATCACCGAGTCCGACCTCCCGGGAGTCGGGAAGAAGTTCGAGATCGAGTTAGGCGGCGGCGAAGCGATGATCGTCGTCATCCACAACACGGGCAAACGCGAGGTGTTCCGCCGGCGCGACCCCGACGCCGACTCCGAGAAGGCGTTCGAGTTCTCCGACGACCTCGCGCGGACGATCGGGTCGATCATCGAGGGGGCGTACTTCCAGCCCGTCGAACCGGAGACGCAGGAGACGACGCTTCCGGGCGGGATCCTCTTGGAGTGGTACGAGCTCCCGCCCGGCTCCCCGCTCGTCGGCGAGACGCTGGAGAGCGCCGACATCGGCAACCGGACCGGGCTCGCCGTCGTCGCGATCCAGCGCGACGACGAGGTCATCGACAGCCCCGGCGCCGAGACCACCCTCAGCGAGGGCGACACCCTGATCGGGGTCGGCACGCCCGCGAACTGCGAGGCGTTCGAGGAGATACTCACCGGATGAGCGGTCGGTTCCCCGGACGCGCCCCGACTCGCTCTGCCGTCGTGTCCCGCTCTGCCGTCGTGTCCCGCTCTGCCGTCGTGTCCCGCTCTGCCGTCGTGTCCCGCTCTGCCGTCGTGTCCCGCTCCGCAGTCGTCTCGACCCGCCCCGGCGCTTCGACTCGCTCCGGCTCCCCGCCGTTCCCCGTCGTCCGGACCCCTCGATCCGGGGGTGGCCGGTAGTGGCGCTGCTCGACGTCGGTGTCATGTTCGCCGCGGTCGCGGTCGCCGGCGCGCTCGCGAACCGCCTCGGGCAGTCCGTGATCCCCGCGTACATCCTCGTCGGGATGCTGCTCGGGGAGTCCGTCCTCGGGCGGGTCGCGCTCCCCGCGGTCGGGTCCGTCTACGTCCCCGAGACGGAGTTCATCTCGCTGGGCGCGGAGCTGGGGATCGTCTTCCTCCTGTTTTTCCTCGGGCTGGAGTTCAACCTCGACCGGCTGCTCGCGCGGTGGCGTCCGATCGGGACGGCGGGAACGATCGACCTCGCGAACTTCGGCGTCGGGCTCGTCCTCGGCTGGCTCGTCTTCGGCGCGTTCCTCCCGGCGTTCCTCGTCGCGGGCATCGTCTACATCTCCTCGTCGGCGGTGATCACGAAGTCGCTCATCGACCTCGGCTGGATCGCCAACGACGAGGCGGAGCCGCTGCTCGGCACCCTCGTCTACGAGGACCTGTTCATCGCGGTCTACCTCTCGGTCGCGTCCGCCCTCGTGCTCGGCGGCGGCGACGTCGCGGCCGCCGCGGTCGACGTGGGTATCGCGCTCGCGTTCATCGCCGGACTGCTCGCGGTCGTCCGGTTCGGCGGCCCGCTGTTCGAGCGGCTCGTCGCGACCGACAACCGCGAGTTCGTGGCGCTGCGCGCCGTGGCCGCGGTCGTGTTCGTCGCCGGCGCGGCGCTCGCGCTCGGCGTCAGCGAGGCGGTCGCGGCCTTCTTCGTCGGGATGGCGTTCTCCGCGACGGATCGGGTCCACGCCATCGAGACGATTCTGGAGCCGGTCCGAGACGTGTTCGCCGCGGTCTTTTTCTTCTGGATCGGGCTCGTGACGGACCCCGCGCTGTTCCCCGACGTCGCGGCGCTCGTCGCGCTCGCCGTCGTCGTCACCACGCCGTCGAAGCTCGTCACCGGCTACCTCGCGGGGCGCGCCTTCGACCTCGACGTCCGGCGGTCGACGCGGGTCGGGCTCGGCATGACCACGCGCGGCGAGTTCTCGCTGATCATCGCGACCGTCGCGGTCACCGGCGCGACTGGCGGCGCGTTCGACCCGGCGCTCGCGGGGACGATCAACGCGTTCGCGGTCGGCTACGTCCTCGTCATGGCGGTGCTGGGCACGACGCTGATGAGCTACTCCGCGCCGTTCGAGTCGGTCGCGACTTCGTGGCTGGACTCAGCTGACGCCGGTGACGGTGAGTCGTTGGGATAGACTGGCGGCGCGCTGACCCCCGTCGACGCCGCGGTCGACCGCTTACGAGATTCCGACGCGAACGAGTCGGAGACCACCGAAGCCCGACCTGCTCGGCAGTACGTAGCTGTTTCTTATAAATCGCTGATCGTCACGAACACCGCCGAAGCCCCAGCCGCTCGGCTATACGATGTTCTCTTCGCTTATGAATCACTGAGCCACACGAACACTGCCGAAGCCCCAGCCGCTCGGCTGTACGAGATCGGTTCTGCTTGTAAACTGCTGATCGACACGAACGCCACCGAAGCCCCAGTCGCGAGGCGGGCGCACGCTCGCTGCGCTCCTCGTCACTCGCTCCGCTCGTTCCTGCGGTGCTTACGTCGCCTGCGCCCGCCTCGCGACTGCCCCTTCGAGTCCCGCCCCGCACCGCAGCCTCACGCCTCCCCAGCCTCGCCGTTCGCTCCGGGCTCCCTCCGGTCGCCCGTCACTCACGACGTCCCTCGCGCGTGCGACTCGCGGCGCGAAGCGCCGCTCGCCGGCACGCGCCGACCGCCGGTATATAAATGCCTCTTGTCGTCTCGGCGACTATTTATAACTAGATTCGTCGCGCTCGGGGCTTACTCGGTCGCGACCGGACCGCTGCCGACGACGTCTTCGACCGCCTGAAGGAAGTCGCTCCGGCTCTCGAACAGCGGGACCTCGCTCTCCGCGAGGACATCGTCGAGCGTTTGCGGCCCGTCGGGCGTCCGGAGCTCGGCGTTGCCCTCCTGCTCGCGGACGTCGCTGCGCGTCGCGGGCCAGGTGAGTCGCGACGCGACGCGGGCGACCGGCTCGCCGGCCACGTCCGGGCCGTCGCCGAGTTCGACGGCCGGCTCCGCTTCCGCCTCTTCGTCCCCCTCGTCCGCATCGGTGTCGCTCATGGCTCGCGGTTCCGCTCGGGCGACACTAATGGTTTCGATGCCGCGCGAGCGTCTGTGGGGGCGATCCGCGCCCTCGGTCCGACTCAGAGAACATACCCGAAATAATTCGGTAATACTGTTATATTATCCGGCCGTAATTTCCGGTTGGGGGCAGGCACACGACTCCCGTACTCGCGTGCCGACGCTCGGCACGCCGGTCTCCGCGGTTTCTGCGTCGCGTCCGACTCCGGTGAGCCGCCGCGCTCGCCGCCCGTCAGTTCGCCGCGCTCGCCGGTCGCTACTCCCAGCCGCGGTCGGTCCGGTTCAGCCGCTCGCAGCCGTCCTTGGTGACGACCACGAGGTCCTCGATCCGACAGCCGAACCGCCCGTCGAGGTAGACCCCCGGCTCGACGGAGCAGACCATACCGGGCTCCAGCGGGCGGTCGTTCCCGGCGACGAGGTACGGCTCCTCGTGGACGTCGAGCCCCACCCCGTGTCCGGTCCGGTGGACGAACGCGTCGCCGTACCCGGCCGCCTCGATCACCTCGCGCGCGGCGCGGTCGACGGCCGACGCGGGGACGCCGGGGCCGACGGCCTCCACGCCGGCCGCCTGCGCCTCGCGCACGACCTCGTGGACTTCGCGGTACGCCTCGGGCGGGTCCCCGCCGAAGGCGAGCGTCCGCGTCTGGTCCGAGGGGTAGCCGTCGACGCGCGTCCCGAAGTCGAGGACGACCGGCTCGCCCGCCCGGATCTCGCGGTCGCCGTGGCCGTGGTGGGGTTTCGCGCCGTTCTCCCCGGCGGCGACCACCGTCTCGAAGCTGACGCCGCGCCCGCCGCGCTCGGCCAGCCGGTCCGCGATCCAATCGGCGAGCGCCGCCTCGGTCATCCCGACCGCGTCGGCGCCAAGGTCTCGGAGGTCGCCGACGACCGCGTCCGCGACCCCGGCCGCCGAGCGCAGCGCCGCCAGTTCGGCCTCGTCCTTCCGGACTCGGAGGTCGGCGAGCGCCTCGCCCGCGAGCCCCCACGTCGCGTCGGGCGCCGCCGCGCGCAGGTCCTGCGTGAACCGCGCCCACATCGTGTCGTCGACGAGCAGGCGCCCCGAGTCCAGCCCCCGGTCGGCGAGCAGCTCGCGCGTCGCCGCGACCGGGTCGTCGCCGTCGCTCCACGTCCGGATCTCCCCGATCGTCGTCGCCTCCCGCACCTGCGTCTCGTACAGCGCCGGGACGAGCAGCGCCGGCTCGGGCTCACCCGCGGCCGCCGCCGGGACGACGAGGAAGAAGTGGCGCTCGCCGGGCTCCTCGGCGAAGCCGGTGAGGTACTGGAGGTTCCGGCTCGGAAACGCGATCAGGCCGGCCGCCCCGACCGCGTCGAGCCGGCCAGCGGCCCGCTCGCGTCGTCGCTCGTGCGGTCCGGCCGACTCCCCTCCCGTCGCCCAGTCCGCGTGTTCGTCGTCGGTCACGCGCCGCGGTTCGACCTCGATATATAAGTAGGGTGGCGTTGATGCCGCGGCAAGCGGTCCATAACTACCCGTGACCGGTTGCTACGGAGTGTCATGTCGACCGAGAACGCGGCGACGTTCGACTGCCCCGACTGCGACGTGAGCGCCCCCTCGACGTCGGTGCCGTACGACTCGCTCGGTTACGTCGTCTGTCCGGTGTGCGGGTACGCGGCCGCGCCGCACGCGGAGCGTCACCGCGGTCGCGGAACCGCACCGCTTTAGCCGCGCGGGCCGTCGGCCCGGCCATGAGCTGGTCGCTGGAGCGCGACGACGGCACGGTCACCGAGTGGGAGCGATCGGACAGGTACGCGACCGTCAGACTCCGGGAACGCGGAGACGGCGAGTTCGTCGTCCGCCTCGACGTGATGGAGCAGGCGGCCGACGAGTCGGCCTACGAGCGGGAGCGGTTCGGCGACCGCGACGCGGCCGAGGAGCGCGCGGCGGCGTGGCGCGACGAGCGCGCGCTCGACGAGTAGCCCGGGTCGAACGCCGGCCCAAGTCGAACGCCGGCAAGTCCGCGGTCGAACGCCGGCACCCACCTGCCTACTCGATGTCGACGCCGTCGTCGAGGAAGACCTGGCACTCGACGGTTCGTCCCTCCGGGTCCTCGGCGAAGCACTGGTAGATGTCGTACGTCTCGTTCTCTCGCGGCTCCGTCACGACGGCGTCGCCGAGGGCGTCGGCGGCCGCGTCGACCCCCGCTCGGTCCGGGTAGACGAACGTCAGGATGCCGCAGTCGGCGGCCGCCTCGCGCTCGCAGAACCCGAACAGGAACCCGTCGAACGCCAGTATCGTACAGTCGGGCTGTTCGAGCCGCACGGTCGCGCCGAGTCGGTCGCGGTAGAAGTCGACGACGTCGTCGCGCCGCTCCGTCGCGTGGAAGACGATTCCGGTCACGGCCACCCGCTCTCGCCCGGGGTACTTCACCGCTCCGGGCGCCCGGGGCCGACGGCGCCGTCCCGCTCCCGGTGGGTCTCACCGCTCCGGGTGGACCGGCGCGTCGAATCCGCCCCGGACGAGGGGCTTCGCGACGTGGCGGCGCGCGCTCGGCGGCACCTCGTACCACCCGATGTCGAGGTCGCGCTCGATCGGTTCCTCGACCTTCCCCGGCGCGCTCGTCCCGCAGTCGCGACACCGGTACCCCTGCCCGCTCCCCGCGGACGACATCGAGCGCCCGCAGTCGGGACAGGCGGGGACCGCCGGCGCAGTCCGGACGAGGTCGCGGACGGCGAACTTTTCGAGCTTCAGGGTGCTTTCGGGTCCGTCCACCTCCGGCCGCACCTCGTGTTCGCCGCAGAGGGTGACGCGGTCGCCGGGCCGGAGCGCCCGGACGCGGTCGCGAAATCGGCCAGTGGGCGCGAACGCGACGACCCGGAGAGGGTCACGGGAGTCGGTGTCGGCTCCGTCGCGGTCGCCCGCGACGTCGAGGTGAACGTGGCCCCCTCGTTTCGTCTCCGGCGCGCTCGCTACCGTTCCGGCGACGCGGTAGCCCGCGCCGTCGCGGAGATTCCCGATCCGCCCGGGCGCGAGGTGGGCGTCGGTGCCCTGGTTCGTCAGGAACGTCGCGGCGCGGTCGACCGTCTCGCCGTCGATCGCGGCCGCGACCTCCCGGCACGCCCCCGCGTCGTCGCCGCGGATCCCGTAGAGGATCGGTCCCGGAGCGTTGGGGACGCAGACGGGGGTCCCCGTCTCGCGGTCGACGGTGTCCCAGACCGTCGGGTACCCCGATTCGGCGGCGGCGAAGGCGCTCTCGACGTCGACGTCGCGGGGCGTGCCGCAGCGGTCGAGCGCCCGGTACGAGATGCGCTCGAACGTCCACTCGTCGAACGCCGCCGGCGCGCCGACCGCCGCGAGCGCGCCGATCCGCCCCCGGCCGGCGACCGCTGCCGTCTCGCTCGCGCCGCCCGCCGACCCGATCGCGGCGTGTCGGAAGCCGTGTTCGTCGGCGAGTTCGACAGCCTCCGCGACGGTGAGGCGCTCGCGGAGCGCGCGGCGCGCGAACGCCGCGACCGCGTCGGGGATCGGCGATCCGGTCGGATCGAAGGGGTCGCCGGCGACGTCGCGGTCGGCGACGACGACGCCGGGCGAGGTCCGCGGGTCCGACGCGGCGGCGAACTCCTCGACCGTCTCGACGGCGGTCGTCGCGGCCGTCTCCGCGTCGACTCCGGTCACGTGGAGCGCGACCGCGGCGTTCCCGCGCGTCTTGTGTTTTACCGCCGGGTTCAGGCGGACGAGCAGCCGCCGCTGGACGCGGCCGCCGGCGTCCGCGAGCCGCTCCGCGACCCGCGTCGCCACGTACGTCGTACACATCCCGCGCTCGCGGGAGTCGGTGTCGTCGACGGCGACGATCGGCATGCGACGGGGTTCGGCGCGGCGGGTCAAGCCCCTTTCGAGGGCGGTCGCGGGGAGGGCCGCCGACGGCGGTAGCGCGCTCCGAATCGGCCGCGTATATAACCGTTTCTCGGCTCGGACGCCGAAAATCGCACGCGGGCAGCGGTTTCGTCGCTGGCGAAACGACACAACGCATATATACGGCGAGCCGCTTATCTCGGCTATGTCCCGGACTGCGCTCATCGGGAACGTCACCGCGATGCTGGAGGACGCGGGCTTCCTCGTCAGCGACCGGTGTGCGGTCCGGCCCAAGAGCTTCGACGTGGCGGCCCGCCGCGACGAGGACCTACTGCTGTTGAAAATTCTCGGCAACGTCGACGCGCTCGACGCGGAGACCGGCGCGGAGATGCGCCGGCTCGGCGAGTACCTCAGGGGGACGCCGATGGTGATCGGAATCCGCACCCGCGACGAGGAGCTGAAGCCCGGCGTCGTCTACTTCCGCCACGGCGTGCCGGTGATCAACCCCGATACAGCCTACGACCTGTTCGTCGAGGGCATGCCCCCGCTCATCTACGCGGCCCCCGGAGGACTGTACGTCAGCCTCGACGGCGACCTGCTCGCCGACGAGCGCGAGGAGCGCGGGTGGTCGCTCGGCCGCCTCGCGAACGAGCTGGGCGTCTCGCGCCGCACCGTCTCGAAGTACGAGGACGGGATGAACGCCTCCATCGAGGTGGCGATCCAACTGGAGGAGCTGTTCGACCAGCCCTTCTCCAGCCCGGTCGACGTGCTCGACGGCGCGGACGAAGTTCGCGACTCGGACCCGACGCCCTCGGCGCCTGCGGCCGACCCCGACGACGAGCACGTCCTCCACGTGCTCACGAGCGCCGGCTTCACGGTCCACCCGACCGCCCGGGCTCCGTTCAAGGCCGTCTCGGAGGACGAGGACAGCCCGGCGACGCGAGTGCTCACCGGCCACTCGGCGTTCACCCCCGCGGCCGAGAAGCGCGCTCGGATCATGTCCTCCATCGGCGAGGTGGCCCGGACCCGTTCGGTGTACTTCACCGAGGAGGACGAGAAGCGCGAGTCCGTCGACGGCACCGCCCTCGTCTCCTGTGAGGAGCTCGCCGAAGTCACCGACCCCGAGGAGATCCGCGAGCTGATCCGCGACCGCGCCCGGGCGCCCTCGGAAGCCTGACCGCGGCGCCGCCATTCGTTCGATTTTCGCGTTCCGTTCGGTCGAGGTGCCGTCTCGCTCGCCGGCCGAACTCACCGACCGAGGAGCCGGCTGAAGAAGCCGCCACCGTTCTCCGTGTCCTCGTCGTCCGCGGCCGACTCCGCTTCGGGTTCCGCTTCCGCGCCCTCGTCGTCGGCCGTCTCGGCGTCGGCGTCCCCGTCGTCTCCCTCGGAGAGCACGGTGTTCATCGTCCCGGTGTCGTCGTCGCGGAACGGGATGCTGCCGGCGAGTTCGTCGTCGATGTCGTCCTCAGCCGCCGTTGGTTCGTCGTCGATGTCGTCCGCCGCCGTCTGTTCGACGTTCGCTCGACCCTCCTCTCCGTCGCCGCGCCCGACGGGCGACCCGCGTGCCGTCTCGTCCGCGTCGGGGATCGCGTCCGAGTCCTCGTCGGCGGTATCGTCTTCGTCGCCCTCGCCGTCTTCGTCGCCCTCGCTGTTGACGGCGACTTCGTCGTCTTCACCGACTCCGTCGTCGTCGTCGACGAGATCGCGTTCGTCCTCGTCGCCGTCGGTCGCCTCGGCGTCCGCCGTCTCGCTCGCGACGATGATGTCGTCGCCGTCGTCCGGCTCCGCCACCCCGGTCGCCTCGGAGTCCGCGACGATGATCTCCTCGTCTTCGGCGTCGCCCTCCGCTTTCGGTTCGACGCCGTCCGGTTCGTCGGAGCCCGCTCGGTCGTCACCGTCCGCTTCGTCCGGTTCCGCTCGGTCATCGCCGTCCTCGTTGTCGTCGTCGGGCTCGTCGTCGACGATCACCGCGTCGTCGTCGGGCGCGTCCGGTTCGCTCTCGACCTCGTCGATCTCGGTCTCCCCGGCGTCGTCCATCCTCTCGGCGTCATCGTCCGCTCCCCCGGCGTCGCCGCCGCGCGCTCCGGTCCCGCTCGCCGCCTCGGCAGCGGGCGCGTCGAGCCTGGCCCCGTCGACGACCGCGCCGGTCAGCGCTCGGGCCAGATCGCGGTACGCCCGCGTCGCGGGTGCGTCGGGCGCGACGGCCGTGAGCGGACGGTTCGCCGCCGCGGCCCGGCCCACGGCCTCGTCGTCCGGGATTCGCCCGAGGACGGGGGCGTCGAGCAGGGCGGTGACGACCTCGTCGGTGTCGGCGGTCACGCGGGTGATCGCGGCGCCCGCGACGGTCCCGCCGAGGCGCTCGGTCAGCTGGCGGGTCTTCTCGGTGTCGCCGAGGGCGCTCCGCTCGGGAGTCGAGACGAGCAGCGTCTCGTCGGCGACCGCCAGCGGCAGCGTGGAGTCGTGCGACAGCCCGGCGCCGGCGTCGACGAACACGTAGTCCGCGTCGCCGAACGCCTCGACGACCCGGCGGAGCCCCGAGGGGTCCGCCGCCGCGTACGCGTCAAGGTCGGTCGCCCCCGGGAGGACCCGAAGCCCGCCCGGCCCCGAGCGGACCGCCGCCTCGGGCTCCGCCTCGCCGGCGAGAACGTCGTGGAGGGTGGTCTCGCCGGGGGTCACCCCGACGGCGCCCGCGAGGTTCGCCATGCCGAGGTCGGCGTCGATCGCGACGACGTCGGCGCCCGAGTCCGCCAGGATCGTCGCGAGCGCCGCGGTCGTGGTGGTCTTGCCCACGCCACCTTTCGCCGACGCGACCGCATACACCGTTGCCATACGGTGACGGTCCGGCGACTGCTACTTAAATGTAGGCGGCGACGGCCGGCTCTCCCCGGCGGCGCGGCCGCGTTCCGGTGCGAAGAGGCGCCCGGAACCGCCCCGGAATCGCCCCGGAATCGGCGCGCAACCCCGCGGGCTTTCGCAAACACCTTATACGTCGCTTGTAGAGTTTCAGGCGATTAGTAGCATGGCGAGACCAGAGGTGCTCAACTCGATCAAGGAGGCCGAACGGGCGGCGGACGAGATCATCGCGGACGCGGAATCGGACGCCGAGGAGCGCCTCGCCGAAGCTCGAGAACGCGCGGACGAGATCCGCGCCGAGGCCGAAGCGGAGGCGGAGTCGGAGGCCCAAGAGCGGCTCGAAGCGGCCCGCGAGGAGATCGAGGAGCGGCGCGAGGAGATCCTCGAATCGGGACGTGCCGACCGCGACGAGCTCGAAAGCGAGGCCCGCGACCGTGTGGAATCGGCCGTCGACTACGCCGTCGAGCGGTTCGAGGCGGCCGTTCACGACCAGGCCGAGGAGGCGGTGAATGCTCAGGCCTGAGCAGATGAGCCGGGTGTCGGTGACGGGCTCGAAGCGCGTCATCGACGACGTCATCGAGGCGGCGTACACCCACCACTCCCTGCACGTCACCGACTACGACGAACGGTACGAGGGGTTCGAGCCGGGAACCTCCCTCGACGGGGCCGAGACGGTCAACGAGCGGCTCGTGACCGTTCGGTCGCTGGAGAGCATCCTCGACGTCGACGAGGACGACGCCGAGGTCGCTCGGTCGCTGGACGACGACGAGCTCGTCGACGAGCTCGAACGGGTCCGCGAGCGGGTCAACGAGCTCAACGACGAGCGCGACGAGCTTCAGGCGGCGATCCGCGACCGGCAGGAGGAGATCGACCGGCTGGAGCCGTTCGCCGAGCTCGGGATCGACCTGGCGTACCTGCGCGGCTACGACTCGGTCGAAGTCGTCGTCGGCGAGGCGAAGCCCGCCGCCGTCGAAGCGGCGCTCGAAGGGGCCGAGACGATCGACGTCTTCGACGTCTTCGCCGGCGGCGACGTCGTCGCCATCGTCGCGCGGCCGACGGACCCCGACGCCGAGGGCGTCGTTCAGGACGCGCTCGTGGGCGTCGACATCGCGCTGCTCGACGTGCCGGACGCCGACGCGAGCCCGGAGGAGTACGTCGCGGAGCTGGAGGCCGAACAGGCCGACCTCCGCGACGAGCTCGACGGCGTCGAACGCGAGCTCGAATCGGTGAAAGAGGAGGCCGCGGGCTTCCTGCTGCGCGCCGAGGAAGAGCTCACCATCGAGGCCGAGAAGAAGGAGGCGCCGCTCTCCTTCGCGACGACGGAGAACGCGTTCGTCGCTGAGGGGTGGGTCCCCACCGAGACGTACCCCGACTTCGAGGCGGCGATCGTCGACGCGGTCGGCGACCACGTCGAGGTCGAGGAGCTCGAACGCGCCTCGTTCACGCCCGACGGCGACCACCACGCCGAGCCGGTCGGCGACGAGAGCGGCGGCGCGGGCGAGTCCGCTGCCGGCGACGCCGAGGACGCGACCGCCGAACGCGCGGCGGCCACGGACGGCGGCCACGCGGCCCACGGCACCGACGACCCGCCGGTCGTCCAAGACAACGGTAGCGCGGCCGGTCCCTTCGAACTGCTCGTCCAGGCGTTCGGGCGCCCGAAGTACTCCGAGTTCGACCCGACGCTCCTCGTCTTCCTCACGTTCCCGGCGATGTTCGGGTTCATGATCGGCGACGTGGGGTACGGGGTGTTGTACACCGCCATCGGGTTCTTCATGTACACCAAGTTCGACGGGGCGTTCCGCGAACTCGGCTCCGTCGCGATGTGGGCCGGCGGCTTCACGATACTGTTCGGCATCTACTACGGGATCGACCTGTTCGGTTACCACGCGTACCAGCTGCTCGGGATCCACTGGCCGGTCGAGGGGAAGGGCCTCTCGCCCGCCGACCTCGACTGGGGGCTCTCGTTCCTCGTCGTGAGCGTGGTGTTCGGCATCCTCCACCTCAACGTCGGCCACGTGCTCTCGTTCGTGAGCACGTCCCAGCAGCACGACCTGAAACACGCCGTCTACGAGGCCGGCTCGTGGCTGCTGATCCTCAACGGCGCGTGGATCTGGATCTTCAGTCAGGTGTTCCCCAACGCGAAGCCCGACTTCCTGTTCGAGGCCGTCTCGGTGCTGACGTTCGGTGCCGTCTCGTTCAGCGGGTTCCCGGTCCTGATCGGTTGGGCCGGCGCGGCCGCGGCGGGGCTCGGACTCGTCCTGCTCGGCATCGGCGAGCCGCCGGAGCTGGCCGAGTTCCTCTCGCCGGTCGTCAACGTCATCTCGTACGCCCGGCTCATGGCCGTCCTGCTCGCGAAGGGCGGAATGGCGCTCGCGGTGAACCTGCTCGCGTTCGGCGCCTACATCGACGACGGCGGCGACGGGAGCTTCCACTTCATCTTCAGCGCCGACTACCTCGCCGAGGTACAGAACACCGCCGACTACGAGCTGGTCTTCGCGGGGATCACCACCGCGTTCGACCCCGCCTCGATCGGGCTCGTCGGCGTCGTCGCGCTCGTCGGCGGGATCCTCGTCGCGCTCATCGGGCACATCGTCGTCCTGCTGCTCGGGGTCACGTCCGCCGGCATCCAGGCGGTCCGCCTCGAGTACGTGGAGTTCTTCGGGAACTTCTACGAGGGCGGCGGTCGCGCCTACCTGCCGTTCGGCCGCGACCGGAAGTACACGCGGGACGACTGACGACGCCCGGTCGTCGGTCGCCGCTCGGCCTCGCCGCTTCGACTGCGGTCGAACCCGGTGATTCAGCCGGGTTCTGACGCGAACAGCGTCCGCTTTCTCCTCCCGCGTTCCGGATTCTGTTCGGTCGTTTTGGGAAGCTTTATGACTCCTCTAGGGGCAATTAGCAACCGTTCGGAGACGAGCAACAGCAACTACTACCAATGTTTGAAGCTACCAACGAACTCGGGAACCTCGTACTGTCGACCGGTGGAACGCTGACTGACCCCAACGCCGCGGCGGCGCTCGCCGTCGGGCTCGCGGCGCTGGGCGCCGGCTACGCGGAGCGCGGTATCGGGTCGGCCGCCGTCGGCGCGATGGCCGAGGACGACGACCTCTTCGTCAACGGGCTCATCCTGACGGTCCTTCCCGAGACGATTGTCATCCTCGCGCTCGTCGTCGTCTTCATCGTCGGGTAACTCTCCAGCGTTTTTCAACCAATGAGTTTGGAAACCGTCGTTGAGGACGTTGAAGATGAGGCCCGCGCGCGTGCGGAGGAGATCCGCGAACAGGCCGATGCGGAGGCGGACGAGATCGTCTCCGAGGCGGAGGCCGACGCGGAGCGCATCCGCGAGGAGCGACTCGCCGAGGTCGAAAACCAGATCGACCAGGAGCGCGAACAGACGCTCTCCTCGGCGAAGCTTGAGGCCAAACAGGAGCGGCTCGGCGCCCGTCGAGACGTCCTCGAAGACGTCCACGACGAGGTCGAGGCAGCGATAGCCGCCCTCGACGGCGACGACCGCCGGGAGCTCACCGAGGCCCTGCTCGACGCGACCCTCGCGGAGTTCGACGACGACGAGGACGTCGCCGTCTACACCCGCGCCGAGGACGTCGAGCTGCTCGAAGACCTCGTCGCGGACCGCAACGCCGAGGTCGACGGCGAGGTCGACTGTCTCGGCGGCGTCGTCGCCGAGAGCGACACCTCCCGCGTTCGCGTGAACAACACGTTCGACTCGGTCTTAGAGTCCGTCTGGGACGACGAGTTGAAGAACATCTCGGAGCGGCTGTTCGACCAATGAGCGCCGCCGGCAGCCCGAACCCCGAGTACGTCGTCGCGCGGGTTCGTGCCCGCCGCGGCGGCCTCTACGGGGACGAAGAGTACCGCAAGCTCACCCGGATGGGTCCGGCCGAGATCGCTCGGTTCATGGAGGAGTCGAGCTACGGCGAGGAGATCAACGCCCTCGGCAGCCGCCACGGCGGCGTGGACCTGATCGAGTACGCGCTGAACCGGAATCTCGCCGAGCAGTTCGACGCCATCCTCGACTGGAGCGAGGGGTCGCTGTACGACCTGATCGCTCGGTACCTCCGGAAGTTCGACGCCTGGAACGTGAAGACGGTCATCCGCGGCGTCTACACCGACGCGGAGCAGTCGGCCGTCGAGGTCGACCTGATCCGCGCCGGCGAGTTCGACGACCGCCGGATCCGCCGGCTGCTGGAGGCGGACTCGATCGACGGCGTGATCGAGATCCTCGAAGACACGATCTATGGGGAGCCGCTGCGGGAGGCGTACGCGGAGTTCGAGGAGACGGACGTGCTGGTCCCCTTGGAGAACGCGGTCGACCGCGCGTTTTACGAGCGGCTCCTCTCCGGGCTCGGCGGCGACGAGCCGACCCGGCAGTACGAGTCGTTCCTCGTTGCGGAGGTCGACTTCCGGAACGCGACGAACGCGCTCCGGCTCGCCCGCTCGGGCGCCGACATCGACCCCGCTGCGTACTTCATCGAGGGGGGCGACCTGTTCACCCGCTCGTCGCTCGCGCGGCTGGCGCAGAACCTCGACGAGCTGGTCGAGTACATCGGCGACAGCCAGTACGGTGACGAGCTCGGTCCCGCACTGCGCGAGCTCGAGGAGGCGGACAGCCTCATCGCGTTCGAACACGCGATCGACGCCGCGCTGTTAGCGTACGGCGACCGGCTCGGCACGATCCACCCGGTGTCGGTCACCCCGGTCATCTCGTACATCCTGGCGAAGGAGCGCGAGACGGAGAACATCCGGGCGATCGCCCGCGGGAAGGAGGCCGGCCTCTCGCCCGACGAGATCGAATCGGAGCTGGTGATAACATGAGCCAGGAGATAGCGGTCGTCGGCAGTCCGGAGTTCACGACCGGATTCCGGCTCGCCGGCGTCCGGGCGTTCGAGAACGTCCCGGACGACGAGAAAGACGAGAAGCTCGACGACGCCGTCGAGCGGACGCTCGACGACGAGAGCGTCGGCATCATCGTGATGCACGACGACGACCTCGACCACCTCTCGCGGGGGACCCGCGAGTCGGTCGAGGGGAGCATCGAGCCGGTCCTCGTGACCCTCGGCGGCTCCGGCGCCGGTAGCGGCGGCCTGCGCGACCAGATCAAACGCGCCATCGGCATCGACCTGATGGAGGAAGACGACTAATATGAGCAAAGCAGACACAACCGACGCCGCGACAGACAGCGGCGTCATCCAGAGCGTGAGCGGTCCGGTCGTGACCGCCCGCGATCTCGACGCCCGCATGAACGACGTCGTCTACGTCGGCGACGAAGGGCTCATGGGGGAAGTGATCGAGATCGAGGGCGACCTCACGACCGTTCAGGTGTACGAGGAGACCTCCGGCGTCGGCCCCGGTGAACCCGTCGAGAACACGGGCGAGCCGCTGTCGGTCGACCTCGGTCCGGGGATGCTTGACGCCATCTACGACGGCGTTCAGCGCCCCCTGGACGTGCTGGAGGGCAAGATGGGAAGTCCCTACCTCGACCGCGGGGTCGACGCGCCCGGCATCGACCTCGAAGAGGAGTGGGAGTTCGAGCCCGAGGTCGCGGAAGGCGACGTCGTCGAGCCCGGCGACGTCGTCGGCGTCGTCGAGGAGACGGTCACCATCGACCACAAGGTCATGGTGCCGCCGGACTACGAGGGCGGCGAGGTCGTCGCCGTCGAGTCCGGGAGCTTCGACGTGACGGAAACGGTCGTCGAACTCGACAACGGCGAGGAGGTCTCGATGCACCAGGAGTGGCCGGTGCGCGAGGCCCGCCCCGCCAACGACAAGAAGACGCCCCGGACGCCGCTGGTGTCCGGCCAGCGCATCCTCGACGGCCTGTTCCCCATCGCGAAGGGCGGCACGGCCGCGATTCCCGGTCCCTTCGGCTCCGGGAAGACGGTCACGCAGCACCAGCTCGCGAAGTACGCCGACGCGGACATCATCGTCTACGTCGGCTGCGGCGAGCGCGGCAACGAGATGACCGAGGTCATCGAGGACTTCCCCGAGCTGGAGGACCCGGCCAACGGCAACCCGCTGATGGCCCGCACCTCGCTCATCGCGAACACCTCGAACATGCCCGTCGCGGCGCGTGAGTCCTGTATTTACACCGGGATCACGATCGCCGAGTACTACCGCGACATGGGGTACGACGTCGCGCTGATGGCCGACTCCACCTCGCGGTGGGCGGAGGCGATGCGCGAGATCTCCTCCCGGCTGGAGGAGATGCCCGGCGAGGAGGGGTACCCCGCGTACCTCGCCGCCCGGCTCGCGCAGTTCTACGAGCGCGCCGGCTACTTCGAGAACATCAACGGGACCGAGGGGTCGGTCTCGGCGATCGGCGCGGTGTCGCCGCCCGGCGGCGACTTCTCCGAGCCGGTCACCCAGAACACGCTGCGGATCGTGAAGACGTTCTGGGCGCTCGACGCGGACTTAGCGGAGCGTCGCCACTTCCCGTCGATCAACTGGAACGAGTCGTACTCGCTGTACAAGGATCAGCTCGACCCCTGGTTCGAAGACGAGGTCGCCGACGACTGGGCCGAGCGGCGCCAGTGGGCGGTCGACGTGCTCGACGAGGAGACGGAGCTGCAAGAGATCGTCCAGCTCGTCGGGAAGGACGCCCTGCCCGACGACCAGCAGCTGACGCTGGAGGTCGCGCGCTACCTGCGCGAGGCGTACCTCCAGCAGAACGCGTTCCACCCGGTCGACACGTTCTGTCCGCCGGAGAAGACGTACCTCATGCTGACGACGATCCAGACGTTCAACGACGAGGCGTTCGACGCGCTCGACGCCGGCGTCCCGATCGAGGAGATCATCGACATCGAGTCGGCTCCCCGGATCAACCGCATCGGCGTCCAAGAGGACTACGAGGAGTACGTCGAGGATCTCAAAGCGGAGATCACCGAAGAGCTCCGGAGCCTCTACTGACCATGAAAGAGTATCAAACCATCACCGAGATCAGCGGCCCCCTCGTGTACGCCGAGGTCGACGAGGCGATCGGCTACGACGAGATCGTCGAGATCGAGACGGCACAGGGGGAGACGCTGCGCGGACAGGTGCTCGAATCCTCGGAGGACGTGGTCGCGATCCAGGTCTTCGAGGGCACCTCAGGCATCGACAGAGACGCGTCCGTCCGGTTCCTGGGCGAGACGATGAAGATGCCCGTCACCGAGGACCTCCTCGGGCGGGTGCTGGACGGCTCCGGCCGGCCGATCGACGACGGCCCGGAGATCGTTCCCGAGGAGCGACAAGACATCGTCGGCGCGGCGATCAACCCGTACTCCCGGGAGTACCCCGAGGAGTTCATCGAGACGGGCGTCTCCGCCATCGACGGCATGAACACGCTCGTCCGCGGGCAGAAGCTCCCGATCTTCTCCAGCTCCGGCCAGCCGCACAGCGAGCTCGCGATGCAGATCGCGCGGCAGGCCAGCGTGCCCGAAGAGGAGGAGGGCGGCGACGACGAGGAGGGCTCCGAGTTCGCCGTCATCTTCGGCGCGATGGGGATCACGCAGGAGGAGGCGAACGAGTTCATGGAGGACTTCGAGCGCACCGGCGCGCTGGAGCGCTCGGTGGTCTTCATGAACCTCGCGGACGACCCCGCCGTCGAGCGGACGGTCACGCCGCGGATGGTGCTCACCACGGCCGAGTACCTCGCCTTCGAGAAGGACTACCACGTCCTCGTCATCCTGACGGACATGACCAACTACTGCGAGGCGCTCCGCGAGATCGGGGCGGCCCGCGAGGAGGTGCCCGGCCGCCGCGGGTACCCCGGATACATGTACACGGACCTGGCGCAGCTGTACGAGCGCGCGGGCCGGATCAAGGGTCGTGACGGCTCGGTGACGCAGATCCCGATCCTCACGATGCCCGGCGACGACGACACCCACCCGATCCCGGACCTGACCGGGTACATCACGGAGGGCCAGATCTACGTCGACCCCGACCTCAACAGCCAGGGCCTCCAGCCGCCGATCAACGTCCTTCCCAGCCTCTCGCGGCTGATGGACGACGGGATCGGCGAGGGGCTCACCCGCGAGGACCACGCCGACGTGAAAGACCAGATGTTCGCGGCGTACGCGGAAGGTGAGGACCTCCGCGACCTCGTGAACATCGTCGGCCGCGAGGCGCTCTCGGAGCTCGACAACAAGTACCTCGACTTCGCGGACGCGTTCGAGTCCGAGTTCATCGACCAGGGCTTCGAACAGAACCGCGACATCGAGGAGACGCTCTCGATCGGCTGGGACCTGCTCTCGATGCTCCCGAAGGACGCCCTCAACCGGATCGACGAGGAGTTCATCGAGGAGTACTACCGCGAGGACGACTCCGAGCGCGAAGTCGTCGAAGCCGCCGACTGAGACCTCGATTCACTTTTTGCGCCCCGACGCATCCCGCCAGCCGCGCGTCTCACTGCCGCCCGCAGTCGCCGCCGACCTCCCGATCCGACGCGTCTGAAAAGAATTAACCGCCTCGGAGCGGAAGCTACCCTCAAGATGGCCGAGGACGTCAAACCGACGCGCAAGAACCTGATGGCGATCGAGGACCGCATCGAGCTCTCCGAGCGCGGTCACGACACGCTCGAACAGAAGCGCGACGGGCTCATCATGGAGTTCATGGACATTCTCGATCAGGCGCAGGACGTCCGGTCGGAGGTCTCCGAGAACTACGAAACGGCCCAGCGCAAGATCGACATGGCCCGGGCGATGGAGGGCGACGTCGCCGTCCGCGGCGCGGCCGCGGCGCTGAAAGAACACCCCGAGATCACGACCCAGTCGAAGAACATCATGGGCGTCGTGGTCCCCCAGATCGAGTCCTCGAAGGTGAAAAAGAGCCTCGACGAGCGTGGCTACGGCCTGCTCGGCTCGTCGGCGCGGATCGACGAGGCGGCCGACGCCTACGAGGAGCTGTTAGAGAAGATCATCCTCGCCGCCGAGGTCGAGACGGCGATGAAGAAGATGCTCACGGAGATCGAGACCACGAAGCGCCGCGTGAACGCCCTGGAGTTCACGCTCCTCCCGAACCTGTACGAGAACCAGGAGTACATCGAACAGAAGCTCGAAGAGCAGGAGCGCGAGGAGATCTTCCGCATGAAGAAGATCAAAGCGAAAAAGGAGGAGGAAGAGCGGGCCGAAGCGGAGGCCGAGGCCGCCGAGGTCGCGGCCGCGGAGACGGAAGAGGCCGAGGCCGCCGACTAACGCCTCGCCGCGCGTCGGCCGCTCTCTCTGCGGATCTCCACATCTGTCCGTTTTCCTTCGCCGCGCTCGTTCGCCCCTGAGACGGTCGTTTTTAAGTCCCGAGCGCTCCGTAACTACGGTCGTGTCCTGTCCCCACTGCGACGCCGCGGTCGTCGCCTTCGCGGTGCCGCCCGCGCTCCGCGAGCACGCACCGGCCGAATCGTCCGCGATCTGTACCCGCTGCCTGCGCGTCGCCTCCGCCGACGAGGCGGGGGTTGCGGGCGACGCGACCGACGACCCCGATCTCGCCCGCGTCGACCCGGCGTTCCCGTCCGGCGAGGGCGGGGTCGCGCTGGCGCTCTGCTGTGGCAAACTGGAGTCGTTCGCGCTCAAC
The DNA here is from genome assembly GCF_005435165.1 of Halorubrum sp. GN11_10-6_MGM. GTDB lineage: Archaea > Halobacteriota > Halobacteria > Halobacteriales > Haloferacaceae > Halorubrum. Next base: position 44,398 of record NZ_SGUC01000016.1, on the reverse strand, counting down.
CGCGCGTCTATCGAGGCGCTGATCCGCCACGCGGAGGGTGCGGGGGCGGACGTGTTCGCCTTTCTCGGTCGACTCGACGCGGCGGACGCCGCCTTCGACCTCGACCGCAGACGGAAGGCCCTGCTCGACGCGCTCTGAGTCGTCGGCGGTACCGACGCGTCTCGCACGCCGCGGTCCGCCGGACGCTCACAGGTCGACGCCGTCGGGGTCGTTCCACTCGTCGTCGCCGTCATCGTCGTCCGCCTCTGTTCCCGCCGGGCCGAGCCGCGCTTCTCCCTGTCGTGACTCGTGGACGGCGAAGCCGCCGGTCCGGCCGTCGCTCCCGCCGGCGTACGGGTCCGTCTCGGGATCGTACTCCTGTTCGTCACGCTCGAAGACGTACGCGAGGAAGCCGAACAGGGGGACGGCAAAGGAGATGAGCGCCCACTTGCGCGGGTCCATTCCGTACTTGGGCGCGTCGACGTACGCGTAGGCGGCGAAGCCGACCAGCCACGCGAGCGGGACGCCGACGAGGATGACGGCGACGAGCGGCTGCATACCGACGCTTCGGGTGCGTAGTAATAAGGCTGCGGGCGAGTCGGGCCGGTGTGATCGGCGCTCCTGCGGGCGAGCCGGCGCTCGGTCGCGGCCTAGAGGAACGGCCGCCAGTAGTACGGGCTGACGAACCCCTCGATGACGCCGGCGACGGCGAACAAGATTCCGAGCCCGACGGTCACCCAGAAGGCGGTCTCCAGGGCGTCGGCGAGTCGCTCGCGGCTCGCGCGGCCGCGGAACGTCCGCCACGAGACGGCGCCGAGACGGACCCCGAGCGCGCCCGAGACGACGAGCGCGGGGATCTCGAAGACCCCGTGCGGGACCACGAACGCGACGAGCGCCGGGAGGTTCTCCTCCAAGGCGGCGGTCGCGCCGAGCACGAGCCCGTTGAACGCGAGCGACGAGAGCGCGGGGAGGACGAACCCCATCCCGGAGAAGGCGGTCGCGATCGCGACCCCCCAGTTGTTCCCGAAGAACGTCAGCGCCGCGACGGGCGGGATGTGTCCGACGAGTCGTGCCTCGATCGAGGTCGGGACCGTCTCGGCGAACGGCGCGGCGGCGACCCATCCGAGCGCGCCGAACCCGACCGCGACCGCGAGCGCCAGCACGTGGCTCCCCGGGGTTGACCGGACGAACCCGCTCAGCTCCCGCCACCCGCGGCGGAGGCCGCCGACGAACTGGGCGCGGATGCCCGCCTCGGGTGACGAGACGGGGTCGACCGTCCCGCGGTAGTCGCCGTAGAGGACGGTCTTCAGCAGGTCGAGCGCGGGTGCGACGACGACCGCGCTGGCGAGTGCGACGACGGGCCCCCCGCCGATGAACGCGATCCCGGACGCGACCGACGCGACGGCGACCAGCGTCCCGATCGCGACCACGAGGTAGGCGGCGGCGTCGACGGGATTCGAGCGCACGAAGCCGCCCGCGCCCTCGACGCCGCCGACCACGCCCGCGTCGTCGACGACGACGGCCACCGGCGCGAACGCGAAGAGAATCCGGACGAGCGCGAGCGCGACGAAGCCGACGAGCAGGGCGACGACCGCGACCGCGGCCCCGAGGAACGGGTTCGCGAGGAACGCGGCGCCGACCGCGATCGACCCGAGCGCGACCACGCCGACCCAGAGGAGCAGCTCGGCGACGTACAGCCCGAGGAACGTGAGCCAGCGCGACCGGGCGCCCGCGATCCCGCCGACGAGCCCCCGCTCGTCGCGGAGGCTCGCGATGACCGCCGAGAGCTGCCCGGCCGAAACGACGGCGTACGCGAGTATCGAGAGGACGACGGTGAGGAGTACGCCGACGATAAAGAGGGCCGCGACGGTCGGCGTGAGGAGGGGCTCGAACGCGGGCGCTACGCCGTCGGCCCACGCCTGGAGCGCCTCCGGGTCCTGCGTCTCCGGCGGCGGCTCGACGCCGGCCAGCGCGTCGCGCGCGGCCGCGAGCCGCCCGGTGAGTTCGAGGTGGAGGTATATCCCCGCGAGCGCCGCGAACGTCCCGAGGCGGGCGATCACCGGGATCGCGGTCCCGAGCAGGTAGAAGGGGAGGACGGCGGCGGGGTGCCGGCGGAGGGTCGCTGTCGTTGCCGTGACGGCGGCGGAGAGGTCCATGCCGCACGGTTCGGTCGTGCGACACTTAAAAACGGTCGTACCGACGGCGGCGTCCCCATCGGCGGTTCGCGCCGTCCGGCTCAGTCCCAGAACGACTGCGTCCGGGCGTACTCGCGCTCCTGTCGGAGCACGTCGCGGTAGAACTCGTCTTCGTCCTCGCGGAGCTTGTTGATGATCCGCGCGGCGTTGTGGGGGCCGACGCCGCGCGCCGCGAGGGCGATCACCGCCCGCTTCCCGTGCGTCTGGACGAGGCTCGCGGCGCGGTGGGCGCGCTCGGTACGGCGCTCCTGCTCGTCGTCCTTCTCCGGCGCGCGGACCGCGGCCACCGTCTCGTCGTCCCACGGGTTCAGCGCCGCGATCCGCGTCGAGCCGCACTCGGGACACTCCGGCTGGTCGCGGACGCGCCTGACCTTCGTGGTGTGTTTCCAGTCCGTACAGTGGAGACAGAAGAGTATGACGCGGTCGTCCCGGATCCGTTCCTTGACCGTCTCGATCACGTCGGCGTCGGCGTTGTCGGGAACGAGGAACTCCGTGCCGGCGGACCGCCCGGCCGTGCCGAGCGGGGTGCGCTCGCGGGCGATCGCGAGGTCGCGGGAGCCGTCCTGAATCCCGGCGAGCAGGTCGGCCGTCTCCGGAACCGCGAGGTCGGCGTGGAACACCTCGCGGAGCGCCTCGTCGTAGACGGGCGTGTCCTCTAGGGCGGCGAGCAGGCGGTCGCCGCCAAACTTCCCTCGCCCCTCCTTGTACCGCTTGACGGCGCCGAACTTCGCGGCGACCTGCGCCAGCGTGAACTTCAGCGCGTCCGACTTCTTGACGGCGAGTTCGAGGTACGCCTCCAGTCGCTCGGGGTCGGTCGTCTCCAGCACCTCGCGGAAGGTCCCGGGGGCGACGCCGTTCGGGACCTCGAACTCGATCCGGTACGGGTCGACGTCCATCCCGACCGACGACCCGGCGCGCTGACCGACCAGCGCCGCGAGCAGGCGCGCGAGCGTCTCGTTGACCTCGTGGCCGAAGGCGGCGTTGACCGCGACGGTGCGGGCGCTCCCCTCGATCACGATCCGCTCGTCCGTCGGGACGGGGTGGCCGGCCTCGACGTGGTCGACGACGGGTTTCAGCGCCGCGGCGACGGTCTCGCGGTCGGTCGGGTACCGCTCGGTGAGGTCGGCCGCGACCGCCGCCGGCGTCGAGCCGGCTGCCAGCGCGGCCGCGGCCTCGCCGCGTATCCGACCCACCTCTTCCGCGACGGGCTTCGGGACGGGGATCTCCTGACCCACCCACGAGGGGACCTCGCCGGTCGGGTCGGGGATCGGCGTCACGTTCACGCGCTCCTCCTCCTCGTCGATCTCCGTAATTTTCCACATCTCGCCGCGCTGGACGAACGTCTCGCCCGGCCCCGCGAAGTTGACGACGAACTGCTCGTCGAGGGTGCCAATCTGCCGTCTGGAGGACATGTCGTACACCTCGTAGGTGGCCTCGTCGGGGATCATCGAGAGGTTCGCGTAGAAGTACTGCCACGTCCCGCCCGACTTTTCGAGCGTGTCCGTCTCCTCGTCGAGCCACAGCAGGCGGTTCCCGTCCAGTTCGCGGACCACCTCCTGGAACTCCGGTTCCGAGAGGTCCGCGAACGGGTAGGCGTTCGTGATCGTCTCGTACGCCTCGCGGGCGTGAACCTCCCCCTCGTCCATCACGACGCCCACGATCTGGTTGGCGACCGTGTCGAGGCTGCCGTGGTGGATGTTCGCCGGCTCGACGAGCTCCTCCCCGGCGCGGCGGGCGATGGCCAGCGCTTCGAGCGTGTCGTCGCCGCCCTGCGTCACGACGGTCCCCTCGGAGACGAGGTCGCGACGGTGGCCCGCGCGCCCGACGCGCTGGAGCAGGCGGGCGACCTCGCGGGGGCTCCCGTACTGGACAACGTGGTCGACCCGCCCCACGTCGATCCCGAGCTCCATCGAGGAGGTACAGACGAGTCCGTCGAGCTCGCCCGCCTTGAACCGGCCTTCCACGTCGATCCGGACCTCCTTCGACAGCGAGCCGTGGTGGAGCTCGATCTCGGTGACGCCGTCGGCGTCGCCGTCCCCGTCCGCCGCCTCCCGCTCGTTCTCGGCGAGGGTCTTGAACCGCGAGCCGAGCGCCTCCGCGGTCTGTCGCGTGTTGACGAAGATCAGCGTCGACTCGTTGGCCGCGACGATCTCGCGGATCGCCCGGACGTGGCTCGCGGTCGTCTCGTCGACGGCGAGTTCTCCCGCAAGCGTCGCGTCGCGGTCGGTGATCTCGGGGTCGAGCACGCGCACGTCCGTCCGCGTCCCGGCCGCGACCTCGACCGTCTCGAACGCGCGGTCGCCCTCGCGGTTCGGGTCGCGTCTCCCCGCCCCGACGAGGAACCGCCCGACCTCCTCGGGGTCGCCGACCGTCGCGGAGAGGCCGACGCGCTGGAACGGTCCGGCGACGCGGCGGAGGCGTTCGAGGCCGATCGTGAGCTGCGCGCCGCGCTTCGCGGCCGCGAGCTCGTGAACCTCGTCGATCACGACGTGCGCGACGTCCTCTAGGGCGACGCGCATCTTCGAACCGGTGAGGATCGCCTGGAGGCTCTCCGGCGTCGTGATGAGCACGTCCGGCGGGTCGTCCGCCTGTTTGCTCCGCTCGTACTGCGTCGTGTCCCCGTGGCGCACCGCAACCTCGACGCCGAGGGTCTCGCCCCACCACTCCAGTCTGTCCATCATGTCGCGGTTGAGCGCGCGGAGGGGGGTGATGTACAGCGCGGAGATACCCTCCCGGGGCGGGTCGCCGGGCGAGTCCCGGGCCTCGACGAGCGCGTCGAACACCGGCAGCATCGCGGTCTCCGTCTTCCCGGTGCCCGTGGGGGCTAAGACGAGGGCGTTCTTGCCGTCGGCGAGGGGCGGAATGGCTTCGCGTTGGGGCTCCGTGGGCGTGGTGAACCCGCGGTCCGAGAGCGCCTCGCGGACTTCGCTCCCGAGGTGCGCGAACGCGTCCATGCCCGACGGTTCCGCCATTAACTGATCGTCGGACGTTGGGGGCTCGGGCGATTAAGCCCGTCGCTGTACGAAATACGCTACTAGGTGGTTGGTGGTGCTATCGGTCGGTTCCCAACGGCTACCGGTACATCGGCGGCGAACGCTTCGGGAAATCCAGTCGTTCGCTACGACGCGGTCGGTGTCGAGAGCACGACCGCCGAAGCCCCAGCCGCTCGGCACTACGCGGTCACCGGCTCCAACACGACCGCTGAAGCCCCAGCCGCGAGGCCCGCCCCGCACCGCACAGCACCGCACCTCGCGCCTCCCCAGCCTCGCCGCTCGCGCTCCGCGCTCGCGGCGTCCCTCGCGCGCGCTCCTCGGCCGCGATGCGGCCTCGGAGGCACGCGCCACCGCGGTGTGTTTATAAATGTCCGACTACGTCACGCCGCCGTCGCTCGTCGCGTACGCCTCGTGCGCGCCGGATTCGAGGATCGCCTCGATCTCGTCGACGACTCCGAGCACGTCGGCGAACGAGGTGTACGGGGCCGCGGGACAGACGCGGACCACGTTCGGCGGGCGGAAGTCGACCACCACGCCGCGGTCTTTCAGGGCCTCGCTCAGTCGCTCGGCGTCGGAGTGTTCGAGCGCGACGTGCCCCCCGCGGGCCGCGTGGTCTCTGGGGGTGCCGATGTCGACCTCGGGCAGTCGGTCGTCGACGAGCGCGATCAGGAAATCGGTGAGCGCGAGCGACTTCTCCCGTAAGCGCTCGATCCCGGCCTCGCGCAGGAGTTCGACCGAGCCTTCGAGCGGCGCGGCCGCGAGCAGCGGCGGGGTCCCGATCTGCCACGCGCCCGCGGAGTCGGCCGCGGTGAACGTCATGTTCATCTCGAACTGCGTCTCTTTCTCGTGGCCCCACCACCCCGCCAGCGCGGGCGTGAGCCCGTGGTGCCGCTCGGCGACGAACAGCGCGCCGATCGAGCCGGGTCCGGCGTTGAGGTACTTGTACGTACACCACACCGCGAAGTCGACGCCAGCCGCGTCGAACTCGTGCGGGACGGCGCCCGCGGAGTGAGCGGCGTCGAAGCCGGCGTACGCGCCCGCCTCGTGGGCCGCCTCCGCGATCCGCTCCACGTCGAACAGCTGGCCCGACCGGTACAGCGCGGTCGGCATCCAGACGATCCCGACGTCGTCGTGCGCTTCGAGGGCGGCCTCGACGTCGCGGGGGTCGATCGTCCGCCCGTCGCGGCTCGGCACGACCCGGAGCTTCTCGTCGGGGTCGATCCCGCGCCCCCGGAGCTGCGCCCGGATCGCGTAGTGGTCGGAGGGGAAGTCCAACTCGTTGACGAGGACCGCGGGGTCGATGTCGGGGTCCCCGTTCGGTGCCCACGTCCCGTCGGCGCGTTCGAACCCCTCGCGTTCCGGGCCGTTCCCGGCCAACAGCTCGTCGAGGAACGTGCCGATCAGGGTGTGGATGTTCACCGTGATCGAGTTGCCGACGACGACCTCGCTCGGGTCGGCGCCGACGAGCGGCGCGAGCGCGTCGCCGAGCCGCTCGCCGACCTCGAACCACGGCGGGTCGGCGTCGGTCCAGCCCGATATCAGCAACTCGCGCCACTCGTCGACGACGCGGTCGAGGTTCGCGAGGGCAGCGTCGCTTGCGGGACCGAGCGAGTTGCCGTCCATGTACAGCAGGTCGTCGGGGATCCGATACCGGTCCGCGAACCCGGAGAGGGGGTCGGCGTCGTCGAGGCGCGCGGCGAGGACGGCGGGGTCGGTGTCGGCGGCGTCGCCGGCCAGCCCGTCACCGCCGAGCGCATCGCGCGCGGGAGCGTACGGCTCGTCCATACGGAGTCGGGCGTCGCCGCGGACAAATCCCTTCCGGGCGCCCGCGGCCGCTTGAAAAACCCTCGACCCTCGCTACTCGACGATGTCGATCGCGGGTCGGCCCGGATCGGCCTTGTTGACGACGCTCTCGTCGGCGTCGGCGGCGCGCTCGACCCGGGCCGGCGCGTCGAACTCGCGCTCGATCAGCCACGCGGCGGCGCGTAAGGCGTCGAACTCGGCGTCCCCGTCGAGCGTCTCCCGGAGCGCCTCGCGGTTCGCCTGGAGGTCTTGGCCGTAGGAGGCGGCGGCGTCCCCCTGCTCCCGGATGTGGCTCTCGCCCATCAGCTCCGAGATCAGGTTGTCGGCGTCGCTGTCGATCGCGATCGACAGCGCGTCGTACTTCCAGTCGGGCGCGACGACCACGTCGATCCGCTCGGGGTCGTCGATCCCGGCGACGTCGACGATGTCGCGCACGTCCTCGCGGGTGTTCTCGACCAGTCGCCGGCGCTTCTCGACGGTGTCGCGGTCGACGTTCGCGGTCGGCCACTCCGCCTCGGCGACGAACCCGTCGCGGCCGAGCGCCTCCCACAGCTCCTCGGCGAGGTGGGGCGCGACCGGTGCGAGCAGACGGACCGCGACGTCGAGCCCGCGCTCGAAGACGGCGGGGTGCGGGTCGGCGAACTCGCGGTAGCTCCGGAGGGTTCGCACGAGCCCCTGCGCCTCGCGCAGCGCGACGTTGAACGTCAGGTCGTCGTACTCGGCGCCCGCGATGGCGACCGCGGCGTCCGTCTCGTCGGCGACGTAGTCGTCGATCTCGTCGCGGTCGGCGGCCGCGGCGTCCCTCCCGCCGGCGAGCGCCACGTCGCCCGCGGCGTACCCCTCGACGAGGTCGCTGAGCCGGGTCAGGAACCGGTGCGTGGACTTGACCCCCTCCTCGGACCAGTCGAAGTCGCGCTCGGGCTGGGCGGCCTCCATCATGAACAGCCGCGCGGTGTCGGCGCCGTACTCGTCGACGATCCGCTGGGGCGAGACGACGTTCCCCTTCGACTTGGACATCTTCTCGCCCTCCAACTGGACCATCCCCTGCGCCAGCAGGTTCGTGAACGGCTCGCGGTGTTCCAGCCCCTCCTCGTCGGCGAGCACCTTCGTGAAGAAGCGCGAGTACAGCAGGTGCATCACGGCGTGTTCGATGCCGCCGACGTACTGGTCGACCGGCATCCAGTCGTTCGCGCGGTCGAGGTCGAACGGGGCGTCGTCGAGGCCCGGCGAGACGTACCGCAGGAAGTACCACGAGGAGTCGACGAACGTGTCCATCGTGTCCGTCTCGCGGGTCGCCTCCCCGCCGCAGTCGGGACAGGTCGTCGACTGCCACTCCTCGGCGGCGTCCAGCGGGTTCCCGGTCGTGTTGATGAACTCGGGCAGCTCGACGGGCAGGTCCGACTCGGGCACCGGGACCGCCCCGCAGTCGTCGCAGTGGACCATCGGGATCGGCGTCCCCCAGTAGCGCTGGCGGGAGATGCCCCAGTCGCGCAGCTGGTACTGCGTCGCCGACTCGGCGCCCTCGACGTCCTCGGTGATCCGCTCGCGGGCGGTCTCGCTGTCCAGCCCGGAGTAGTCGCCGGAGTCGATCAGGACGCCGTCGTCGGTGAACGCCCCCTCCTCGACGTCCGGCGCGTCGGGATCGCTCCCGCCGTCCGAGTCGGCCTCCCCGTCCGAATCGGGGGCGATCACGGGGCGGATCTCGACGCCCTTCTTCGTCGCGAACGCGTGGTCGCGCTCGTCGTGGGCGGGCACGGCCATCAGCGCGCCCGTCCCCACGTCCGAGAGGACGAAGTCCGCGACGAAGACGGGGATCTCCTCGCCGGTCGCGGGGTTGGTCGCCGTGAGTCCGGTCGCGACGCCGTTCGGCTCGTCGCCGTTGGGGTCGGCCTCCTCCTCGACGAACCGTCGGACGTCGTCGTCCGCCTCGGCCAGCTCCTGCGCGATCGAGTGGTCGGGCGCGATCGCGAAGAACGTCGCGCCGTGGATGGTGTCGATCCGGGTGGTGAAGGCAGTGACCGGACCGTGCCCCTCGACCTCGAAGTCGACCTCGCTGCCGTGCTGCCGGCCGATCCAGTTGCGCTGCATCTGCCGGACCGAGTTCGGCCACCCGTCCAGCTCGTCGATGGCGTCCAACAGCTCGTCGGCGTACTCGGTTATCTTCAGGAACCACTGGTCCAGCTCGCGGGTCTCGACGGGCGTGTCGCAGCGCCAGCACAGCTCCGCGTCGCCCTCGACCTGCTCGTCGGCGAGGACGGTCTCGCAGGAGGGGCACCAGTTCACCTCGGCGTCGCGGCGCTCGACGAGGCCGGCCTCGTGGAAGCGGCGGAACAGCCACTGGTTCCACCGGTAGTAGTCGGGGGTACAGGTGGTGACCTCGCGGTCCCAGTCGTAGCCGAACCCCATCGACTTCATCTGTCCCCGCATCGTGTCGATGCAGTCGAACGTCCAGTCGCGGGGGTTGGTGTCGCGCTCCTTCGCGGCGTTCTCGGCGGGCAGGCCGAACGCGTCCCATCCCATCGGGTGGAGCACGTCGTCGCCCTGCATCCGGCGGTAGCGGGCGTACGCGTCCGTGATCGTGTAGTTGCGGACGTGGCCCATGTGGAGCTTTCCGGACGGGTACGGGTACATGCCGAGGACGTACGTCGGATCCTCGGCGTCGTCCGGCACGTGGTACACGTCGGCGTCGTCCCACGCCTCCTGCCAGCGTTCTTCGACCGTCGCGTGGTCGTATCCCTCCTGAGACATCTGCTTATATACCCGTGGTCGGTTCGGCGTCGTATAGCTTTCCATCCAGTGGTGGGCCGTGGCACACCGGCCCGCGCGGAGGGCGTGAGAGGGGAGCGCGGAGGGAGCGGGGCGACGTCGGCGACGACGGCCGAGTCCGGCTCGTCTACAGCGTCTCGGCGTTTCGGGCCTGTTCGACGCGTCGGGTCGCCTGCTCGACGCGCTTCCCGGTCGCGTTCGCGAGCCCGGGCGGGAGTCCCTCGCGCGCCGCCGCGAGTCGTTCTTCGATCCGCGCGATCCGGTCGAGCACGTTCGCGAGCTGGCGTTCGGTCCCCGGCGCGTCGCCCTCCCGGGCGCGCTCCTCCGCCCGCTCGGCGGCCTCGACCGCGGCGGCGAGGGCGCGTTCGAGCCCGTTGACCGCGTTCGACGGCCCGCCAGAGTCGTCGTCACTCGAACTACCGCCGGAATCGCCCCCGCCGCCGGAGTCGTCGTCCGTGGAGCCGTCACCGTCGTCCCCGTCCGCCGCGGCCGCGACCGCGGCCCGCGTCTCCTCGGCCACGTCGGCGACGTAGCCGGCGAGCGGAGCCGCACCGGTCTCCGGGCGCTCGATCCGGATCGGCTCTCCGGTCTCGCCCGCGTCGCCGTCCTCGCCGCCGCCTCCGCCCCCGGCGGACGGGTCGGGGTTGACCCGATACGCGCCGATCTCGTCGTCGGCGTCGCGGATCTCCGCCGTGTACGCGCCGCCGGCGTGGACGTAGACGGCGTCGCTCCCGTCGATCGCGGAGTCGTAGATCCGCCCGGCGAAGTCGTCCTCGATCGCGGACCGGGTCACGTCGACGTCGCTCTCCTCGTCCGACAGCTCCACCTTCCGCGCGTTCTCGCGGGCGACCAGCGGGATCTCGCCGTCGACGCCGGCCCTCGTCAGCGGCACGTCCGCCGAGACGGTCAGCTCCTCGCTGTGCGGGGCCCGCCCGGCGCCGTTCACCGTCAGGCGGTGGTCGCCCTCGGGGACGCCGTTCGCGACCGCGACGCCGCCGGCGAACGTCGGGATCGCCTCCGGGTCGCTCTCGATCAGCACGACCGACTCGACGCTCGCCTCGGTCGTCGTCAGCCCCTCGCCGTCGGGCGCCTCGTCGCTTTCCGTCGCCTCGGTGACCCGGGCGACGACGGAATCGAGCGCTCCGGCCGCGCCGGCGCCGAACGACTCGTCGTCGGCGATCGCGTCGTACCGGGAGGCGAGCTCGGAGCGGTGGTTCCCGGCGGTGACGTCGAGCGCGGGGTTCTCGTAGCGGGGTTGCTCCCACGGGACGCCGGTGGTCGTGATGTGGCCCGCGACGGCGTCCTCGACGGCCTCGGGGACCGCGAACTCGAAGCTGAGCTGCGGGCCGGTGAACGCCGCGATCTCCTCCAGCTCCGCGCTCTCGACGAGGTCGTACTCGACGACGGCGTCGGCGACCTCGTCGGCGAGCGCGGCGTCGTCGCCGTCGGCGGTCCCGTCGTCGGCCGAGCGCTCGCGGTGGCGGTAGGCGATCCCGGTCTCCCGGAGCGGGAGGTCGGTCGGCGGCGACCGGAGGGCGTCGAGCGAGCGTATCGTCAGGGCGCCGTCGACGAGCGACTCCTCGGTGACGGACGGGAGGTCGGGATGTTCGTAGATCGGCTCGCCCTCGTACTCGGGGACGACGAAGGGGAGTCGGGCCCCCTCGTCGCGCGGGAGCCCGTACGCGATCGGGATACCGAGGAGGTCCTCGACCGTGTCGATCGTCGTGTTCGTGATGTCGGCGAGCAGACCCTCCTCGCCGACGCGCCGGAAGCCGTCGGGGATCTCGTTGACCGAGAGCGTGCTGGAGTGCGAGCCGAGCTCGGGGAGGATTCGGGGGACGACGCTCGGGTCGGGGTCGAGGAACTCGTTGTTCGGGACGCTCCGCGAGTGCGAGCTGGCGACGTACAGCTGCGGATCGCCGGTGTCGAGGTCGACGAACACGTGGAGCACCTCCCAGTCGTGCCAGTGGAAGTTCGTCGCGAACTGGTCGAACGCGGAGTAGAACCAGAACTGGACGACCGCGAGCGGGGAGTCCTCGTACCGCATCCCGTTGTAGAACACGGTGGGGTTCGGCGGCTCGCCCGCCTCGTCGTACCGCTCGTGGTAGCCGTCGAACGCCGCGAACCCGTCGACGACCGTCTCGCCGTCCTCCTCGACGGTGTACGGCCGCGGGTCGGTCGGGAACCACGGCTCCGCGGCGTCGAAGTACAGCGTCGGGGCGAACCGCGCCGCGAGCTCGTCGAGGCGGTCCGCGTCGAGACCGGTCGTCGCGGCGTCGTCCGGTTCCGACCCCGAACAGCCCGCGACCGCGGCGCTCCCGGCGCCCGCGAGCGCGCCGAGGACGGTCCGGCGGTCGACCCGGGTCGGGGTCGCTCCGTCGCTCGCTCCCTCCGAGCCGACTCCCCCTCGGTCGGCCCCCCCCCGCGTCGGCGCGGCCGTCGGCGTCCCGATCCATTTTCTCGGGCGACGAGACCCGGACGAATAACGCTTCTGCCGCCCCCACGGCACACATCCGGTTCGGTTGTCACGTCCCTCGGCGTCAGCGCGAGACGTCCGAGACGACCGCGTCGACGCCGTCGACCGCCGCCACCGCCTCGTACTCGCGGCCCGAGTCGACCGTCCACGGCAGCACGCGTAACCCGGCCTCACGCGCCCGCCGGACGACGTCGGTCCGCAGACACAGCTCGTACCGCGGCGACACCGCCGCACACCCCAACCCGGTCGCCGTTTCGACCGTCCCGGCGGCGTCCTGCGGCGGGTACGCCCACTCGGGAAGTCGCGGTTCGCCGCGGCCCCCCGGGATCAGCGGCCGGAGGGGCCGCGCGAGCGGCGACTCGCGGACGCCGTAGATCGTCGGCACGTCCGGGTCCGCAGCGGTCGCCGCCTCGATCACCGCGGGGTCGTCGCTCGCGACGGCGAGGCCGTGGTCACCCCTCCGACCGACGGCGACCGCGTCCGCCGCCACGCCCCGTTCCTTCAGGTCGAGCATGACCCACGCGCCGGAGGGGACGGCGTCGAGCGCGTCGGCGAGCGTCGGCACCGGTTCGCCCGATCCCCCGACGGAGAGGTCCGCGAGGCGCTCGTAGGGCGTCTCGTCCACGCGCCCGGTGGCCTCCGTCACCCGGCCGAGCGTCGCGTCGTGGAAGGCGACGAGTTCGCCCGTCCCGCAGCGGCGCACGTCGAGTTCGATCCGGTCGACGACCGCGGCCGCCGCCTCGACGGCTGCGACCGTGTTCTCCGGGTTCTCGGCCGCGAAGCCGCGGTGCGCGATCAGGGGTGGACCGTCGCGCCCGCCGCCCGCGTCGATCGCCGCCGCGTCGCCGTCGGCTCCGCGACCGACGCAGCCGGCGAGGGCGGCCGCCCCGACCGTGAGCGACCCGCTCCGCCGCAGCACCGCTCTGCGAGTCGAGGTCCACTCGGCGTCTGACCCGTTCGGTTCGGTGTCGCTCACGAGGTCTCCCCTGAACGTTCGGTTCGACGGAGAAAAGACCGCGGGGCGGGCCGACCGCCCGCGGTCGCGTGCGGGAGAAGGTATTTGCGGCCCGCCGCCCGACCTCGGGGTATGGACGGGAAGAAGGCCCTCTACTACGCGGCGATCGCGATCGCGGTGTTGATCGGGGTCAGCATCGTCGTGAGCGTGGTCTCGGCGCTCCTGAGCCTCGCGTGGGCGATCGTCTCCGGGATCGTCTCGCTCGCGGTGCTGGCGGGGATCGTCTACGTCGCGTACAAGACCGGCTCGTGGCTGCTCGGCGACGACGACTCGTCCTCGCTCGACTCGTCGCTCGATTCGATCGGCGCGGACTCGTCGACCGCGGTCGACGCCGGCAGCAGCCGTCAGGACCGCCTCCGGCAGCAGTACGTTGAGGGGCAGATCAGCGAGGCGGAGTTCGAGCGCCGCATCGGCGAGGAGCTGGAGACCGAGGAGCTGGACGACATCGACCGCGAACTCGAACGGGAACGGTAGGGAGCTAAAAGCGGTCTCGAAGCTCGTCGCGTAAGTCGTCGACGTCGAGGTCCTTCATCGCGAACAGCACGAGCAGGTGGTAGACGAGGTCGGCGCTCTCCGCAGTCAGCTCCTCGCGGTCGTCGTCCTTCGCCGCGAGGATGGCCTCCGTCGACTCCTCGCCGATCTTCTCTAAGACGGCGTTTTCCCCCTTCTCGTGGGTGAAAAGCGAGGCGGTGTACGACCCCTCGGGCAGCTCTTCCTTCCGGGCCTCGATGGTCGCGAACAGCTCGTCGAGGACGGCCTCGGACGGGACGTCCGGATCCTCGTCGGGCCCGGGGTCCGGATCGTCGCTCGCGGTCGGCTCGCTCACGCGACCACCTCCCGCTCGGGGAAGAAGGCGAGGTCGTGGATCCGCGGGTCGTCGGTGAGTTCTGGATGGAACGCGGTGGCGACGACCGGGCCGTCGCGCACGGCGACGGGTCGACCGTCGACGGTCGCGAGCGTCTCGACGCCGTCGCCGACCTCGTCGATGGCGGGCGCCCGGATGAACACGGCGTGGAACGGCTCGTCGAGTCCCGCCACCGGGACCTTCGCCTCGAAGGAGTCCTTCTGCCGACCGAACGCGTTGCGGTCGACGGAGACGTCGACCAGCCCCAGCGGGTCGACCCGGTCGTCTTTCGCGTCGGTCGAACAGACGATGAGCCCGGCACAGGTCGCGAGGACGGGCTTCCCGCTCGCGACGTGTGCCTCGATCTCGGCCGCGATCCCCTCCCGGCGGATCAGCCGCGAGATGGTCGTCGACTCTCCGCCCGGCATGAGGAGGACGTCGCAGTCGGGGACGATCCCCGCCTCCCGGACTTCGACGACCTCGGCGGTCTCGTCGTGGGCGGCCGCGGCGTTGCGCACGGCGGCGGCGTGTTCGGCCACGTCGCCCTGAACGGCGATGACGCCTGCTTTCATACGGATCGATGGGGCGGGCGCGTGGAAAAAGGGCGCGCTACGCGGCGGCGTCGGACGACGGGAACAACGCGACCGGTGTACTGTGCCTTACGCGACCGTCAGCGAGAGGATCTGGACGAACACGCCGAAGAGGACGCAGAACGCGAGGACCGTCTTGGGGTCGATCGCGATGGCGTTCCGGTCCTCGTTCTCGAAGTAGCGGACCAGTCCCGCACTGGACATCAGCCCGCCGGAGTTGGAACCACTCATACTCCGTTCTGGACGGCGCCGCGTTCTAAACGTTTCGCTCGTCGCTCGCGCCGCGATCGCCTGCGTGAGCGAGGTCGACGCCGCTCCAGTCGGATTCGCGGGGGACGTGTTCTGCGGTGCCGTCTCCGGATCGGGGACGGATCTCGCGGCGCCGTCTCCGGGTCGGACTGGTAGCGCGCGTACGCGAGTGGGAAACCCTTATGCGCGGCCCGGCGGTAGTTGTCGCCGACTATGACCGTCCGACTGCTGGATTTCCACGCCGAGTGGTGCGGCCCGTGTAAGACCCAAGACCCCATCCTGGAGGAGATTCAGGAGGACCTCGGCGACGCGTTCGAGCTCCAGAAGGTCGACGTCGACGAGGAGCAGGACGTCGCGAACCAGTACCAGGTCCGCTCGCTCCCGACGCTCATCGTCGAGAACGACGACGGCGTCGTCGACCGCTTCGTCGGCGTCACGCAGCGCGAGGACATCGAGGCCGCCCTCACGGAAGCGGGCGCCTGACGCCGGTACTCGTCCGACGCCGGCTCGCGCCGACTCGCCGTTCTCCTCGCAATCGTCGCGCCGTCTCGCAACCTTTTACAGCACCGCCCGCTCAGTAGCCGTATGGCCAGTTTCGACGCCGCCGAACGTCGCATGCTCGACCGACAGATCTGTATGCGCTGTAACGCCCGCAACGCCTCCGAGGCCGAGCGCTGCCGCAAGTGCGGCTACACCAAGCTCCGCCCGAAGGCGACCGAGCGCCGCGCCGCGTAATCCGGTCAATTTCGGGCCGCTTCGGCCCTTTTTACGGACCTCACTCTTCGACGGCCAGCCGCGCGTGTGCCTCGCGCCTCCCCAGCCTCGGCGGGCGGCCCGGCGCGGGCGGGGCCGCGCCGGACCGCCGCCTCCCTCACGCGGGCGGCTCGCGGTCCGAGGGACCGCTCGCCGGCACGCGCCGACGTGGGCGGTCGGCGTCGGCGTTCGTTTTAAACTCGGTTTCCGGTCACTCCTCGGGGTACTTCGGCTCGCGGCGCTCGGCGCGCTCGGTCGCGCGCTCGATCACCTCGCGGACGGTGTCCGGGCCGTCTGCGGCACGGTAGACGTCGCCGTGGCCGGGGTACATCGCCTCGGCGGTGTCGGGCAGGCGGTCGAGGATGTCGTGGAGGCTCTCGATCAGGCGCTCGCGCGACTGGCCGGCCATGTCCGTCCGGCCGAACGACCCGTCGTCGAAGGCGCCGTCGTTGTAGACGACGACGTCGCCGGAGTAGAGCCGCTCTGCGCCGACGAGCGAGACGTGGTCGTCGGCGTGGCCGGGCGTGTAGACGACCTCGCAGGGCTCGTCGCCGACCAGCACCTCGTCGCCGTCTTCGAGCGCCACGTCGCGGCGCGGGTGGTCCGCGTACGCGAACACGCGCGGGTCGAACCGGTCGACGACGGCGTCGAGCTCGCCCACGTGGTCGTGGTGCTGGTGCGTGATCACGACGCGGTCGAGGCCGTCGGCGCCCGCGTCGTCGAGCGCGTCGGCGACCACCTCGTCCACGCCGGGCATCGTTCCGGCGTCGACGAGCGTCGTCGCGTCCCCGACGACGAGGTACGCGTTGCAGGTGAACTCCTCCGCGTCCGCGGTGACGGTGATCGGCTCCATGCGCGTACTCGCTCGCGGAGCGACAAAAGGGTACAGCCGCGGCCGGGAAGACGGCGCCCGGCTCCGTTCGCTGGTGCCGGCTCCGTTCGCTGGCGCCGGTCCTCTCGGCCGTGGATTTATCTGCCGTCCCCTGCTAGTGTCACGCACAGATGGGCTTCGGCAGCTACGACGAGTCCGAACAGGAGAACCAGGACCTGGACGCGGACTTCGACGACGACGACGGCGTTCGGGCTGCCCAAGAGACTCACCAGGGGTCCGTCGACTACGAGCCCGGCGCCTCGAACGACGAGCTTCTCGATCGGCTCCAGGAGATCAAGTCCGAGGAGACGTAGGTGACCCCGCCGAGCCGCACGCTCGGCATCGCCTTCTCCGACGCCCGCGACGAGAGCTACGCGGCCGGCGTCGTCGTCCGCGCCGACGGGACGCCCGACGGCTTCGCGTTCGCGGCCTGTACCGTCGGCGGGACGGACGCGACCGACGCCGTCGTCGACTGCTGGCGCGCGCTCGACCGCGAGGACGTCCGTCACGTCGCCTGCGCCGGCGTCGCGCCGGCGTGGTTCAACCTCCTCGATCTGCCCCGACTCGCCGAAACGCTCGACCGCCCGGTCTACGCCGTGAGCTACGAGTCCAGCCCCGGGCTCGAACCGGCCCCTCCGGGAGGCGTTCGACGGCGACGCGCTCGCCGACCGCCTCGCGACGTACCGCTCGCTGCCGCCTCGCGTTCCGGTCGGCTCGGCGGACTCGGACGACGACGCGCCGGACTCCGGCTCCCCTCGGTTCGTTCGCGCGGTCGGCGTCGAGCCCGCGGACGCCGCCGCGGCGGTCGAGGGACTCACCCGCGACGGATTTCGGCGCTGCGAGCCGCTCCGGATCGCGGCGCTCGCCGCGAGCGCGCACCGCGAGGCGGCGGCAAGCGCGTGAGCGTCACGAGCCGGTGGACGCGTCGGGCGAGCGATCGCCCCGGACCGACCGACGGGACTTAGACGACGGCGCTCGGACCCGTGACTGTATGAGCGAACACGGCGGCGACGGCGCCGCGCTCGACGAGGACCTCCGCGTGCCGTCCTGCGAGCGGTGCCCGGCGTTGGTCGAGTCGCGGAGCCGGATCGTCGACGGCGTCGGCCCGACGGACGCGGACCTGCTGTTCGTCGGCGAGGGCCCGGGCGCCACCGAGGACGAGGAGGGCGAACCGTTCGTGGGGCGGTCGGGCGACGTCCTCGACGAGGCGCTGCGAGACGCCGGCCTCGCCCGCGCGGACGTCCGGATCACCAACTGCGTGCGGTGCCGGCCGCCGGACAACCGCGACCCGACGACCGAGGAGCTGGCGAACTGCCGCGGCCACCTCGAAACGGAGATCGAACGGCTCGACCCGGAGCTGATCGTGACCCTCGGGAAGGTGCCGAGCGAACACCTCCTCGACCGGTCGGTCGCGATCACGTCCGAATCGGGCGACGTGGTCGACGCCCGGATCGCGGGCGCGTCGCGTCGCGTGCTGCTGTCCGTCCACCCGGCGGCGACGCTGTACGACCGGAGCCAGCGCGACGGCTTCTTCGAGACGATCGCCCGTGCGGCCGAACTGAGCGGTGCCGGGACCCGAGGGGAGGGCGGCGACGGACAGTCGCGATTGGGTGAGTTCTGATCCGGCGGTCGACGGCGCTCGATCCCGTCGGTCGTCCACGATCTATATAGAAAACATAGAAAACGATTAGTCGTGCGAGCGAAAGAACCGGCTGTATGTCCGATAACAGGTGGTCGGCGGACCGGCGTACGTTTGTCAAGACAGCGGGCGCGGGCGGTGTGGTCGCGCTCGCCGGGTGTTCCGGCGGGGGCGACGGCGGCGACGGGGGCGACGGGAGCGGTTCGGACGGCGGCACGGCGGGCGAGACGGACTCCGTCCCGACGGCGCAGTTCGTCCTGAACCCGGCGGAGGCCGACGTCGCCATCGAGGAGCAGTACCAGCCGATGTTCGAGTACCTCGAGTCGGAGGTCGAGGTCGAGATCGAGCCGAGCCGCGCGGAGAGCTACACGGCGACGCTCCAGGCCATCCGGAACGACCAGGGCGAGATCGCGGACATCTCCCCGTCCGCGGTCATCGCGGGCGAGGACATCCTCGACATCGTCGGTATCCGGATCGCGTACGGCGCCGCGCAGTACTTCTCGACGATCACGACGACGCCGGACAGCGGCATCGAGTCGCTGTCGGACCTCCAGGGCGAGCTCATCTACATGGGCGACATCCTCTCCGTGTCCGGCACGCTCGTCCCGCTCACGGTGCTTCAGAGCGCCGGCCTCGACATCGGCAACGCGCCCGACGGCGACGCGGGCAACTTCGAGGCCGAGTACTCGGACCACACGACCGCGCGCGAGCAGATGGTCCAGCGGCAGGACGTGATGGCCGCGACGACCGGCGCGTTCTCCTCGGCGCCGTACGTGCCCCAGGAGCAGTTCGAGGAGATGTCGCAGGACTTCGTCGACATCTCCGCGGAGTACGAGGGCGCGGGCGACGAGATCGAGTCGTCCGGCACCCAGCTCGACCTCCTCGCGGTCTCCGAGCCGATCCCGCGCGCGCCGCTCGTGACCCGGTCCAACTGGGACAACTCCGTCAAAGGCGAGCTCGAAGAGGCAATCTTGAACGTCAGCGAAGACGATCTCAGCCACGGTGACGACTACGACGGCGAGCCGCTCTGGTTCACCGGCGTTCAGGACGGATCGCTCGACGACTACCAGATGATCCGGGACGTGCTCGACCAGCTCGGCCTCGAGTTCGAAGACCTTTCCTAGACCCCCCGAAAACACCATTTCGCCCTAATGAGCAGCATCACAGTCGATGGACTAACGAAGCGGTTCGGCGAGACCGTCGCGCTCGACGACGTCTCCTTCGAGGTCCCGGAAGGAGAGTTCGTCATCGTGCTCGGCGTCTCCGGGTCCGGAAAGTCGACGCTCCTCCGGTGTATGAACGGACTCGAAACCCCGACCGACGGCGAGATCCGGATCGGCGACACGCCGGTGGACGAACCCCGCCCCGACATCGCGATGATCTTCCAACAGCACAACATCATCGGGCAGATGAACGCGTACTCGAACGCGCTCACCGGCTCGCTCAACCGTAACTCCTTCCTGGACTCGCTGTTCCAGCGACAGAGCGAGGAGGACAAGCTCCAGGCGCTCGACGCGCTCGACACGGTCGGCCTCTTGAACGAGGCCCAGCAGAACGCCCAGCAGATGTCCGGCGGCCAACAGCAGCGCGTCGGGATCGCACGCGCGCTCGTTCAGGATCCGACGATCCTGCTGGCCGACGAGCCGGTCGCGAGCCTCGACCCCGGCTCCTCGCAGCAGGTGATGGGCTACCTCCGGACGGCGGCGGCCGACCGCGACCTGACCGCCGTCATCAGCCTCCATCAGGTGAACCTCGCCCGGAAGTTCGGCGAGCGGTTCATCGGGCTCCGCGACGGCAAGAAGGTGTTCGACGGCTACCGCGACGAGTTCGACATGGACGTGATAGACGAGATCTACGGCGACATCGACACCGAGGGCATGTTCGCGCCCGAGGGCGAGGCGGACGACGGCCCCGACCCGTCCGGCGGGTCCGACGACTCGTCGACGACCCGAGCGACCGGCGGAGGGATGGGCCAATGAGCTACGGCGACAGCGTTCGCGACCGGTACGAAGAGATCGTCCTCGCGCGCCGGGTCCGGGCGGTGGTGCTGCTCGCCGGGCTCGGCGTCCTCGCCGGGCTGTTCTACTACGCGCTCACCTCCGTCGGCTTCTTCGCGGCGAACATCCCCAACTACCTCCCGAACTTTCTCAACGCGCTGCGCGACTTCTTCCCGTTCCTCACGCCGGCGTTCCCCTTCATCGACCCGACCGGGTTCCTCGACTACTGGGCGTTCATCAGCGAGCGCAACCTGATCTGGGGCGGGTTCGGCGGCGAGACGCCGCTGCTCGGCGAGGCCGGGATCACCCTCGCGATGGGGTTCGCCGGCACCGTGATGGGGTTCCCGCTCGCGCTGCTGTTCGGCGTGCTCGGCTCGGGCCGCGTGACGCCGTTCCCGTTCAACTTCATCTTCCGCGGGCTCATGTCCTCCATCCGCGCCATCCCGGCGCTCGTGTGGGGGCTCATCTACATCCCGCTCGGCGGGATCGGGCCGGTGACCGCGACGCTCGCGATCGCCACCGACACCGTCGGCAACCTCGGTCGCCTGTTCACGGACGAGCTCGAAGAGATCGAGGACGGCCCGATCGAGGCGATGGAGACGACCGGCGCGAACAAGCCGCAGCTGATCACCTTCGGGATGCTCTCGCAGGTGACGACCCCGTTCATCGCGTGGACGCTGTACATCTTCGAGATCAACGTCCGGATCGCCGTCTCGCTCGGCATCATCGGGGGCGGCGGGCTCGGGAACGTGCTCTCGGTCCAGCAGGGGCTCTTCCGGTTCACGAACATGATGGCGACGATCCTCGTCATCCTCGTGTTGATCATCTCCGTGGAGATCGTCTCCCAGCGGATCCGCTCGGCGCTCCGCGAGGGCGACGAGGCGCAGGGGCTCGTGGCGCTCCTCCTCGGCTTCCCGCAGCGGATGGCCGAGGCGGCGCTGAAGTGAGCTGAGCGCCCTTTCGCTCCGTTCTTCGGCTCCGTTTTTCCGTCCCCGTTTTCCTCTCCGTTTTTGTCTCCAGTTTCCCCCCGTCTTCCCGCCCGTCCTCCGCTCCGGCCCCGCGTGCCGACTGTCGCAAGGGAAACCGACTTTTCCGTCCCCCTCGGAGGGAACGTATGAGTACTTTCGAACCGCCCGCGGAGACGCTGGCGGACGTCGTCGTCGTCGACTACGGGCTCGGGAACCTCCGGTCCGCGACCCGCGGGTTAGAGCGCGCGGGCGCGTCGGTCGAGATCACCGACGACCCCGAGGCCTTCGCCGCGGCCGACGGGGTCGTCCTCCCGGGCGTCGGCGCGTTCCGCGAGGGGATGGAGAACGCCGGCCCGCTGCGCGAGGCGCTGACCGACCACGCCGAGGCCGGTCGCCCACTCTTCGGGATCTGTCTCGGCATGCAGATGCTCCTCACGACGAGCGAGGAGGCGGACCACGAGGGGGAAGGCGAGGTGACCGGTCTCGACCTCATCCCCGGCACCAACGTCCGGTTCGACGTGGACCGGAAGGTGCCGCACATGGGGTGGAACGAGCTCGACGTGGTGCGCGATCACCCGCTCGTCGCGGGGATCGACGGAGCGGGGTCGGAGACCTCGCAGGCAGACGGCCCCGCGGGCGGGTCCGTCGACGGCGAGTACGCCTACTTCGTCCACTCCTACTACGCCGAGCCCGACGACCCGGACGCGGTCGTCGCCACCGCCGACTACGGCGTCGACTTCCCCGCGGTCGTCGCCAACGAGGCCGGCAACGTGTTCGGCACGCAGTTCCACCCCGAGAAGAGCGGCGAGACTGGGCTGACGATCCTGCGGAACTTCGTCGAGTACTGCGCCGAGCGGTAGGCGTCGCTCCCGACTCGTTTATAAGTCGTCGTACGGACCCGGCTTGGCCGCGGTCAGCCGCTCGACCTGCTCGTCCGAGAGGTCGATCGTCGCGGCCGCGAGGTTCTCGCGCAGCTGGTCGACGGTCCGCGCGCCGACGATGGGCGCGGTGACGCCGTTGCGGTGCGCGAGCCACGCGAGCGCGGTCTGGGCCGGGGAGGTACCGACCTCGTCGGCCACGGCGTCGAGCTCGTCGTGGACGTCGAAGTTCTCCTCGGTGAGGTACGCCTCCTGGAAGCGGCTCGACTCGGCGGCCTTCGAGTCGTCGGGCAGGTCGGCGTCCCGGTCGTACTTCCCCGTCAAGAAGCCCTGGCCGAGCGGGCTCCACGGGGAGACGGCGAGGTTGCGCTGACGCGCGAACTCCAAGTAATCTCCCTCGACCTCGCGGTCGACGAGGTTGTACCGCGGCTGGAGAACTTTGAACGGCTCCCACCCCTCGCTCCGGGCGATCTCGTTGGCGCGGGCGACCTTCCAGGCGTTCGGGCGGAGCGTGGAGGCGCCGAGGTAGTGGACCTTGCCGGACTCGACGAGCCCGTTCAGCGTCTTCATCAGCTCGCGGGCGGGCGTCTCGTCGTCCCAGCGGTGGATGTAGAGGACGTCGACGTAGTCGGTGTCGAGCCGGTCGAGGAGGGCGTCGACGCGGTGGCGGACGTTCTTCCGGTTCGTCCCGCGGCTGTTCGGGTCGCCGTCGCGGATCTGCCAGTACACCTTCGAGGCGACCGTGTAGCGCTCGCGGTCGCGCTCGGCGAGCCAGTCGCCGATCCAGCGCTCGCAGTCGCCGCCGCCGTACACGTCGGCGGTGTCGATGTACCGGCCGCCGGCGGTCTCGTAGGCGTCGAGCAGCTCGTGGGCGCGCTCCTCGTCGATCTCGACGTTCCCCGCCTCGGTCACGCGGCCGAACCGCCACGTGCCGAGCTGGAGCTCGCTCGTCCGCAGGCCGGTTCCGCCGAGCGGCACGGTTCCCAGATCCATCTCTTCGAGTTCGGGCGTCATCGCCGAACGGTTGTCGCGGTCGACGCAAAAAGCCTCAGCAACCGGACGCGGTGTGTGAACACGCCCCTACCGGCCGGGCCGGACGCCTTTCACTCGCAGGTCACGGCGAAGTCCGCCTCCGCCGCGGCCGCGGTACACACCGGACAGCCGGTTCGGAGTATCGTCTCCCGCATCTCGTCGTTGACCTCGATGGTCTGCGCGCAGTCCGGGCAGGTGAAGTGAACGGTGGTCAACGCTTACCCTCTCAGTTCACGGATGCGCGGGCTGTAACCATAAATGAACGGTTCCGGAGCGGCGCGTGCGCGGTTCCCGCCGTCACTCGGTCCGGGGAACCGCGTACGCGCCGACCGCGAGGAAGCCGACCGCGAGCGCGGTCAACACGAGCAGATCGCCGGCCCACGCGCCGCCCTCGAAGGTGATGGCGCGGGTCCCCCGCGCGAAGTACGTCAGCGGGGAGGCGGCGACCGCGGGCCGGAACCACTCGGGCAACAGCGCCGGGGTGACGAACGTCTCGGAGAGGAACAACAGGGGGAGCGCGACCGTGTTGCTCGCGGCGATCACGCCGTCCTGCGAGTCCGCGAGCGCGCCGAGGACGGCGCCGAGCCCGCAGAACAGCGCGACCGCGACCGCGACGAAGACGGGGAGGACGGCGAGCGCGGGCGAGACGATCAGGGCCGCGTCCGTCACCGCCAACACGAGTCCGAGGATGAGCAGGCTCGCGGCGCCGATGATCCCGACGTTGACGAGCGTGTGCGCGAGCAGCCACTCGGCGCGGGAGAGGGGCGTCGTCGCCAGCTTCTCGAACCGCCCGCCGTCGCGGTGGCGCGCGATCTCCGAGCCCACACGCGACAGCGGCGTGAACAGGACGACGACCGCGAGGTAGCCCGGGATGTAGTAGCCCGCGGGCTCGGCGAAGAGGCCGCCCCCGGTCGGCTGCGTCCGCACCAGCGCGCCAAAGATGACGACTAAGATTACCGGGAAGAAGAAGGTGAAAAACACCGCGGTCCGGCGGCGGGTGAACGAGCGCGTGGCCGCGACGGCCTCCGTCCGGATCCGGCCGAGGCGGGTCATCGGTCACCCCCGTCGCCGTCGATCGTCCCCCGCCCGTCGGCCGTGCGACCCCCGTCGGCCGTGCCACGCCCGTCGGCCGCCGCCCCACTCTCGCCGCCCCGCCGCGTGTACTCCTCGCCGGTGAGACGGAGGTACACGTCCTCCAGCGACGGCTCCGACCACGAGAGCGAGTCGAAGGCGACCCCGGCCTCGTCGAGCGCGTCGACCGCGGCGCCGATGGCCTCGGGCCGCACCCCGCGAACCCGGAGCCCGTCCTCGGTCGCCTCGACGGTCGGGTCGTCCCCGAGTCGGTCGCGGACGCCGACCGCGACCGACTCGACGACGCCTTCGGCGGCCGGCTCCGCGGTCGCTGCGTCGAGCCGCGGGTCGCCGCCGTGCTCGGCCACGAGCCGGTCGGGCGCCCCGGCGGCGACCACCTTCCCGCCGCGCAGCAGCGCGACCCGGTCGGCGAGCCGCTCGACCTCGTCCATCGCGTGGCTCGTGAGGAAGACGGTCGTGCCGCCGGCCGCGAGCCGCTCGATCAGGCGGTGGATCGCCCGCCGCCCGGCGGGGTCGATCCCGGTCGTCGGCTCGTCGAGGAACAGCAGGTCGGGGTCGTTGACGACGGCGGTCGCGACGCAGGTCCGGCGCTGCTGCCCGCCCGAGAGCGTCTCGTACCACGCGTCGGCGTCGTCCGCCATCCCCACGTCGTCGAGGACGGCCGTCGTGTCCCGGGCCTCGTCGTAGAGCCCGCCGTAGTAGTCGACCAGCTCGCGGGCCGTGAGCCGCGCCGGCGGGTCGAACGACTGCGGGAGCAGCCCGACCCGGGCGGGGTCGACCTCGTCGGGGCGCTCGCCGAAGACGCGCAGGTCGCCCTCGGCCGCGGTCGTCCCGGTGAGCGCGCGCACCAGCGTCGTCTTCCCGGCGCCGTTGGGACCGATGAGGCCGAACACCTCGCCGGCCGCGACGTCGAGGTCGACCCCGTCGAGCGCGACGACGTCGCCGTACGCCTTCCGGACCCCTTCGCCGACGACGACGGGGTCGGCGGCGGGACCACCCCTGTCGCTCGCGGTCGACGACGCCCTGCCCGACGACGCCTCGGCCGACGCGGCCGACGCGCCCGCCTCGGCTGTCGTTTCGTCCATGCGATCCGGTCGGCGGGCCGCGCGCGTAAGGGTTGCTCTTCGGCGGCGGACGCGTTCTCGCGGCCGCCGCGTCTCGGTCCGTTACGCCTAAGCGATGCGCTCCCGACCCACGCCGTATGCACTACCACGAGGCGGCGGCGTTCCTCTTCGACCTCCGCCGCTTCTCGGTCAAGCCCGGCACGGAGCGGGTCGAGGCGCTTTTGGCGCACCTCGGGGACCCCCAAGAGGACGTGCCGTTCGTCCAGATCGCCGGGTCGAACGGGAAGGGCAGCGCGGCGCGGCTGACGGAGTCGGTCCTCCGGGAGGCGGGGCTGTCGGTCGGGCTGTACACCTCGCCGCACCTCTCCGCGCTCACCGAGCGCGTCCGCGTCGACGGCCGCGAGATGACGGAGGCCGCGGTCGCCGACTTCGTCGCCGAGGTCCGGCCGTGGCTGATCGACCGCGCGGCCGAGGGGGAGCCGCTGACGTTCTTCGAGGTCGTGACGGCGATGGCGGTCCGCGAGTTCGCGCGCCGCGACGTCGACGTCGCGGTGCTGGAGGTCGGGCTCGGCGGGGAGTACGACGCGACCAGCGCGGTCGACCCCGTCGCGACCGCGATCACGAACGTCTCCCTGGAACACACCGCGGTCCTCGGCGACACGATCGGCGAAATCGCCCGCACGAAGGCCCGGATCGCGCGCCCCGACGCCCCGTTCGTCACCGCCTGCGAGGGCGAGGCGCTCGACGTGGTCCGCGAGGTCGCGGGCGAGGCCGGCGCGCCGGTGACCCGGGTGACCGGCGACGAGGGGGCGTCCGACCCGGACTCGTCCGATCTGCCCGCCCTCGCGGCGACCTACGAGGGCCGCGTCAGCGCCACCGACGCCGAGGTGTCGCTCGCCGGCGAGCGCGAGGGAACCTACCGGATCCCCCTCGTCGGCCGCCATCAGGCCGCGAACGCGGCGCTCGCCGTCGCGCTCGCGGACCGGACCGCGGCGGCGCTGCCGGACGGGGCGGCCGCGTCGTCCGGAGCGGCGGCCGCGCCAGACGACGCGCTCCCCGACCGCGCCGTCCGCGACGGGCTCGCGCGGGCGACGTGGCCGGGACGCTTCGAGGTGGTCGACACGGCGCCGCTGACGGTGCTTGACGGCGCGCACAACCCCGCGGCCGCGCGCACGCTCGCGGCGACGCTCGGCGAGTACGACTACGACGACCTCCACCTCGTGTACGCCGCGATGCACGACAAGGACCACGCGGAGACCGCCGCGGCGCTGCCCGACGCCGCCTCCGCGGTCACCTGTCGGCCCGCCATCGACCGCGCCGAGGACCCCGACGTGCTCGCGGCCGCGCTGCGATCGGCGGGCGTCGACCGCGTGACGGCGGGCGGCGACGTGGCGGACGCGCTCGCGGGCGCGGTCGACCGCGCCGCCCCCGACGACTGCGTGCTGCTCGTCGGCTCGCTGTTCGCGGTCGCCGAGGCCCGCGCGGCCCGGACCCGAACGGTCCGCGAGCGGGCGGTCCGCGGCGCCGACGACGCGGCCCACGCGCTCGACACGGCCGGGGCTCCGCCGGGGACCGTCGAAGCGCACCGCGACGGCGTCGACCACCGCGTCCTCACGCTCCGGCTGCGCGGCGACCGCGCCGAGCGCGTCGCGAGCGAGGCCCGTGCGGTCGGCGGCGACGCGGCGCTCGGCGGACTGGGCGCAGGCGAGGACCGCGGGGCCGGCGGCGAGCAGGTGCCCGTCACCGTCGCCGGCACCGTCGCCGAACTCCGCGCGCTCGTCGACCGGCTCGCCGCGGCCGACGGCGGCGGACTGGGGGGCGTGGCCGCCGACCTCGCCGCGGCGGCCGGGATCGACTCGCCGGCGACCAGTCCGGCGTCCGAAGCGGGCGACGAGTCCGCCCCCGAGTTCCCGTGGACCGACCGCACCGCGGTGATGGGCGTGCTCAACGTCACGCCGGACTCGTTCCACGACGGCGGGCGCCACGCCGACCTCGCCGACGCTGTCGCGGGCGTCGAGCGGATGGTCGACGCCGGGGTCGACGTCGTCGACGTCGGCGGGGAGTCGACGCGCCCCGGCGCGGAGCCCGTCCCCGTCGACGAGGAGATCGAACGCGTCGTCCCGACGATCGAGGCGATTCGGTCGGTGCCCGCGGTCGAGGCCGGAGACGTCCTCGTCTCCGTCGACACGCGGAAGCCGGCGGTCGCCGAGGCGGCGCTCGACGCGGGCGCGGACGTCATCAACGACGTGACCGGGCTGGAGGACCCCGAGATGCGGTCGGTCGTCGCCGACGCCGACTGCCCGGTGATCGTGATGCACAGCCTCGACGCGCCGGTCGACCCGGACGCCGACCCCGAGTACGACGACGTGGTCGGCGAGGTCGTCGACGCCTTGCGCGAGCGGCTCGCGCTGGCCGACACCGCCGGCATCGACCGCGACCGCGTCATCGTCGACCCCGGGCTCGGATTCGGCAAGTCGCCGGCGGAGGACTTCGAGCTGCTCGCTCGCTGCGGGGAGCTCTCGGCGCTCGGCTGCCCGGTCCTCGTCGGCCACTCCCACAAGTCGCTGTACGGCGCGGTCGGCCGCGACGCCGGCGACCGGGAGCACGCGACGGTCGCGGCCACCGCCCTCGCCGCCGACCGCGGCGCGGACATCGTCCGGGTCCACGACGTCGCCGAGAACCGCGCGGCGGTCGACGTCGCCGCCGCGGTGAACGGGTCGCTTCGCGACGGGGCGTCCCGCGGCGGCGAGGACGCGGAGTGACCCGGAACGGGCGTCCGGTCCCGGCGTCCCGCCGCGCCGACGGCAGCGTTTTGGCTCGCGGTCCCGTCGCGCCCGTATGACCCGGCGCCTGCTGCTCGGCTGTAGCGCGGTCGGGAGCGCGCTCGTCGAACACGCTCGCAACGAGCGCGGCGGGCGCGACGACCTCGTCGCGATCACCGACGACACCGGCTGGGTGTCGACGCTGCGGGACCGCAACGTCGCGACCGTCGAGGCCGACCCGACCGACCCCGGGAGCTACCCCGACAGCGCCGCGGTCGTGCTGATCGCGAGCGACGACGCCGCGCGCAACGTCGCCGCCGCGCGCGCGGCCCGAGAGCGGTACCCCGAGGCGATGATCGTCGCCCACCTCGGGGCGGCGCCGACCGACGAACAGCGGGCGGCGGTGGAGGGGGTCGCCGACCGCGTCGTCGACCCCGTTGAGGCGGTCGCCGACCGCGTCTTCGAGGCGGTCGGCCTCGACGAGGGTCGCGGCGCCGACGCGAGGTTCTCCCGCCCGGACGCCGACGACGGCGGCGAGAAGCCGGCTCGGCTGCTCGCGACGCTCAGATCGCTCCCGGGACCGCTGCTGGTCGTCGCCCACGACAACCCCGACCCGGACGCCATCGCGAGCGCGCTCGGGCTGGCCCGGATCGCGGCGTCGATCGGCGTCGACGCCGACGCCTGCTACGGCGGCGAGATCGCCCACCAGGAGAACCGCGCGATGGTGAACCTCCTCGACATCCGGCTCCGGTCGTTCGACGAGGTCGACCTCGACGCGTACGGGGGCGTCGCCCTGGTCGACCACTCCCGCGCGGGGATCAACGACAGCCTCCCCGAGGACCACCCGGTCGACGTCGTCGTCGACCACCACCCGCCGCGCGGGCCGGTCGCGGGGTCGTTCGTCGACATCCGCCCGGCGGTCGGGGCGACGAGCACGCTGATCGCGGAGTACCTCTCGCGGTACGGGATCGCGCCGGAGCGCGACCTCGCGACGGCGCTTCTGTACGGGATCCGGATCGACACGAAGGACTTCACGCGCGCGACCGCCATCGACGACTTCGAGGCGGCGGCCGCGCTGCTCGCGCACGCCGACGAGTCGACGCTCGAACGCGTCGAGAGCCCGAGCGTGAGCCCCGAGACGCTGCGCGTCCTCGCGGCCGCCATCGAGAACCGCGACGTCCGCGGGTCGGTGGCGGCCTCCTGCGTCGGCGAGATCGCCGACCGCGACGCGCTCGCGCAGGCGGCGGAGCGCCTCCTCGATTTAGAGGGCGTGACGGTGACGTTCGTCTACGGCTACGTCGACGGCGTCATCTACGGCTCCGCCCGCGCTCGCGGCGCCGACGTCGACGCGGGCGAGCTGCTCCGCGACGCGCTCGACCCGGTGGGCTCCGCCGGCGGCCACGCCGCGATGGCCGGCGCGCAGGTGCCGCTCGGCATCCTGAGCGAGGTCTCCGAGTCGGAGTCGCTGGCGGACGTCGTCGAGGCGTTCGTCGCCGGCCGGTTCTTCGAGGCGCTCGACGACGCGCCCATTCAGCCGACCGGGCTCCCGCCGGAGTTCCCGACGGACTGAGCCGATCGCGGTCCGTCGAGAGACGGTCGTGCGGGAACCGCGCAACGGTCGCAACGTACATACGACGCGCCGGCCAACTGACGGGCATGACCGACGACATCGTCGAACACCGTCGACTGATCATCGCCGGCACCGGTATCTCGGGCCTCTCCGCGGCGATCTACGCCGCGCGGTCCAACAACGAACCGCTGCTCATCGAGGGCGACGAGCCGGGCGGTCAGCTCACGCTGACGACCGACGTGGAGAACTACCCCGGCTTCCCCGAGGGGATCTCCGGGCCGAGCCTGATCAACGACATGAAAGAACAGGCGACGAAGTTCGGCGCCGAGTCGCGCAACGGCGTCATCGAGGACGTCTCGAAGGAGCCCGCGGGCCACTTCCGCGTCGCGCTTTCGGACGGCGACGTCTACACCGCCGACGCCGTCATCGCCGCGTCGGGCGCCAGCGCCCGGACGCTCGGCGTCCCCGGTGAAGACGAACTGATGGGGTACGGGCTCTCGACGTGTGCGACCTGCGACGGCGCGTTCTTCCGCGACGAGGACATGCTCGTCGTCGGCGGCGGCGACGCCGCGATGGAGGAGGCGAACTTCCTGACGAAGTTCGCGGACACGGTGTACATCGCCCACCGCCGCGAGGAGTTCCGCGCCGAGGACGTGTGGATCGAGCGCGTGATGGACAAGGTCGACGACGGGGAGATCGAGCTCCTGTTGAACACCGAGCTCACCGAGATCCACGGCACGCCCGAGGACGGGATCGAGTCCGTGACGCTGGTGGAGCACCCCGCCGGACACCCCACCGAGAAGCTGGACGACCCGGCGACCGCCGACGAGGTCGACGAGTACGCGTTCGACGTGGGCGCCGTCTTCTACGCCATCGGCCACACGCCGAACACGGACTTCCTCGAAGGGACCGGGATCGAGACCGACGACGACGGCTACCTGATCACCGAGGGCGGCCGCGGCGGCGGACAGACCCGAACCGGCGTGGAGGGCCTGTTCGGCGCGGGCGACGTGGTCGACTTCCACTACCAGCAGGCGGCCACCGCGAGCGGCATGGGCGTGAAGGCCGCGCTCGACGCCGACGAGTACCTCTCCGACCGCGAGCGCGCCGGCGAGCTGTACGAGCCCGAGGTCGACGCCGCGGCCGCGGACGACTGAGCCGCGGTCCGTCCGTTCCGTCGCGTTCGGCTCACCCCCGACGGCTCCGTCCGCACCGGTGAGGCGCTCGGTGACTCAAACCCCTCTTTGCGTTATACGCGGGACTATCCGCGGCGCCTCCGTCGTTCGACCCGTGATGAACGGACGTGGTCTGGTCGTCGTCGCCGCGCTCGCGTTGTTTCTGACCGGTAGCGCCGTCGCCCTCGCCGGTCCCGCGTCGGGAGGGCCGGGCGGCCTCCTCGGCGGAGCGAGCGATCCGCCGGCGCTGCTTCACTTCGACACCGACGAGGTCCGCTGTCCCGACGGGTTCGCGGCCAACAGTTCGACCGCGGTGTCTGCCGGTCCCGACAACACGGAGATAACGTACGCTCGGAACGTCTCCCTGCCGGGGCCCTCGTACGCCGTCGGCGGCCCGACGTTCGAGCGGGTGAACGAGTCCGCCTACGCCCTCGACGTTCCGACCGAGGAGGCCGGAACCGCGTCCCGGTCGTGTTCGGGCGTCGTCCGCTACAACGGCACGATGCGAGTTCCCGCCGGCGACGATCCCTGGACCCTGATCGTGAAACACGACGGCGAGACGATCACGACGCTGCGCGGCGAGTCGGAGCACTCCCTCCTCGGCGGATCGACCAGCGTGAGCGGAAGCGTCTCGGCCTCGGAACCGACGAACGACGCCGCGAACGCATCGGAGTGAGTCGTGGCAGCGGCTCACACCGCCGAAGCCCCAGTCGCTCGGCTGGACGATGTGGTGATCGATTATAAGCGACCGATCGACACGGACACCGCCCCGCGACTGCCGCTTCGAGTCCCGCTCGACCGCGACCGCACAGCACCTCACGCCTCCCCAGCCTCGTCGCTCCCTCTGGGCTCCCTTCGGTCGCCCAACCGCTCGCGACTCCAGCGGGGGATCGAAGGTCACTCTGGCAGCCGGCGCATAGCGCCGGCGACCGCGCGCGTGCTCCTCGCGGCCGCCTTCGGCGGCTACTCGGAGGCGCGCGCCACTGCGGTCCTATTTATAAGTAGTCGCCCCCGCCTCACGACAGGATCTCGACCTCGTACCCCTCGGCTTCGAGCGCGTCGACGATGTCGGCGGCGTGTTCGGCGTCGTCGGTCTCCAATTCGAGTTCGAGTTCGGCTGCGTTGACGGCCACGTCGCGGGAGGTGCGGTCGTGGTGGACCGCGTACACGTTCGCGCCGGTGCGCGCGACGATGCTGGAGACGCGCTCCAGCTCGCCGGGCCGGTCCTTCAGATCGATCGTGATCTTGAGGTACCGACCCATCTGGACCAGTCCGCGGCGGACCACGGTGCCGAGGCGATTGAGGTCGATGTTACCGCCGCAGAGCGCGGCGACGACCGTCTCGCCGTCGTCGTACTCGAACGCCTCGGAGAGGACGGCGGCGAGCGCGACCGCCCCCGCGCCCTCGACGAGCGTCTTCGCGCGCTCCAAGAGGAGCGTGAGGGCCAAGGCGATCTCGCGGTCGTCGACGGTGACGACCTCGTCGACGTACTCCGCCATGACTTCGAGGGTCTCCTCGCCGACCGCGCGCGTCGCGATCCCGTCGGCTATCGTGTCGACGCCGTCGATCTCGACGACCTCGCCCGCCTCCAGCGACTTCGCCGCGGAGGCGGCGCCCTCGGCCTGAACGCCGACGACGCGGGCGTCCGGCAGCTGCTCCTTTATCGCGACCGCGACCCCGGAGATTAGGCCGCCGCCGCCGATCGGGACGACCACGGTGTCGAGGTCGGGGCAGTCGTCGACGATCTCCAGACCGAGCGTCCCCTGCCCCGCCATCACGACCGGGTCGTCGAACGCGTGGACGTAGGTCAGCCCCTCCTCGCGCTCTAGCCGGTGGGCGTACGCCTGCGCCTCGTCGTAGTCGACGCCCTCCAAGCGGACGCTCGCGCCGTACCCGCGGGTGGCCTTCACCTTCGAGACGGGCGCGAACTTCGGCATCACGACGGTCGCGTCGACGCCCGCGCGGCTCGCCGCCAGCGCGACGCCCTGCGCGTGGTTGCCGGCGCTCGCGGTGACGACGCCCGCCTCGCGCTCGGCGTCGGAGAGCGTCTCGATCCGGTTCATCGCGCCGCGGATCTTGAACGCGCCGGTGCGCTGGAAGTTCTCCAGCTTGAGGTGGAGGTCGGCGCCGCTCATCTCCGAGAACGAGCGCGACCGCTCTAGGGGCGTGTGCCGGGCGACGCCCGAGACCCGCTCGCGCGCCTCGCGGATGTCGGCAAGACTGAGCATGCCACCTCGTCGCCGCGCCGGCCGGTAATCGGTTCCGGTCGGTCTCGGCGACCCGGGCGGCGGCCGCGCCGGTCGGTGTTGCGATTCCGTATCGACGGCCCGGCGGCTCGCGGTGAGTAAAGGGGGAATGCACGCGTGTGACGTGCGAGTGAAGGGAGGCGGCGTGAACATAAAAAGGTGAGGCTACCAGAGCGAAAGTAAAACCGCACGACAGCGGCGCCGTCATCCGCCCGTCAGACGGGATCTCGGGGAGTCAACCGCACCCGGACGTCGCGGTCGTCGAGGACCGACCTGACCCGGTCCGGGAACGGCCCGGTCCCGGGCCACGTCGCGTCCGCGTCGAGGCGGTCGGGGTCGCCGACGTACACCGCGGCGGTCTCCGGGTACCCGTCCGGCGCGTCGAGCGGGACGGTCTCGCGGACGTACAGGCCGCCGTCGATGTCCTCGTACGCGTCGAGCGCGTCGACCGCTTCGGTCCGCAGGAGCCGCCCGGCCGTCTCGCCGCCCGGCGCGAGCGTCGGGTACCGTCCCTCCAATAACTGGAGTCCGTCGAGCGTCGCGGGCCCGACGAAGACGAACGAGTCGACGACCTCGGCGACCCGCTCCGG
This sequence comes from Halorubrum sp. GN11_10-6_MGM, assembly GCF_005435165.1. Lineage (GTDB taxonomy): Archaea > Halobacteriota > Halobacteria > Halobacteriales > Haloferacaceae > Halorubrum. The sequence continues at coordinate 10,851 of NZ_SGUC01000016.1, read as the reverse complement.
CTCGGTCAGCGTCCCGTAGACGAAGACGTCCATGGCGCCGATGGGTCGCTCGCGGGCTTCAACGTTCGGCCGATCGGGGTCTGTCCGCGCTCGGGCTCCGACCGCACCCGGATCCGCGACCGCGAGACGCCCCGACGTCGCTCCCGCGTCGCCGACCGCGCGTCGGCCGCTCCGTCGCCGGTCGCTCACCGAATCCGGAACGATTTTACTCGCTTCGTCTGTTCCGCCCGTAATGTCGAGGCTGCGCGGCCATCACGCCGTCTCCGCGCTCGGCGCCGGGATTCTCGTCGCCGCGGTCGTTCACCACGGCACCGAAATCGACGCTATCGGTCCTCCACGGGGCCGCTGCTGGCGCTGGCGCTCGACGGCGGGATCGCGGTCGGGGTGGTCGTCGCCGGGCGTCGGATCGCCGCGCGCGACCTCTCTCGGGCCGAGGAGTGGCGGGTGGCGCGGTGGACCGCCGCCGGAATCGTCCTCGCCGTCGCCGCCTTCGCCGCCACGCTCGCCGTCCGCGTCTTCGAGGGGCGGCCGCTCGTCGAGCCGCTGTTCCCGATGCTCGTCGCCGCCGGCGCCGGGAGTCTCGGCGGCGCGATCGCCGGGTACTACGCGGTTCGGCAGGCCGCCGAGACCCGCCGCGCGCGGGACGCGGTCCGGGCCGTCTCGTTCGTGAACCACCTCCTGCGTCACGACCTCCGCAACGACCTCTCGACGATCCGCGGCTACGCCGATCTGCTCGCCGACGCCGACGACCACGCCACCGGTACCGACGGCACCACCGGCACCACCGGCACCGACTACGCCGCGACCGTGGCCGCGAAGGCCGACGAGGGGCTCGACCGCATCGAGGCGACGAGCGCGGTCGCGGACGCGATCCTCGGCGACGCGGACACCAGCCGCGTCGACCTCGCGGAGATGACCCGGAACGTGCTGTCGAGCGTCGCCGACGAGGAGGGCGTGACCGTCGAGACCGACCTCCCGGAGACGGCCCCCGTCGCGGCCAACGACGGCGTGCGCTCGATCGTCCACAACCTCGTCGAGAACGCGGTCGAACACGCCGGGCCGGACGTCGCCGTCCGCGTCACGCTCCGGGTCGGCGGAGCCGGCGCCGCGTTTCAGGGCGACGGCGACGTGTCGGGCGGGGACGACGAGGTCGTCCTCGTCGTCGAGGACGACGGTCCGGGCCTCCCCTCGGAGATCCGGGACGGCTCGTTCTTCGCCGACGGCCGCGCTCAGGACGGGACCGACGGCCCGAACGGTGGGAACGTCAGCGGGCTGCGACTGGCCGCCACGCTCGCCGAGGCGTACGGCGGCTCGCTCGACGCCGGCGAGTCGGGCCTCGGCGGCGCGCGGTTCGCGGTGACGCTTCAGCACGCACCGGCCGGCTCGGCCGGCTCCGACACGTAAAAACCGCGGCGGGCCGTCGAACGCGATCAGATGGACTTCCCGCGGCTGCGGCGCGTCTGGAAGCGCGTGTTCTCGCTCGCGTGGCCCGTGATGGCCGAGCAGACGTTCCGCACCGCGATGCGGACGACCGACATCCTCGTCACCGCGCTGTTCTCGCCGGCCGCGGTCGTCGCGATCGGGCTGGCGGACCTGTACGCCCGCTTCCCGCTGCGGATCGGGCTCGGGCTCGGCGGCGGCGCGATCGCGCTCTCCTCGCAGGACACCGGCGCGGGCGCGGCGGGGAACCGCGACGAGGCGGTGACGCAGGCGATCCTGCTCGGCGCGCTCGCGGGGGTCCCGTTCGTCCTCTTCGGATTCCTCTTCGGCGAGTTCGCGATCGACGTGTTCGGTCGGCTCGTCGGCGAGGAGACCTCGCCCGCCGTCGTCGACCTCGGCTCGACGTACCTCGCGGTCGTGTTCGCGACCGCCCCCGCTCGCCACGTCGCCCTGGTCGGCGCCCGCGCGCTTCAGGGGACCGGCGACACGCGGACCCCGATGTACGTCAACATCGCCGCCAACTCCGTCAACATCGTCGGCTCTGTCGTGCTCGGACTCGGACTCTTCGGCCTCCCGCGGCTGGACGTCCTCGGCGTCGGCCTCGCGACCGCGGGCGCGAACGTCCTGACGGCCGGGCTGCTCTGTCTCGCCATCTGGGGGTCGTGGACCGACGCGAGCTTCGCGTGGCCGCGCGACCTCACGATCGCGAAACAGCTCCTCGTCGTGAGCGCGCCCCGCGTCTTGGAGGGGTTCGGCTCCGAGATCGCGGAGTTCCCGTTCAACGCCCTCCTGCTCGGGTTCGGCGAGACCGTCAACGCCGGCTTCCAGATCGGCCGCCGCGTCTACCAGCAGGTGACCGGCCCCCTCTCGCGCGGGTACAACGTCGCGGCGTCGGTGCTGGTCGGGCAGGCGCTCGGCGAGGGCGACCCTGAGGCCGCGCGGTTCAACGGGTGGGCCGTCGCGAGCCTCGGCGTGATCACCGTCGGGGCGATCGGGCTCGGGCTCGTCGTCGCCGCGCCGCGGATCGTGCCGGTGTTCACCGACGACGCGGCGACGGTCGCGTCCGCGGTCAACTTCGCGCGAGTGTACGGGGTCGCCGGCGCCGCCCTCGCCTGCTTCTCCGCGCTCTCCGGGTCGCTACAGGGCGCCAGCGAGACGCGGATCCCCCTTGTCGCGCGCGTCTCGGGCATGTTCGGGCTGTTTCTGGGCCTGTCGTGGCTGCTCGGCCGCACCGCCGGGTTCGGCCCGACGGGCGCGTACGTCGGCGTCTCCGCCGCGTACGTCTGGATGGCGCTCCTCGTCGCCGTCGGCTTCCGCCACTCCGGGTGGGCGAGCCGGGCGGCCGACATGATGGACGCGCGCGGCTCCGGCCCGGAGCCCGACGCCGCGTCCGGCGACGGTCCGCGCGCGGACGACTCGCCGTGAGTTCGGGCCGGTCGCGAGTCTCGACTGGTCGTGCGTTCCTGACCGATCGCGACCCGAGCGAACGCGCCGCTGCGCCGCCGTCGCCCCGCGCTGCGGTCCGTCGAGGGGAACAGTGATACGGCCGGCGGTCGTCACCGACGTATGTCGAACGAGACGCTGTACGACCGCCTCGGCGGCGAACCGGCCATCGGCGCGGTCGTCGAGGAGTTCTACGACCGCGTGCTCGACGACGACCGGGTGAGCCACCACTTCGACGGCGTCGACATGGCCGAGCAGCGCTCGCACCAGACCAAGTTCCTGAGCGCCGTCACCGACGGCCCGATGCGATACGAGGGCGACGAGATGGCGACCGCTCACGAGGACCTGGCTATCACGCCCGCGGAGTTCGATGCGGTCGCGGCGCACCTCGACGAGGCGCTGAGGACCTTCGACGTCGACGACGCCGACCGCGAAGCCGTGATGGAGGCGGTCGCCGGCTTCGAAGGGGACGTCGTCGGCGACCGGCCGGCGAACGAGTAGCCCGCTCCCCGCGGACGCGGCTCTCCGGTCAGGGCTCGCCGCCGAGCGACTCCTGTTCCGGCGCCGGATCGCCCCTGAGACGGCGCCGACGCTTGTCGTAGGCCGCCTCCAGCTTCGCGTTCGTCGCCCGCGAGACGAGGTAACAGTCGGCGTCGTCGCCGTCGCGGGGATGCGCGCTCGCGACCCAGACGTGGCCGTCGCCGGCCGAGAGGTCGTCGGCCCACCGCTCGGCGGCCGCGCGGCTCTCGAAGGCGTGCCGCGTCCCGTCCTCGAAGACGAGCCGGCCCACCTTCGCGTTCCGCTTGCGCGCGGACGGTTTGATGGCGACGACGACGCTCACACCCGGCGATCGGGCGCCCTCGGGTAAAAACCTCGTCAGACGCCGGCGCGCTCACTCCCGGAGGTACTCGTTCAGGGTCTCGAACTCCTCTCGGGAGAGGATCACCTCGGTTTCGAACGCGTCGAACCGTTCGAAGTCGTCGTCGATCGTCAACACGGTCGCCGCTCCCTCTTCGATCGCGACCTGTGCGTAGTAACCGTCCCAGCCCCCGACGTTCGCGTCGGCGGCTCTGTCGAGGCCGCCGCGAACCGTCGCTTCCGGGAGTCGGTCGTGCCAGTGGATCCGTTTCGCGTCCAGGAAGTTCGAGAGGAGCCGCGAGGCGTCCGCGTTGGACCGGCCGTAGTACGCCGTCAGAACGGTGTGTGCCCCGTACACGGCCGGATACGGAACGACGGCGTCGATCTCGCCGGCGATCGCGTCGCGAACGTACGAGAGCGCGGCGTCTCGGACGGGGGCGTCGGTGTGCGCGAGCGCAATCACGCCGACGTCGAACAGGTACGGGCCGCCGGCGTCACTCATCCGTCCCGTCCCGCTCCGCCGAATCGTCTTCCGGCTCCGTCTCGGCGGTCTCCGCGGCTCCTCCCGTCTCTGCTCCTCGCCGAATCGCGTCCCGGTGTCTCCGTGCGATCGGATCGGGGTCGCCCTCGTCGCCGAGCGGCGCGGTCGCTTCGGGTCGCGACGCGGTTTCCTCGACCAGTCGTTCCAACCGTTCGACGATTCGGTCCGGGTCGTCCTCGGGTCGTATCACCACCTCACCGTCCTCTTCTCGGACCTCGACTTCGGTTCCCGGCGCGATGTCGAGCCGATCCCGGATCGCCTGCGGGAGTACGACGCGGCCCTTCGCGTCCACTTTCGGCATATTCCCACGTACGGTGGGAACAGATATAAATCTCCGCCGTCGACGCCGGACCGTCGCTCCGTTCAGTCGTCGGCGACCGCGCCCGGCTCGGCCCCCGCGGCGTCCGCCTCCGCCGCCAGCAGGCGGTCGAGCCCGTCGACCATCCCGACGACGCTCGCCCGGGTGATGTCCGCGTCCGACGCCGAGACGCTCACGGAGCGGTCGCCCCGCGAGAGGTCGACCTCGACGGTGACGACCGCGTCGGTTCCGCCCGTGATCGCGTCGACGTGGTAGGAGTCGAGGTCGAAGGCGACGCCGTCGCCGTCGGCCGTCCCCTCCCCTCCGGACTCGCCCTCGTCGCCCGCGAGCGCCGCGCGCACCGCCTCCAGCCCGGCGTCGACCGGCCCGGCGCCCGTGCCGGAGGCGACGCGCTCGTCGTCGCCGACGCGGAGCCGGACCGAGGCGGTCGGGAGGTTGCCGCCGGAGGTCGCCGAGAGGTCGACGAGTTCGACGTGGCGCTCGCGCTCGCGGCCCCGCACGTCGTCGGCGATCGCGAGCAGGTCGGCGTCGGTGACGCGCTTGCCGCGCTCGCCCAGCTCCTTCACGCGGGCGACGACCTCGCGGAGCTCGTCGTCGTCGACCGCGACGTCGTGTTCGGCGAGTGCGGCCTTCACGCCGGCGCGCCCAGCGTGCTTGCCGAGGACGAGCCGTCGCTCGCGGCCGACCGTCTCCGGCGGGTACGGCTCGTACATCGTCCCGTCCTTCAGCGTGCCGTCGGTGTGGATGCCGGACTCGTGGGCGAAGGCGTTGGCGCCGCAGACGGCCTTGTTCGGCGGGAGCGCGACGCCGGTCGCCTCCGAGACGGTTCGACAGAGCCGGTAGAGCCGCGCGAGTTCGACGGTGTCGACGCCGTACGATTCGCCGAGCGCGACCGCGACCTCTTCGAGCGCGACGTTGCCCGCGCGCTCGCCGACGCCGAGGACGGTGCCGTGGACGGTGTCGGCGCCCGCCTTCAGGCCCGCGTGAACGTTCGCCAGCCCGAACCCGAGGTCGTCGTGGGTGTGGAGGCTCGTCGGCCCGAGCTCCGCCAGCCGCGAGACCACGTCCGCGGTGCGCTCGGGGTCGGCCGCCCCGACTGTGTCGCAGTAGCAGATCCGGTCCGCGCCGGCGTCGAGGCCGGCGCCGAGCAGCCGTTCGAGGTAGTCGAGGTCGGCGCGCGAGCCGTCCTCGCCCAGCACCTCCACCCACAGCCCGTGGTCCTTCGCGTACTCGACGAGCTCGACCGTCGTCTCGACGACCTCGTCGCGGGTCGACCCCACCTTCGTCTCGACGTGTTTGTCCGAGGCGGGGACGACGAGGTTCACCCCGTCGACGCCGCAGTCGAGCGCGTGGTCGACGTCGCGTTTCACGCCGCGGGCGAAGCTCGTCACCGTCGCGTCCAACCCCTCCTCGGCGACCCTCCGGATCGCCTCCCGCTCGCCTTCCGAGGTGCACGCCGAGCCGGCCTCGATCAGGTGGACGCCGGCGGCGTCGAGCTCGCGGGCGACGTCGACCTTCTCGCCGGGGGTCAGGGAGACTCCCGGCATCTGTTCGCCGTCGCGCAGCGTCGTGTCTAACAGCTGTACCTCGTCGCGGTCGGTGAGTGTGGTTCGGGTCAAAAGGGAGTCCGTCGGCTCGTCGGTGGTCGTGGGGTCGGTGCCGCCGCGGGGCGGTCGTGCCCCGGAGTCGTTATCGCCGGAGAATTTCGCGGCCAGCCGCCGTGAGGCGACTTCCTCTATCCTCCGAACGAACGCGTTCGTCTCGCGTCATTCGTACCCGTGCGAACAGTGTACACACGTATAAACTGCCGGGTCGCGTCAGGTTTGGCCGACCGATCTTCGGTGCGGCCCCGGGGATCGCCGAGGATCTCTCGGCGCGAGTCGGCGACACCGTTAGGAGATCCCCCTGCGATCGGCCCGCATGGAGCGAGTCGCGATCGACGACGTCGACGTCGTCACGAACCCCATGGACGTCCACGACCTCCGGAAGCCGGTCGCGCGCGCTCGGCGCGGACCACGTCGCGATGAACTACTTCGAGCTCGCGCCCGGGGACGCGTTCTCGGGCGGCCTCCACACCCACGGCGACCAAGAGGAGATCTTCTACGTGCTCGACGGAACCGCGACGTTCGAGGTCGGCCGCGAGCGCGACCGCGTCGAGGTCGGCCCGGACGAACTGATCCGCTTTTCGCCCGGCGAGTTTCAGTCCGGGTTCGTCCCCGAGGACGCCGACGAGGAGGTGGTGGCGTGGGCGATCGGCGCCCCGGGCGCGCGCCACGACTGGGACCGGATCGAGTCGATCGTCGAGTGCCGCGAGTGCGACGGCGAGCGCGTCCACGACACCGAACTCACCGACGAGGGACGGTTCCGGTTCACCTGTACAGAGTGCGGCACAACGTTTTCGCCGTAACGGCGACGGGCGTTTCCCGAAGCGACCGCCGCCTCAGCCCAGCAGCGACCGCAGCGACCGCCGCCGGGTCCCGCACTCGCCGGCGTAGTCGCAGGCGTCACACCGATCGTCGTCGACGCGCGGCGGCGGGCCGTCGATCGACCGCGCCGCGCGGAGCGCCCTGCGGTACGCGGCCTTCTTCCGGAGCGTAAGCCGGACCTCGCGGACGACGCCGGCCGCCGGGTACTCGACCAAGGTGCGGTCGACCTCCCGCTCGCGCTCCCACGCGAGCGCCTTCGCGAGGCCGACCGCGCGGACCGCCTGCGGCTCCCAGACGCCGTTCTCGGGCGGCTCGCCCGAGGAGACGAGCGTCGGCACGGGCGGCGGCGACGACTCGGAGCCGTCGGAATCGGTCGGCCCGTCGCCCGGTTCCAGCACCTTGTGAACGGTGCCGTGACAGTCCTTCCCCGAGAGGAACCCGCGCTCGCTCGCGGGGTCGACGAGCCGGTCGTACTCGTCGCGCTCGCGCAGCGAGTCGAGGTTTCGGCGGTACGCGGCGGGCGATCGGTGGAGCGGAAGCTGCCGCAGCGCCCGGTCCGGCGCGTCGACCAGTTCGTCGTACCGGAAGGCGAGGTCGATGCGTTCGCGGGCCTTCGGGGGCACGCTTCGCTCGTCGTCGCGCCGCACGTAGTAGAGCTGTCGGGGGCAGTACGCCGCGCGGGCCAGGTCGCTGAACGGGACGAGGGTCACGCGAGGAATGGCCGAGTTATCGTTTATAAATGAACGACGGCGGTGCGGTGGCGCGTGCCACCGAGCGTGCCGCCGAAGGCGGCCGCGAGGAGCACGCGCGAGGGAGTCGCGAACGCCCGCAGGGCGTGAGCGACGAGGCTGGGGAGGCGTGAGGTGCGGTCGCTGTGCGGTGCGGGGTGGGACTCAAAGGGGCAGTCGCGAGGACGAAGCCCGACGACGTAAGCACCGCAGGGAGCGAACGGAGTGAGCGACCGAGGAGCGCAGCGAGTCGTGCGAGTCCTCGCGGCTGGGGCTTTGGAGGTGTTAGTCGCAACAGTAACTGCGCATCACCGAGCGGCTGGGGTTTTGGAGGTGTTCTCCGACGATCCGCGAGAAGTCACTTACAAAGAAACGTCCGTCTCGATGTCCTCGGTCGCCTCTTTCAGCCCGTCCTTGCGGGCGTCGCTCGCGAGCGATCCCTCGATGTCGGCGTCGGTGAGCAGGTCGCGGAACGCGTCGCGGAAGCGGTCGTTCGCCCGGGTCGAAGCGATGTCGGTGCGCGCCACCGCGGCGTACCGGGCGACGACGTCGGGCTGGGCGCCCAGCTCCTCGGCGCACTCCACGATCGAGTTCCCGGAGGCGGTGAGCCGCTTCAGGTCGGCGTACGCGAACGCGTTTCCGTCCACCTCTCGGTCCGACTCCCGCACGAGATGGAGGTCGAGTCGCGCCTTGCGAACCGTCTCGGCGTCGATCTCCCCGTCGACATCGAGGTCGTCGGCCTCCCGGAGCGCCGCGGCGACCGCCCCGTCGTCCGCCTCCTCGAACCGGCCGCGGGCGACGAGGACGTACGCCTCGTCGCCGAGGTCCGTCGAGAAGCCGTACCGCTCGCGCATCGCGGCGACGAGCTCGCGGAGCGCCTCGCCGACCGCCTCGTCGTCGCGGTCGACGAGCGTGCCGCGCTCGGCGGCCTGCTCCTCGGTGACCGTCTCCGAGCCGGTGGCGTCGACGAACAGGTCGCGGAGGTCGGCGGTCTTCTCGTCCATGACGCCAGAGGATACGCGAGCGGCGCTGAAAAGCCTCGCGTCGGCGCACCGATTCCCCGGCGCACCGCTTACCCGCCCCCGGCGCGACCTCACACCAACCCGCCGACCGTGAACACGACGTAACAGCACGCCACGAGCGCGCCCGAGTGGAGCAGCGCGGCGTACCGCCCCCGCGCGGCGGTGCCGGCGAACCACCCCGACGCCAGCACCGTCGCCTGCGTGACGACGTACAGCCGGAAGCGCTCCAGTTCGGGGTAGACGCCCTCCGGCTCCGTCACCGCCTCCGAGGCGGCCGCGATCTCCGCGAGGCGCGCGGCGTCGACGACCTGCGTGTTCACGACCGCGACGACGCCGGCGACGAGGACCGCCGCGGCCCACCCGACCGCGATGTACGGCTGCATCGCCGAGCGGAGCGCGCGCTGCTCGCTGTACAGCCGCCCGACCTCGATCCGGAGCGTCTCGAAGACGGCGTCGGCGTCCCCCCCCGGCGTCGAGCGCGCCAGTGACGAGTCCGAGCGTCCGCGTCGCCAGCGGCGTGTCGACGCGGTCGACGAACCGCTCGATCGCGGCCCCGCGGACGTCGCCCGCGGCCGGTTCCTCGGCGCCGCCGGTCTCCGAACCGGTCGCCGCGGCCGCGCTCTCGGGCGCCGTCGTTGACCGCAGCGCGAACGCGAGGTCGGCCACGTCGTCGTTGAGCACGCCGAGGTCGACGTCGCGCGCGACCGCCGCGACCGCCGCTTCGAGCGGGCGCCCCTGCGCGACGTGCCCGGAGACGGCGTGGACGAAGTCGGCCAGCTCGCGGTCCTTCGCGTCGTCGATCCGGGTGCGCCGCGCCGCGACGATCCCGACCGGCACCGCGAAGGCCGCGTACCCGACGAGGACGACGTTGACGAGCGTGTAGCCCGCGAGCGCGAGCCAGCCAGCGACCGCGACCGCCGGCCCCGCGGCGACGACCGCCGTGCTGGCGGGGTTGCGTCCGGCCGTCGCGAGGACCGCCCGCGGGCTCGTCGGCGTCTCGTAGCTCGCCCGCTGGCTCGGCGGCCGGAGCGTACCGACCGCGACCGCGGCCGCGAGACCGAACGCGACGAGGAACGCCACCGCGCCGTACAGCACCACCGCCCGCGTCGGGACCACGCCGACCGGCGTCGCGACCGGCGGGAGCAGCTCGGGGATCACCACCGACAGCGCGGTCGCCCCGATGACGAGCAGCGCCGGCAACACCAGCACGGCGACGAACAGCTCGGTGAGCAGTTCGAGGAACCGGCGGGCGCGCTTCCGAGCGCGGTCCTGCCGGTGGGAGAGCATGCGGCGCTCAGTGGCGAGGAACTCGGAGAGCGCCTCGTCGCCCGCCGCGGCGCGCTTCCGGAACTTCAGCAGGAACGGGGCGAGCAGCTCTCGCGAGGGCGTGTCCCGCGCCACGCGTCGGAGCCCCTCGTCGAGGCTGCCCGCGAGCCGGGCCGCGTTGAGGGCCTTCCGAAGTGAGGTGGCGGTGGCGCCGTACGCGTCGCCGTCGGCCGCCTTCCGGAGCATCGCCCGCGGCTCGTCGCTCCCGGAGGAGAGCAGTTCGAGGTACCGCACCGCCCCGGGGAGCGTGCGCTCGATGTCGGTCCGGCGCGTCGCCACGACCCACCGGAGGCCGAGTCCGGCGGCCGCCACGGTCGCGCGCTTCGCGAGGAGCGCGACCCCGAGGGCGACGAGCAGCGCGGCGTGGTCCGTGCGCAGCGGGCCGACCGAGTCCGGCGTCGGCGCGGGCACCGCCGTCGACCCCGCGGAGAGCAGCGCCGCGCCGAACCGCGCCTCGACCGCGGCCGCGACCGCGGGCGCGGCGCCGGTCGCGACGACCAGCGCGGGAAAGAAGGCGGCGACCGCGACGACCCACGAGCAGGCGTACGCCCGCGCGAGGTACGTCTCGAAGCCGGTGCCGAGCGCGGTCCCGCGGTACCGCTTCCGGTCGGCGTCGTGCCGCCGGTCGCTCGCGTGGCGCGCGAACAGCGCGTAGCAGACGCGGTCGACGACCGCCAGTCGCCCGCCCGTCGCGAGGGCGTCGGCCGCGTCCGTGCCCGTCGCGCTCGCCCCGTCTACACCCATCGCG